>NZ_CP102262.1:2400000-3000000 GCF_025147325.1 Bacteroides stercoris ATCC 43183
CCGGTATTCCTGCCAATAAACGTCTGTTGCTCGACATCACGATAGGCTATCCGGCAAAAGACAAACGGAAGAAGTCCAGGAAATCCAAGGACAAGGTTGTTTCATACAACCATTATTAAAGCTACCGTTACAGGTCTTTCAGCAGCACTTGGCTTGCACTCTTGTAGTACTCTTCCCGTGCTTTCATCAGTGTTTCCCATTGCCCGTGGAATTCTTTGTCCTTGTCTATCTTGAAGTCCTCGGAGCCGTGGGTGTCCAGCTTGTCCAGCAGGAGAGCAACGTTCAGCTTGCTGATGTCCATGGAAGGCTGGTAGGCGATGTCCTGGCTTTTGGCATCGGTCACCACTTCGTGCAGAAGGTTGATTTCCTGCAATTCATAAAGAGTCTGGTTGGTCAGGCGTATGGGTATCTGGCACTCCTCGGATATGTCTTCGGCAGTATAGGGAGGTTCGTTCTTTTCAAAGCGTTTGGCTACGAACGACATGATGAGGATGGAGATGAAGTCGCGGTAACGGCGGCTGATGTTGCGTGCATCCTTATCGAAACTGAAGTTCCGGATGTTTTGTCCGGCATACGTCAGTTCCGCTCCGAAAAGGCAGATGGTCCACGATATCTGCAACCACAGCAGGAACATGGGAAGTGCCGCAAAACTACCGTAAATGGCGTTGTAACGGGATACCCACAACTGGCTGCTGATATAAAGGAACTGGAATGCCTGGTGTGCCGTACCTGCCAGAATGCCCGAAATCAGCGCATGCTTGAGTTTCACCTTTGTATTGGGCATGAAAACATACAGTGCCGTGAACATCACCCATGTCAGCACAAAAGGTATGAGGCGGATTAGGAATTTGCCGATGGGAGCGAGCAGGGTGAAGTCTGTCACATTCTTCAGCATGGTGCTCATAAATATGGAAAGACCGCCCGAAACTACCAGCAGAAGGGGTATCAGTAGGAGCATGGAGAAGTAATCCGTGATTTTACGGTACATGCTTCTTGCTTTTTTTACCTGCCAGATGCGGTTGAAGGTAATCTCCATGTTGTTAATCAGGTTGAGCACCGTCCACAATAACATGATCAGGCCCACGCCGATGAATATGCCGTTTTTGGTTTGAGATAGATAGGAGTTGACGAATTGGAAGATAACTTCCGTTGTTTCCGACGGGCCGCCGAAGCCTTGAACGATTTGACTCTCCATCAGATTGTCGAAGCCGAACCCGCGTGCAATGGCAAACACAATGGCCAGGATAGGTACAATAGCCAGTAAAGTGCTATATGTCAATGCCGATGCCTTGTTTACAAGCCTGTCTTTGGTAAAGCGGTTGATGCAGAGATAAATGGTCTTGATAATATTATATAAGGAGAAAGTCGTTTTAGTGACTTCATCTTCTGTAATACGCCAGATGTCGTATGTCAGGAATTTCCAAAGGGTGGCAATGCGCTTGTTCATGCTAAATTGAAAAATGAGAATCGAGAATTGAAAAACGATAGTATGCCAAAAGGACTTTATTTCTTAATTCTCAATTTTTAATTTTTAATTTAAAAAAGCAGTCGGTCTGTAAGCCGGGTTCTGTTCCCTGATTCAGCAATTAAATCAAGGCGTCTGTCATTTATCTGAGCCGTATGTTGCCATACAGGCTTTAGCGGTCTACCCTCCGACATGGAGCGAGCAACTCTCATAACGTCGGTTTACATGACCTTACAACTCCTAAGACGTACGGCCCTTGTGTCGCCACAAGGCCGGTGGGCTCTTACCCCACCTTCTCACCCTTACCACAACCCCGGAAGGCATGGCGGTTATTTTCTTCTACGTTACTCTACCCTCGCGGACAGCTTTCTGTTAGGAAGTAGGATGCTCTGTGTTGCCCGGACTTTCCTCATGCGCACGAGGCGCAAGCGACAGACCGACCAACTGCTTTGGGGTGCAAAGATAGGAATTTTTTAGTGATTGACGTCAGGTGACCGGTGATTTGTTCGTTATCGGTGTTTTATTTGTGTAATTTCTTAAAAACACTGAAAATATGTATCTCTTTTAGAATAAATTGTTAGCTTTGCTAACATTAATAATTCCCAAATGCGTATAGTCCATGAAAAAGTTTGCCTCATTCTTTGCAGTATTTCTCTTTATAACTCTTTTTGCTGTCGCTTCGGAAGCCGGAGACCGTAATATACCGGTAGAGGTGGCACAACTCACCGACAGTTTGAAAAAACAGTTTGCACCGGACAGGCGTGTGGCATTGCTGGATGTAGATTATTCTTTTTCCGATAAGAATGTGATGCTGCGTGGCGTCACTACTTCGGCAGAAGCGAAAAACGCATTGTTGAAGGAACTGGCAAGAAAAGGCTATGCCGTGATGGACTGTCTTGAACTGCTTCCCGATGTGAAGGGGCTGGAAGGCAAAACCTGCGGTATTATCAATGTGTCTGTGGCAAATATGCGTGTCGCTCCGGATTTCTCATCGGAAATGATGACACAGAGTCTGATGGGGATGCCAGTGCGCGTATTGCAGCGCGATGGCTGGGTGCGTATCCAGACTCCCGACAATTATATCGCCTGGGTGCATCGTGTAGGTGTACATCCGGTGACCGAAGAAGAAATGGCCGCGTGGAACAAGGCGGAAAAGATCGTTGTGACTGCTCATTACGGTTTTGTCTATTCCGAACCGAACCAAACTTCACAAACGGTTTCGGACGTTGTGGCCGGCAACCGTTTGAAGTGGGAAGGGAGCAAGGGAGCTTTCTACAAGGTGACCTATCCCGACGGTCGCCGGGGATACATCTCCAAATCCATAGCCATGCCCGAGAAGAAATGGCGTTCCGGCTTGCAGCAGGATGCCGCCGGCATTATCCGTACGGCACACACCATGATGGGGATACCTTATCTTTGGGCGGGAACTTCATCGAAAGGCGTGGATTGCAGCGGATTCATGCGCACCATACTTTTTATGCACGACATCATTATACCACGTGATGCTTCCCAGCAGGCTTATGTGGGCGAGCATATAGACATTGCAGCCGATTTTTCCAACCTGCAACCGGGCGATTTGATATTCTTCGGCCGCAAGGCAACTCCGGAACGTAAAGAACGGGTCGTACACGTGGGTATGTATATTGGCGGCAAGCGTTTCATTCATTCGCAGGGCGATGTGCATATCAGCAGTTTCGACCCGGCAGATGAATTGTTCGATGAGTACAATCTCGGACGGTTACTGTTCGCTACGCGCGTATTACCTTATATAAATAAGGAAGAGGGATTAAACACAACGGAAACCAATGAATACTATAAATGACATGCAAAACAGAAGAGACTTTTTAAAGACTGCCGCCTTTGCCGCCTTAGGTTCGGGTATGGCTATCAATAGCGTATTGGCAGGTGAGGGTGCGGCGCCTGCTTTGTTCAATATCAATAAGAGTGGCGTTACGCCTAAAATGAAGCTGCGTTTCTTTCCGTATGAACTGAGGTTGCGTCATGTGTTTACGGTGGCTGCTTATTCGCGCACCACCACTCCCGATGTGCAGGTAGAAATAGAGTATGACGGCATCATCGGTTATGGCGAAGCTTCCATGCCGCCCTATCTGCAGCACGAATTGGGCACGATGGACAGCGTACTGGCTTTCTTGAAGAAAGTGCAGGATGTTATCGGACAGTTCTCCGACCCTTTCCGGCTGGAAGATATCCTGAGTTATATAGACAGTCTCTCTGCAGGAGATTCGGCGGCCAAGACTGCGGTGGATATTGCCTTACATGATTTGGTGGGTAAATTGTTGCAGGCCCCCTGGTATAAAATCTGGGGATTGGATAAGGAGAAAGCGCCTTCTACCACCTTTACCATCGGTATTGATACGCCCGATGTGGTGCGTGAAAAGACTAAAGAGTGTGCCGGGAAGTTCAATATCCTGAAAGTGAAGCTGGGGCGCGACAACGATAAGGAGATGATCGAGACCATTCGTTCGGTAACCGACCTGCCTATCGCCATTGACGCCAATCAGGGTTGGAAAGACAAACACTATGCGCTTGATATGATTCACTGGCTGAAAGAGAAAGGCATTGTGATGATAGAGCAGCCCATGCCTAAAGAGCAGTTGGATGATATCGCGTGGGTAACCGGGCAGAGTCCGTTGCCGGTATTTGCAGATGAATCCGTCCAACGCTTAAAGGATATAGTAGGGCTGAAAGATGCTTTTACCGGCATCAATATCAAACTGATGAAATGTACCGGTATGCGTGAGGCATGGAAGATGGTGACACTGGCGCGTGCTTTGGGCATGAAAGTAATGGTGGGGTGCATGACCGAAACTTCGTGTGCCATTTCTGCGGCTGCACAATTTTCTCCGGCAGTTGATTTTGCCGATTTGGACGGCAGTTTGCTGATAGCCAACGACCGTTTCAAGGGAATGGAAGTTGTAAAGGGAAAGATTACACTGCCGGACTTGCCGGGTATTGGAGTCGTGAAGATATAAAAGTACGGAAATTATACGATGACAGGAGCTCCTGAT
Source organism: Bacteroides stercoris ATCC 43183 (assembly GCF_025147325.1). Taxonomy (NCBI): domain Bacteria; kingdom Pseudomonadati; phylum Bacteroidota; class Bacteroidia; order Bacteroidales; family Bacteroidaceae; genus Bacteroides; species Bacteroides stercoris. The sequence goes on from NZ_CP102262.1 coordinate 2,404,495, forward strand.
ATAAACTGATTTACTTATATAATCCATGAAGAATCTGCTATATATTGTCTTTTTGTTTGTTTTTGTTTCTGCTTGCAGCACGAAACCGGAGAACAGGCCATACAGCTGGGATGATGATTTGCACCAGCGTCTGCTTACGGATTTTTGTTTGACGGAATCTCAGGTCAAGGACTATATCAGAAAGTATATTCCTGATGTAACGGACGAACAGATGCGGCAGTGGGAAGCATCCAATGCTTTGGAGTGCATGGTTCTGGATGGTGAAAAACGCTATTTCCGTAATGCCGGTCCTAATCTGTTTCGTGTGGATTCTGCCTGCTATGATATAAAGATAGCCAAAGAGGGCACTGCTCTAAGCGGAAGTGAGAAGGTGAACAAAGAGAATCTGCCCGAAGTGATTACCGCCGTGAAGAAAGAAAACAAGGCGATAGTCGTTCCCAAGCGGATGCGTGTCACTTATACGCTGACGGTAGACACCAATGCCGTTCCTGCCGGAAAGCTGGTTCGCTGCTGGTTGCCTTATCCCCGTACCGACCAGTCCCGGCAGCGGGATGTGAAATTCATCTCTGCCAGTGAGCCGGACTATGTCCTTTCTCCGCAAGAGTGCCGGCATAGCACGCTCTATATGGAAAAGCGTGCGGTACAAGGAGAGCCTACCGTGTTCTCCGAAACATTTGAGTATACATCCTGCGGAGAGTGGCATAATCTGCGCGCGGAAGATGTTCTGCCTTATGATACGACTACCGCTCTTTATAAAGAGTATACCGCCGAGCGGGAGAAACACATCGTCTTCTCTCCGCGGCTGCGTGAGTTGGCTGCCAAGTTGGCAGCAGGTGAAACCAATCCTTATTTAAAGGCTAAGCGCATCTTCCGTTGGATTAACGATCACTTCCCCTGGGCATCTGCCCGCGAGTATTCCACGATTGAGAATATTCCGGAATATGTATTGGACAACCGTCACGGCGATTGCGGTCAGGTCAGCCTTTTATTCATAACCTTATGCCGCATCAGCGGCATTCCCGCACATTTTCAGAGCGGGTTCATGATGCATCCCCGTGCTTGGAACCTGCACGATTGGGCGGAAGTATATTTTGAAGGCGTAGGGTGGGTGCCTGTAGACCAATCGTTCGGAATCCCGGCTTTTGCCCGCAATGCCGATGAAGAGTATTTCTTCCTGGGTGGTATCGACTCCTGGCGCATGATTGTAAATACCGATTACGGCATGCCGTTAGTGCCCGAAAAGAAGTATCCGCGTAGCGAAACCGTAGATTTCCAGCGCGGCGAGGTAGAGTGGGAAGGTGGAAACCTTTATTTTCCGCAATGGAGTTACCATATGGACATCGATTACCTTAATTATTAAGGTATGGCATACAGCTTGAAAACAGATGATGTGTTGAGGCGAAACGCATCATCTGTTGAACCTCAACGCATCATCCGTTACAGGCAAACGGATGGTGCGTTTTTGTTTTGTCTATCTGTCAGTCTTTTAACAGACAGTAATCGTGCATAAATGCTAATTTGTCAGCTTCTGCCGTTAACCGCTGTTAAGTCCCAAATATTCACTGTTAAAAGAGAACAAAAAAGAGTGACAAGCGGAATAACAGAACGATTTTTGTCGTTATTTTAACGTCAGAATGTTAAATGAGATTTGAATATTAACAATTAAAGAAAATAGAAAGTAATATGAAACAGACAACAAAAAACATCCTTGGAGTTGCAGCCATTGTAGTTCTGAGTGCAGGAGTGGCCGGTGTTACCACTTATAAGATGCAGAATAAGGAAAAGTCTGCTACATTCAGCGAATTGTTCCAGCAGAACCCTAATAATTTACGGTTGGCTGCTTATAACGCGACGGATGCGCAGCCTGTTGACCTGACGCAAGCGGCAGAAAGTTCGGTTCATGCCGTAGTACATATACGTGCCAAACAGTTGAGCAAGACTCAGACAGTGCAGAGCATGCCGGATATTTTTGACTTCTTCTTCGGTGACGGTCGCGGACAGCAGCGTCAGATACAGACCCAGCCGCGCGTAGGTTTCGGCTCCGGCGTGATTATTTCCAAAGACGGCTATATCGTAACCAACAACCACGTGGTTGAGGGTGCTGATGAAATTACCGTGAAACTGAACGATGACCGCGAGTTGAAAGGCCGCATCATCGGTACTGACCCCAGCACCGACCTTGCGCTGATTAAGATTGAGGGTGACGATTTCCCCACAGTACCGGTAGGCAACTCCGACGAACTGAAAGTAGGTGAGTGGGTGTTGGCGGTAGGTAACCCGTTCAACCTGAACTCTACCGTAACAGCCGGTATCGTCAGTGCAAAGGCTCGTGCCATCGGTGCAACGGCGTCCAACGGACAGGCTGCGAATATCCAGTCTTTCATCCAGACGGATGCTGCCATCAATCAGGGCAACAGTGGTGGTGCTCTGGTTAATGCAAGAGGTGAGCTGGTAGGTATCAACGCCATGTTGTATTCACCGACAGGTGCATACTCCGGCTACGGCTTTGCAATCCCCACCAGCATCATGACGAAAGTTGTAGCGGACTTGAAGCAGTTCGGTACGGTACAGCGTGCTTTGCTGGGTATTACCGGTACTACACTGGGCACAGACCTGCAAATGGACGAAAGACTGGCTGAGGAAATGAAGAAGAAAGCCGACGAACTCGGTGTGAAGGAAGGTGTCTTGATTGCCGAAGTTGTAGAAGGCGGTTCTGCTGCCGGTGTGTTGAAGTCGGATGACGTTATCGTCGGTATTGACGGTAAGAAGGTGCATAAGTTTACCGATTTGCAGGAAGTGCTGGCTAAGCATCGTCCGGGCGATAAAGTAAAGGTGAAGGTAATCCGTGACAAGAAAGAGAAGGAATTTGTATTGACGCTGAAGAACTCTCAAGGCAATACGAAAGTAGTGAAAGATGCCGGAATGGAACTGTTGGGTGCAGCTTTCAAACCTGTATCTTCCGAATTGAAGAGACAACTTAACTTGGGTTACGGCTTGGAAGTAACCGGAGTGTCCAACGGTAAAATGGCAGATGCCGGTATCCGTAAGGGATTCATCATCCTCAAGGCGAACAATGTACAGATGAAGTCGGTAGAGGATCTGGAGCAGGTACTGAAAGCTGCCGCCCAATCTCCCGAACAAGTGTTGTTTATCACCGGTATGTTCCCGTCGGGCAAGCGTGCAAGTTATGCTGTTGATTTGAGCCAGGAATAACAAAAACATGATAATCAGGTAAGAAGATTGTAATATAAGCAAAGAAAGATGAAAAGAAAGGTGTCGGCGAATACTTGCCGACATCTTTTTTGTTGTATAAGTAAGGTATAAATAAGGTGAAAAAGTTTCGGCATGTTAGTGTTGTAATAAATAATTTGTCGTAACTTTGCAACCCAAATCTGTATTATAAGAATGAGACAACTAAAAATTACCAAAAGTATCACTAACAGAGAGAGCGCTTCTCTTGACAAGTATTTGCAGGAAATCGGTCGCGAAGACCTCATTACAGTCGAAGAAGAGGTAGAGCTCGCTCAGCGCATCCGCAAGGGTGACCGTGTTGCACTGGAGAAATTGACACGTGCCAATCTGCGTTTCGTTGTATCTGTAGCCAAACAGTACCAGAACCAGGGTTTGAGTTTGCCCGACTTGATTAACGAGGGTAATTTAGGACTGATTAAGGCTGCCGAAAAGTTCGATGAGACACGTGGTTTCAAGTTCATCAGTTATGCAGTATGGTGGATACGTCAGTCCATTTTGCAGGCTTTGGCAGAGCAGTCGCGTATTGTGCGTCTTCCCTTGAACCAGGTAGGCTCGCTGAATAAAATCAGCAAGGCTTTCTCCAAGTTCGAGCAGGAAAACGAACGTCGCCCGTCGCCCGAAGAACTTGCCGATGAACTGGAAATCCCTGTTGACAAAATCTCCGATACGCTGAAGGTTTCCGGCCGCCATATTTCGGTAGACGCGCCTTTCGTTGAAGGAGAAGACAACAGCTTGCTCGATGTGCTGGTCAACGACGACTCTCCTATGGCCGACCGCTCTTTGGTGAACGAGTCTCTTGCGAGGGAAATTGATAGAGCTCTTTCTACGTTAACCGATAGGGAAAAAGAAATCATACAGATGTTTTTCGGTATCGGACAGCAGGAAATGACATTAGAGGAAATCGGCGACAAATTCGGTCTCACACGTGAGCGTGTCCGCCAGATTAAGGAAAAAGCAATCAGAAGATTAAGACAAAGTAATCGTAGTAAATTGCTCAAATCTTATTTGGGATAAATAAGAATATCGGTTTCTGACAAATAAAAGAAATTAAGAAAACCGGTCTGTCCAGAGTGGATGGCCGGTTTTTTTATTATCTTTGCCCCATTAAACAATCAAAAAGAAGTTATGAAGCACATAAAAATAGTATTTGCAGTGATGCTCGTATTTACTTTGTGTACAGCGTTTACAATGAAAAGCCATAAGCCTGTTTATGCTTTTGGCGTAGCGGCGTCTTTCAATGATTCGGTAGTGTATTGTACGGAAATCCAAGTATTGGACAGTACGGCACTGGACAAGAACGGTTTTTTGCCCAAGCGTGACTTGTACAGCTATCAATTGAAAAACTATCTGGAATACGATTTGAAGAAACCCGATTATACGTGTATGATCTATTTCAGTGAGAATAAAAAGAAACTGGAAAAGGAAGCTGTCAAGGTAAAGGCGAAGTATAAGAAGAGCACAATGGTGTTGCAGGCTATTACGTCGGATAAGTTCAGTTTTAAGAAGCCGGAAGAGTAATCGGTGCGTTGCAACAATTATACGATACCTATGAGAATGAAGCTTTATACATTGCTGTGCATATCTTTTTTCCTTTTGTTTACGGCTTGTAATCAAGATGATGATCCGGTGCCACCTGAGGTAGGAAGTAGAACCGTGCTTGTTTACATTGTAGCGGATAATAACTTGTCGTCATTTGCGAAGGAAGATGTGGAAGAGATGATTGCAGGCATGGAATCCGTTGATTTGTCATCCAGTAACTTGCTGGTATATCAGGATGACAGGGTAGCACCAGTTTTGTTCCGGATCTCTAGAAACAAGAAAGGGCGTTTGGAGAAGGAGATAATCAAGGAGTATGCAGAGCAGGTATCCACGAAGGCCTCTGTGATGAAGGAGGTAATGCACCGTGCTTTCTATGAATATCCGGCAGACAGTTACGGTTTGGTTTACTGGTCGCACGCAGACGGCTGGATTCCTTATCCGGTACCTTCGGCTTCTACACGCTGGATAGGGCAGGATACAGGAGAGGGGCAGGATAACCGTATGAATATATCTGACTTTGTTGATGTATTGGATGACGGGATGCCTCACTTTGACTTTATAATGTTTGACGCATGCTTTATGATGTCTGTAGAAGTGGCTTATGAGGTGCGTAATTATACCGATTATTATATCGGTTCGCCTACGGAGAATCCGGGTCCGGGCGCTCCTTATGACAAGGTTGTTCCTTATATGTTTAAACCGGGCGCGGCTGCACAAATGGCAGAAGCCTACTTTAATCATTATAAGGATAATTATAAAGCAGGAGAGGGTATCTCGAATGCAAACTGGACAGGCGGAACTTCCATTTGCGCTGTAAGGACAGATGCGTTGGATGATTTGGCGGATGTGACAGGGCAACTCTTGGAGCGCGCGGACAACGAAAGCGTGCCTTCTTTTAATACGGTGTTTGATTATGATAAGCGGGATATGGAAGAAGGACATGTCGGTTACTATGATTTCTCGCAGATGATGGAAATGCGGCTGGATGCCGATGCTTATGTTGCTTGGAAGAATGTGTTTGATGCTTCTATTGTCTATTGGAATACTACAGATAAAAATTACTCCATGTTCAAAAGAATGTTTTCAATGGAAGGAACAAACGGCATTACGCATTATATCCCCCTTTCGGTTGATTCCAAAGCTGCTGAGGCTTACCGTTCCATGGCTTGGTATAAAGCTGCGGGACTCGAAAATATGGGCTGGTAGTATGTAGTAGGAATAGAAAGGACTTTGAATATGATATGGTTATAATGGAGATGCGTCCGAGAGGATGCATCTCTTTTTTTATGTTTTTCGTTATATTTTATAACTTGCAATGATTAAACTGCATGTTTTTAATAATAGCTTATTCTTCTTGTTATACAGGTATAATATATTATTAAATAGTATATTAACATTATTTTCCTAAGGAAACTATTTTATATTGGAAATTATTACTTCCTTTGCAGTATCAAACTAAAAAGAAAGAAATATGAAATATGTAATTATCGGTGGCGTTGCAGGTGGAGCCACGGCTGCTGCCCGGTTAAGAAGAATAGATGAGCAAGCTGAAATCATTTTATTGGAGAAAGGCAAATACATTTCCTATGCCAATTGCGGATTACCTTATTATATAGGCGGTGTTATCGCCGATCGCGAAAAACTATTGGTTCAGACTCCCGCATCATTCGGTAAACGTTTCCGTATCGATGTGCGGGTAGAGAACGAAGTAATCGCAATCGATCCGGAAAAGAAAACATTGACTATCCGTAAAGCAGATGGAAAGGAATATGAAGAAACCTATGACAAACTTCTGCTTTCTCCGGGAGCCAATCCGGTGAAACCGCCTTTGGAAGGCATTGACTCGGAAGGTATCTTTACGCTTCGCAATGTAGAAGATACCGACCGGATTAAGGCTTATATCACAGACAAGCAAGTAAAACGCGCAGTTGTAGTAGGCGCAGGCTTCATCGGACTTGAGATGGCGGAAAACCTGCATCATGCGGGCGTTACGGTTTCTGTTGTAGAGATGGGCAATCAGGTTATGGCGCCTATCGACTTCTCCATGGCTGCACCTATTCACCGGCATCTGATCGAAAAAGGCGTTTCTCTTTATCTGGAAGAGGGCGTTACCCGTTTCCGGCGTACTGAAGAGGGAATTACCGTTTTTCTGAAAAGCGGAAAAACGATTCCTGCCGATATGGTATTGCTTTCTATCGGTGTGCGTCCGGCAACGGCATTGGCGCAACAGGCAGGTTTGGAGTTGGGCGAAACGGGCGGTATCCGGGTAGACGAGCACTTGGAAACTTCCGTAAAAGACATCTATGCTGTGGGCGATGCCATTGAATATCCCCATCCGCTGACCGGAAAACCGTGGCTCAACTATCTGGCCAATCCGGCAAACCGTCAGGGACGCATCGTTGCCGATAATATGGCCTTGGGCAATACCACATCCTACGAAGGAGCTATCGGTACATCCATCGCCAAAGTCTTTGATATGACGGTAGCTTCTACCGGACTTGCCGCCAAGCGTCTGAAACAATGGGGTATGGAGTATCAAAGCTCGGTAACCCATTCTGCTTCGCATGCAGGTTATTATCCCGATGCGTTGCCTCTGACCTTGAAACTGACGTTCCATCCGAAAACCGGAAAACTCTATGGTGCGCAATGCGTAGGCTACGAGGGAGTGGATAAGCGCATCGACCAGATAGCGGGACTTATCAAACATGGCGGAACCGTTTACGATTTGATGGAAACGGAGCACACCTATGCACCGCCTTTCTCATCGGCAAAAGACCCTATTGCCATAGCCGGATACGTGGCTTCCAATATTATCAGCGGCGCCATGCCGGTTATTTCCTGGCGCGAACTGGCAGAGAAGAAAGACGAAGTAATGCTGATAGATACCCGTACCCCTGAAGAATTCTCGTTCGGAACGATTCCGGGAGCTGTCAATATCCCGCTGGACGAGATGCGCGACCGTTTGTCGGAAATACCGGCGGATAAGCCCGTCGTGCTTTTCTGTGCCGTAGGTTTGCGCGGATATTTGGCACAACGTATTCTGATAGGACGCGGTTATCGCAATACGGCCAACTTGATAGGCGGATATAAGACCTATTCTACAGCAGTGGCGCCCATTCCTGCTCCTACGGCATCATCGCCGGCTCAGCCTGCTGCATCCGCTCCGTCGCAATCGGCACAGAGCGGTTCTGCCAAAGAGCCTTTGAGGGTTAATGCCTGCGGCCTGCAATGTCCCGGCCCTATCATGCAGGTAAAGAAAGCCATGGACAGCATCGCTCCGGGCGAGCGGGTGGAAATTGTGGCGACCGATGCCGGATTCGCACGTGATGCTTCTGCCTGGTGTGCCACTACGGGCAACAAGCTGATAGAGAAAAAGGAAGAAAAAGGACGCTACACGGTATTGCTTGAAAAAGGCGATGAGGCTTGTGCCTGCCCGTCGTCTCTTCCGGCAGCAGGCGGACGGGGAAAAACTTTAATTCTTTTTAGCGATGATTTAGACAAGGCTTTAGCTACCTTTGTACTCGCTAACGGCGCAGCGGCAACCGGACAGAAAGTGTCGATATTCTTCACCTTCTGGGGATTGAATGTCTTGAAGAAGATACAGAAACCCCGGACAGAGAAAGATATTTTCGGAAAGATGTTCGGTATGATGCTTCCGTCCAGTTCATTGCGGCTGAAACTGTCCAAAATGAATATGATGGGCTTGGGCAGCAGGATGATGCGCTTCCTGATGAAGCGGAAAGGAATAGATTCTTTGGAATCGTTGCGTTCTCAGGCGTTGGCGCAAGGAGTTGAGTTTATTGCTTGTCAGATGTCTATGGATATGATGGGCATCCGGCGCGAAGAATTGCTGGACGAAGTTACCATAGGCGGTGTGGCGACCTATATGGAGCGCGCGGACAAGGCGAATGTGAATCTATTTATATAAACGGAATAATGGAAACTTTATGTAGAATCCGCGATATTTACCGGGCGATAGCCGAGTTTGAAGTAAAATTCATGCAGGAGTTTGACTTGTCGTTGAATGAGGGTATGCTGTTGTGTACCCTGCTCAATACGCCCAAACTCACCTCCAGCGAGATAGCGGAAGCGCTCGGACTGTCAGCTTCCAATACTTCCAAGGTAATCCGCTCGGTAGAGGACAAGAAGCTGATTACCCGACTGGTGGGAAAAACGGATAAGCGTCAGATGCACTTTGCGCTGACGCCGGAAGGGAAGAGCCGTATTACGGTCATTAAAAACAGCACTCCCGAAATTCCGGCCCTATTGCAGGAGATTGTTTAGGGAGAGGCTTTCCGGTTTATTCATGGTGATACGGCCCGCCGTTCAGTATGGTCATGGCACGGTATAACTGCTCCACAAAGATAAGTCTTATCATCTGATGCGAAAAGGTCATGCGCGAAAGAGACAGCTTTTCGTGTGCCGCTTCATAGACTTTGGGGGAGAAGCCGTAAGGGCCGCCAATAATAAAAACCAGCCGTTTGTTTACGGTGTTCATCTTGCGCTTCATATAGTCTGCGAACTCTATGGAGCGCATTTCTTTTCCGCCCTCATCCAGCAGCACCACCACATCGCCCGGTTGGAGCGCTTTCAGTATCAGTTCGCCCTCTTTTTCTTTTTGTACGTCTGCGGAGAGGCTTTTGGTATTTTTCAGTTCCGGGATAACTTCCATATCGAACGAGAGATAGCGTCGCGTGCGCTGTATGTAGTCATTGATGGCTGTAATAAAGTGCTGTTCTACGGTTCGTCCTACGACGAGCAAGGTCATTTTCATATGAATTACTGATTTTCGTGCAAAAATAATCCTTTCCTGTGAGAATGTCGCTTTTCTTTTCTTGTTATTTATAAGATTTGCTTACCTTTGCCTATCATTAATACTTGTGAAAATGAATAAACGAGTAGTAATATTATGGCTCTGCTTCTTTGTCTGGACAGTTTCGCTTATGGCACAAGACGTACCGGCAGGAGTGGTCGCCGCCTTTAAAAAAGGAAATTCTCAGGAACTGAACGGGTATCTGAGTGATAAAGTGGAACTGATTCTGGAGAGTCGTTCAATCAATGTCGACAACCAAGCGGCAGAGAAAAAGATGGCATCTTTCTTTTCCGGTAATCGGGTGAGCGGTTTTACGGTGAATCACCAGGGAAAGCGCAATGAGTCGAGTTTCATAGTCGGTACGTTGACAACCGCGAACGGAAACTTCCGGGTGAATTGTTTCTTTAGAAAAGTGGCAGGCAAATATGTGATACACCAAATAAGAATAGATAAGACAAATGAATAAGGAAGAAGAATTGATTGACAGGCTGATTGACCTGGCCTTTGCCGAAGATATAGGCGATGGTGACCACACCACCCTTTCGTGCATTCCTGCTACGGCAATGGGCAAATCCAAGCTTTTGATTAAAGAAGCCGGTATTCTTGCCGGTATCGAGGTTGCTAAAGAAGTGTTCCGTCGTTTCGACCCCACCATGAAAGTGGAAGTATTCATCAATGACGGCACTGAAGTGAAGCCGGGCGACGTGGCTATGGTTGTGGAAGGCAAGGTGCAGTCTTTGTTGCAGACCGAACGCCTGATGCTGAACATTATGCAGCGTATGAGCGGCATCGCTACCATGACCCATAAGTATGCCGAGAAGCTGAAAGGTACGAATACCCGTGTGCTCGATACCCGTAAGACGACTCCGGGCATGCGTATTCTAGAAAAGATGGCTGTGAAGATAGGTGGCGGCGTAAACCATCGAATCGGTCTGTTCGACATGATTCTGCTGAAAGACAATCATGTTGACTTCGCCGGCGGTATCGACAAGGCCATTACCCGTGCCAAGGAATATTGCAAGGAGAAGGGCAAGGACCTCAAGATAGAAATTGAAGTACGCAACTTCGACGAACTGCAACAGGTACTCGATTTGGGTGGCGTAGACCGTATCATGTTCGATAACTTTACACCCGAAATGACGAAGAAAGCCGTAGAAATGGTAGCAGGCCGTTATGAAACGGAATCTTCCGGCGGCATCACCTTTGACACTCTGCGCGACTATGCCGAATGCGGCGTAGACTTTATCTCGGTAGGTGCTTTGACGCATTCCGTAAAAGGATTGGACATGAGCTTCAAAGCCTGCTGATAAAGGCGATATAATACAGGAGAAAGCCTCTCATAGGGAATGCTGCCCGTCAGGGCAGATCTGTGAGAGGCTTTTTTCTTATGTTATAAAGGGCAAATGATGAAACGGAAAGATATGGATAACCTTATTCTTTAACTTCTTTTTAGAGATTCTATTGCAGCATTCTGCCGGATGCTGCGTCTAACTAACAAACGACGCGAAGAGGCGTCCGTAAAACGAGCACTGACATTGGAAAATGAGATAGAACTGATAGAGGGCTGCCGGGCAGGAAAGGATTCCGCACGAAAGGAACTTTACACTCTCTATTCCAAGCAGATGCTGGCGGTATGCTACCGTTATACGGGCGATATGGATGCGGCGCACGATGTTTTGCACGATGGCTTTATCAAAATCTTCACCCGCTTCACGTTTCGCGGTGAATGTGCATTGGGCACGTGGGTAACGAGGGTGATGGTGACACAAGCTATCGACTATCTGCGACGGAAGCATCGTTTCAGCCAACTGGTGGTAAACGAAGAACAACTTCCCGATGTGCAGGACGAAGCGAGTATTGCCGAAAGCGGAAGCCGGCTTTCAGAGGAAGTGTTGATGGCGTTCGTGGCGGAACTTCCCGACGGCTGCCGTACCGTGTTCAACTTGTATGTGTTCGAGGAGAAGTCGCACAAGGAGATTGCGGAACTGCTTCATATCAAGGAGCATTCGTCTACCTCGCAGTTGCACCGTGCCAAGTGTATGTTAGCAAAAAGAATTAAAGAATATACTGAATATGAGAGAAAAAGATGAAATAACCGGATTGTTCCGCAGCCGTCTGTCCGGTACAGAGATGACGGTACGCGATGGCTTTTGGGAGCAGTTGCAGGAAGACGCGGCATCTTCGGCTGCAGGCCGGAAGAGAGCGGCTGTTCTTTCTCCTAAATATTATCGGGTGGCAGCCGCCGCATCCGTTATATTTGTGCTGGGAGCCGCTTCGGCCGCTTTCTGGTATTTCTCTCCGAAAGAGGAGATAAAGGAAGCTTTTACGCAAGTGGCTGCTTTGACGCCGGAAGGTAGTCTGGACGGAGATGTGGTGCAGGAATCTTTTCCATCTATCCATCAGGCAACCCCGATGGTACGGAATTCCGGTACAAAACAACCTGTCAATGGAATTCCCGCAGGCATGACTGCCCAATCGGAAACTGAGGGCGAGTCCGTTTCCGTCCGGCTTTCCATCACTATCAGGCAGCGGGTGCAGCAGGCCGGTGACAGTTACTTCAACAATAATGCCGTTGCACAAACCGGCAGTTCTTATCAGAACGCCACCGGTCGGGTAAGTTCTGCTTCGGACACCTTTTCCGCTGTTCCTGCGGAAGAAGAGCAGGCAACTACTCCTTTAAAATACCGGAAATCGCGTAAGTGGGCGTTGAAAGCAGCTCTTGGAACCTCTCTTCCTAAAGGGGACTACAATATGCCGCTGACGGCGGCCGTTACAGTGGAACGTAGTCTGAACAGCCGGTTCGCGTTGGAAACGGGTATTCTGTATAATCGTTTGCATGCCGACCGCACGCTCCATACTTTAGGGATTCCCGTAAAATTGAATATGACATTGGCAAGTACTCCCAAACTCGATTTATATGCCACTGTAGGCGGAACTGCCGAAAAGTGCATTGCCGGCGCTGCGGATAACGGCTTTAATGCGGAACCCGTTCAACTGTCAGTAGCGGCAGGAGTAGGGGTGCGTTACAGATTGAATGAGCGGTTTGCTTTGTTTGCCGAGCCTTCGGTTTCCCACCATTTCGGTACGGACTCCGAAACCGGAACCTTGCGGACGGAACGCCCTACGAACCTGAATCTTTTGTGTGGAGTGCGTATGACTTATTAACCTTAAATACAACAACGAAATGAATGCTCTCTGTAAACTATATAAATACGGATATCTGATACTTGCAATGGCAGCTTGCCTTATGCTTGCATCCTGCGGTAAAGAATCGCTGGATTACAATCATCCGGATGTAGATTTGTTTGTAAAACAACTGAAAACCGGCAAATACTCTACTCAAAGTCCTGAAGGACTGAGTAATGTTCCCAAATTTGCCAAAGAAGATATTGAAGAACTCCTGAAGTATGCCGAGGATTTGACGGTAATACCTTCTTTTCCGTTGGCTCCCGTATCCTATTCGGCAGGCGGAAAACTGCGGTTAGGCGAATGTATCCTGTGGACGGTGGAAACGATTCGTTTGGGACATAATGCTTCGATGGGGTGTAAGATGGTGCATACCGATGCCGAGAATTATGAAGGCATCTACTTTCTGACCGATGAGGAGGTGCTCGATGCAGCCGCCCGTTACCGTCGTTGGTGGGAAGGCCGGAAATATCCGCGTACCATGTGGACTATAGACCCTTGCTACGACGAACCGCTTTGCGGAAGCAGCTATATGTGGTGGTGAGATTAGGTATAAAGTGTAAGGTATAAAAAAACAATCGGGTGAAGTATTCTATTCTCTTTTTGGGGTTGCTTTGTGCGGTAGCCTTTCCTCTTTACGCTCAAGAGTGGACGCCGCAGGACTCTTTGCGCCTGCACCGGTTGCTGAATGGCGGGGAAGAGATGAAGCTGAATCCGGATGTATTGAAGGAAATGGGCGTTGATGCTCCTTTGGGCTCTCCAAAGGCTGATGTAAGTAAGACGTGGATGGACTTTGATGCTTCCTTACCCGCAATGCCTCGGATGCCGGAGAAAAAGGTAGTGCTTACCTTACGGCCTTATACCGCAAACACCAAATACAACTGGGATCCCGTCTATCAGAAGAAGATTACGGTGAACAAGAATACATGGCGGGGCAATCCGTTCTACGAACTGACCAGACTCAAAATCTATACAGACTGGGCAAAGCGTCCGTTGGATGCCGGGCCGCGTGAGAGTATCGAACAGATAGAAGCTACCGGTTTGCGCTATATGGTGACCGAACGTGCCAACAATATGGCAGTGGGGAGTTGGCGAAGTGTCGGCGGCGGTGGCATTGCAGGTGATTTCATGCGTCCTTTTACAAAAGATTTCTGGAACAGGAAAGCTGCCAGACGCCGTGCACGTACTTTGGAAGTATTAAGAACCTACGGCGATTCCATAACTGCCCGTCGTAAAGAGACGATTATCAAATAGGGATATTCCGCTTTGAGTATTGAACTTTATTTCTCCGCTTCTTGTTTTCATAAAAATAAACCTTTAAAGGATAAATTAATGAATAGAATAACTTCTTTGTTTGGAATAAAATATCCCGTCATCCAAGGTGGTATGGTGTGGTGCAGTGGCTGGCGGTTGGCGTCGGCAGTAAGTAATGCCGGTGGCTTAGGCTTGTTGGGAGCAGGTTCCATGCACCCCGAAACATTACGTGAGCATATACGGAAGTGCCGTGCGGCTACGCATCATTCGTTTGGAGTGAACATTCCTTTAATGTATCCCCAGATAGAGGAAATCATGCAGATAGTGGTAGATGAGGGGGTGCGTATCGTGTTTACTTCTGCCGGAAACCCCAAGACATGGACCGGTTGGCTGAAGCAGCATGGCATTACAGTGGTGCATGTTGTTTCGTCATCGAGTTTTGCCATGAAAGCCGAGGCTGCCGGTGTAGATGCCATTGTGGCCGAAGGATTTGAAGCCGGTGGGCATAACGGGCGCGAAGAGACAACTACGCTTTGCCTGATACCTGCTGTACGTGCAGTTACCTCACTGCCTTTGATTGCTGCCGGCGGCATTGCTACCGGTGAGGCGATTCTTGCCATGCGTGCTTTGGGGGCTGAGGGTGTTCAGGTGGGTACGCGGTTTGCTTTGACCGAAGAAAGCTCAGCCAGCGAAGTGTTTAAAGAATATTGCCTGCATCTGAAAGAGGGGGATACCCGTTTATTATTGAAGAAACTATCTCCGGTACGTCTGGCCCGCGGTAATTTTCAGCAGGCAGTAGCGGCGGCTGAGGCTGTCGGGGCTACGGAGGAGGATTTACGTATCCTTTTGTCTAAAGGACGTGCCAAACGCGGTATTTTTGAAGGAGACCTTGAAGAGGGCGAACTTGAAATAGGTCAGGCTTCCGCCTTGCTCAATGAGAAAGGAATACAGACGGTAGCAGAAGTGATGGACGAACTGGTAACAGGTTATCAGCGGGCATGCGAAACGCTTGCCGCCAATGTTTGCGAGCGTTGGGACGTTTGACAGTTGATATAAACGATTTTGCCTATAGTGAAAAATCCTTTTGATGTACATTGTACCGGATTTCCACTATAGGCAAAATTATATGACAGCAAGCCTGCCTTTATCCTTTAGGGGGAATGTTCGGAGCTTTACCGCTGTTGTTGCTGTTGTTTGCTGACGGAGCATTGCCCGTGGGAGACGCAACGCTTTCGTTTGCAGTGGCCGAAGCGGTTGTTCCGGCAGTTGCCGTAGCCGTGGCGGTTTTGTCTGCAACTTGTGCAGCCGGTTGTTCTTCCCAATGGAACGGTTCGAAAGTGCTGTTAGGGTCAACCCAGCTCGGCTTCTTGGAAGCGTAGATGATGAACGGAGCAATCACCACGATAAGTGCGCCGATGATAAGTCCGGAGAACCATACGGTATTGCTGCCGGTAGAAATCTGGCTGGGCGGGATGAAGCTCAGTACGAATGCAAGCAGTGAGCCGCAGAAGCCGAGACCGCCTACAAGCCACATCAGGCCGTTACCGCCTTTACCGATACGGAACGGACGGTTCAGTTTCTTCATCTTATAACGCAATACGATGGCTCCGGAGAACATCAGCATATACATGATGAGGTAAAGGACCACCGTCAACTGTGAAAGAATCTGGTAGAAACTCTGTACCGAAGGCATCACCACGAACAGAAGGCTTAATACGGTTACAGCGCCACCTTGTACGAACAGAATGTTCTTTTGTACACCCAGCTTGTTTGTTTTCTGGAAGAACGGAGGCATATAACCTGCCTTGCCCACGGCAAAGATACCTTTGGACGGACCGGCAACCCATGTCAGCACACCTGCCAGCACGCCGAACGCCAGTGCAACGGCTATAACCGGCGACAGCCAGGAAGCATGGATGTAACGGAAGTAATTGTCGAAACCTACCAGCAGACTTTGTGTAAGGCTGATGTCCTTGGCCGGAATAATGACACCCAGAGCGAATGTGCCCAACACGAAGATAAGCACCGTAATCAGTGCGCCGATAAACACAGCCTTCGGATAGTTTTTGGACGGATTGTTTACATCCTTCACGTGGATACCGCCCATCTCCATACCTGCATAAAAGAGGAAGATACTTGCGGCAAGCACCACATTGTCAAAGTTCGTCAGGTCGGGGAAAAAGCTGCTGTGGAAGTCCATATTGGAATGTCCGCCTGTGGCAAGGTAGATAATGCCGAGGACAATCAGTAATCCGGCAGGGATGATTGTACCTACCAGACCGCCGACTTTGGCTACCTTTCCTACCCAGCTCATACCTTTCAGGGAGATGAAAGTTGCCAGCCAGTAGATAACGAGCACCACGGCCAGCGTGTAGTACTTGTTGTTTGCCAGCGACATGTCGTGTACGTCGTTCATGCCGATGAAAGCGATGGACACAGCACCGAACGTCAGTACCGTAGGATACCAGATTGTACTTTCAATCCACTGCACCCAGATAGCGAGGAAGCCGAGTTTCTTTCCGTAGGCTTCACCCACCCAGCGGAACACACCGCCTTGTTTGTCTTGAAACATTGCAGCCAGTTCCGCAGCCACGAGTGACGTAGGGATAAGAAAGACAATGGCTGCAAATAAATAATAGAAGGCCGAACTCATTCCGTACACGGCCTCGGCGGGCAGTCCACGCAGGGATACTACAGCCGTCACATTCATGATTGCCAGGGTAAACACTCCCAGCTTCACTGTTTGTTTAATATTTGCCATAAGTTAAGGTTTTTGGTGAAAAATATATTCGAAATCAGCGTTTATAACAACCCTTGGGAATAGTTGTTCCCGGCGGGTAGAGGAAAATCCCGGCTTTAACAATTAAGGAGCGCTCTTTGCCGGTTCCTGTTCTATCTTTTTGTAATAGTCTTGCTTTTCCTTGTTGCGCCGCTCTACCAGGCTCGTTACGTATACTGTGAAAATGGGGAACATCATCATGCCCAGCGCTGCCAGCAGCACGGACAGTACCCGCCCTGTGACGGTGACCGCTATTATATTGGAGCCTACCGTAGTCACATCCATGAACGCCCACCACAAGGCGTCGCCATACCCCTTTACCAGAGGGTTGCTCCCATGCTCCATGACGTAGAATGCAAGGCTTGAGAAATAGACGGTAGCCAGCAGCATTGTCAGGTAAGATACGAACAAGCCCGATGCGCGGTTGTACGTCAGCCATCCCACCACGATGGCCATGGCATAGCCGCCCCGTACCAATGGGATGAAACGCAGCATATAGGTGACTTCGGGTGAGAAAGTCCAGCCCATATAGGCAATGATATTCTGATAAGGAATAGCTACCAGCAGAAAGATGAAATGAGTGGCTACATAACGCATCTTGTCTGTTGCCAGGAACCATTCTAGTACAAAGTCCGCCAGGAACAATGCGCAAATCCATAGCTGTACTTCCATGTACACCGATTGCTCGTAGAAGGGGATGCCTTTGAACGTATCAATGGAGATGCTGATAACCAGGAACAGCGAAAGCAGCAGGATGATGACATGCAATATGCCGTATATCCCTTTCTTTCGCAAAACGAATTCCGATAGAGCCATTTTCATAATGAAGATCTGTTTGGTTACGGAATTGCCGTTGGCAACCCGTAATTCATCATTAAAGAGGTTGCCCCTCAGCGTCCGTAACGCTTTCGGAGCAACCTTGGAAAAAAGAGTACGAGAGATTATTCTGTAATTGTCACATTGTCGCCGTTGAATACGCCCAGGCCGAGCTTGTTCATGATGAACTTGACGGCCAGTTGCGCCTTGACGGAGTTACCGGCTTCGTCCAACGGTGGAGCGAAAGCGGAAACGCCCATCACACCGGGCAATACGGCCATTACGCCACCGCCTACGCCGCTCTTGGCAGGTATGCCGGCAGTGTACATCCAGTCGCCCGAATGCTCGTAGAAGCCCACGGTAGAAATCATTGAAGTGATTTTCGGTGCGAGCCCCGCATCGAATACGCTTTGTCTGGTAACGGGATTGACGCCGTTGTTGGCAATCGTTCCGGCTGCAATGCCCAATTGTTCGGCTGTGATGCCCAGCGAGCATTGGCGGGTATAAAGGTCGAGCGCCACATCCGGATCGTCGTAGATACGGTTGTAATTCTTCAATAACCAGGCAATGGAGCGGTTGTTGAAGTTCGTAGCCGTTTCCGATTTGTACAGTTCGTCGATGAGTTGCGGAGCGGAGCCGCACAGTTCTGTGATATTCTGTACAATGGCATCCCACTTCTTGTCCGGATTGCCCACCGGCTGTACCATGGAGCAAGCGGAGATAGCGCCTGCATTTACCAACGGTGTAGAGGGATGGTCGTTCTCCAGCAAAATGGCAATGATAGAGTTGAACGGCAGTCCTGTTGCATCGGCGCCAATCATATCCAGCACTTTCTGTGCACCGTATTGGCGCAGGATAAGTATGGCGGTATGTACTTTTGAAACGGATTCTATGCCGAAGCGGTAGTCCGTATCTCCGATATTGATGGTCTGTCCGTTCATCAGGCAGATGCTGAGGCCGAACAGCTTGGAGTCTATGTTGGCAAGGTACGGAATATAATCCGCATTCTTGCCGCCGGTTTGTTCTTTCACCTCATTGTAGGCTTCCAGGGCAACTTCTTTGATTTGAGAGATTGATATTTTCTTTTCCATAATCTATATATAGAGAGAGTTTATATGGAATAAGGAATAGGAGACTGGAGTTTCAATCTCCTAAAGCCTTATCCGATACATGGTTTAATGTATGAAAGCAATAAAGCGGTAAGCTGATTCTTGCTTTATTATTTTTTGTGGTGTCTTCCGCCGTGATTGAAGATTTTGCTTTCTACCGGCAGATTCTTATCCTGTGCCATGCGGGTGGGAGTGGGGTAATCCAGTTTCTCCAGTTCGACAATGGCGTTTTTGATGTCGCCCAGCAGCATATCTGCCATGTCGCGGCTGAATCCCTGGCGGACAACGACACGCATTACTACGTAATCTTCCAGTTTGGAAGGCAGTGTATAGGCGGGAACCATCCAGCCTTGTTGCGAGAGTTTATCCTGCAAGTCATACAGAGTCCATTTGGCGGTCTTTGCATACTCCGGTTTCAAGTACCAGATGAACAACGGGTTCACTACTTCATCGGAATAATTCACGAACGGAGCCATTTTTCCGATTTCGTCGTGGATATACTTGGCGATTGTGAGCGAATTGTACTGTACTTCTTTGTAACCCTGGAATCCTAAGCGGATAAACTGGTAATACTGTCCTAAAATCTGTGCGGCAGGACGGGAGAAGTTCAAACCGACTTGCGTGATATTGGCGCCGAGATAATTTACGCTGAATGACATCTCTTCGGGCAGATACTCTTTACCTTTCCAGCAAACCCAGCCCAGACCCGGATAGACCAAGCCGAACTTGTGACCGCTGACACTGATAGAAAGCACCCATTTCAAACGGAAGTCCCACTTTTTCTCCGGATACAGGAACGGGAGGATGAAACCGCCGCTGGCAGCGTCTACGTGGATGGGAATGTCGTAGCCGGTCTTGGCATTGTATGCGTCGAGCGCTTTGTCGAGAGCTTCAACATCGTCATTCAGTCCTGTCCATGTAACCCCCTGGATAGGTACGATACAGATGGTGTTCTCATCGCACATTTTCAGGGCTTCTTCGGGGTCGAGTGTGGTTTTGTCAAGAGTCAGGGGCACTTCGCGCATTTCAATCTGCCACAGTTGGGCAAACTTTTCCCATACCACCTGAAAACCGGTGGAGATAACGAAGTTCGGCTTATCGAACGGTTTGCCTTGCGCCTGACGTTTCTTGCGCCAGCGCAGCCATGCAGCTACACCGCCCAACATACACGCTTCGGAAGAACCGATGGCGAGCGCGCCTGTTTTCCAGGTATCTTTTTCCGGAGAGTTCCACAAGTTGGCGACGATGTTGATACATTTACCGTTCATTACGGCGATGCGGGGATACTCGGTTTCGTCGATGTAGTTGATGTTGATGGCTTCGTTCATCAGCTTGGTTGCGTATTCGTCCATATAGGTGGTGACGAATGTAGCCAGGTTCAGACGGGGCTGTGTTTGGGCGAAGGTCTCATCCTTCACCATCTGGTAAGCGATTTCGGGAGTAGTAGGTCCGTCTGGTATTTTTTCTACCGGTGAGGGTTGCAACATACGGTTTGAGCCGAATACATCTGTCTTGGCATCTCCTTTTCTGAAATTCAAATCTTCCATATAACTGTAAGTTTTTAAAGGTTTAGGCGGCGGGGACTTTCCCCGTCGAATTTTCCACAACAACGACCCCCACGAAAGAAAGTTCCGCCGTTTTACATTATTTGGCGTTTATTAAAAGGGCGGGGCGGAAATCCTGGCGCTCTACCGGCTGTTGCTTTTTTAATTATCGCTTATCCTATCCGAACATTCTGTTGCATCGCTTGTTGTCCTTCCACTAACTAATCCGCTTTTGAATTATGAAGATTAATACCGGACAAGGAACCATTCCTCTTATTACGCTTATAGGTATCTGGTCTGTTTCTGCACTGACCTCATTGCCGGGCTTGGCTGTTTCGCCTATTTTGGGAGAACTTTCTACGATTTTTCCCCATGCCACGGAGTTGGATATACAGATGTTGACTTCTTTGCCTTCCTTGCTGATTATCCCTTTTGTACTATTGGCAGGTAAACTGGCGGAGAAACGCGATTTTATCCGTTTGCTGCGGGTGGGGCTTTGGCTGTTTGCAGCGAGCGGTGTACTTTATTTGTTTTCTTCCAGGATGTGGCAGCTAATGGCTGTCAGCGCTTTGCTCGGTATCGGGGCAGGATTGATTATTCCGCTTTCTACGGGATTGATTTCACGGTATTTTACGGGAGAGTATCGCGTCAGGCAGTTTGGCTATAGCTCTGCCATAACCAATATGACGCTGGTGGTGGCTACGGCTGTAACGGGTTATCTGGCAGAGGTGCACTGGCGTTTGCCTTTTGCCGTTTATCTGTTGCCGTTGATTTCTTTAGTTCTTTCGGCTTATTTAAAGAAGGATGCGGCTTCGGTAACAATCAAGCAGGCGGCGGCTATCATTCCTCCCATTCAATCTACGCCTGTAATCTCCGGTAAATATGGCATACACATACGCCATCTTGTTCAGTTAATGTTATTCTACGGGTTGGTTACTTACGTAGTTCTTGCGGTTACTTTTAACTTGCCTTTCTTGATGGAAGCGCATCACTTTTCAAGCGGTAATTCCGGGCTGATGATTTCTCTGTTTTTCCTTGCCATTATGGCTCCCGGATTTATGTTGGATAGTTTGGTGAAGCTTTTGGGGAATAAAACAAAACTTTACAGCCTTTTGGCTATTGCCATCGGATTACTGTTGATATGGATTTCGCCTACGGAATGGCTCATTGTGCCGGGATGTATTTTAGTAGGTTTGGGCTATGGCATCATCCAGCCTCTGATTTACGATAAGACAGTTGATACTGCTATCCCTCAGAAGACAACGCTTGCCCTTGCCTTTGTAATGGTGATGAATTACCTTGCCATACTGCTTTCTCCCTTCATCACAGACTTTTTCCAATGGATATTCCATACCGGTTCGCAAGAATTTCCGTTTATCTTCAATCTGTGCATAACAATATTGATTATGTATTGGGCGTATGCAAAGAAAGAAGAATTCCTGTTTAGCGATTAGCGATTAGTGATTAGTGATAAGTGATTAGCGATGAGCTATAAGTTATGCTGAATCGTAATTCATCATTACCCCTAATCACTAATCGCTTATCACTAACCCCTAACTCCTAACCACTTATAGTTCTATCTCCTCATACCTCATTCCGAACACATCTGCCACTGCCTTATACGTCACTTTCCCTTCTACCACATTCAGTCCCAATGCCAATGCCGGATCATCTTTACAAGCCTGTTTCCAACCTTTGCAAGCTAATGCCACGGTATAAGGCAGCGTTGCATTTGTCAATGCCATAGTGGAAGTAAACGGTACGGCACCGGGGATATTGGCCACCGCATAGTGCACAATGCCATCCACGACATACGTTGGTTCGCTGTGGGTAGTGGGATGGGACGTTTCAAAACAACCGCCCTGGTCGATGGCGACATCCACAAGTACGGTTCCGGGCTTCATCATTTTCAGCATCTCCCTCGTAATCAGATGCGGTGCTTTATCGCCGGGGATAAGTACCGAACCTATCACCAAATCCACGGTAGGCAGTTCCATTTTAATATTGTGAAGCGAGGAATAGAGTGTTTTTACATTCTTGGGCAATACTTCGCTGAGATAACGCAGACGCGTCAGGTTGACATCCGTAATCATCACTTCCGCACCCATTCCCGCAGCCATTTGTGCGGCATTGGTACCGACTACGCCACCTCCTAAAATAAGCACACGCGCAGGGCGGACACCCGGTACGCCACCCATTAGCTTGCCCTTTCCGCCTTGCGGCTTTTCCAGAAAGCGGGCTCCCACCTGGGTAGCCATACGTCCTGCCACTTCACTCATGGGAGTAAGCAGTGGCAAGGAATGGTCATCCTTCTCTACGGTTTCATAGGCGATACATACGGCACCGCTCTCAATCATGGCTTCGGTCAGTAATTTATCGGCTGCAAAGTGGAAATAGGTAAATACCACTTGTCCCTTTTTAATCAGTTTGTACTCAGGTGCAATAGGTTCCTTCACTTTGACAATCATGTCGGCTATGGCATAAACGTCTTCAATGGCAGGTAGGATTTGCGCACCTACGGCGATGTAATCATCGTCAGAGAACCCGCTGTTTGCGCCGGCCGTTGCCTGCACATACACCGTATGACCTTTCTTCACCAACTCGGCTACTCCGGCAGGGGTCATTCCTACACGGTTCTCGTTGTTTTTGATTTCTTTGGGTACTCCGATAATCATAATGTCATCTGTTAATGGTTAAACATGTTGCAAGATAGTGATTTATCTTTCTCATTGTCATTTTGCACAGCGTGTTTTACAACAGAAAACGCCTGCTTTTTTCTCGTGTGTGACGGCAGGATTATTCTTTTTTGGTTAGGCGGAGAGAACTATTCTTTTTATATTTGCATGCATTAAAAAATAGGATATGAACTGTAAGAATATAAAATACCCGATACTTTTCTCTTTTTTGTTTTTTGCAGGCAGCATACAAGGTGGATATGCGCAAGAAGCGTCCGAGGTGGAAACCGGACCGGACATAGAGCAGGCATCTTTCACGCTCCCTTTCGATTTTCCGATTGTCTTTTCCGGTAACTTCGGCGAGATACGCTCCAATCACTTTCACGGTGGGTTGGACTTCAAGACCGGCGGAGCCATAGGCAAGCCTGTACATGCTTTGGCAGACGGGCATATCTCGCGCATCCGTGTGACGCACGGTTCGGGATATGTGCTCGATGTGGACTACGATAACGGTTATTCCACTATCAACCGACACCTCAGCGCATTTGTGGGCGATATAGCCCGAAGGGTGAAAGACTTGCAGTATGAACAGGAAAGCTGGGAAGTGGAGATTACCCCCGAACCGGGGGAATATCCGGTAAAGGCGGGGCAGGTGATAGCCCTTAGCGGCAACACGGGTTACTCTTTCGGCCCTCACCTGCATCTGGATATGATTGAGTCGGCAACAGGAGATTATGTCGACCCGCTGCCTTTTTTTATGGAGAAGGTGAAGGACAATATCGCTCCCCGTGCCGAAGGCATCATTTTATTTCCCCAACCGGGCAAAGGCGTGGTGAACGGAAAGCAGATACACCGGACTTTCCCTGTAAATCCTACCCAGCCTATTACTGCCTGGGGACTGATAGGTGCAGGAATCCGTGCCTATGACCATATGGACGGAGTGGGCAACCGCTACGGCGTGCATACCGTTATTCTCGAAGTGGACGGTGAAGAGGTGTTCCGCAGTGTGGTAGACCGCTTTGCTTACGAAGAAAATCGCTATATCAATTCATGGACGCACGGACAGTACATGAAGTCGTTCATCGAACCCGGCAACCGTCTGCGCATGCTGCATGCTTCCAACGGCAATCGGGGACTGGTGGAAATCAACGAAGAGCGTCCTTACCGATTTGTATATACGCTAAGCGATGCGTTAGGCAACACCTCGAAAGTCCGTTTCACCGTACAAGGAAAGAACACCGAAATTCACCCTGTGGAACATCGCGAGAAGTATGCTTTCAAGTGGGACAGGACTAACTATCTGCAGGAACCCGGCCTGGAATTGGTTGTGCCGCGTGGAATGTTATACGATGACGTTTGGCTGGACTATTCCGTACGTGCCGATAGCGGGGACGTGGCTTTTACTTATCAGTTGCACAATAAGCGTGTCCCTCTGCACGGAGCGTGCGAGATGCGCATCGGCTTGCGGCGCGACCGTCTGGAAGATAAATCGAAATATTACGTAGCCGGCGTTACGGCACGGGGCGGAAAATACAGTATAGGCGGTACTTACGAGGACGGTTTCATGAAAGTCCGTATCCGCGACCTGGGCACTTATACGGTAGCGGTAGATACCGTGCCGCCGGAGATAATTCCGCTCAACCCCGGACAGTGGGGGCGTATGGGGCGCATCACCCTCAAGGCCAAGGATAAAGAAACCGGAATAAACAGTTACCGCGGAACGATAGACGGGAAATACGCTCTGTTCGGCAAGCCCAATTCCATCAGCGGTAATCTGGTCTGCGAACTCGACCCGAAGCATGTAAAGAAAGGTGGCAGGCACACTGTGGAAATGACCGTAACCGACGGCCGTGGCAACCGGACTACCGAAGAGTTTCATTTTGTATGGTAACTTTTCACCTGTGACATTGCATTATCAAACAAACCATATAATAACAGAAGTATGAAAAAATTAACTCTCTCCGTCGCATTAGCGGTGGCAACTGTGGTAAACGCATTTGCCTGTACCAACCTCATTGTGGGTAAGAACGCCTCTGCAGACGGTTCTACAATTGTTTCCTATTCTGCCGACTCCTATGGATTGTTCGGCGAGTTATACCATTATCCCGCAGGCATGCACAAGAAGGGTACATGGATTGATGTGCACGAGTGGGACACCGGCAAGTACCTCGGCCGGATAGAACAGGCGCGCCAGACCTACAACGTCATCGGTAATATGAATGAATTCCAGCTTACTATCGGCGAGACAACCTTCGGCGGCCGTCCCGAACTGGTGGATACTACCGGTATCATCGATTACGGAAGTCTGATTTATCTCGGTCTGCAACGTTCCCGTACCGCCCGCGAAGCCATCAAGGTAATGACGGAACTCGTACAGGAATACGGTTATTACAGCAGCGGCGAGTCTTTCACGATTGCCGATCCCAACGAAATCTGGATTATGGAGATGATAGGCAAGGGTCCCGGTGTGCGTGGCGCTGTGTGGGTGGCTGTCCGCGTGCCCGATGATTGCATCTCCGCGCATGCCAACCAAAGCCGTATCCACCAGTTCGATATGAACGACAAGAACAACTGCATGTATTCTCCCGATGTCATTTCCTTTGCCCGCGAGAAAGGTTATTTCGATGGAGTAAACAAGGACTTCAGCTTCGCTAAGGCCTATGCGCCGCTCGATTTTGGCGCTCGCCGTTATTGTGAAGCCCGCGTATGGAGCTATTTCAATATGTTTACCGCCCGAGGCAACGAGTTCTTACCTTATATATTAGGCGATACCGATACACCGATGCCGCTTTTCGTGAAGCCCGACCGTAAAATCTCCGTACAGGATGTAAAGAATGCCATGCGCGACCATTACGAAGGTACTCCTCTCGACATCAGCAAAGATTTCGGCGCCGGACCGTATCACACCCCTTACCGCCTTTCACCCCTTTCCTTCAAGGTAGGCGACAAGGAATATTTCAACGAACGCCCCATTTCCACCCAGCAGAGCGGTTTCGTGTTCGTGGCGCAGATGCGCTCCACCTTGCCCGATGCCATAGGCGGCGTACTGTGGTTCGGTACGGACGATGCCAACATGACCGTGTTCACTCCCGTATACTGCTGTACGGATAAGGTTCCTGTATGCTATTCGCGTGCAGACGGTGCGGACTACATCACATTCTCCTGGAACTCTTCTTTCTGGATTTTCAACTGGGTTGCCAACATGGTATATCCCCGTTACGACCTTATGATCGGCGATGTGCGTGCCACGCAGGCCGAACTCGAAAACACTTTCAACGATGCGCAGGAAGGTATCGAGTCTGCCGCCGCCAAACTTTTGGAGAAAGACCCTGCCAAAGCGAAAGCATTCCTGACAAACTATACCAATATGACGGCGCAGAGTACTTTCGACACCTGGAAACGTTTGGGCGAGTTCATCATCGTGAAATACAACGACGGAGTTGTCCGCAAGATGAAAGACGGAAAGTTTGAGCGCAATGCCATAGGCCAGCCTGCCGGCGTGGAACGTCCGGGTTATCCGAAGGAATTTCTGGAAGAATATGTAAAACAAACGGGCGACCGCTATAAAATGCCCAATT
This sequence comes from Bacteroides stercoris ATCC 43183, assembly GCF_025147325.1. Taxonomy (NCBI): domain Bacteria; kingdom Pseudomonadati; phylum Bacteroidota; class Bacteroidia; order Bacteroidales; family Bacteroidaceae; genus Bacteroides; species Bacteroides stercoris. Next base: position 2,431,040 of record NZ_CP102262.1, read on the forward strand.
GATTAGGATATTCAAACTTATTCTTTTACATTTGTGACAGAACAGAAAATGAAGTATTAACCTTTAATATAAAAAAAGTCTTATGGAAAATCAAGAGTTGATTAAACAGGTGACTGAGAAAGCCGAAAAGTGGCTTACCCCGGCATACGATGCCGAAACTCAGGCTGAAGTGAAACGAATGTTGGAAAATCCAGATAAAACCGAACTGATAGAGTGCTTTTATAAAGACCTGGAATTCGGAACGGGCGGTTTGCGCGGCATCATGGGTGCAGGCAGCAACCGCATGAATATCTATACGGTAGGTGCGGCTACCCAGGGATTGGCAAACTATCTGAACAAATGCTTCAAGGACAAAGGGCAAATCTCCGTTGTGGTGGGTCACGACTGCCGTAACAACAGCCGCAAGTTCGCCGAAATCTCTGCCGATATTTTCTCGGCAAACGGTATCAAGGTTTATCTCTTCGAGGATTTGCGTCCTACTCCGGAAGTTTCCTTCGCTATCCGCCACCTCGGTTGCCAAAGCGGTATCAATCTGACTGCAAGCCACAACCCGAAAGAATACAACGGCTACAAGGCTTATTGGGATGACGGTGCACAGGTACTTGCTCCGCACGACACAGCCATTATCGATGAAGTAAACAAGGTAACCGTTGAGGATATCAAGTTCAAAGGCAACAAAGATTTGATTCAGATTATCGGTGAAGATGTAGACAAGGTATATCTGGACAAGGTTCATACCCTTTCTATCGATCCGGAAGTAATCAAGCGTCAGAAAGACCTCAGCATCGTTTATACTCCGCTTCACGGCGCGGGCAGAACGCTCATTCCCGCTTCTCTGAAAGAATGGGGCTTTGAGAATGTACACTGCGTGCCCGAACAGATGGTGAAGAGCGGTGACTTCCCGACAGTGGTTTCTCCGAATCCCGAAAACGCGGAAGCGCTTTCCATGGCAATTGAACTTGCCAAGAAGATAGACGCCGACATCGTGATGGCAAGCGACCCGGATGCCGACCGCGTAGGTATGGCTTGCAAGGACGACAAGGGCGAATGGGTGCTGATTAACGGTAACCAGACCTGCCTGCTCTTCCTGTACTATATTATCAAGAACCGTATCGCAACCGGCAAGATGCAGCCTACGGACTTTATCGTAAAGACCATTGTGACTACCGAACTTATCAAGGCCGTTGCCGATAAGAACAAGATTGAGATGCTCGACTGCTATACAGGTTTCAAATGGATTGCACGTGAAATCCGTCTGCGCGAAGGCAAGCAGCAATACATCGGCGGCGGTGAAGAAAGCTACGGCTTCCTTGCCGAAGACTTCGTTCGCGATAAAGATGCCGTTTCCGCTTGTTCATTGTTGGCGGAAATCTGTGCATGGGCCAAAGACCAGGGCAAGACGCTGTATGACATCCTGATGGACATCTACGTAGAGTACGGTTTCTCCAAAGAAACTACCGTCAACGTAGTGAAGCCGGGTAAGAGTGGCGCCGATGAAATCAAGGCTATGATGGATAACTTCCGCGCCAACCCGCCGAAAGAAATCGGTGGCTCTGCCGTTTCTTTGACTAAGGACTACAAGACGCTGAAGGCTACCGATGCCAAAGGCACTGTAACCGCTTTGGATATGCCCGAAACATCCAACGTGCTTCAGTACTTTACGGAAGACGGTACGAAGATTTCCGTTCGTCCCTCGGGTACGGAACCTAAGATTAAGTTCTATATCGAGGTGAAAGGCGAAATGGGATGTCCTAAGTGTTATGCCAGCGCAAATGCCGAGGCTGAAAAGAAAGTGGAGGCAGTGCGCAAATCACTCGGTATCTAAGACTGTTTGATTTTCATATATGGAAAGGTGCAAGTGGCAGGAAGCTGCTTGCACCTTTTTTCATACCTAAAAAGATATTCCCATATTTGTTTCCCACACCCATTCCCAACGTCTGTGGATTATATTGAATTGGTGTCTGATACTTGTTTTTACCTGCATTCGTCTATTGATGTCATAAGAGAACCCGCTTCCGAAATACAGTGGGTTTACTGTTCCCGGCAGTATGGCGGATTTGCTGCTGCTGCGGCTATAGCCTGCATAAAGATGATAGCCGAGTTTTTGAGTTATGTCAAACTTGAAATCTGTCTTTTGCTGTAAAAGCATTCCTGCTCTTTTGTCATATTCCTTAGCGGCTGAGATACCGAATCGTTGAGCGTTCAAGATATATTTATCCTGTAATGGAGTCTTGTAATATATGTGTGCATTGTTCAGCCGGAATCGGGGTATCGGGTATGTCTGTCGGAGATTTTTCGGCTGGGGCAAAAGTTCCTCAATAGGTAAAATGGGAATATTGTGTATGTACGCAGGTGTGGAAAATAATAAGTCAATTTCTTGCTTGATAGTAGGATTAATGGATATATCCGTTTCTTCGTCCAGTATCTTTTTCAGTTTGATGGAGTCTTGTTTCGTCCATATAGTTTGTCCTTGCATAGGAAAGGAGAAACCGGCAGATAATACTGCCAACACTATATATCCTTTTTTAATCATTTCTGTTCGTTGCTGGTGCTTGGTTGTGAGTTAGACGCAACATATTACAGAATGCTGCAAGAAACGGCTGTAAAAAAGGTTAAGAGAGCGTCTGTACAAAAACTTGCTTGCTGCTTGTTCTTTAGGCACGGAATTCCGTGCCTAAGAGGAGTCATCATGTATCTTTTGAAGTGCCTCAATTAAGTTTCTTTTATATTCTTTATACCGGTTGGCAAATCAATTCCCATTAAATGCTGTTCTTATATGCAACAGCAGCCTACAGTTAACAGATAGTACTACAGATTGCGGTTGCACGCCGATTGGTTGATGTGAATGAGAGTCGTTTCATTCGTAGTTGTTCGTTTGCGAGTGCGTGTTTTCCGCAATCTGTTTTTTTTGTCTTTTCCTTTAATTATTAATCCGTCCTTTCAATTATTCTCCAGCCACCAGTCAATCAGTTTTCTTGCAATGCTTAGTTTCCGGGGTATTTCCGGCAGGTTGTCTTTGGAATAGAATGCGCCGGAACTGAGTTCATCGGCTTGCAGTTTGATTTCCCCGCTTTCATAGTCGGCTATGAATCCTACCATTAATCCGCTGGGATAAGGCCAGGGCTGGCTGCCGAAATAAGTGATGTTTTTCACCCTTAGCCCCGTTTCTTCCATAACTTCCCGCTCTACGCATTGTTCCAACGTTTCGCCCGTTTCGAGGAAGCCGGCTACCAACCCGTGGAACGTGCCGCGGAAGTTGCGTGCATGTACCAGCAATATTTCTTTGCCCTTCCGTATCAGCACGATGATAGCCGTAGAAACGGGAGGATACATCTCATTGCCGCACTCCGGGCATTTCTTCATGATAGGAGTCTGCTGTTCCATAGGAGTGCCGCATACGGGACAGAAACGGCTGTGGCTGTCCCAATAGAGTATCTGGAATGCTTTTCCCGCTGCCTGGTAATCTGCCAATGGCAGGTAGTCGTAAGAAGCGCGCAAGCCTGTCATTACCCATTCTTCGGTTTCGGGTACGGGCTGTCCGAGTGCGCAAGCCTTTACTTTCTTTCCGCCGGTCAGAGTTACCTCGTGTATTTTGCATCCCGCTGCGGGTGTTACAGGAGGGGTTACTCCATAAGGTATACCGTATTTGTTCTCTCCGTTTGTTGTGTACTCTTTCTTCAGCAGCAGCTGGTCTTTGAAAAAGACGAACCACTGCATGGATTGTTCCATTTCCGTAGTTTCCATTCTTCTGTTAATGCTGAATATTATTTATATAAACTGTGGAGCGGCTTATGCCCCGACGCCGCAGGATACCTTGCCGGATGAATTTGTTCAGTTCATCGATGGCTGCATGCCTTGTCAGCCCGGTCAGGTGAATATATTCGTTTTTGGTGATGCAAACATTCTCCTGCAGGAACAGCATCAGCCTTTCTTTCCTTGTTTCTTCTGTCGTTTCCGTTTTCTTCGATTTCTTAGTCGGAGAATGTGTCCTTTCCAGTTTCATTCTCTGTCTGATTTTCTTGCGGAATGTGTTGCTGATACGCAAATGCACGTTTTGAAAACGGACAGATTCGGACCTGATTTTCTTTTTCTCATCATCGGTATCCTGAGTGCACTTCAATGAAGTGCTGAAAAATCCCAACTCTCCGAGTTCTACAATGTTGCCGCTGGCAAGCAGGTCGCACAGTTCGTCGATGCAAGCGTCCAGTGCCGCCCCTATAATGTTTTTGGGCAGATGCTGAAACATAGCAACGTGTTCTACAAACTCTTTTTGGGTATAAGTTTCTTTAGGACATATACGGGCATGGAGAGATTTTTTTTCCTCGCTTCCGTTAGGAGAGGGAGTTTCGTAAAGGTCATAGTATGCACTCATGAATAAATTGTTTTGCCACTGCAATGAATAATTTCCATCCCTGCAATGAGTTGTTTTTTTTCTTACTAAGAAGTAATCGTCCGATAGCAGTTTCTCTTTCGTCCGACAGGTGTGTAATTTTCGTCCGACATCTGTCGGACGAAAATTACACACCTGTCGGACGGAAAGTCCTTACTATGCAAAGATATAGTTTTTAATGATAGGATAACAGTTATTGGGAGAGTATTATTTTATTCTTAACACTCTGATTCCTGTAAACTTCTTATTCCTTTTCAGCATCTGTGCCAATGGCTCTTGGGAGACGACTACCATTTTCTGCGTAGAGGAGGCATGGAGCAGTTTCAATACTCCCTTTTCATAGCAGGCAAGTCCCAGATGGACAACATCCAGCCCGGGAATGTTGGTGGTAATGGCTATGATATCGCCATCCTTTATCCACCCGAGTCCTTCATCGGGCAGTTTGTTTTTGGGGATATAATGGAACAGTTGTCCGGAGAGCGACTTTTCTATTTCTTCAATCTTGCTGATGTTTTCGGGAGAAGACTCCAGGTGTTTGTATGCTTTGGAATGCGCAGACATGAAGTTGAGGGACAGCCTTACCGTATCGGGGCTGTTGGCAGCGGTTATGTCTTCCATGAAACCATGTCTGACGCCGTTGTTCACCCAATCGGCAATGTAGTGCAGGCGGGAAGTGTAACCGTCGATTTTGCCGTCGCGATAGCGGATGCTTTGCAGGGTGCGTGCGTAGTCGGCATTGTCTATCGTGCCATTCTTGACGGGAGAAAGTGCCAGGGCGAGCACATACTCCACAAAAGTGGTGCAATCCACTTCGTCGAAGTTGACTACAAGTTTTTCTTCTTCATTTACTTCCAGCGTATGTGCCACGTAGGGAGTCTTGAGGAAATTCAAACCGTATTTCAGCATGGCATTGTCCGTTTCCTGTGCGGAAACGGACGATGCTATTGCCAAAGTACAGAAAACGCAAGGCAAGGTACGGAATATACAGTAGAACCTGTTAAATAAAATCTGGGATATGCCGGATAACGTTTTCATAGCTGGACAGCTTTAATATCTATATATCAAACTCTTGAAATCCGTTCCCTTGTCGAACGGTACAATCGCGAAACCGTAGCTGATGGCATTCTGCCTGCCGGGACGTATCAGATAAGGTTCGTGCGCCAAAGCTCCCCAACTGTCGTCACCGCCTACGCCCATCATGCGGTAGTCTATGAAGAGGTCTACGGAGGGTTCCGGTTGCGGGTCGGTGAGATGGCGGTGATTGGTCTTTTCGGTGCGGGGAGAGCCGTTCTCGATAGACTCACCGCTATCCAGGCTTTCCAGCGGATAGTTGGATACGTTCATTTCGAAAGTGCGGTCGGCAACAAACAGCAGACCTTCTTTTGCTTTACTGGTGAGGGTGCACCAATAGATGTCCGTGCGGTGGTTGTTTTCTTGCGGACGGACATAAGGCTCGTACATATCTTGGATACCCGATGTGTATTCGCCGATGAACTGTGAGGTGCGGCGGTCGCGGTAATTTTCTTCCGGACCACGGCCGTAGTAGGTCAGCGAGGTGATGCGGGCGGGTAGCTGCATACGCAGTCCCACACGCGGTATCATCGGTGTTTGGGCATTCTCTGCAACGAAATGGTTGTCTACCTTGATAACGCCGTTGCCGTATACCTTATACGTTATATCCCAGCGGGCATCGGTCTGCGGGAAGCGGTAGGTCACTTTTACCGCCGTAGTATCTTTGTCGCGCACTACGTTGAAGCTTTCGGCTTTCGGCTCCTGATAGCTGGCCTCTTTCCATGCTTTCAAACGTACGGGAAGTTTGGCTCCGTAGTCATTGTCGGTAGGGGCGCGCCAGAAGAAGGGGCGGGGACCTTGCCCGTTATGGATGTACTCTTGCTTCTTGTATCGGTAAGATACCAGCAGGCCGCTTTGCTTGTCGAAGGTTGCCTTGAAGTGCGGACCGGAGAAAACAACTTGCCGGTCGTCTTCTTCCGAACCGGCGAATGCCTGTTTCGGGGCATCTTCCTTATGGAAAGTATGCGCATAGGTCTGTTCACGGGCAATGACCGTACCCGCCGGAAGGAACGGTTCGGGAGTACGGATAGCGGCATAGAACTCTATGCGTACGTCTCCGGTCGAGCTGTTGGTGGCGGGAATGCCGTTGAGGAACGGACTGGTGACGGTTTGTCCCGGTTCGGCCTTGATGTCTTTGATTCGGCCTTTGTAAATCTCTTTGCCATGATGGCGGACGATGTAATGGAAGTCGTATTTGTCGAGATTGGTGAAGGAGAAATCATTGCGTATCTTTACGACAGAGGCTGCCGGGTCGAAGTCGAAGAACTTGATGTTCTGATACACCTTTCCCATTTCCTCGGTCTGCGGCTTGACGCTACGGTCGGGATATACTATGCCGTTGATACAGAAGTCGCCGTCGGACGGGGTGCCGTACTCGCCGTAGTCGCCGCCGTATGCCCAGTATTTACGGCCGTCAGCGGTCTTGGCGGCAAGTCCCTGGTCTACCCAGTCCCAAATACAGCCGCCTTGCAGGATGGGGTATTTCTCGATGATGTTCCAGTAATCCTGGAAATTGCCGAGGCTGTTGCCCATGGCATGGGCATATTCGCAGAGGATGAGCGGGCGGGTCATTTCGGGGTTCTGTGCGTATTTCTCGATATGGGCGGGACTGTGGTACATGGGGCAGAAGATGTCCGTGTTCCATTCCAGCAGGGCGCGTTCGTATTGCACGGGACGGCTGTCCAATGCTTTCAGCGTATTGTAGGTGACGTAGAAGTTCAGGCCGTTTCCCGCTTCGTTGCCAAGCGACCAGGTGATGATGCAGGGATGGTTCTTGTCGCGCTCGTACATGTTCATGGTGCGGTCTATATGCGCTTTTGTAAACAGCGGGTTATTACCCAGCGTGCCGCCTACGTTCAGATTGTAGCCCATTCCGTGGCTCTCGATATTGGCTTCGTCTATGACGTAGAAGCCATATTGGTCGCACAGCTCATAGAAACGTTCCTGCTGCGGGTAATGGCAGGTACGGATCGTGTTTATGTTGTACCGCTTCCAAAGTTCGAAATCTTTCAGCATAAGCTCTTCGGGAACGTAATGGCCGGTGTATTCATTATGCTCGTGATAGTTGACGCCTTTTACGAGGATAGGTCTGCCGTTTACCATCAGTTGCTTGTCTTTTATCTCTACGGTGCGGAACCCTACTTTGCAACCGGTGGCCTCGATAACGTCACCGTTGGTATGTTTCAGACTGATGACAAGCGTGTAGAGGTTAGGCGTCTCGGCTGTCCACTGCAACGGTTCTTTGATTGTCTTTGGGGTGAACTCCACTTCCGTCTGACCGTAACTTACACGGGTTGAGGATTGGGCAATCAGCTTGTCTTTGCTGTCCAGCAAACGATAGCTTACGAGGAACGGAGTCTCTTTGCCGGTTTCGTTGGCAAACTTCACTTTCAGCTTCAGGATTCCGTTGCGGTAATCTCCGTCCAGGGGAGTCTCCGCCTTGAAGTCCGTCAGGTGTATTTGCGGCTGGGCATACATGTAGATGTCCCGTTCGATGCCACTGATGCGCCAGAAGTCCTGGCACTCCAGATAATTGCCGTCGGAGAAGCGGTGTACCTGTATGGCAATCACGTTCTCGCCTCTGCGGGCAAGGGAAGTGACGTTGAAGCGTGCGGGAGTCTTGGAGTCTTTGCTCATGCCTGCAAACTTGCCGTTGAGGTAGTAGAATGCCGCTCCGCGCACTCCGTCGGCGCTCAGGAAGACTTCTTTGTTGTCCCAGTCGGCAGGCAGGGTGAAGGTACGGCGGTAGGTTCCCGTAGGATTCCACTCTTTGGGAACGTAGGGCGGGTTGGGCTTGTCCCAATAGGGGGCATAGCCGGGAGAGCAGAACTCGTACGGCTGGTTGACGTAGATAGGCGTGCCGAAACCTTGCAGCTCCCAATTGCCGGGAACGTTGATGTCCGGCCATTTGCTTACGTCCGTACGGGCATCCATAAAGTCGGTAGGACGGTCGGCGAAGTTCTCCACATAGTTGAATTTCCACTTGCCGTTGAGGGAGATGCGGAATGTTCCGCTCTTGCGGTCGTTGACAACGGCATCCGCCTCGTTCGTGTAAGAGGTGAAGGTGCTGCGGGGCGGCTCTTTGTTGATACTTGTGAGCTTGGGATTGGTAATTTGCGCATACCGGTCTTCCTGCGCCGCAAGGGCGACAGGAAGAAAGGCTGCGGCAAGCAATAGTCCGTGTATTTTCATGGTAAGTAAGTTTTAAGGATTGAACAGGTTAATGATGATTGGCGTAAACGGCTGTTACGGAAGCGTTACTTATCCGGGAAGGTCAGTCCTTCTCTCAGCCATTTTTCCAGCTCGCCGGTCCATTGGCGCTTGTAGGTGAAGCTGTCGCGGAAGCCCCATCCGTGACCGCCGGTGGGATAGACGTGCAGTGTGGCAGGCACTTTCTGTTCGCGCAGGGCGAGGAAGTAACCGATGCCGTTGATAGGCAGTACGGTTGCGTCATCTGCCGACAGCATGATGAAGGCCTGCGGCGTTTTGGGAGATACCTGCCTTTCGAGCGAGTATTTCTGTTCCAGTTCGGCCGAAGGAGTCTCTCCGATAAGGTTTTGGCGGGAACCGCTGTGGGTCACGCCTTTCAGCATGGAGATGACGGGATAGAACAGTATCTGGAAGTCGGGACGGGTAGCGTCGCTGCCGTATAACGTGGCAAGGGAAGCTGCCAGATGTCCGCCTGCGGATGCTCCCATGATACCGATACGGTTGGGGTTGACACCCCATTCCCCGGCATGTTTGCGTACCAGGTGGATGGCTTGCTCGGCATCCGACAGGGGAACCTCGTTGTGCCCGTTCGGCATGCGGTACTTCAGTACCGCATACGTGATGCCTTGCGTCGTGAACCAGGTCGCCATGTCGTGCCCTTCGTGGTTCATGGCAAGACGGGCGTATCCGCCGCCGGGGCACATAATGACGGCCATACCGTTGGGCTTTGCCGGACGGTAAACGGTTATGGAAGGATGGGTCACGTTGGCAACGCGGCCGCCTTTCAAATCTTCCTGTTCACCGGTCAGCCCGTTTGTATTGGGAGCTCCGTCGGGCCACAACGGCAGTTCGACGGGACTCTGTGCGGACAACATCGTTGCGGCAAACAGAAGGGATAGAAATAGATTCTTTCTCATGGTGAATATTGTTTTGTATTATCTGAATTTGTTTCAGTGTCCCCGCAGCTTATTTCGTTTTCATCGAAGCCTTTACGAGGTAGAATATCAGGATGGCATAAGCACCCAGCGCCAGCACTTCAGACCATGTATTGCTGAGCCATGCGTCGTTCACCATATTGACACCGCCGAAGCGCATTGCCGCGCTTACCACACCCATCAGCGCACCGCCGGCAATGAAACCGGACGCCAGCAGTGTACCTTTCTCGCCACGTTCGGCATTGAGAGCTGCATCCTTGCTGCGGCTGGTTACGTACCAGTTTACGGCACCGCCCACTACCAGCGGAACGTTCAGCTCCAACGGGATGAACATGCCCAGTGCAAAAGCCAGTGCAGGAATCTTGCAGGCATTCAGCACGATAGCCAGCACCGCACCGATGCCGTAAAGCAGCCACGGTGCACCTACACCGTTCATCAACGGTTCGATAACCGCCGCCATTGCGTTGGCCTGCGGAGCAGCCAGTTGTCCGCTGGTAAATCCGTATGTTTTGTTCAGGATAATCATCACACCGCCTACGGTAGCTGCCGAAACGATTGTTCCGAGGAACTTCCACGTCTCCTGTTTCACGGGAGTGCTTCCCAGCCAGTAGCCAATCTTAAGGTCGGTGATGAAACCGCCCGCCATGGACAGTGCCGTACAAACCACACCGCCCATAACCAGCGCTGCCACCATTCCGCCGGGACCTTTCAGGCCTACCGCCACCATTACTACCGATGCAAGGATAAGCGTCATCAGCGTCATGCCCGATACCGGATTGGTTCCCACAATGGCAATGGCATTGGCTGCTACGGTGGTGAAGAGGAACGAGATGCCCGCAACGAGCAGGATAGCCACTACCGTGTGCATCAGGTTGCCCTGCATCACATCGAAGTAGAAGAACAGCGTAACCAGTATCAGCATCACGATAGAACCGATAGCGATAATCTTCATGGAAAGGTCGCGTTGCGTACGCTTCACGTTGGTTTCCGCATCAGCCTTGCCACCCATTTCCTTGGCAGCCAGCCCTACGGCACTCTTGATGATGCCCCATGACTTGATGATACCGATGATACCCGCCATTGCAATGCCGCCGATACCGATGCTCTTGGCATAGTACTTGAAGATTTCTTCGGGAGACATGGCACCTACGGTGGCGGTAATCTCCGGATTCCATTGGTTCAGCACGCTGTCGCCCCAGATAAGGGACATGCCGGGGATGATAATCCACCATACGGCAAGCGAGCCGGCGCAGATGATAGAGGCGTATTTCAGTCCGACGATATAGCCCAGACCCAGTACGGCAGCTCCGGTGTTTACCTTGAACACCAGCTTGGCTTTCTCTGCCAGCATTTCGCCGAAGCCGCATACACGGGTGGTGAAGTTCTCGTTCCACCAACCGAAAGTGGCAACGATGAAGTCGTACAGACCGCCGATAATACCCGCCGTCAGCAACGGTTTTGCCTGACTGCCGCCTTTTTCTCCCGATACAAGCACCTGCGTCGTTGCGGTGGCCTCGGGGAAAGGATATTTGCCGTGCATGTCGCTTACGAAATATTTACGGAACGGGATAAGGAAAAGGATACCCAGTACGCCGCCCAGCAGCGAACTGATGAATACTTGTGCAAACGTTACGGTAATTTCCTGCGGATAGCTTTCCTGTAGGATATACAGTGCGGGCAGGGTAAAGATTGCGCCTGCCACAATTACTCCGGAGCTGGCTCCGATGGACTGGATGATGACGTTTTCGCCCAGTGCGTTCTTACGCTTGGCTGCACCGGACACGCCGACAGCGATAATGGCGATGGGGATGGCGGCTTCGAATACCTGTCCCACTTTCAGCCCCAGATAGGCTGCCGCTGCCGAAAACAGTACCGCCATGGCGATGCCCCACAGTACCGACCACAGGTTTACTTCGGGATATTTCTTGTCGGGACTCATCAGGGGATTGTAGACCTCTCCCGGCTTCAGCTCGCGGAACGCGTTTTCCGGTACGCCGATTGCTTTCTCTTCTTCTTGTTTCATAATAGCTGTTTTATTTTTATTGTTATGATTGCGATATGTATTCCATTATAGACTTCAAAGAAAGCAAAAAAAAAGGAGAATTGAAAAATTCTCCTTTTTTCTGTATCATAAAAACGTTTATTTGGCGTCTTTGGCAGTCATGTCGCCTTCAACGAACAGGCGCATCATTTCGGTCTTGGCGTTGGTGCGCAGCGTAATGGACTTCTTGAAATGTCCGGGGTATTTGCCTGTACCGTTGTAAGTAATCTTGATGGTTCCGGTCTTTCCGGGCATCACCGGCTCTTGCGTGTATTCGGGCACTGTGCATCCGCAAGATGCCACTGCCTGATGGATTACCAGCGGAGCATCTCCCACGTTGGTGAATGTAAACGTGCAGCTTACCACCGGATTATTTTCGGAGAATGTTCCGAAGTTATGGGTGGTCTTGTCGAATTTAATGTCTGCCCCGCCTTGTGCATAGGCATAACCGATGCTCATAACCAGCATCAACATATAAAAAGCAAGTTTCTTCATGTCTTTATCTTTTTTAATTACACAAGGTGCAAAGGTAAGCCATTTCTGCAAAAATCACTCGTACTCTGTGCGAAATTGTATTAAATCAGCGTCAGAAGCCATTGTGACGGATGATAAGCAGGGAGAAATAAGGGAAACGGAGTGTTTCAAGCTGCTGCCCGTCACTGATGTATTTCTCCTGCGGAGTGCCTACGTTCTCGAAATAGCGGTAATCGTATTCGGGATGAAGGCGGATGCAACGGTGCACTTCATCGGTGCATTGTGACAGTTTCATGATGACTACCGTGTTCTGAGATTGTATCAGCCGCTCTATCTCTTCGGCGGTGGTGATACCGGGAATTACGGTCAGCCTCTCTTCCCGGCTGGCGATGTGCAATCCGCCTCGTGCTCCGGCAGCGATGAAAGCGGGGATGCCGGCAATCTGTTCTACGGGGATGCCGGCGGCTTGCAGTTTCTCATATATATAATGTACAGAGGAGTAGAAGCCTGCATCGCCCTCTGCCACGATAGCCACTTTCTTGCCGGCGTGATGCAGGGAAAGGGCGGCGGCATACACTTGGTCGTAGGCGTTGAGGGCATCGGTCCGTTGCTTGCTCATGGGCAGGGAGAAGCGGCGGATACGGTTGGCGGGTATGTCGAGCCGGAGCATGATGTCGGCGGCGCGTGACAGGGAATGACCGTCGCGGACGGGTGTTTCGGGACAGAAGATACAGTCGGCATTTTGCAGGGCTTTCAGTCCTTTCAGAGTGATGAGTTCGGCTTCACCGGGGCCGAGGGATACGAATTGAATAGGGGACATTCTGTTTTTTTTATGTGCAAAAATCGGGAAATAATCAATAGTAAGCAAGATATTCGCTATCTTTGTTACCCTTACAAATAATGGAAGCCTATGGACTACCAACTGAATACGCGTTTGAACGGCAATATCGCAATGACATCCCGCTTTCACGAAAACAAGCCGCTGCAACGCGACAAGACTCTGTATAAGTTTCTCTGGGTACAGAGCGGCACGCTCGCCATCGAGGTAGACCATATACCCATGAAGCTGGCGAAAGACGAGATTGTCACGCTTACCCCGCTGCATCATCTGACTATCAAAGAGGTGGCAGGTGAGTTTCTGACCTTTGTTTTCAACAGTAACTTCTACTGCATCTACGGACATGACAATGAGGTGTCCTGCAACGGCTTTCTGTTCTACGGTTCGTCCCGGGTGATGCGGCTGAAGCTGTCCGAGGAGCAATCGTCCAACCTGCATGATATAGTCCGCATCTTCCGTCAGGAGTCCGCCATTAATGACAATCTTCAGGAAGAGATGTTGCGGATTGTACTGAAACGTTTCATCATCACCTGTACGCGCATAGCACGTGCAAGGTTTGGTGTGGGGCAGGAGAATGAGAGGACTTTCGATGTTGCCCGTCGGTTCTATGTGCTGGTAGACCAGTATTTCCGTGAAAAGAAACAGGTGCAGGACTATGCCGATATGCTTTGCCGTTCGCCTAAGACGCTCTCCAACTTGTTTTCTGCCTGCGGACTGCCTTCTCCGCTTCGCATCATTCACGAACGGATAGATGCGGAAGCCAGACGCCTGTTGCTGTACACACGGAAGAGCGCTAAGGAAATCAGCGCCATTCTGGGCTTTGAGGACTTGGCTGCATTCAGCCGCTTCTTCAAGAAAGTGACGGGAGAGAGTGTGTCGGAGTATCGGAAACAAGCACATCGGGAAGAATTGCCAACTGTTACGGAATAATTGCCATTCCACAACCGGCAGGAAACAGGGATCTTTGCAAAAACATTTCACCCGAGTGTCTCTGTGGTGAATCTAAAACAACAAAAATATGAAAACGAAATTGCAAAAACTGTTCCTTGCGGCACTGACGCTGGCCGCTTCTTCCCAAAAGTTGGGTATCAACCTCATCCGCGTGGCCATTCTTGTGATATTTGTATGGATAGGCGGCTTGAAATTCTGGAACTACGAAGCCGAAGGAATCGTTCCGTTCGTGGCAAACAGTCCTTTTATGAGTTTCTTCTACGATAAGCCTGCACCGGAATACAAGGAATACAAGCTGAAAGAGGGAGAGTTTGACGAAGCCAAGCACCGGTGGCATGTAGAGAACAATACCTACGGCTTCTCCCGCGGTCTTGGCATACTGATTATGGCAATCGGTATCCTTACTTTTCTGGGGATATTCTTTCCGAAAATCGGATTGGCAGGGGCTGCGCTGGCCGTCATAATGACTGTCGGCACGCTTTCGTTCCTTGTCACTACTCCTGAAGTGTGGGTTCCCGATTTGGGAAGCGGAGAGCATGGCTTCCCTTTGCTGACAGGGGCCGGACGACTGGTGATAAAGGATACCGCCATCCTTGCCGGAGCTATCGTGGTGCTGGCGGACAGTGCAAAAAGGGTATTGAACCAATTGGAAAAATAAGACTATGAAAAAGTATGATGCTATTATTATCGGCTTTGGAAAAGGAGGCAAGACACTCGCTGCCGGGCTGGCTGAACGGAACTTTACTGTTGCTATGATAGAACGTTCGGATAAGATGTACGGCGGTACGTGTATCAATATCGGATGTATTCCGACCAAGACACTGATACATTCGGCAAAGTTGGCAGATACGAGTGCGTCCTAGGAACAGAAACGGGCATACTACCGCCAGTCTGTTGCACGGAAAGAGGAAGTTACTTCTTTCCTGCGTCAGAAGAATTACCGCAATCTGTCAGACAATCCTAATATAACGGTATATACGGGTACAGGTTCTTTTGTCGGTCCTGATGTGGTGGAAGTACGTATGGCGGAAGAAACGATTCAGCTTCAAGCCCAGCAGATATTTGTCAATACGGGAGCTGAAACTATCATTCCGCCTATCGGGGGAGTAAAGGACAATCCGAAAGTATACACTAGCACTTCCATTATGGAACTGGCGGAGCTTCCTAAGCATCTTGTTATCGTAGGCGGCGGGTATATCGGCTTGGAGTTCGCTTCGATGTACGCTTCTTTCGGATCGCAGGTGACAGTGTTGGAAAGCTATTCCGAACTGATAGCCCGTGAAGACCGTGACATTGCTGCCAGCGTGCAGGAAGTGTTGGAAAAGAAAGGCATCACTTTCTGCCTGAATGCCCGTGTGCAGTCCGTGGAAGGTACGGTGGTTGTCTATCAGGATGCCGTGACAGGCAAGATTCTGCAATTGGACGCGGATGCTATTCTTTTGGCTACCGGACGTCGTCCCAATACTGCGGGATTGAATCTGCCTGAGGCAGGAGTAGAGGTGAACGAACGTGGTGCTATTATCGTGAACGAGCATTTGCAGACTACCAATCCCAATATCCGTGCTATCGGCGATGTGAAAGGCGGACTGCAATTTACTTATATTTCGTTGGACGATTACCGTATTCTCCGCGAAGACCTGTTTGGAGCGGGAGAGCGTAAGGTGTCCGACCGTGAGCCAGTGAGCTATTCGGTGTTTATAGATCCGCCGCTTTCACGTATCGGTATGAGTGAGACCGAAGCACGTGAGAAAGGTTTGAACATTAAGGTAAACAAACTCCCCGTCTCCGCCATTCCCCGTGCCCGTACATTGGGCAATACGGACGGATTGTTCAAGGTGATAGTGGATGCCGATACCGATAAAATAGTGGGTTGCACTCTGTTTGGCCCGGAGTCGAGTGAAGTAATCAATCTGGTGGCGATGGCTATGAAGATGAGGCAGGAGTATACTTTCCTGCGTGATTTCATCTTCACGCATCCTAGCATGAGCGAGGCATTGAACGATTTGATGAACTTGTAGTTTCTTTTATAACGATTTGTTCGGGAAGTGTTTGCGTATCTCCCCAAAATTGCCGAATATTGTGCCCTGAAATATAAAACCGAACAATCATGATCAGATTACCTCTCATGGGTCTTGTATTTGCGTGTGCAGTGTCTATGACTTCGTGCGGTACAAAGTCCCGGCAAGCATCCGGCAATTCCGATACTGCGGCTGTTGCGGTTTCCGTTGCGGATACCGCAACAGCCGTTGTTCCCGTCTACGCCAAAGGCTATGCGGTGAAACATCTGCCGGGGAATGTGCGCCTGGTGGACATACACGACCCTCAAAAAGAAGAGGGGAATACCTTTCGGTATGCTTTGGTTCCGAGGGGTACGAAGCCTGCCGGTATTCCTGCCGATTATACCGTGATAGAAACTCCGGTGAAGCATGTTATCTGCATGACTTCCCTGCAACTGTCCAACTTCATCCGGTTGGATGCCTGCGATTATGTGGTGGGCATTACCAGTACCCGCCATCTTTTCAATAAGGAGATGAACGGGCGTCTGAAGGCGGGCAAGACATCCAAAATCGGGATTGAGGGGAACTTCGATAACGAGGTGATTATGAGCATTAATCCCGATGTTATCTTTATCTCTCCTTTCAAACGGGGCGGATATGACGCCATGCGCGAAACAGGCATTCCGCTGGTGCCGCACTTGGGATATAAGGAAATGACTCCGTTGGGGCAGGCTGAATGGATAAAGTTCATCGGTATGTTCATTGGTCGGGAAGCAGAGGCGAATGCCCGTTTTGCCGGGATAGAGAAGCGGTATAACGAGCTGAAAGAACTGGCTGCCGGTGTAAAAAAGCGTCCTGTGGTGTTCAGCGGTGAAATGCGTGGCGGCAACTGGTATGCGGTAGGCGGAAAGAGTTTCCTTGCCGAACTGTTCCGGGATGCCGGTGCAGACTATTTCCTGAAAGACGATCCGCGTTCGGGCGGTGTGACACTGGATTTCGAGACGGTGTACAGTAGGGCGGAGAGTGCCGACTATTGGCGCATCGTCAACAGTTACGACGGAATATTCTCTTACGATGCCTTGAAGTCTTTGGACCCTCGTTATGCCGACTTTCGCGCTTTTCGCGAGAAAGGAGTAATCTATTGCAATATGCGTGAGAAACCCTTCTATGAGAGTATGCCCATGCAGCCTGAGGTAGTATTGGAAGATTTGATTCATGCTTTTCATCCCGACCTGCTGCCCGATTATAAACCCACTTATTACGAGCGACTGAATTAATGAAAAGACCAGCATTGCCGTTGATGCTCCTTATACTGGCATCCATCTTCCTGCTCTTTTTGCTGAACCTGCTGTTGGGGTCCGTCCATATCCCGTTTGGCAAGATATGGGAATTGCTGTGGGGGACAGGAGCGGCTTCCAATCCCGATACGATGAGCAACCAGGAAGTTATCTGGAGCAATATTCTTTGGAAAAGTCGTGTGCCGCAGGCCTTGACGGCATTGGTGGCGGGAGCGGGGCTTTCGGTCAGCGGTTTGCAGATGCAGACGGTGTTCCGTAATCCGCTGGCAGGACCTTCGGTGCTGGGCATCAGTTCGGGAGCGAGCCTGGGAGTGGCTTGTGTGGTACTGCTGTCCGGTGCTATGGGCGGTGTGGCACTGAGCCGTTTGGGGTATATGGGAGAGGTGGCGTTGTCCGTGGCTGCCATTATCGGGGCATTGTCGGTCATGGCGCTGATTGTCTACGTCTCCCAAAAAGTAAAGGGGAATGTAACGCTGCTCATTATCGGTGTGATGATAGGTTATGTGGCAAGTGCCGTTATCGGTGTATTGAAATATTTCAGTGTGGAAGAGGATATACGGGCGTACGTTATCTGGGGGCTGGGCAGTTTTGCACGTGTCTCCGGCGACCAGATGCTGCTGTTTGTCTGTATCATGGCGGTGTTGCTGCCCTTGTCGTTCCTGCTGATAAAGACCATGAACCTGTTGTTGTTGGGCGACGGTTATGCACGTAACTTAGGATTGAATATCAAACGGGCGCGCCTGTTCGTCATATCCTGTTCCGGAGTGCTGGTGGCCATTGTCACCGCCTACTGCGGTCCTATTATGTTTATCGGGTTGGCAGTGCCTCATTTATGCCGCGCCATTTTTCACACGTCCGACCATCGCATATTGATGCCCGCTACCTTGCTGGTAGGTGCAGCCTTGGCGTTGGTGTGTAACCTGATAGCCCGCATGCCGGGATTCGAGGGAGCGTTGCCCGTCAATTCGGTGACTGCGCTGGTAGGTGCGCCGGTGGTTGCATCCGTGCTTTTCAGAAAGAGAAAAGGGGAGTTGAACGAATAAAATATCAAGTATATTGAACTCTAATATTACATATAACATTGAAGAACGAGACTATACATATCGAGAATCTTTCTATCGGCTATCCCGGTAAGAGTGATGTGAAGGTAGTGGCGGACGGCATCTGTGCAGGCATCAACAGTGGCGAGCTGACCTGCCTGCTGGGTGCTAACGGAGTGGGTAAGTCCACACTGCTCCGCACCCTGTCCGCTTTCCAGCCCAAACTGGGCGGAGAGATACGTATTCAAGGCAAAGAGATTGAGTCCTATACCGACAAGCAACTGTCGCGCGTTATCAGCGTAGTGCTGACAGAGAAATGCGACATCCGCAATATGTCCGTTACGGAATTGATAGGATTGGGACGCAGTCCCTATACGGGCTTTTGGGGTACGCTTACCAAAGAGGACAGGCAGGTGGTGGAGCGAGCCGTTGCTTTGGTAGGTATTCCTCACCTTGCGCATCGGATGGTACATACGTTAAGTGACGGTGAGCGCCAGAAAGTCATGATAGCCAAAGCGCTTGCCCAGGAAACTCCCGTGATTTATCTGGATGAACCTACAGCCTTTCTCGATTTTCCCAGCAAAGTGGAAATGATGCAACTGCTGCACCACCTCAGCCGCCAGACGGACAAGACCATTTTCCTCTCTACGCACGACCTCGAACTGGCTTTGCAGATAGCCGACAAAATCTGGCTTATGGACAAGGCGAACGGCGTCACCATCGGTACTCCCGAGGACCTTGCTCTGAACGGCAGCCTTAGCAGCTTTTTCGCCCGTAAAGGTATCGTGTTTGATTTGGAAACCGGATTGTTCCGTGTAGATAATGAATATACCACGCAGATACGTTTGTCAGGGCATGGGCAGAGATACGCCATGGTGCGTAAGGCATTGCAGCGTAACGGCATCCTTGCCAACCGCAACGTGGAGTCGGAAACCTACATCGAAACGGGCGATTTGAAAGGCGGCGGCGCTTTTGTCCTGCATCGTCCCGGTGAAGAACCGATATGTCTCACCAGCATCGGGGATTTATTGGCGAAGCTCCACGAAATCTCATTTTGAGTAAGAAAGTGTCGGGCACGAACCCTACGGGCAGCATTCCTTTATCGGAACTTATATCCTACGGTGAAGAATGAAGCAAAGTTTCGTGGCAGGTAATTATGGAATTCTTCCGTGTCTATTACCTGCCTTAGTTGCTGGTTGATCTTTACCAATCCCACTTGTGCCTCTGCACCGATAATGAGCCTGCGGTATTCAAATGCGATTCCCACGATGATACCGCCGTCCAGCCGCCTGTTTCCGGCATTATTCTCCAATATGTTGCCGAAAGTATCTATCTTGAAAAGCCGGTTCCCGTCGGAAGAACCGGCGTCGTGATAATACGGGATGCTGCCGGATGTCTTTCCGCCCACGCCGCAGGCAATGTACGGACCGGCATTCAGCGAGGCATAGTAATCTTTTCCCAACGGCAACCTTGCAGCTATTCTGACAGGTATCTGCAAGTATAGCTCGTTCATCTTGGCGTTCTTTACATAGTCCATATCATCCTTGCCGCCTATGGATACAAACTCCAAAGCAGATTGCAAGACCCAGGTCTTGTTCAGTGTGTATTTCGCGCCTATTCCCGCTTTGCAGGCTATTCGCGTATCACAGCAAGAGTGCTTTCCGTAGAGGCGGGAAGTTCCGATTCCCGCCTCTGCATAAAAGGAGAGAGGAGATTGTGCCTGTGCGGTCGATGCGGCAACCGCCATGTACATTATCATCAATGCCTTTTTCATACATATATTTTTCCGTCTTCGCTGATTAATAAAATCGTAAGTTCTCCATCGGGCAGCAGGGGAGCGCAGCATTGTTTGCAATGCTCTGTCAGCAGTTTGGAGAATGTCTCCAGTTTTTCCGCAGGGATAATATCCCATAGTTCCCGTGCCAGATTCATATTCCGGATAGCGGTCAATACATCTTCGTTGCATCCTGTCCGGTGCGCTATGTCCTGAATGAACTCCTTGTTCATCGTCACTTTCTTGCTATGGGTATCGAGGTGACCTTCCGCCAGTTTCACGGCTTTGCCTATCATTACTCCCAGCGTGACACGGGGTAGTTTCAGCTTATCGGCAATCTTCAGCGTCTCGCCGATGAAGTTGCCGTAATGGACAAAGGCCTGTGCCGGCAGTTCGGGATAATAAGCCTTGATGTACCGTTCGCTCTTTGCTCCGGAGCTGATAACTACACGCGGGCTGCCTGTGGCGCATGCCACTTCCATCGACTTTCGGATGGAGCTTATAAAAGCTTCGCTGGAGAACGGCTTCACAATGCCTGATGTGCCGATGATGGATATCCCCCCTTCTATGCCCAGACGCGGATTGAAAGTACGCTTGGCTATTTCCTCTCCGCCGGGTACGGAGATGGTCACAACAATGGGATCGCTCATTTTAGGCATGCCGACGTAGTCGAGGTACATCCTTACATTGTCTTCTATCATCTTGCGTGGCGTGGGGTTAATGGCAGGCGCTCCCAATTCCAATCCTAATCCCGGCATGGTGACGATGCCTATTCCTTCTCCGCCGGCAATGATGATATTAAAATCTTTTTGCGATGTTTCATCGTTGTTTTCATCTATATCGATCGGAAGAATGATATCCGCCTTTATCCGCATTCCATTGGTAATGTCGGGGTCATCTCCGGCGTCTTTTATGACGCTGGCTTCCGACTCCACTATCCAATTGTTGTTTATGGAACTGGAACGGGGATATCTCTGCTGCGGCTCTACAGGAACATCTATCAATTCTCCGTTGGGTAGGATTACTGCAAACTCCGGGGGACGGGGAGTTCCCTGAATGTTGAATATATCCCATATCGCAGCCGCAGCTGCGGCTGCTGCGCATGTTCCCGTAGTGAGTCCGCTGCGCAGGGGGTAGAAGCCGGGATAGTATTGCTCTACCGTTCTACGTAGGCCGTATTTCCCGTTTACGGACAAGAAGTTGGGGTGAAGCGGCGGGCGCTTTATTACAAAGATGCGAATGCCCAGTTCCTGAGCTGCTTTTAGTTTTTCGGAAAATCCGCCGGAAGCACCGCTCTCTTTGAGGATGACAGCTTCGGGGCGTATTTGTTGCATCAATAAGCGTTCGTCTTCTCCGGTATGGTAGTAACGTAAATATTCTTCGGGGAATCCCTGGTTTCTCGCTGATTCGCGCGAACTTTCACGGTCGAGAATACGGAAATAGCAACGGCTGCTTTCCATCCATAGAGCTTTCAGTTTGCTTATGCTGTTTACTCCCGTCAGTGCCAGTATTATATAGACTTCTTCCTTTTTTATTTGGCGGACAGCGTCTTCATAATTGTCGCACCATACAATGCCTTCATTATTCTCTATACGGGGGTAAATGCGTTCATAACGGATGACCGGAATCTGAAGTATGTCAGCAGTTTCACTGACGTTCCTGTGCAGCTCTTCGGCAAAAGGGTGTGCTGCGTCTATCAGCAGCGAGATGTTCTCTTTACGGCAGAAAGACTCCAGACTATCTTTATCCATGCCACCTTGCAGGCGGATGCCGTTATGCAGAGGAACTTCTTGTTCATTGCCCTTGGTTGAATAATAGAAGGGCTTTCCAGCTTCCTCAAGTGTTTGGACGGCTATGCGTCCTTCGGTTGTACCGCCTAATACTAATATCATTTTTTATTTTCTGAATAAGTGTTTGAATTCGTGTGCATACAGTCGCGACAGTCCTTTGCGATTGCCGATAGCCTCGCCTACGACAATCATGGTTGTCAGGGTCAGGTTATTTTCTTTTACTATCCGTGCAAGGTCTTTCAGCTCTCCCCGGAAGATGCGTTCGTCCGGCCAGGTGAGGTGATAGCATACGGCTACGGGGGTTGTTTCGGGATACTCCTGCAGCAGTTCCGCCTGCACTTGTTCTGCAATGCTTGCGCTAAGGAAGATGCACATGGTGCTTTGCGAGCGTGCCATGAGATGTAGTTTTTCCCGTTCGGGCATGGGTGTCCGTCCTTCGCCGCGGGTCAGTATGATGCTCTGTACTTTCTCCGGGATGGTGAACTGCGACTTTAAAGCCGCCGCTGCTGCCTGGAAAGAAGATATGCCCGGAGTGATATGATAACTCATGCCGTATCGGTCGAAGTAGTTCATCTGTTCCTGTATCGCACCATAGATGCAGGGGTCACCCGTATGCAGGCGCACGATGAACTTTCCTTGGTCGTAGAACTCTTTCATCAGTGCAAACTGTTCTTCCAAATCCATGGAAGCGGAGCTGCGGACTGTTGCGCCCGGTTTGGCGCAAAGTGTCAGTTCGCGGGGCACGAGGCTGCCTGCATAGAGGATGAGGTCTGCCTTTTCCAGCATCGCCCGTCCTCGCACGGAGATAAGGTCAGGGTCTCCGGGACCTGCACCTACAATCTCGATGTGTCCCCGGCGCTGGGCGCAGATGTCCAGGGTGGCGGCTACCGTATAGTTCTCGCCTTTGCGTTTCGGCATTATCAGTTGGCTATTTCCGGAGGACAGCAATGCGGCTGCCTCGCTTACACTGGGTGTACCCATGTGCTTCATCACTGTTTTGCTGGGGTGGGGCACGTCCATTGTCGCCAGTTCCTCGGCCGTATAGAAGAAGACTTCGTATTCCTTTTGGAGCGATTTCACTACCGGTTCGTCACGCTTGACGTTAATCGTAGATATGGTTATGATGGATTGCGGGGAGATGTTGTACTCTTCCAGCTTTTCTATAATGCCTTTCACAACTTTTCTCGTGGGGCTTGCCTGCCGGGCAAGTCCGATGCCGACGTGCACCACGCGCGGCACATAGCAGATGGACGGTATGTCCTTTATGTTGTAATGTATTCGCGGAGAGACGATCAGTACCAGCTTGAAGCGGGATAATTTGATGTCTTTCATCTGATAGAACACCTCTACATGAGGGGGAAGGTTCGCTTCCATCCAGTCGGTTCCTTTGTCGCGGATTTCCAACAGCAATGCGGTAGGCTGTCCGGTTACAAAAAGACTGATAGCCTCGTTCATGCACGCCTTCATCTGGTCGTCGGGAGTTTGGGTAAGCCCTGCCAGCAGGTGGGTGGAAGGGCTCACACAGATGGTCGGAGACCAGCCGAAGCGTTGGGGCAGTTTGTCCAATGCCCACAGTCCGGTAAGGTCGCTTTGAGTGGTTATCACGGGTTCGGCTCCCAATGCACCGGCCACTGCCTCGGTCAGTTCGTTGGCTCCGCCGATATGTCCGGAAAGGACGGAAATGGCATGTTTACCTGTGCTGTCCACGCAAATTACGGCAGGGTCTGTGTACTTGTCCTTCACGCAAGGGGCGATGGAACGTACGCAGATGCCTAAGGCTCCGATAAAGATAAACGCGTCGTAACGATTGAAATTCTTGACAGTGAAACTGCCGGTCGATTCGATGTGCGTACATCCGCTTTCATAGCGGGGAGTGAAAATCTCCGCTTCGGGAAATTCTTTGAGCAACAGCCGGGCGGAAGCCATTCCGGTTTCCGAAACGAGCATGATGGCCGTCTTTATGTGGGATGTTTCTGTTTTCATACAGGTTATTTGTTTTTATAATGAATATAGCTTGTCTTGTTATTTTATGAAAGTGTTGCTTTCATGATTTCAATAGGGTTATAATCATTCAGTGCGATGCGTGCTGACGGATGCAGTATCAGCCCGGCGGCTCCGGCTCCTTCCATGAATACTTTTTTACTGTCTGCCGATACGGAGTTAAAAACGATACAACCGTCGGGCTGTAACGCTTCCTTTATCTTCATCAGCATTTCCGGCAGATGTCCGCCGTGCCCGCCTATGAAGACGGCATCGGGACGGGGGAGAGTATCGGTCGCCGTTTGCAGGAAATCGCCTGTGATTGCCGTAATGCCCGGCGTACCGAAGCGGCGGCTGTTGATATTCATCAGTTCTTCGCCCTCGGCACGTACCTCAAAGGAAACGACCGTGAGGTGAGGGAATTGCAGCCGGGCTTCAATGGAAACCGACCCGGTGCAGAAACCGATATCCCAGAATACACGGCGGTGGTTCAGTTCCAGCGCTTGTAACGTAAGCAGGCGGATAGGTGCTTTGGTTATCATACGGGTACGTCCGTCCAAATGTGCGAATTGTTCGTCGGGGATACCAAAAGGGCGGGCTTCGGGAAAAGAGGTGGCGCAAAGCAACAGGTTGTTGGGATGCTCGAATCCGCCTTGCGTTGCTTCCTGTAGTGTCATGTGGCGGATGCGTTCTTTTTCGGGGTTGCCAAGATGCTCGCCTACATACATGGTGTAACGGTCGTATCCGTATTCCAGCATGCGGGCTGCGATTGTGGCGGGCGTATGTTCCCGGTCGGTAAGGATGCCTATCTTGGGAGCGCGTTCAATCAGGGCGCGGTCGAATTCATTCCAGGGACGTCCCGTCAGCGAAACGGTTCGCATATCGTCATAAGGCATTACGAGGCGGTGTGCTAATGTTTGGAGAGAATTGAAAGAGGGGTATAGCTTGATTTCAGCATCCGGCAATTTCCGTTTCACCGTATTGGCAAAGCCGAAGAACAGCGGGTCGCCCGAAGCGAAAACGATAATTTGCCGGGGGACGGCATCCGTTTGTCCGTATCCGTTACTGCTGAACACTTTCTCATATTGTGAGAATACGTTGTCCAATGGTACGGTAATGGAAATCCATTCCGCATCATCCGGCAACAAGTTTCCGACAATTTCTTTGTGCCGCACTCCCCCCGAAAATACTTTCCCGTGCCGTATGTGTTCCAATACTTCCGGCGGAAAGAAAGGCGTCCGGTTATCGTCCGTTCCTATAATGATAAATTTTCGTTGTATAACCATTCGCTTACCACTAATCGTTAATTCTTAATCGTTGTTTCACACGTCTCGTCCCGGTCGTAACTGTTCCGCATCATTGTAGCACAAAACGGCGTTTACTAATGTTGCAGCAAGGTTGCTTCCGCCTTTGCGTCCTTCTACAATTATTTTAGGGATGGCGGTGAAAGGCTTTGTCATGTGCTTGGACTCCTGTACGTGTACGAAGCCCACCGGAGCGGCGATAATCCCAGCCGGATGCGCTTTCCCTTTGCGTATAAGATCGCATAGTTCCATTAACGCTGTCGGAGCGTTGCCGAATACAAAAAGGGCGTCTGGATGGTCTTCAACGGCAAGGCGTGTGCCCGCTTGTGTGCGGGTGATGCCTTTCTCCGTTGCCATTGCTGCGGTACGGGGATCGCCGAGATAGCATTTCACCTTTACACCCAAACGTTCCAAAGCTCCTTTACGAATGCCGCTGGCAGCCATTGTCACGTCTGTAACGATGGTCCGTATGCGTTTCCCGATGATACCTTGATATAGTGTTTCCACTGCTTTTTCGTCTGTGTGCAACAGCTTTTCCATTTCAAAATCTGCGGTGGTGTGGATGGCGTGTAGCAACGCCCATTTATGGTCGAGGGGAATGTCCCGGTTCCTGAGCTCTTTCTCGATGGTACGGAAGCTCCGTATCATGATCTCCTGCCCTTTACTAGCTCCATACTGGGTATTCCCGGTCGCAACCTCCTCCCGGTAATATCCCCGCGGAGTAATCATCGTACCGTTCCATTCGTACGATTGCGAGTTGCCTATCAGTACTACGGTAAACATATCCGTCTTTTCGGGGTCGAACGCTTCCAGCGTCGTTATGTGCACTTCCTGTTCGGGACGCCCTGCCTGGCGTACATAGCCTACGGGGGTCTGTGGTGAACGTCCTTCTTGCAGGAATAACTCTTTCAGCCGGTAAAGTTGCCAATAACGGCCTTCACTTTTGGGATTGTAGACGGCTGTCACGAAATCGGCTGCGGCAGCGGCAATGATACGTTTCTCGATGCGTTCCCATGGGGTCATCAGGTCTGAGAGGGAGATAACGCAGAAGTCATGTCCCACAGGAGCTCCCAGCAGGGAAGCCGCTTTCTGGAATGCGCTGATACCGGGCAGGGAAATAATCTCTGCGTTACTGTTCCGTTCCCGCTTCATTTCATACACAAGCGGCGTCATACCGTAAATCCCTGCATCGCCCGAACTGATGACGCACACCGTTTTTCCCTGCTCCGCCAGCTCGAAAGCTTGCTCGGCGCGGATACGTTCGCGTTTCATTCCTGTATCTATACATTCCGTATCGGGGCGCAGGTACGGAGTGACAAAGCGGAAATAGTATTTATAGCCCACCACTGCATCCGCTTCCTGTAAAGCGGCAACAACAGCGGGTGTTATGTCTTGCTTATTGCCCGGACCGATGCCGGCGATGATTATTTTGGGTTGTTTCATTTGCTATCTGACTTATTGCTGTCTGTTCTGCAGAGCATGGTAAGTGTTACGCCTGCAGTTCACAAAGATACATTCTATTTATCACATTATGGCATGAAAAGGTGACTTTCTCACTCGTTTTTTTCCCCTGCCGCATATGCCGCTTTCTTTTCCATGATGCCCTGTGTGCGGTGCTTCAGTCCGAAACGGATATGGTCTACGAATATCTTTTGTATTTCAGGGATTTGCCCTAAACCTTCCATGCGCACATGAACGGTATAACCTTCTTTTTCAAGCATCTCCCGCCATTCTCCGGCAATATCGTTTTTGGCGTGGTCGCCGGCTACAAACATAAAAGGAACGAGTGTCACACTCTTTGCTTTGGCCGCTTTCAGTTGTGCCAACATGGTTTCAAAGGTGGGATAGCCTTCGATGGTCCCCACATGGAAGTTACCGAATCCGGCTACTTTCAGCATATAGTCCATCTGACTGTATGTAGCAGTGCCGGGCGTATAAGTGCCATGCCCTACCAATACAAAGTGTTCTTTACCCTTTTTCTTTGCACTCTGCTGCACCGAAGCATTGAGGCGTTGTCCTAAAATATCAGTTACTTTTTTCGCATCTTCCACCGAATAGAGTAGGGGAGTGCCTACGCGTATCTCCTTGAAGAAAGGCAGCACGCTTTCCACATCACGGCGGAGCGACTCCATTTCCACACCGTCAATGATATTGGTACTTTGCACAATAATGTGTGTGTAGCCCTCTCCACGCAGTTGGAGTAGCGCATCCAGCGGGGTATTTTTGACAACGCCGCGTGTCTTGAGGCGGCGTATGATGATGCGCGAAGTATAGGCTTCGCGAAACTCCAGGTCGGGAAAAGCCTTGCGTGCTTGGGCATTGATAGCATCAATCGTCTGCGTACGTGTATCATCGTGCGTCGTGCCGAAGTGTACCATAAGCAATGCGGCCTTTTCGCCAGGTTTCATGCTTGCAAGCATATCGCTCGACACGAAGTTTCCCCCTTCGTGAGCGGAGCAGAAGAGAGAAATGGCAAGGAGCAGGGAAAGGAGAGATGTTTTCATAAATAAAAGTAATTACTGTTTTGTAAAATGATTGCTGTTTTTTTATTTCTTAAACCGTACCGACAAACTCACGTATACCGAGCGTCCCGGGCTGAGCGTGGAGAAGTTATTGTTCCAGGGGCGGTCATCTTTCTTGTCGAAGATATTCTCGATACCTACGCCCGGTTCCAGAACCACGGATTGCAGGTTGAAGGTGTGGCGGGTATTCAAATCCCATTGCTGGAATTTGGGGGCGTAGCCATATGTTTGTGAGTAGCGTTCGCCTTGCAGGTGTCCATGTACGTTTACGTTCAGGCGGTAGAAGCTCCAGGTATGTTCCCACTGGCCGTTGATATTTCCCATGTGCCTGACGCTTTTGTCTATGGGCGACACTTTGTAGCTGCCGTCGGCTTGCAACTGCTTGGCTTCGGTGTTCATGTACGTGTATCCGCCGCCTGCCCTGAAGCCTGCACCCAGATTCAGGCTCGCATTCAGACTGAGGCCTTTGGTCTTGGCTTTGTCCACGTTGTCGCGCTGGCGTATCTCGTCGAAAGCGGCGTGCTTGTCGTCCAGCCCCATGTCGTGTATCTCTTGGTCAGAGAGGGTGCGATAGTTTATCATGTCGTGGATGTCGTTGATGAATCCGGTGACGGACACGGAAATCCGGCGGTAGTTGTATTCCGCATTCAGTGAGTAGAAGTTGTTCTTTTCAGGCTTCAAGTCGGCGTTGCCCGTGGTGTAGCGGTTGCTGGTCTTGGATTCGTCGGTGGCGTAAAGTTGCGACAAGGTAGGCGTGCGGAAGCCTGCCGCGTAGGCGGCGCGCAGGTTCAGTCCGCCGAGTTTGTACATCAGCGACACATTTGGGGTGGCGTAGTTCTTGAAGTTCTCGTTGTAGATGTAGCGTATGCCCAGTACGGCTTGCAGGTTTAGGGGCAGCTTTATTTCATCCTGTGCGTAGAAAGCGAGGGTGTACATGTGGCGGGAGTCGATGTTGTCCGATTCGCTCTCCAGCCCCTCGTTTACGTATTCTACGCCGGCAGACAGTTTGTTGCGGCTGCCCAGGCGGAAGATACCTTTGATGTTTCCGTTGTAATATCGCACTTGTTTGCGGGTCACCCGGTCGCCCGGCAGATAGCTGCCCGACTTCTTGAAGTACATATAGTCCGACGAGTAATTGTCCGAGTAGAACTCTGCATCGATGTAAGCCGAACGGTTTATCATGTACTTCATGCCGGCGCCATAAGTATAGGTCTCGTGTTTCAGATTGTAGGTATAGGCGTCTTTCTGCACGAACTGGCCTTTGCTTTTGGCATAGTAGGTGGCGTCCTGCGGACGGCGGGTTTTGTTATCATAATAAGTACCGCGCGCGTAGAACGACAGTTTATCTGTGGCATTGAATACGAAACGCTGGTTTACGGTGTTGGAGTAGAAGCCTACGGAAGTAGGACGTCCGGTTTCGTAGCCGTTCTCGTCGATGTTGTTGTTCTGCCAGCTTCCTGCCTGACGGCGCTGGTAGGAAGTGTAAGAGGAGAACTTGCCCGCATTGACATCGGCATTGACGCTTTCCGTCAGGCGTCCCTCGCCGGAGTAGTGAGTATAGCTGGATACGTTCACGGTGTTCCGGGCATCGTCCGTGATGATGTTGATAACACCGCCTATGGCATCGCTTCCGTACAGGGCGGATGCTGCGCCGTTCAGTATCTCGATGCGCTTGATGTTGGCCACGTTGATGCGCGTGTAGCGGTCTTCACCAGCCAGACGTCTGCCGTTTTCCAATATCAGTATGTAGTCCTCGTTGATGCCGTTCAGGCTCATGGTAGTGCCCATGCCGTTGGTGTAGGAAGAGATATTGGGCGTCAGCTTCACCAGCGCTTCTTCCAGCGTAGATATGTTGGCGCTGCCTATTTCTTTGGCTGTGATTACGGATACGGGAACGGGGCTGTCTGTCATGCGGCGGTGCGTACCGGTTCCGGTCACTACCACCTGGCTGAGGTTGCTGTAACTCTCCTCCAGCTTTACAAGGATGTTTTCTTCTTGTCCGTCCGCGGTGTATTTTTTGGGGGTGAAGCCAATGTAGGAGAAGCGCAGCGTGTGTTGTCCGTCGGGCAGATTGTCGATGGTAAATTCTCCTTTTCTGTTGGTGGTGCATCCCGTCAGACTGTTGTCTACGCGGATATTTACCCCTGCAAGAGGCTCGTTCGTGTCGGCGCTCACCACCTTTCCGCTCAATGCGGTTTGGGCATGGAGCAGGGGTGTCAGGCAGCACAGTATGGCTGCCAATAAATAGTTGGTTTTCATTTATTGAAAAATGTAAGATTAATACTTGTCTTCCTGACCCCGGGAAGGCGTTGACTGTGTAATTGCCCAGGCAGGTTTCCTGACTCAGCCCTACGGAAAACCACACCTTCCCGTCTCCGGTCTGCGATGGCTCAAACTGATGTTCGCTCTCACCAACAGCCGTCTGTAAGACAGTGGCATTGTTTTGAAGAATGTTTTCCGTATGCTCCGTTGCTGCAACAAGCAGGCGGAGCAAAGTGGCTTTACAGTAGCGGGCACTGTTCCGGTTTCGCACCGGATTCCCTTTTATACAACTCGTTGGAATAACGGAGTGTATCACCTAAGCGGTGACAAATATAGCGGTTTATTTTTAATTGATAAAGGAAAGGGCGGGATAATGCAACCGGTCTTACGGAGTGATTTGCTTTGCATTACGGATTTGCTTTGTTTTGCAGGATGGATTTTTTCATCTCTCGGAACGATTTTCCCGGTCTCATGGGATGAATATTTTCAACTTATAAGACGGATAACAAAAAGGGGGTTGTCGGTTATTTTACCTGACTGTCTTTAGGTGAAAGGTTCATTTTAGGGGCCAATAAGGAAGTGACCCCTAAAATGAACCTTAAAATGTTTGGGTGTTCTTTATGTCTTTAATTTAATTCTTTGATTGTTAGTGTAATATGCGACATTTTCCTGAAAATGAGAAATACCCGCATATTTTTTCTGTCTCAGCTTTTCCTCTCCTTTTTCCCTTATTGAATTAAGAAAATGGAGGACAAATGTTATACTTCCGGCTGATATCCTTCACCGTTTTCCCAGGCATCGGCATCCCATTGCTCTTTCAGGTGATTCACCCAGATTGCGCGGATTTCGGGATAGCTGCCCAGAGCCTTGATACCGCAGCCGTCTTTGATACCGTGATCGGCATCGGCTTGGCCTACGGGATGGGCTTCAAATGTTCTGTCTACCTTGAAACCTGCTTTCTCCAGACGTTCGCGCCAACTGTACTCGTTGGTATTGAGTTCCACTTTATCCAAGCCTTTGTTCTCGGCTATCGCTTCGATGCCCCATAGGTCGTTGTGGGCATGGTCACCGGCGATGGACATGAAAGGAGCGAGGTATACGTTTACTTCATTCGGCTCCAGGTTATTGTCCTGGCAGTACTTCATCACTTGCGAATAGATGCAGCCGGGATAGTCGGCTATCATTTGGGCGGCAGGTACTACCGGGATACGGTCTACCGCTTTCTCTTCCTCTTCTTTCGGCCAGAAAAGCATTTCTCCATAGTCTACAGTACCTACGAAGATATTCTTGTTTGTGGCAAGAGTATGCAAGGCGGTTTGGACTTCGGAGTATTTGGTGTTGGCATTGTAGTTCACATCAGGGTTACCGTGCCCCATCAGGAGAACGATGTTCTTCTTTTCAGCCAGTTTGTTCTTGTAGTGGTTGTAAAGGACCTGTGCCACTTCGTCCGTATCATCATCGGTAGAGAGCAGGTTGGCGCCTTTCAGCACGTCGATGTGCGGATACCAGTCAATCATAAAGTTTTTCTTGATATCGGTATTCATTAGAGAAAGGTATTCCTCGCCGGGAATGACGTGAAGCGACTGTACGGCTACGTGTGTATATCCTGCATCGCCGATGGCTTTCAGCCATTGGTCCAGTTTGTAGCGCGCTTCGCCGGTAGAAGCCTCTGCACGGCCGATGCAGGTACGTGAGGTGAAAGACATATAGATGTCTGTTTGAGGGAACTGCTTCCGGAAGTCGGCGATGATTTCGTTGTAAACGTCCAATGACTCATTATAAGTGCTTCCGAAAGTACAGAGTAGGATGGCGGTGTCATACTTCTTGGTTTCGGCTACTACCCTGGTTGCAGGGTTTACGGTACTTTCCGCATCGTCGTCATCGCTACAGGAGGTGAATCCTGTGCAAGTTGTGGCTGCTACGAGAGCCGCCATCAGATAAAACTTGAAATTTTTCATACTTTGTTTGTAAATTGATTAATAAAAAAGATGTTTTTCTCTATTTTGCCCCGCCCCCGTTCTTGAACTTTATAAGCGCCGATGCGTAGAAATTCCTTCCCGGCGTGCTGGTAGCCCGGTTACGTCCGAAAGGAGTGCGGTCTACGTAGTTGAAGAGGTTGTCTACACCTATGTTCATTGTCAGCGTCCAGTGCCGCATCTTCATTAGGGTATGGGCGGTGTTGATGCGCCATGTCTGGAAGCCGTCGGCATCGTTGTCGTTAACGTAGTGGCGGGTCGACTGGTATCGGCCGTACACTCCCAAGCCGAAGCGGTAACAGTGCCAAGTGTACTGCCAGGTGGTGTTGAGCGTGGCATTATGGTTGGATGTGGCGTCGATGTAGAGGTACTTCATGTAGTTATCGCCCGTATCGGCGGCATACTGCGCTTTCGGATCGGCATAGCTGTACCCACCGCCCAGCATGATGTCTTTCGTGGGGCGGTAGTTGAAGGTGAAGTCCATGCCATAGATACGGGCTTTCGTGAGGTTGGTGTATTTCTTGCTTTTCTCTATTTCGAGGAGCTTTTCTTCGGGGGTGACTTTTATCTCTACCAGCTCTATCATGTTGCGGATGAAGTTGGCATATCCGGTCAGGCTCGCTTGGAACTTGCTTCCTGCATACTCCACGCTGATGGAAGTGTATTGTGAGGTTTGCGCCTTGAGGTCTGTATTGCCATGATAGGCGGTGAGGGAGCTGCCGCCGATGCTGCCTGTGTGTTCATAATAAAGCTCTTTGATGGTAGGCGCCTTGAAGCCCATGGCATAGGAAGCGCGCAGGTTGAAGTTACCGGCTTTGTGGAGTGCGGATACTTTGGGGCTGAGGTTCAGTCCGGTTTCCTTGTGTTGCGTGCCGCGTACGCCGGCAGTCAGTATAAGGTTGCTTGTGGCAGTCCACTCTTCCTGCGCATAGGCGGCGAGCGTATAGACGGAAGCGATGTCGCCTGCTATGTGGTGAGGCGATTCCAGACGGTTGTACTGGTACTCTATGCCAGTATTGAGGATGTGCCGGTCGCCGAAGTAAAAGATACCTTTTACCTGCGCCAGCACTTGTTGCTGTATGCTCTGCTTGATACGCTGGCCGGGGTAGTAGGTGATGCGGTCGCCGTCTTTGAAGTAGTCGGTGATGTCTTTCAGCTTATAGTCGTAGAAGTAACCGTAGCGACCGTAAGAGAGGTCGGCGGTGAGGTAGTTGCGCCCGTTCAGCTTGTACCTGCTTCCGGCGGCAAAAGTATAGTTGCGGTAGTAGAAGTCGTTGGGCAGGTACTTCCACGGGCCGTGCGTACGCATCACCCAACGTTCGTAGTACGTTCCTTCGGCGGTGAGGTTCAGTTTTCTGTTTACCTGCCATTCCAGATTCTCGGAAAGAGTATAGTTGCTGGAACGGTTTACGGTAAGCATGGTGGAACCGGGCTTCAGTTGGTTCTGATCCCATTGCATATCCGTATTGCGCCAGCCGTCGGTGTGCCGGAAGTTGATACCGGTCACCGATTTCAGTTTGCCGTAGTTGAAGCCGAAGCTGGCGCTTTGCCGTACATCGCCATGCTCGCCCACACGGGTGGTGCTGGTGAGTTCCATTTTCTCTCTGCTCCGTTTGGTAATGATATTGATGACTCCGGCAATGGCATCGCTGCCGTAAAGTGAAGAAGCGGCGCCTTTCACGATTTCGATGCGCTCTATGTTGGCGGGATTCAGTTGGTTGAGGTCGTTTTGTCCGCCGATGTCCCCGTTCATGCGCTTGCCGTTTATCATGATGAGGATATAGTCGTTGTTCAGCCCGTTGAGCTGGATATGGCTGCCCATGTCGCCGTCATGGAAGGTGAGGGAAGGGCTGAGCCCGCTGAGAAGGTCGTCTATGCTGCGCGCCTGATATTGCTCCAGCGCTTTTCCCGTGAGCACCTCTGTCTGCACGGGGGCGTCTTTCAGGTAGTGCTCGGTTCCCGTACCTGTTACCACTACTTCGTTGAGCAGTAACGAGAGTTCTTTCTCATCTTTGTTTTTAAGGATACTTTGTGCCGGGGCGGATTGCATCACACCGCACAGCAGTACCGCTTCAAGCCAATACTTGTGCTTCATCGTCTACCGATTTTTTCGTTGATAAAACAAAACGGCACTTCGCTTCTGTGTGCGAAAGGTAATGGCCCGAAAGAGTAAAATAGGAATCCTATCGTATCAGTATAGGGGACATCGCTTCTAATCCTGGAAGCTCAGTGCTCAAGTTACGGAAGTTGGTAGGTATTCTGGCTCTCCTCTGCTTGTATTACCTTCCCATCGCGTTGCCGCGACAGTGGCTTTTGCGGATACAAACATCTTTTATTGAGGATTACAGCTGCAGGTACAGCTCCGGTTTTACACCGGATTCCCTTGCATCGGCAGGCGGATATGCCTTCCCGATTGCCAATTCCGGGGGTAAAGATAAAGACTTTTTATATATTATTCAGCTTTTTCTTCCTGATTATTTTCTTTTTTCTTCATTTTGTCTTTCTATCGGTAGTATTCCTCTGCTTTTGCAAGTGTTTCCGGCTTGCCGATGTCGAACCAACGGCGGTCCTGAAGCGGATAACCCTGTATGCAGGCTGTTTCGCACACGGATAGATAAAAAGGAATAATGGAGAACTTCCCTTCCCATTGTCTGCTTTCCATATAGCGGAAAAGGGAAGGGGATATGACGTGAATGCCACCGAAAGCCATTTCCTTGTATTGCCTTTCTTGGAAAGAGAATCCTTCGGGCTTGGTTTCACCGGTGGATTTGTTTATCCAGCCGTGCAGGCGGTTGGCATCGTCCAGCAGCAGGTAGCGTGATGTCTGTCGTTGACTGACGAGCAGTGTAGCCTCTGCATTGCTTTCCCGATGATGCCGGTAAAGCTCTGCAAGATTGATGTCGGAAAGGATGTCGGCATTGTGCACCAGGAACGGTTCGTTGTCGTCCAGGAACGGACGCGCTTTCTTTATCCCGCCACCGGTGTCGAGCAGCATATCCCGTTCGTCACTGAGGTGGATAGTGATGCCGAAATCGTTATTGGCGCGGAGAAACTCGATAATCTGTTCTCCAAAGTGGTGGATATTGACCGTAATGTCATTGAATCCGGCTTCTTTCAGCCGTAAAATCACCCGTTCCAGCATCGGTTTTCCGGCTACGGAGATGAGTGCTTTTGGGGTGTGGTCTGTCAGCGGACGAAGGCGGGTTCCCAGTCCGGCGGCAAATATCATTGCTTTCATAAAATAATAGGATGACGGGCGGTATTACTGTTTCGCGCTAAAATTCTGTTCTATGTTCTGTTCTCTGTGTATCAGGTTCACTTGTACGCCGAACTTCTTGTTGAGGTGTTCGGCAAGGTGTTGGGCCGAATATACGGAGCGGTGTTGGCCGCCTGTACAGCCGAAACATACGGACAGGTTGGTAAATCCCCGTTCCATATACCGTTTCACGGATGCATCTACCAGACCATATACGTGTTCGAGGAATACGGCGATTTCCCCATCCTCTTCAAGGAAGCGGACAACGGGCTCGTCGAGGCCGGTGAAAGGCTTGTAACGTTCGTATTTGCCAGGGTTGTTTACGGCACGGCAGTCGAATACGAAACCGCCGCCGTTGCCGGAAGAATCTTCGGGGATACCTTTTTTATAGGCGAAACTGGTGACTTTTACTACTAGGCGACGCTTTTGCAGGTCGTCGGTGAATTGTTTCAGTTCGGTCAGCCTGTGCAGGACTTTACAGAGATACGGATATTCGGGGTAAGGCTCCTGCAACAGCTGGCGCAGGTTTTCAATGGCGAAAGGCACGCTTTGGATGAAGTGGGGCTTCTTCTCGAAGTAACCGCGGAAGCCGTATGCGCCCAATACCTGCATGGTGCGGAACAGTACGAAATGACGGAGTTGGGCATAGAAATAGCTTTCATCTACCGGCTGGTATTTGCGCAGGGCTTCGATGTATTCTTTCAGAAGTTCTTGGCGCAGGCTGTCGGGATAATTGGCCTTGGCTTGCCACAGGAATGAGGCCACGTCGTAGTAGACAGGTCCTTTGCGTCCGCCCTGAAAGTCGATAAGCCAGGGTTCGCCATCCTTAATCATTACGTTGCGGCTTTGGAAGTCGCGATACATGAAAGTAGCGGAACTGCTGCGGAGAAGCACGTCTGCCATTTTCTGGAAATCATCTTCCAGGCGGTCTTCCTGAAAATCCATGCCCGTTGCCTTGAGGAAACA
Organism: Bacteroides stercoris ATCC 43183; assembly: GCF_025147325.1. NCBI lineage: Bacteria > Pseudomonadati > Bacteroidota > Bacteroidia > Bacteroidales > Bacteroidaceae > Bacteroides > Bacteroides stercoris. Next base: position 2,467,115 of record NZ_CP102262.1, read on the forward strand.
ATACTTGAAGTAGTTCAAGTCCCACAGAATGCTACGACTGTTGAACTCAGCCTGCGGGTAGCAGTAGGAGAAGTCCATGCCGTCGGCTCCGGCAAATTGCACGGCGGGTAGCAGGCGCATGGTCTTACGAAGCAATTGCTTCTCCTCTTCATCGAATACGCTTGTCTTGCGTCCTTTTTCGATGGCGTTGAACAGAAGCGTATCTCCCAAATCTTCCTGCAAATAGTAAATATCGTCTTCGGAACGGATAAACACTTCGGGCACGGGCAATCCTTTTCCGCGGAAATGCTCTGCCATATAGAGAAAGGCACGGTTTTCCTCAACGGATTCGCCGCTTACCCCTATCAATGTAGGCGTACCTTTGAGGCGGAAATAGCGGCGGTTTGAGCCGGAAGAGGGAAGTTCGTCGATGGCTTCGGGTTCGTGCCCGGTATGTGTGATGTAGAGTTTTTTAAGTTCTTCGGTTATCATAGCGTTTTTTATATTTGGCAGCTAAGATAAGACTTTTACCGGATATATTATTACCTTTGTCCGACAAAATCCATAACAACCCTTTTATACTTCATATCTTATACCCTAAATAACATGCGTCACGTTTCTCAGTTTCTCATAGCAGCCCCCACATCGGGTAGCGGAAAGACCACCGTAAGCCGCGGACTAATGGCTTTGCTGACACAAAAAGGATTGGCGGTACAGCCTTTTAAATGCGGTCCGGATTATATCGATACCAAATATCATGCGGCTGTATGCGGACGTGCATCCATTAATCTGGATACGTTTATGGCTTCCGGTGAACATGTGTGCGAACTCTATGCACGTCATGCCGTTTCTGCGGATATTTGCATTGTGGAAGGGATGATGGGAATGTTTGACGGATATGATCGCGACCGGGGCTCTTCGGCGGAGATAGCTCAGTTGTTGCAACTTCCAGTCGTGCTGGTGGTGGATGCCAAGTCTGCCGCTTATTCAATGGCTCCTTTGCTGTCGGGATTCATCCATTTTCGTCCGGATATACGGATTGCGGGGGTGATATTCAATCGTGTAGGGTCGCCCCGCCATTATGAAATGCTCAGGGAAGTGTGTGCCGAGATAGGCATAACCTGTTTGGGGTATCTTCCAAAGGAGAAAGTGCTGGAGCAGGAATCACGTTATTTGGGACTTGATTTCAGTCGATCCAAAGGCACGGATGCCATAGGTATTCTGACAAGGTTATTGGAGCAATGCGTGGATTGGAAACTGCTGCTGGCGAAGACGGCGGTTCCGTTGCGGGAAACGCGGGAAAGGGATAGGGAGTTTGTCGGCGGTAGGAAACCGGGCAACCTGCGTATCTTGGTGGCACGTAACGAGGAGTCTTTCTCTTTCATTTATGAAGAACATTTGGAGATGTTGCGCGGAATGGGTCGTATCTCTTTCTTCGATCCGGAAAAGGATGTCCCCATAGCGCAGGACACCGATTTGTTGTACTTGCCGGGCGGGTATCCAGAAAAACATTCCGTGACGCTTGCCGGAGCCCGTCAGGTGAAAGAATCCGTTCGGGAGTATATAGAGCGCGGCGGAAAGACGCTGGCAGAGTGTGGCGGAATGATTTACCTTTCGTATGCCATAGGTTATGACAAACGGGAGCATGAGAGTGGCGGCAGCGGGTTCGACAGAATGGCGGGTGTGTTTCCTTTTTATATCTCCAATGAGAGTGAATATCGAAAATTGACATTGGGGTATCGTAGCTTCGACTATAAGGGGCAGCGTTTGCGGGGGCACGAGTTTCATTATACGCAGTTCGGCAAGTCGGGGACGGCTCCCGATGACAGTAAGAAAGAGCTGTATATGCCGCCTACCGTCGTGCAGGTGTATAATGCCAAAGGGCAACCGGTGAACACGCCCGTATTCCGCTACAAGAATACGATAGCAAGTTACACGCATCTTTATTGGGGTGAAACGGATATAATGAGTTTATTTGAATAAGCATACGCTGAAAGATGAAAAAAGTATATACCCGTACGGGAGACAAAGGAACCACCGGCATTCATGGCGGAGCGCGTGTTCCCAAAGATGATATTCGCATCGAGGCAAACGGCTGTTTGGACGAACTGAATGCCGTAATAGGAATTGTACGTTCCATGCTTCCTGCCGAAGACAATTGGCAGGAACTGCTGCATACCATTCAAAGAGAACTGATGGTAGTGATGAGCCATGTAGCTACGCCCGATGGCGTGTTGAACCCCAATTTTCTTTCTGCCGCCGAACTGACCGTACGCTGCGAACAGGAAATGGATGCCATGACTGCCGGACTGAAGGAGAACGGCTATTTTCTTCTGCCGGGCGGTACGCCTGTTTCTGCGCACCTGCATTTTGCCCGCACAGTGGCAAGGCGTGCCGAGCGACGCTTATGGACACTGCATCGCCAAGCTCCGCTGAATGAGGATATTTTGCGTTTTGTGAACCGTCTGTCAGATCTCTTCTTTGTCATGGCGCGTACGGAGATGCAGCGGCAGGATTGGCCGGAAGAGAAATGGCAGGAATTTGCTTATAAGAGGAAAAGACTGTAAGTTTTTCTTAATTTCCGGGTGCTGATTTGTTAACAACAGCGTATTCCTATTAAACCATGTTATAAGTAGGACCACAGTCCTCCGATAATTTGGAGATTCCCGAAATGTCCGTATATTTGCAATGTGTTTTTCATAGTATTAGATTTAAGGTTAACAAAAAGATTGGCTGTCTGGGATAGATAGCCTTTTTTTATGCCTCTATATCACCTGTCTTTATGTTACTTCGTTTATAGACTCTCCTTGTAGTGTACACCGCCCACGCACCGTATATGATTACTTGTATCCACAGCGTCAGCATCTGAGGCCAGATGTCGGCAAGGCTGCCGCCCATTGAATTTAATTTTACGAAAGCGAGTACTGCGGGGGCCACAGGGAAGACGTAATGCGCCGCTTGCCAGTACCAGGGCATCAGTTCCAGCGGGTAAGACACGCCGGAAAGGAAGATGTAACCCACAGAAAAGAAGGCTATCATCAGCAGTGGGGCTTCGGAGTCGGTAAACCAGCGGGACACGGCAAGCGCAAAGAAACTCGTGGCAAGCAGGAAAGGAATCATCATAGTGACAATGTCCCAACCGCTTCCTATATTGGGAATGCTGAAAATATGCGGCAGCAGTCCCAACAGGAACATGGAGAACACAACATACAGCATTACATATACGAAGGTTCTTCCCGATACGATGCACAGCATATCTTTCAGGGAACGGGCTTTCATGCTGTAAACGCCTTCCCGCTGCTGTTCTGCTTCTTCGCCGGTAAGCATGGCAATCACCATCAGCATTGTCTGGAAGATGATGACAATCATTACGGCGGGAATCAGGTAAGAACCGTATCCTTCGGTGTAATTGTAAAGGGCCGTTCCCGATACGCTGACGGGAGTGGACGACGCAACGGCCAACAGACCTTGCGGCGGCAGGAATACTGTTCCGGTACGCCGGTGGGTATCGTTTACGGCAAGCATCACGCGCGAGCTTGCTTCTTGCAATCCCTTGAAGTTGAGGAATGCGTCCGTGGCGGCATACAGGGTGAATACGGAAGTCTCGCCGCGCGCTACATGCGTCTCGAAGTCGGAAGGAATGTAGAGTATACCGGTAACCTCGCCTTTTTTCATCCACTTGCGGGCTTCGAGGATATTGGGCGTTTGGGCATAGACCGAAGTCTGCGGGGCGGCATCCAGCCATCGTACGTACTCCCGGCTGAGTGCGGAGTGGGAGAGGTCTACTACGGCAACCGGTGCTTTGCGTACCAGATTGGGAGCATACATATAGTTGTAGAGTAAGCCATAAAGGAAGATTCCCCCTGCCAGCACCAGCAGGATGGCGGGATTGGTGGCAATGGCTTTCCATTCGTGGCGGATGACATTGCTCAGGGATGCTTCCGTGCCGGGCGATGCACCGGATGATATACCGGACTGTATATCGGTCGCTGCAATGCCGGACAATGCTTTGTCTCCGATATGGAGAGTTTCTTCGCTTTCCTTCCTCCTCAGTATCCACCACTTCAATAAAGGCAGAATCAGTATGGCCAGCAGCAGGAATACCAGTAGTACAGCCACCGATTGCCAGAAATAAGCAAACCCCGCACCGAAATAAATCATAGCCTGTGCCGCTTCGGTGAAGTGCCGTACCGGAAACAGGTAGGACGCCGCATGCACCGGTGCATACATTGCCGTTACCGGAAATGTCACTCCCGACAGTGTAGCTCCCAAAGAGCCTACCATTGACACCACGCTGATGATATAGGCTATCTTGGGAAAGATAGAGAATATCAGCACCGCCAATGCCTGCGTAGCCATGATAAACAGTACCGTTACGATGTTCATCAGCCACAAGCTGCCTTGAAACGGTATGTTCATCAGTCCGAACAACACGTAGTTTGCCAGTATGCCTATAACGGAGAACATAACGGTGTAGGGCAACAGCTTTCCTGCGACGGCAGTCAGCATATCGGCATTCCGCAGATTAGCCGGGTCTTTTCCTGCGGGTGTGGCAGCCCCCATCCATTCTTGCGTTGTCCCGAACTTGAATTCGCTGCCTATGGCATACACCGTTACAAGTAGAATCAGTATCTGGAATAGAACGAAGAAAAACGGCTGGCTCAGATAGATAGAGTAATCCATATCCGGATTATAAAGCGGATGCGTATTGGCTTCTACCGGAAGAAGGAACGTCTGTATCTGTTCCTGCCCCACACCCAATGCTTCAGCCTGTACAACGATGGGCGACAGTGCTACGGGGGCGAGTGTGGTTTCAAATGCTGCCATCAGTTCGCTTCCTACCGAAAGAAGGGCGTAATGGTAATAGTAAGTCAGCGTTGCACCCGTCCCGCTGACTGTTTTCTGCTCAAACTGCGGCGGGATGGACAAGTAGCCGTATATCTCCTTCCGTTGCAATGCCTGTCGTGCAGAGGCTTCGTCCGTAAAGTGCTCCGTAACCCGGAAAGTAGGTGTGGCGGCAATGCGCCGTGCTATGGTACGTGAGGCTGCCGTATTATCTTGGTCTACAATGCCGATAGGAATATTCTCCATCTGTCCGTTTCCGAAAATGGTAGCCATAAAGAACAGGCAGAACAAGGGCAGGAGGATGCACACGCTGAAATAGAGACGGCGTGAGGTGATACGGTGACATTCGCGGAAGAGGACATTATATAATAAGTTCATAATAGGAAATTTGTATGGTGAGATGATTGGCGTTTCAACTCTGAACGGTATCTATTTGGGTGATGACAGACTTTTTTCAAATAGGGTGATGACGGATTTTTTAGACATAAGAACAAATAAGAAAACATTAGCATATGTTATAATCATGAATATGTTCTTTTGTTCTTATGCCTAAAAAAAGATTGTCCGGTTTCCCTTCTTTCCTTTTTATACTTTATTTACGATTGCTGACATTCCCGGTCTAAGCCCTTCCACCGCTTGTACAGGTCGTGCATGTATCTCGAACGTCTGCATATCGTAACTGCCTGTCTGCTTGGTCGATTTCCAAGTGGCGAAACTTCCCAGCGGACTGATGTAATAGATGCGGAACTCTATGTCTTTCTTGTCGAGGGCAGGAATGTCCGCTTTGAAAGTGCCGCCCATTTTGAACTGTGGCATCAGGTCTTCCCGGATGTTCAGGACTACGTGTGCATCGCTCATCACCACCAGGCTCATGATAGGCGTGCCCGGAGCCACCAGCTCGCCGCGCTTGGGAAAGATAGTGGCTATCTGTCCGTCTTCGGGAGCAGTGAGCCTGGAGTCTACAAGAAGGGCGGAAACTTCATCCACCGTGCTGCGTGCGGCATCTACAAGGCTACGTGCGGCAGCGCGGTCTTCGCTTTGCGCGCCGTCCACAGCCATTTGATATTGCTGGTATGCCGCGCGTTCGGCAGCTTGTGCGGCTTTGTACATGGCTTCTACTTCGTCCTTTCGTTGCGAAGTAACCACACTGTCTTTATAAAGGGTGAGGATGCGCTGATAGGTGGTTTGGGCAAGCGTCAGGTCGCTTTGCGTCTTATTCCAAAGCTGCAAGGCTGTAGCGATAATCTGCCTGCGCGTTCCGGCATCAATCTTTTTGTTCTGTTCCTGCGCCACCTGTTCCAAAGCATTTACCTGACGGTATTTGGCTTCGATAGTGGGACTGTTGATGACAACGAGCGTGTCACCCGCTTTTACCCAATCTCCCTCTTGTACGAGGAAAGAATCTACACGCCCCGGCAGTTTTCCGCTGATGCGTATCTCCGTGGCTTCTACCTGCCCTTGCAGCACCATTGGCTGCCGGCTCATAAGTGACATTCCGATAACCGATACTCCTACGGTAACGATTAATACGACGATGAATGCGATGCTGATGGTTTTGTTGCTGATATTCATTTAATTTAAGTATAAACTATAAAGTACGGTGTATCCAAATACACTTGTTGTTTCTTTTTAGGTACGGATTATACGGAATAAGGAAAATCTGTGTTTTCAGTGTAATCCTCATTGCACAGCCTGTTTCTCAATTTTTAATTCTCAACTCTCAAATTACTAAGTTTCCCGAATTCTTCCGGCGTGCCGCAAAGCGCCAGCAGATTCATCAACGCCACGTCATACTCGTAATAGGCTGCCAGTCGGGCCACGCATACGGTTGCCAGCATCGTTTCTGAATCTATTACTTCGGTGCTTGTTGCCATGCCTTCAGTGAACGATTTCTTGCGGATGCGCACTAACTCTTCGCTCAGTTCTATGGTTGTGTTCAGGGCACGAACGTTATCCTGTGCTTTCTGCATCTGCGTATAGAGTTTGTCGATACCCACACTTAAATCGTCTTTGGCTTTTTCCTGCCCTATGGAGAGGGTCTGTTGGGTTATCTTGGATTGGCGTATCCGTTTTTCCCGTGCCAGACCGTCAAAGAGATTCCAGGTGAATCCTACTCCTATCATGGTGCGGGGGATGAGGTTGCTTTGGATACCGTGGGCATATAGCGTCTGCTTGCCGAATACGGCGATGTCCGGCAGGTAGCCGCTCTGTTCGATACGGAGCTGTTGTTTGGCTATATGCGATTGCAACTGCAATTGGTTAACGGTATAGTTCTCGGTTTGCATGGTTTGCAGGAACTCCTCTTTTGCAGGTAGCACGGCGTTTATGAAAAGCGGGGAAACGGGTTGTATGCTGCAAGTATCCCTTATGTTGAGCAATGTACGCAAAGCGTTTTGCAGAACGGCTGCTTCCTTTTGTGAGGCTTCCAGCGAGCGTTGCGCTTCGTCCATGTTCACTTGCGCAAAGAGGCGTCCGGCCTTGTCTATCATTCCGGCGGCTTCCAGTTTCAAGGCATTTTCGTAATGACGTTTCAGACTGTTGTAGGTATCTTGGCGTACACGCACCACTTCTTGTGCCAGACGCAGTCCGAAATAACTTTCCGCCAAGAGGACACGCTGCGTGGCGTCTGTCTGTTCGCGGTTCTCGCGGGCGATGTCAATCATTGCGTTTCCTATCTTGCCGGCACGGATGCGCTTTCCACCGGAAAACACGATCCATTCGGCGGTCAGGCCTACCGTACTGAGGTTACGGGGTGCGAGCGGAAAGGCGAGGGTGTGGCTGCCTATCTGGTCGAGGATACTGCTGATAAATTGGTCGTCCGGTACGAGGTTGTGGACAAAGTCTTTGGCAGGGTCGGTAAATTGCGACAACGGTTGCTTCACTTCTATCTTTTCGGACAGGTGTACGAATGTGCCCGCACCTTGCAGGCTCGGATACCAAAGGGCGTTTAGCTTGTCACGTTCCGTTCGTGCGGCTTCGATGTCCTTGTCGGCTATCTTCAGGCTGCGGTTTCCCTGCTGCATCTGCCGAAGGGCATCATCGAAGCTCAGGGAGAGGATTTGCGCCGTTGCGGAAACACTTGCTCCCAAGAAGATGATGAGTAAGATTTGTTTCATATATTAAGTTTTTCGTTTAGGTTGGAATAATAGTCTTTCAAACACTCTTTGCGAAAGATTGTTCGTTCGTATATTGCATAAAAAACTAATAAAGCAGATTTATGAATGAAGTAGAAACAAAAGATGTGGGCACAACGGATTTGTCTGCCTACATGATGAAAGTGATTGAAGAACTAAGGCGTGACAGGAAGCCGCCGGCAGTACATATCTATGCCTGTACGCTCCGCTCCTTCATCCGCTTCTCCTGCAGCGGGGAGGAGGAGTGCTCCATGCCGATGCAGGAAGTCTTCACACCCGGTCGCCTGAAAGAGTACGAACAGTGGATGCTGCTCCGTAAACTGACGCAGAACACCATATCCACCTACATGCGTACTTTGCGTGCCGTTTACAACCGTTGGATGCCGCCCGGCACGGCGGAGCACAATCCGCGACTCTTCGACGATGTCTATACCGGTGTGGTGTCGCAGACCAAGCGTGCGCTCACTGCCCGCCAGATGGAACAGTTGCTGGAAGCCGACCTTTCCAGTCTTTCTCCACAGCAGCAGGCGGTACTTGCTTATTTTCTGCTGATGTTCTTGCTCCGCGGCATGCCTTTCATAGACCTTGCCCATTTGCGCAAGCGCGATATGCAGGATGGCAGGATAACCTACAGCCGTCATAAGACGGATAAGCCGATAACGGTACGCATTCCCCGTGAGGCTCTTGTGCTGATAGCGAAGTACGCCGACAGGCATTCTGCATCGCCCTACCTTTTCCCCATACTCGATGCGAGGATACGGGACGGCTGGCAGTCGTACCGCAATTATCAGGATGCCCTTCGGCATTTCAATTGCAAGTTGGGGCAGGTGATGAGCCGCTTGCTGCCCGGTGTACGGGTCAGCTCATACACGGCCCGGCACACATGGGCTACACTTGCTTTCCATAGCGGACAGCCGGTGGGGATTATCAGTCAGGCTTTGGGGCATTCGTCCCTGCGGGTGACGGAAACCTATCTCAAGCCTTTCGGCAATGAGCTGGTCGATAAGGCAAACAGGCAACTGATAGCTTCCGTTAGAAAATGTAAATGGAAAAATGAAACAGGGTATAGGGCAGGATTATAAGCCGGAATTACTTATCAAGTAACGGTATCGTTTACGTCGTAAATATATGCTTATTTTTACCAAATGCCAATCAATTGTTAGAGAAAGTTTAATTAAATCTTGTATTTAGTCCCGAAACCCGTAAATCCCACCTTATAATATATATATTGCCCCGTTCGTATTCCGTATAAGGTATACGACCCCCTTTCCCCGCTTCGGATGTAAAAGCGGAGCCGGAACTTCGATGGTTGAAAGACAGGAATTATAGCGGTGGCAACGGTTGGTTCATGTGTGGATTCCATGAACTACACAGTCTTCTTTTCGTTTGCCGGCCGTTACTTGATAAGTAATCTACAATCAATTCCCATATTTATTAATTAAAAGACAATCAACATGATGAAGACTAAAATTTATGCACTGTTGTTCTTTCTGACAGTAGCAATGTCCGGATGTGATAACGAGTACGATGACACCGGTATCCGTACACAGATTGCCGAAGTCACAGATCAGGTGAAAGCCTTGCAGACCTTGACCGAAGCTTTGCAAAACCGTGATTACATCCTTTCGGTAGTACCCACTACCGTGGAAGGAGTACCCGGTTACCTCATCACTTTTGCCCAGGCAGAGCCGGTAACCATTCTTTGCGGAACTTCCGTAATTGCTGCGGTGGATACTTCACATGGTGATTGCGTGGTCTTTACGCTTGCCGACGGAACAACGACCATTACACTGCCCCGAAGCAATGCCGTCACCATCGGACTCGACGGTTACGATGTATTATATTGTACCGCTTCCAGCTTGGATATCCCATTGCTGTTTCCCTCTACCTTGAAATCCGGTGATTATACATCCATTGCAGCTACCGTCACCAACGATAACGGTACGGGGACGGATATACAAACCCGTGCTTCTGCCGGTACGAACGGTGTTTGGAAGGTGGACATAACCCAACCGGCTTTTGGTGATGACGGAATGATTATTCCCAACAGCTCCAAAGTTACGCTTACTCCGCCAAAACATGTAAAGCTTTCCGATACCGCTATTCTGAAAGTGACGTTGGTAGATAAGAAAGGTATGGAGACAACCGTTACACGTCCCATTAAGTATTCCACTGTTGCTGCTGTAACCTCTACTGCCGGAAATCTGAGCAGTGTAGCTACCGACGTGGAGCTGGCTGTGCTTGTCATAAAAGGTAGTGTGGATGCTACCGACCTTGCCTATATCCGCAATACCCTTACCAAACTCGAAGTGCTCGACCTCTCCATGACGGATATGGTTACCCTTCCCGGTTGGGGATTGGGCTTTCATCCGGATGACGGTTATCAGCCTAATACAACATTGAAAGAAGTGATGCTTCCCGCAAGCCTTGTTACCATCGGTAAATCTGCATTCCTCAATTGCCGGGCATTGGATTATGTCGATACCGGCAATGCTGAAACAATCACCGAATATGCCTTTGAAGGATGTAGTAACCTGCGTGAGGTCATCCTGTCCGAAAAACTGAAAACGGTAGGTAATTGTGCTTTTAGAAATTGTGTTTCCTTGTCGTTGATTGATATTCCGGGAAGTGTGGAAACACTGGGCCGTTGGGTGTTCGAGAACTGCGGAAACCTGCAGAGTGTTGTCTTGCACGAAGGTGTACAATCCTTGTCTGAAAGCACTTTCTACGGATGCGGCATCCGTTCTGTCAGCATCCCCTCTACCGTGACTGCCATCCCCAATTGGACTTTTCAAGACTGCAAGTATCTGGAGCATGTGAACTGGCACGACGGCATTACCTCAATAGGTGAGGCGGCTTTTAACCGTTGTACTTCGCTCCGGAACATAAGGATTCCTGCCGGAGTAACCTCCATAGCAGATGATGTGTTCAAGATTAGTATTTAGAGCCTTATAACTAACCATAACTTACTACGACTAACTAAACATAAAACCTTGATTTTCAATACTCTTTGATTTTTAACACTTTCTGAGTGCTTTTTGGCAGTTCCCGATTTTCCACATATTTTTGCAGCGTATTTCTACCGTGGAGAATTTGCGGAGCTTTTATTTTGTCATATCGTGAACGTAGTTGACAAGGGTTTACGAGTGGTTACGATGAAGGACAAAATTGAAGCTGATAGGCAAAAAGCGTTATATCGTGGACTGGGTTGACAAAGGTTGTCAATGGTTCACTTCCGTTTACTCCATCGATGGAATACTCAAAGTATGTAGAACATAGCAATATCAAAGAGTATGAGACCGACAAGAAAATGTGAATTTTGTGGCAAGACATTCGTGCCAAGAAGCGGTATGCAGAAATACTGTTCCGAGGAATGCCAGGCAGAGGCAAAACGTCTTAGGAAGAAAAGACAGCAGGACTTGATTAACGGTATTGAGCCAATCATGGATCTGCAACATCAGGAGTATCTTACTTTCTCAAAGGCAGCCATTCTGATGGGATGCACCCGACAGTATATCTACAAACTTGTGGCTAACGGCAAGTTGAAGGCATCAAGATTGAGCAGCAGAATGGCATTCGTTAGAAAGGCTGATATAGAGAAGATGTTTGAGGGTCATCCCTACAAGCGTGTGGTTCCTGCCAGCAAGAGCAAGCTCTGTAAAAAGGCAAAAACAGAAAAGCCAACACAAAACCAGGAACCAATAAAAGGGAAAGAGGAGAATGAGGTGCTTGACTATTATTCGGGTGAGGAAGTGATGTCCATTTATAAGGTCAAGAAGTCTTGGCTCTATACATCCGCCAAGCGCAACCAGATACCGATGTGCCGTATCGCTGGCAAGAACTATTACAGCAAACGACATATTGATGAATTCTTCGGTACTGCCGTTGATCTCAACAGTATCACGGAATGGGTGACTGCTGATGATGTAGAGGATGCTTTCAGCATGAGCAAGTCGGCACTCAGGGCATACACCTACCGCCATAAGATACCCACCAAACGTGAGTATGGTCGTACCTATTATTCCAAGGAACATCTTGAAGAACTGCGCAGGACTGACCTCATGAACGATGACAGCTATTATACCACCGAACAGGTGCAACAGTTGTATGGTCTGACAAGTGCCAACATCTGCCATATCGTGAGAGTTCACCATATCAGCAAGGTAAAAGTGGGTGTAAAGAACCTGCTTTTGAAGACGGATGTGGAGCGTGCAATGGCAGAAAGGGCAGCAAAAGGACTGTGATTTCAAGTGATTTCATCATTATCCATCAATGACTGCAAATAATGGGAGTCACGGAAGTATCATTCAGTTATTTTGCAGCCGTGAAGAGACACTTCACCACGAATAATCATCAATAATACATATCAGTTATGAGTAACATTTGCAAGACCGTATCATTGCGTACACGCAAAATCAAGGACGGACACATGCTGTCCTATTATCTTGACTATTATCCAGGCTATCGTGACGAGAGCACGATGAAAGTCATCCGCCATGAGTCGCTTGGCATCTACATCTATGCCAAGCCGAAGAACCAGACGGAACAGAAGTACAACCTCAACCTTACGACAAGAGCCGAGGCGATACGCTGCCGTCGCTTTGAGGCTATCGTCAACGAGCGTTATGATTTCTTCGACAAGGAGAAGATGAAAGGAGATTTCCTCGCCTACTTCAAGAAACTGGCAGACAAGAAGAACTCCAAGTGGCAGCACGTCTATATGCACTTCCGTACCTTCACGCAAGGCAAGTGTACCTTCGGGGAGATAAACGTGGATTTGTGCAACAGATTTCGTGAGTATTTGCTGACAGCACCACAGGGATTGCATAAGAACAGAAAGCTGCATATCAACTCGGCAGCCAACTACTGGTCAACTTTCCGTGCTTCAATCCACATAACCTATCGTGACCGCAAGATAAAGGAGAACCCGAACGGTTTCTTGGAGCGTATCGAGACAATCCCGACTGACAAGGAGCATCTTTCACAAGACGAGGTTATCCGCTTGGCATCCACTCCATGCTCCGCCCCTGCATTGAAGCGAGCCTTCCTGTTCTCCTGTCTTACTGCATTGAGAAAGAGCGACATCAAGAAACTTACTTGGGAGGAGATACAGCCATACGGCAGCGATGGTGTGATGTATGTCACCACTCGAATGCAGAAGACAAAGGACATTGTGCATAACCCCATCAGTGAGGAAGCCCTGGAACTGATAGGCTATTCACCAGATAAACGTGGCAAGGTGTTTCCTGATTTCAAAGACTCCATGACACAGGCACCGCTGAAGAATTGGTTGAAAGATGCAGGGATTACCAAGCATATCTCCTATCATTGCTCACGCCACAGCTTTGCCTGTCTCCAGTTGGACGCAGGAACCAGTATTGCCGTAGTGCAGCGTTATCTCGGTCACAAGAATGTGGCAACGACAGAGGTGTATGCCAAGATTTCCGATGCTCAGAAGCGTGCTTCGGTTGGCTGCATCACCTTGAAGAAGTAACCATTTGACAATAACACACAGAAAAGGACTGTTGGAATGATAGTGTTCCAATAGTCCTTTTCTCATTTTGTTGGTTCTATTTGTGGTTGTGGATAGAACCAATTCGACAAATACATCCTAATTTCTATAGATATTGAAGAGGAACTGCAAATATCCCTTTTCTTTGCCCTTACCTTTGTAGTCAGCAATAAGCAGCAACTGGCACTAACGAGCAGTTTCAAGTATGATTCAGAGTATGAAATCATATTAGAACGCTAATAAAGCGTAAAAGAAAGAGTGCCAGAGAACGTAAATGCGGTTTTTACATGCTTCTGCGTCTAACTTTGTGGAAGTTTTTGAACGAATAACAATAAAACGAATACAATAATGATAGAAAACAAGACAACTTCAGATTGTACCATCTACGCTTTTGTTGGTACAGCAATTCTCGCCATCTCTCTTGTCGTGGCGATGTATGTAGGCAATGACTTTCACCAAAGTCTGTTTGTCGAATCAATCATCTTTGTAGGGAGCAACATCCTGCTTTGGGCGATATTCATTTCTATGGTGAATTATCCCTATGAACTGATGACCATTGGTAGCAACAGCAAGACAAATAAAAACGTTGTAGAAGCAGAGCCAGCAACAGAACAAGAACAGCCAAAGCAAACCTTACCACAAACAGAGTCTGTAAAATACAGTCATGAGGACTATGCCAAGTGTGTAGAGGCACAAGAAAAAGAAGCACAGGAGGAAAAGGATAAGCGAACAAGAACCGTACTTGACTATGTGCACCGTACCATGTCAAGGTTTCTGTATGAGGATGATTTGAATAAGGTAATTGAGGCTGTCAAGGAATGGAGCAACGACCCCAACTATACCCCGACAGCAATAAACCGTTTCAAGGAAAATGTTGAGAATATCCCTTTAAGGCACTTCGTGTGGAATATCGCAGAGCGTTTGGGTAAACGTGATTACACAATGGCTATGCGAATAGCCTTTGTCAAGGCACTGTTTCCAAAGCCGTTTGAAGGCTTGGACTACAGCACATTGAAGAACCTGAAAGCACCATGTTCCAATGATGTCATTCCGATTGATGAACCAGACAATGGTAGACATGATTTCCATGATGTTACAGAGAAAACTTCCGAATAATCCCCATTGTTAGAGTTATTCCTTCGTGAATGACAAATGACTGTCACGAACCTCAGTAACGGAAGCATCATTCTGTTCCTTTGCACCAGTTATTAACAAAGTATCAGAATGAATAAGGAATTAACTTTCAACGACCTTCCAATGGTCGTTGCCCAGCTTCGGGATGAAGTGGTGGGCATGAAGCAGATGATCATCGGTCTGCAATCACAGAACAAGCCACACAAGGCGAACACGCACATACCTATGAGTGTGGAGGAAGCATCGGCATACCTGAAAATGCCGATGGCAACTCTCTACATGAAACTTGGAAACGGCAGCATTCCTGCCACCAAGCCAGGCAAGCGTTACTGCCTTTATCAAGATGAACTTGACAAGTGGCTGGAGACTAACCGCAAGAATCCTGTACCTCTCACGGCAGAGGAGGAGAATGCAGCCATTCTTGCAGGAAACAAGCGCAAGCCGAAATCCTTAAACTGGTAATGCTATGGATGCGCTTGAAATTTGTAACAAGCTACGCTCGGAGGCTTCGGGCGTAGCCACTTCTGGAATTCCGCTTGACGTATTCCCCCAGAAGATGCAGCAGATGATTCTTGATTTGGCAAGGACGGAGAACTATTCCATTGAGTTTACCGCTACTTCCCTAATATCCGCTATGGCAGCAGCCGTCGGCAACTCCTGCTATATCCGGATTAAAGGCAATTGGATTACTTCACCTATCCTATATGTCATTCTTGTTGGCAGACCAGGAGTCGGCAAGACTCCACCTTTGAACTTTGCCTACAAGCCGTTGCACGACATTGATACTGAGGAGCACCATAAGTTCAAGGCTCTAAAGAATGAGTATGCAGCCATTGTGGAGAGAAACAAGGGCAAAAAACGGACGGAATGGGAATCGTTACCTCCTGTACCAGTCCTGCATAAGAATATCATGAATGACTTCACGCCAGAGATTCTTATGCGCAATCACGATGCCAACCTCAGAGGTGTGGCAGTTGTGGTGGATGAGATAATGGGGCTGTTCAACACCATCAACCGATACAACAACAGTTCTTTTGTACAACAGATGCTGTCGGCTCACAATGGCTTGCCAGTAGATGTATCTCGTTGTAATCTTGATTGTCCTTTACGCATTGACTATCCTTGCATACAGATTGTAGGAACTATCCAGACTGGTATTGTGCATGAACTTTATGATATGGGATTCAAGAAGAATGGTTTTCTTGACCGTTTTCTGATCACATGCCCAAAAAGTTTGAAGATTGCTCCTTGGGTTAAGGTTCCAAAACAAGATGCTGCAATCATTGAAAGACCATTCCGTGTATGGAAAGAGATCATAGACAAGGCTGTGGCTCTTCCTTTTACGGAAGGCATCTTCAATGTTCTTGACTTCTCTGATGAAGCCATTGATTTATTCTATGATTGGCAGAATGAGGATATAGAACGGCAGAATGCCATTACGGATGAAAAAATGATAGACTCACGTGCTGCAAAAGTTCCTTTGAACACGGCTCGGCTTGCCTTGATATTCCAACTGTTCCGTTGGGCTTGTGATGAGTCTCACAAGGATTTTGTTGATGCGGAGTCCGTGAATGCAGCCATACGGATGAGCGATTACTTTGAGAAGTCATACAAAAGGATGGATGACCTCGTTTTAACCGAGGCTACCGACCCTGTGAAGAAACAGGTACTTGACTCGTTGGGAAACAAGTTCGTAACTGCTGAAGCAGTAAAGGCTGGAGCGGATTTCGGTTTTGCAAGACGTACTGTCATGTATATGCTCAAAGACTTCTGTCAGAGAAACTTTATCATCAAAGACAAGCAAGGCAATTATGAGAAAGTACAGAAGTAGAACCACCACCTTGCACCGTTTGCACTTTGCACTTCTTGCACTCTTGCACAACAGATGCTGCATTTTGTGCCAAACAAGTGCAAAAGTGCAGAAAGTGCAAGGTGCAACAAGTGCAGAGCCTTATGAGTGAGTATAGATTCCATCTACAGAAATACAAGCTGGGCAACCGATATGCTTGCCCTCAATGTGGGCGTAAGCGTTGCTTTGCAAGATATATTGACGAGCAAGGACAGATTGTATTCCCTGACAATGTGGGGCGTTGTGACCATGAACAGAGTTGTGGCTACCATTATTCTCCGTCTGATTATTTCAAGGACAATCCCGATACCAACTGCAATGATGATTGGAGATATAAAACACCAATCAAAGAGTGCAGGAAAGAGAAAACTCTTCCAACTTTCATTGAGAATAAGTTGATGGAGCAAACACTGCATGGCTATTCTGTCAATCCTTTGTACCGATACATTTCAACGGTCTTTGGCAAAAAGGAGACAGAACGGCTGTTTGCCTTGTACAAGGTCGGCACTTCAAAGAAATGGGACGGTTCAACTATCTTTTGGCAGATAGATGTCAATGGGAATGTGCGCACTGGCAAGATAATGAAGTATGATGACAAGACAGGACACCGCATCAAGGAACCCCACAGCCTGGTGACTTGGGTACACTCGGAACTGAAACTGCCAGACTTTACACTTCGGCAGTGCTTCTTTGGCGAACATCTGTTGACAGATAAAACCACGACCAAGACAATAGCCATCGTGGAGAGCGAAAAGACAGCCATCATTGCCACCCACTTCATATCTGATTTCGTATGGTTGGCTACTGGAGGCATGAACGGATGTTTCAATAAAGATGCTGTCGAAGTCCTAAGCGGTCGGGAGGTTGTTTTGGTTCCAGACCTTGGGGCAACGGACAAATGGAAATCAAAAATTCCATTGCTGCAATCTGTTTGCAAAAGGGTTGTCATAAGCAACATCTTGGAAGACAATGCCACCGATGAACAAAAGACCAAAGGTCTTGACATTGCAGACTTCCTTCTGATGACGGAAACACCGCAGATGGCGCTACAACGACTGATAAAGCAACATCCGTCACTCCAACATCTGATAGAAAGTCTTGGGTTGGTGTTGGTGGAAGAACCATAGCAGAGTGGGTAAGGATCTGCGAGCACGCTTGCGTGACGGACTTTCAAAAAAGTCCTAAACATAATAGGGACTTTTAGATTCACCTGCTGACGCTGTTCACTTAAAAAGTCCTTCTATTATGCTCAGGCTCCGCCCGAGACCTGTCTCCAATTATACAATAACTACGTTACAAGCTCAAATGAAATTCTTATGGAAAGAAACATACCACGTGCCGCCATCCATGTAGGCACAGACAAGAAATCGTTCTCGTCCCAAGTGGGCAACGAGGCGGAACGCAGAGGTTGGGACGAGAAACGTTACCAACTCAAAAACGCGGACATAGACAAGAACAACCATTATAACTACTCACGCAAGAGACTCAACTTTGAGATAGTCAAGGGTGGAAAGATTGTGCCTCTTGGTTCCCAGTCTGTGCCGTTGCATGAACGCTTGCAGCACAGACTTGATGAACTTGGCTTCAAGCCGTATATGGATGCCAAGCGTCCCGACCAAGTTTCAAGGAACAGTCCGAACTGCACTGTCGGCATCATCTTCAGTGGTGACCATGATGTGCTTAACAGGCTTGCCTTTGGTGAACAGAAACTCAACACGTCAGATCCAAATGCTGACCACAGCAAGGTTGTATTGCAAAAAGGCATCTATGACTGGGCATTGGACACCTACCGTTTTGCATGTGAGAAATGGGGAGAAGAGAATGTCATCGGCTTTGATGTGCATTGTGACGAGACAAGCATCCATGCCCATGTGCAGACCGTGCCTGTTGAACAAGTAAAGAAACGTGGGCGCATCGGAAGCAAGTACATTCACAAGGATAATCCAGAAAAGGTTCTTTCAACAAAGGAATGGAGAGCACTTCCAAAAGAAGAACGTGACAACTACACAAAATCGGAAGCGGCAAAGGGTGTTGTTGAAAGGGTTTCTTATGCCAAAGTGTGGGGAGAGCGTGCAAAGGACAAATCACAATACCTTTCCCAACTGCATACTGACTATTACAACAAGGTAGGGCATAAGTATGGCTTGGCAAGAGGCTTCTCCTATGATGAACTTTCAGAGGAAGAGAAGCGAGGACGCAAGCATAAGAACAAGGTGGTGCTTGAAGCTGAACGTCAGGCGAAAGTCGCTCTTGACAAAGTGGAGAAATATGCAGTACTTGCCACAATCGACAAGAAGGAGTTGACCATTCCTTTTCTCAACATCAAGGCTCCAGTTCAAGAAGCGATGAATGCCGTAAAGAAAGAACTTGCCATCCCTATTCCTGCACTTATAGGACAAAAGGTGTGGCGTGAGGAGCGTGTAAACAACATCAACGCTGTTATCAAAGCTCTTGTCGTAGCCATCAATTCAGAACGTGACAAGCAGAATGAAGGTGTACGCAAGGCTGTCAACAAGACATACACTTACTATATGCAGAATCTCAATAAGCAGATAGAGGAGAACAAGTCGCTTCGTGCCGAGAATGATGCGCTAAAGACTGAAAACAACAAAGTCAAACAACGCATCTCTCAACTTGACGAGAAGGCTGTGGAGCGAGTGGCTACTCAACTTGTCTATGCGAAGGAAGAACTCGCCAGTGTCAAAAGTTATAATACTACACTTATGGAAATGTACAATGATTTGAAGGCTCGCTGGAATGCCATTTGGCAAGAGCCTGAAATGACAGACGCATGGAGACGAGTGGAAGCACGTAAGGAGAAAGAAACAAAAGAAAAGGCTCGGCAAGAAGCCGAAGCCAAACGTGAAAGCATGGCTCGGCAAAATAGATACATAGGAGTGCTTGACAAGTTCATCCATGAGGGACATGAAGCTTTATCATCCTTTGCAAAAACAGACAGAGTCAACTTCAACGAGAAAGAATCGGCTTCCATATACTATGGCATTATGGCATCTGCTGTAAAGCATAATATTGGATTGGACTCTAAAGCCAGTATAGATTCGGCAGCAAAAAGTTTCTTATCTGGTATGTCGTGGAAAGGTTTTACAGACTTCAAGCAAGAATGCGTCACTAATTGGACAAAACTCTTCGCCACGAATGAAGTCCAATTCACAGACAACACCATTGACAACTTTCTCGCTTTTGTTGACCATATGTCATGTAGTGCAGACACATACGTTTCACTTGGCGGTTCTAATGGGTGCGCTGACCAACTTACGAATTGGGACGGAACACAAAAAGTGGGATTGGGTGCGGTTCTAAGAAAAAAGCCAAGAGGCTTCTCACTATAAGTTAAAATAATGAGCATAAGAACTTGCTTTGTTTGAAATTAGACAAAGCAAGTTCTTATACTCTAATCAAGGAAGTGTAGAAGCATCTATTTCCAATGGCTTTAATTCATCGAAAGTGCGATTCACAGAATCTAAAAATACGATTCTTTTGACATCAAACATTTTGCAATTATCAACAAAGGATTTTCTTCTCCATAAACATGGTATAGCTTTGCGAGTATTTGTATCATCAAACCCTTTATGGCATTTAACCAAAACATGGTCAGCCATAGGAGTTACTGTAAACAGACCTTTCCATTCAGAGTATCTTGCTGACATTTGTTCTATTAGAGTATTAAGCGATAATGCTATGACTCTTTCACCAGTTCCAGCATGTTCTGGCTTATTTGTGACAGGTTCTGTTGATGCAAAATTATTATTGTCTTGCTTTATGGCTAAACTGAAAACGATAGATGCAAATTCTGTAAGGTCTTCTTTATCTGCAACAGTAACACCTGTATTGTTGCGCTTTTGTCCTGAGATTTCAACTATCATACACCCACCAAAAGAAGCTTCCAGTGTAAAGTATCTTGTTTGATGATATTTTTTATCAACAACAATTATTCCAGCCTTTGCACTTGATAAGGTAAACGGCTCTGGGAACCGAATTATTATCATATGCTTATCTTGATAGCTTTTGAAATCAGTACCAGAAATCGTCATCTTTTTCCATTTTATGATATTCTTGCTGTCATCGGCAAAGTTCATGAAAGTTGAGACGTTTTCCAATTCTGTCAATGGCATATTTCCAGTGTTGAATGCATTCAGAACTTTTGGAACAATGTCAAATGCTAAAGCATAGTTAGCCCTTTGTCCCTCTAATGGGTCTTTTTTCTTAAAAGGATTCCACATAGTCATTATCGTTTAGTTGCTTTGGACAGGAATAGATATTTGCGAAAAATGTGTACTATCATCCCATTGAGGAATCTCAGTTATGTTAATATCAGGTAAGAGAAAATCCTCTTTGTTAGGATGTTCAGCCAATATAGCCTCGTCACTTATCGTAAGTCTTGAACGTATCTTTTTGAAGAATTTTACTTCGGCATATTCTATGCGATTGTCTGCTTCAATTGCTTTGATGGCAAGTGACACTATTAGTAACTGTTCTGTTTCATTCAAATCCACAGAATTTAGTTCTTTAAGATAAGATTGCAAGAACATTCCACCTTGCTCATTGATTTCTGTAATCCATGAGTTGAGGTACTTCTCTGAATCAACATCGTGAAAGATGTTGTCTTTTGCGCACAAATCTTTAACCATATCTACTTCCTCTGTAGCAATATCTCCATCACAAGCGATGCAACAGAAAATGGTTTTCAAGTATAATTCTTCTTTTGTCATAACAGTAATTATTTAAACGTTAAAACCTATACGAGGTCTATCATCGGACTTCTTCATTTCTTCACCATTCATCATAGCTCGAATGCGCTCGTATTTGCGTAATTCATTGTTGCTAAGTGAAGGAGCAGTGTTTGTAATTGCAACTTTCAATAGCTCCATTGTTATTTTGCTATGTTGGCGAAGTGCATTTCGTGACGCATCATTGACTATCAGTTGTATATCAGCTGAGACATAACCTTGGGTCATATCAGCTAATTGATGATAGTCTAATCCAAAATCGTAAGGGCGTTTTTTCAAGTACAACCTGAACAATGCTATTCGAGCTTCTATGTCAGGCACACCAATGTAATACTTTTTATCCAAACGACCCGCGCGCAAAATCGCAGGGTCAATCATATTTGGATAGTTGGTTGCCCCAATAATGAATATGCCTTTTTCTCCAGTTCTATCCATTTGAGCCAACATCTCATTCACTGCACTTCTTGACATTTCATGCACGTTCCCATCATCTCGATTAGGAACAAGTTCATTCATCTCGTCAATGAAAATCACGGTTGGTGCGTTCTCCTCAGCCTCTTTAAACATCTTGGCAATATTCTCTTGCGTAGCATTAACATAACGGCTCTTTAGAGTAGCTGGCGTGATGCACATAAAGTTGAATCCGACCTCTTCTGCAAAGTGTTTTGCAAAAAATGTCTTTCCACAACCAGGAGGACCATACAGCAACATCCCATTTGGAATAGTTACACCATAGCGATGGTATTCTTCGGGATTGTGGAGAGGTTCGATAACTTCTTCACGCATTTGTTGTTTCAACTCTTCCATTCCGGCAACTGCGGCAAAACCTTCACCTTTCTTTTTGATAGCGGAAGAAACTGGCGTATTGTCGGATTGCTGTTGTGATAAAATCTTACGTTTCGTAGATTGGCGTTCTATCTTTACATCTCCGTCAATAGCCTTTATAAACTCATCTGCACTTTGAAATCTATCTTCGCTATCATAGCTTAAAGATTTTGCTATCACATTCAGCAGTTGGTCGTCAAGTTCATACTTATCCTCTTTTGTGAGTACAAGTTCTTTGTCTCGTTCTGCCAAGATGGAATCAATAACATCTTGCCCACGCTTTCTTGAAAAATCTAAAAACCAAGGCAACTCTCCATAAAGGAGATGGTACATCATCACTCCAACAGAATAGAGGTCTGTCTGAATAGAACAGACTCCAGAAAAACGTTCTGGCGCAAGATAGAATGGATTTAATTCATCCAAGTCAGGCTTGGCTGGTGACTGGTTCAAGAATCTTGCATATCCAAAATCTATAAGTTTCAAATCCTGTAATTCTCCAACGAGATTAAGGAATACGTTTTGTGTCGTCACCTCATTATGGATAACAGGAATTGGCTGTGAATGCAGAAATGACAATGCTGACAATACCGCCTTTGCTATTGTTTTTATCTCATAAACGCTGATTTCATCATCACGGATAATTCTCTGTGACAAAGTTTCTCCGCTTACAAATTCGGTGACGAACCAAGCATATTGACTTCCGTTCATCATCATATTGCCAGAGTCTATAAACTGACAAAGATTATGGTGATTCAATAGTTTGGCAATTTCAACCTCTATCACTCTACCATTATCATCGATCTGATTACGATTGAGTTTTGAGTAATTGATAAGTTTCAAGAAGCGTGTCTTGCCACTTGTATCTTTTACACGATAGGTTTCCGCATAAGACCCTTGCTTATGCGGAAACGCTACTGTGTATATGCCAATTTTGTCGTTCTTTTTGAAGTACATATGTTAATGTATTATAGAAGATTCAATAATGCTATGCCCACAAGTATAAGCATTGTTACCATACAACCCGAATTTGAATTGTTTCTTTTCAATGCTGTTAAAAGCGTTTCCTGCATCTGACGATTGTTGATAGCAATATAATGATTTAATCTTGATAGTTCCTCAACTTTTGGCTTTAGGTATAGAAGTTTATCCCTAATACCTTCAGGTAAATCATACTGCATAATTTTTGCAAGACATTTTAAAGCACTTTGAGATTCGAAATCTTTAAAATCTAAAACATCTTGTTTTTTAGTCAATCCATCTCCACTTTCATCAACTTCTTGAGTAAGAAGTCCAGACTGCAAAAGCGTTATAAAAGCAGTTGCGCAATACAGTTCTTCTTCCTTTTTATTGACTTCCGCATTAACAGGAAATGTTTCTATATGTTCCAATAAGGAACTAAATGTAGTTTCCATTTGATAACATTTTTAATGTTTTGTCTAATGATGTGGAAATAAGCACTCCCTGTTCATGGATACGCTTCTTATCAAATACCACCCAAACGTCAACATCCTCAGCGACAAAAGGCTTTATTGCCATTTGTGCATCTAAACTGCTAACATACATTTTTTCAAATTGTTGTCTCAAATCCATATCGGTAGGTGCAATTATTAATTCATCTATACTCGCACCACTTAGGCTTCTTCCTAACAAATCGTTATGAAATTTGAGCTTTTTCGAAGCATCTTCTATTCTCATTTGTGTTCTATTTTAAAAGTCCTCCAGCGTTAGCTGCTTCTTCATTCGGCATAAGATCAATAAGACCACATGCTATTGGGTGAAGTTTGTCAACAGACGGCTGATTGTTAATATCTTCCAAACCTCTGTTGATAAGTTGGCGAGCTCTTGACGCGTCTTTCCAACGAATTGTTCCAAAACGATTATGGCAATCACGGATAAGTCCCATGCACTGATATACCAAAGTTAAATGAACAAACAAACTGCTGATTTGATCAAGGATTTCACGACCAAGTTTAGCATCCTTCACTCGAATGACATTATCTACTTGACTACGGATTTGATTGACCAATTGAGCTGACTTGTCATTACCTAAGTCGTTTTGTGCTTTCTCCAGTCTGTCAAATTCTTCTCGAAGTTCTCTTTCTACACGTTGCCATTCTGTACTATCGTCAAGCTCCTCAATTTTTCGTAGAACTTCCTTTAAATTAGATTGAGTACGCATAGGGTCGTTACCACTTGAAGCTAATTCTTTTACGGCATCAAGTTCTTTATTCAACTCTTCGACAGAGATACCAGAAGAAAGCAATGCCTCTATACTTCTTTGAGCAGAACCCAATTCTTTGTTTACCCACGAAATAGCATCCTCAGAAGACTCACGTTTGCTTAAGTCAAGTTCTTTTTTTACCGTGAAGTCTACAGATGGGAAATACACCTCCATTGTCATCATTTCTGAGGAATCAACATGCAGAGTGATTTCCACATTGGAATCTTCTGGGATGAGCTGTTCAACGTCATCACCAGTAACAACCACATTAGATATTTGCGTATTTAATGCAGCTGTTTTTCCTTCGGCTTCTAAGCCTGATACTTGATAAACAGGTATAGACAACACGTCAGTAGAAACTCCTGGGCGCAATGCCTGTGTTGTTTTTCTATCAGGCACAACACCTACGGCAGGCAGAGGCTTGTTCTTTTCTAACCCTTTGGCTGGTAAGAATACACCACGCTTCTTGATGTCATTGTAAACTGCTATACCTATATTATAAGGAAGAGGTGCAGCACCTACTTTGACACCTTGGATAATGGTAAATTCAGAAGGGAAAATCTCAACAGCATTGCCTTGCTGATTGTAAGCCTTTACTTTAAATGTGTTTGGCTTACCTTCAAGCAAGAATGCCTCAATAACATTGCCATTTGTATCTACAGAAATTCGGTCACTTCTCCATGCGCCATCTGCACGTTGCAATTCGATAGATAACTCGTTAGGACTATTGTTCCCTGTCTTTTCCTTGTCAATGCTGATGCTTACCCATTCTGATGATTCGACCGATGTTGATTCATAGCCAACTTGCAGGAACACAATATCCGCCTTTGCTTCCTTTTTAATTTCAGCCTCATTAATATTTGCGTCTATTGTAGAAGCATAAAGAGCAGCACCACGTGCAACTGCGGTCATTGGGTTAATACTGGTATCAACATTTTGCGTAACTTCTTCTTTCAACATATCACGAATTATTGGCGAATAGGTTGGTCCACCAACAAGTATGAGGGAAGACAAGTCTTTTCCAGTAAGTCCATTTCGTTTCAAAAGATTCTTACAAATATTGACAGCTTTTTGGTACTGTTCGCCAATAGCGTCAATAAGCTGGTCTTTTGTAATTGAAATTTCAAGGTCAATATCCTCGCCATTGTCATCTTGTCCCAGGTTTAAGTTGCGATCATAAGTGGAATAATCTGCGCTGTCAGCAAATGACAATGCTATTCTCAGTTCCTCGGCTGGACCTTTAAGAGCATCCATTAAGGCTTTCTTCTTCCATTCCGTAGTCTCGTATGAAGATAGGGCATAATCTTCTTTCAAACTTGGCATAAGAATTTTGTTGACAACAGCTTCATCAAGATTCTTGCCACCAAGGTAGTTGTCACCTTCTGTATCGAACACCGTCAAAATGCCATCTTCGACCTTAACCAAAGCCGCATCAAAAGTTCCACCTCCAAAGTCAAAAACCAACCATTTGCCATCTTTCTTCTCACTTGACAAACCATATGCCATACAAGCAGCTATAGGCTCCTGTAACAATTCACATTGCTTGAAGCCTGCAATACGTGCCGCCTTCATTGTGGCATCTTTTTGTATTGCGGTAAACATGGCTGGCACTGTAATAACCACCGAATTGACCGTTTCATCATTGATAAGGCTTTTCAGTTCTTTCAAGACTTCTGCAGAAAGTTCTTCTGGGGAATAGCTTTCCTTGGGCATATTCTCATTGGAATACTTCTTATCAGAACCCATTTCACGCTTAAACTCCAAATATCCACACTCTTTTGGAGGCTCATTCTTGCTCAAAGCCGTGATAGCATCTGAATATACAGAATCTTTTGCTTTCATGCCAATACGCAAGGCACGTTCCCCCTTCTTGTTCTTTGAGAAATAGACACAAGAAGGCAATGTGTCCATAAGGTTTTTAGTCTGTTTGATAACAGACTCACCATTCTCCATTCTGGCTATAGCCGAGTTTGTCGTACCAAGGTCTATGCCATAGTCTATTTTGATTCTTGCCATAGTTATAGTATTTTTAAATGTTTTGACTTACTACGATTTCAGCAGGTTGTATCATCTTACCATTATAATTAACCTGCATCTTAATCATTCCTGTGATTATACGCTTGCCTTCTGGTAAGCTTTCGTCAGGAACAAATCTCGTTTGGAATTGCATGCCATCGTTATATTCCTGTCCAAGCAAACTAATGATTTCGTATCCGTTTGCACGTACATTGTTTATCATGCGGTCTTTTGCTTGAACAAGTTGCTTATAACCTCTTACAGATTTATCCATCTTTGAAAGGTTCGTTTCTATTCTTGCAATTTCATCTGCAAGCTTTACCACAAGTGAATGATCTGGTTCTCCTGTAGCTTTGTTTGATTGTGATACAGAAGCATCAAGTTGTTTTTGAACAATAGCAAGGAGTTGGTTGTCTAACTTTACCGATTCTTCTTGCATTTTAGTTTGAGCTGCTTGTAAAGCCTCTTGTGCTTTACGAACATCACCTATAGATGTCGTACCCAATTTAATCTTCTTAAAAAATGCGAAAACAGTGGCTATTATTGCCATAAGTAGTATGGCTAAGCCACAAGCCCCCCACACTGTGCGTGAAGAAAGTACATTTTCTGTCGCTTGAATCAATTCGTTTGTTTTGTCAATACTATTGACGAGTTCCGACTTGTCTGTTTTTTGATTAGCTACAAGTGTACTGCATTCATTTCGTAGGCTATCTATAGTAGAGACCAACTTCTTATTTGCTGACTGAAATTCCGATATTTGCCTTTCCGTCTTAGCATTCTTTGACGACAAGACATTAAATTCCTGGCGAAGGTATTCTTTTTGAACCTTTAAACTGTTGACCTCTATTCTCAAAGACTCAACTTTTTTTGAAATATCCTCAGCTTTTAATGTACTAAAACCAAATCCTAAAAGGAAAATTGTGCTTAAAAAATAATATTTCATATTGTTTGCTTATTTAATCTGATATTTTACCCCATATTCCAAAACCGATAATAGCACCAACAATGGCTCCACCAACTCCGCCAACGGCAGCTCCTATGACTAAGCCAAGTCCCCCCAAAATAAGTCCTAAAATGCATCCGTTGTCTGAGCTATTAGAGGTAGTAGAACTTTGTTGTCTGTTTGATGTTCTATTTGTTGTAGAAGAATAAGAACGTGCTGTTGAAGTTGGTTTACTCTGAGTTGTTCTTGGTGTTGATGTTCTTGGTGTGTAAGTAGATGTAGAGACACCCAATTGTTCACATAACCCTTTTAGTATAGAACGATTCTCGCAGTATCTACCACTCTTATAATCAGCCTCCATATCGAAGCCATCCATTATTTTCGTGGCTTTCCATGCTTCTTCCAATACTGATTTTACATGGGTTATTCCAAGTATAGCCGCTAACGCTGCATTTGGGTCATCCTTGTCTACGCTAAATATGGATTGAGCCTCATTAACCTCAGCGATAACATTACTTAGAGCGTTACCTACTACTTGTGTTGAAATTTTAAGATAATAGGAATTAGATACGCCAAGTTTGCGCTTTATAGACTGAATATGCGGCTTCGTATTATTTAGCAACGTAACAGCATGGCAGATTTTATCTGGTAACAAGCAGTATTTACGCAATTCCTCATGAATAGCTCTATCTTCCACAAAAACTTCAGATGGTGGTAAATTGTCAATAATCCTTTGAAGAATATCAACATTCTCTTTACATCTATCTTTTGCCATTTGTCCTACAGCAATGCTTTTTGCATATTTCTGCAAGCTCATGGCTTTGTGCGCAGCATCAGGCTCTTCAGAATCATTAAAGTAGTCAATTCCGCATTGCAGAATTTCAAGTCCCAACTTATCTGCAATCATTTGATATTGCAAATCTTTCGTGGAGAGGAAACCTTTTAATTGCAAGATGGCATTCCTTGTATTTCTCCTTAATGTCTCTCCTGCATTTAGCCTTGCGTTTGAACCTTTTCCTTTGGTTTTTTGAGCAATGTTGATTGCCTCTTGTATGCTATCAACAAGAGGCTTAACAGCTTTTTCTCCTATGTGTTCTTTCCATGAGCTATTGGTAATGAAAGGCAAAAGTTTGCTTGCGCCTATTTCATCACAAAGTATATCAATAAATGAAAAAGCCAAGTTTGATACATCAAAATTTCCTCCTGTTCCAATTATTGTAGATACAAATTGGTTAAGGTATTGTGTATTCCCATACAGAACTTCGGCACACATTATGGCAGAGTCATATCTATTGCGTATTAAAGCACACACGATACGATTTTGTAAAGCCGATAAACATTCTCTTTTTTGCCATATTTCCTCAGCTTTATCTATTTCTCCTGCGAAAAGATGATTAAAAGCCACTTCATCTAATGGAGTCGTTTTTATAAACCAAAATTGAGCATGCAAAATTTGGTCTTTGGGCAAGGTAAGTTTAGCTTCGGCATCTGCCGCTGAAGCTTCTGTACGATTAATGGATGAAAGATATTGTGGCACATCTAAAGGAAAAGAAACAGACTTGCCCACCTTCAAAAACGCTTTCATGCGATTGTGATTAGCCAGTCTTTCCTTTGTAGGAGAGTTTGAATAGACTCCTAACTGACGATATGGATTGTTTTGTAGTATATTCATTCTAATTCCGTAAACAATAAAGTCAACCGACTCCCTTGTTGACGAAATCCACTCACTGATACATATGAAAAAGCGCGGAGCCTGTTCTGTCACTCGTTCCACGATCGATAGGCCTTCGCATTGCCCTGTAAGTCGAAACGAGCAACGCCGAAAGCCCCACGCCAGTGTAAGTATATAGAAAGCACTCTTGACAACGAACAATAGAATCGTCCGAAGCCAATGAGAGCTGTATATAATACACCTCATGAGGCGTTCTGCATTGCTTTGTTTTTGACTTACAGTTGAATTTGCGAAGTTCATCGATCGTCAAAACCAAAGCGTACAAAAACGCCTTTTACCATATGTATGTCTGCCCAACCTCTGCCCATCGGGGCTTTCGGTATGGGTATAGACGTTACAAAGGTAATACTTTTACCTTGAAAACCACTTTGTTTGGTTGGCAAAGTATGATTTCAAAGTTCGATTTAACATTATTAAATATAAATATGTCAAAGAAATCCACTTCTCCGTGATTTTTCTTGCTAAAAAGTTTGTATCATCAATGATTATTCGTATCTTTGCAGCGTCAGTCCTCGCCAAGCCTCTTAACAATGCTCAAATCGTGCGAGGCGTTTTTTGTTTATACACATTTGAATATGGCGAGTCTTATTCCGGGTCAACGTAAAAACCTGAGGGATTCATAGCTTATGCATAAATTTTCGCCAGTCTGAACAGGAAGAAAGCTCTGTCCTTTACTCCTCTGAATTGTGTGCGGAACTCCTTTATTTTTGCATTGAACGATTCGGAAGCAGCGTTTGTTGAACGTCTGTCAAAGAAGTTGATTATTTCCCGGTAATGCATCTGTACGGAACGTGCCACTCTTCCGAAAGCAAGAAACCCTGATTTTTCCACCTCGTCATACCAGCGGGCAAGATGCGTCAATGCCGCATCCTTGTACCTGCATTGGTGGTATATCAGTCCGAGCCTCATGGAGAGGTAGTATGCTTTCTTAATATCGGGATACTCCCGGAACAGGATGCCGGCGCGTACGCGCTGTGATTCCGTCCACAAGGATTCCTTCTTATATAACAGGTAAATGCTTCTCGAAAGAAGCTGTTTGCGTGAATCACCGTTTTCAAAGACCGGCGCATGATATATCTTCCCGCAGGCTTTGGCATGGGCGATCTGAACAGATTCTTCGTCCAAAGCCTCCCAACGTGCTTTAACGCGCATATCCTGAACCGCCTCATAAGCGAGTTTCTGCACATGGAAACGGTCTGTGACGCGGCGTGCGGCGGGAAAACAGAGGCGGGCGATCTGCTCCATGTTCGGAGCCATATCCATGGTTATCTCCCTGACCTGAAAGCGTCTGCGGCGGGAAAGACGGAGCAGTACGGAGGTCACGGTCTTTACATCTGTTCCTTTCACAACGGCGATAAGACTGCCCGAACGGCCTTTTCTCTCCTTGTTTATCAACACGGTATATAATTCTCCGCGGGAAAGGCAGACTTCATCCAGTCCCACATAAACACCGATGTTCTTCTCGAAAAGAAGCCATTCTTCGGCATGAGGAAGCTGCTCCCAACAGAGATAACCGCTCAGGTGATTCCGGTATTGCCGCTCGAGCAGTTCCCCGTCGACCCCGAACAGCGTTCCCAACAGCCTGCAGCCCACCGGCAGCTTATCAATATAATTCTTTTAAAAAAGACGCAAATTCATGCGTCATACGGCTACCACCGGCAACCAGTTTCCAGTCACGGCTCACGTAACGGTTCTCATCCTTGACAACCCACCTGCGCCGGCGCACGTTCAGAAAAAGCTTCTTGCCGCGTATGGGGAAATCCTGAACCACAACAGGTTCGTAAAAACCCTTGCTCTCAACTTTCATTCCTGCGTATTCTTTAGGAACTTCATTCTTTTCTTCTAAATAAATCACTATTTCCGATGCGCTTTCCTTTACGTCCGAGATGATGAAATAATCCAATGTCCCTTCAGGAAGAAGGAGACGGTAGCCGTTGTTGTCCATAAGATTTCTGAGTTAGTTTTATGCAAAGATAGGATTTTTACAAATATTACCCCTCAGGTTTTTACATTGACCCCTTATTCCCTTTACAAAACGGTTTGAATCTTCAGAAAATCTCGTAAATCTGCTTGAATCACGAGGTTTACTTATTTGTGATAGAAACAAAGCCATACAGTACCTTGACAATATTGGTTATTACAGATTGTCTGCTTATATGTATCCTTTATTGAAGATGCCCAAGACAGCACATTTGTACAAGGAAGGTTCTACATTCGAAAAGGTGATGATGCTTTATCGCTTTGACAAGAAACTGAGACTGCTCATGTTCAATGAAATAGAAAAGATTGAAATTGCTATCAGACGTGCGGTGATGCAAATAACAGCAGATATGACTGGCAATCCTTTCTGGCTTACTGACTCTTCTTATTTCTTGGATAGTTCAAAGTTCAATGAAACAATGCGAGCTATATCCAAGGAATATAGCAAATCTAAGGAGGAGTTCATTCTCCATTTCAAACGAACTTACTCAGAACCATACCCACCATCGTGGATTTTAGGAGAGCTGCTTACTATTGGAAATGTCAATGCCATTTATCGCAACATTAAACAAAATCGTATACGCAAACGCATAGCAAAACGTTTTGGTTTACCTATAAATGTGTTTGAGTCATGGCTTACGGTTATTGCTGTTACTCGAAATGCCTGTGGCCATCATTCAAGAGTATGGAACAAACAGAATGCTATTCAGCCAGCAATTCCCAATAATCCAGAAGGAGAATGGATAACACTGCCAACAGATTCCATGCGTGCTTACTTTGATCTTTGCATCATCAAGTACTTTCTTAATGTTATATCCCCCAATAATGATATGCAGTCCAAACTAACATGGTTGTTCATTCGGTTTCCCGAAATTGACTTAAAAGCTCTCGGCTTTCCACAGGGATGGGAAACGGAACCATTATGGAGGTAATAACATGTGGAATGGCTACTGATAATTCACTTTCTTACACGGTCTTCTTTGTTTCGGTTTTATCATATTATGGAGTCGGTTCAAACGACTCCATCCAATCCATATCTATGTAATTTTGATGTAATCGAAAGTTAAATACGTTAAATCTCACACTTTTCGTATCTACACAGAATCCACATTGCCACTTTTCTACCGTTTATAGCGTATAATACTGATAATCAACTAATAATACATTCTATGGTTGCACTTCACTTCATTCCGTAGGCTTCCACGATAATATAACCCGTATAGGTGTCAATGCGTTTGATAAATGTTACGCTTTGACCTTGGAAGAAACAAATCAGGATAACCCCTATAATCTGCCTGTCAGCCTGACTACGCTTGGAGAATGTGCTTTTCAGAATTGTACCGGCATTACACGTGTGTGTTTGCCGGAAGGTGTTACCGTCGTACCGAGATATGCCTTTAACGGATGTACCAAATTAAATGGCGTTGTACTTTCCAAACAGACTGTAACGATAGAAGATTGGGCTTTTGCGGGTACGGCACTGACTGGAATCTCCCTCCCGGCAACGGTCACCTCTTTAGGAGACAATGTATTCCACAACTGCTCGGAACTGATAGGTGTGCAGAGCTATCCGACAACCGCACCGACTATTACCGCCACTACTTTCAGCCATGATAAGGGCACTATCAAAGAGCAGTGCCGGTTGTTTGTTCTTCCTACTGCATCATCGGCATACGATAGCTGGAAAAATTATTTTAAATCACTGGTTGCGGACTTGACTGTACAATAATAATCGTTTTCCGGTTTGCCTTTCCCGGTCGACATCATTCGGAGAAAAAGTGCTTTTTATTAATTCCATAAAACAAATCAAAATTATGGCAGAAAATATCAAATATCAGATCAATGGCCAATTGGCCGACAATACCGTTACGGTGGATAACAAGGAAGACATGATTCTTGTCCCCGTCAGCATCGGCAGTGCAAACGAGGCACGTATCATCGCCGAGATGAAAGCCGAGGACTCAGGTCTGCGCGAGGAGACCATCAAGCACGTATTCGAATTGGAGAAACGTGTTATCAAACGCCTGCTCATGAGCGGCTACAACGTGAATACGGGTCTTTACTACGCCAGCGTCAGCTTTCGCGGTGTCATAGAGAACTCGCAATGGAATCCCGCAAAGAACTCTATCGTGGTGAATTTCAATGTAGGAGCGGATTTGCGCCAGGCAATAAAGAATACTACCGTAGGCATCATTGGCGAGAAGGGGGCGGCTATGTTCGTTACAGGCGTACAGGATGCCGCCACCTGTGCACAGGATGCCAGCGCCACCGCAGGACGAGCTTTCACCCTCACAGGCGGTAAACTGAAAATAGCCGGTACGGACCCCTCAGTAGGCATCACTCTGACCGATTCCTCCGGTGCGGAAACAAAAATAACGGAAGACCTCTATGTCGTGAACGCCCCGTCCCGACTGACGTTCATCATCCCCGCAGGCCTTGCCGACGGTACGTATGAACTGAAAGTGACGACGCAATTCTCCGGTTCCGGTTCTAAATTACTGAAAACCCCGCATAGCGCCGCCAAAACCATTTATATCGGCAAAGCGCCCGAAGGCGGAGGCGGTTCGTCCGGCGGTGAAGAAGAAAATCCTCTCGGATAAACAAGAGTTGGTATGCAGCCACGCTGCACAGTACTGTGCAGTATGACTGCATAGCCTTGTGCAGGGTAGCTGCATAGAACTGTTCGGGATGGCTGCATAATGCCATCTGTCATTACTCCCGATTATGGTGGGAAACATATAGAAAGTGCTGTTCATAGAATCTTATGGACGACACTTTTTGTAACTCAATGAAAATACATAAGGAAAGATACTTTCGCTTTCTATCTCTATAAAAAGGATTTTGTATCTTTGTCATCCGAATTAAAACCATGCAGCGTACCTGAACTCTGCAAGTGGTTTTATGCTTTTACAAAAGAAGATGATTGACAAAGAAATAAGTAATCTGAAAGCTATTGATACCTTGATCCGGCAGGAACAGCCTTTTGCCGTTTATCGTATTCCCGGTGAGGACACTCCCCGTTTGCTGACACAAGCGTCGGGAAGCGTCCGTCTGTTGTATGACCTTAAAGACTTGGACGGGGCACGCGGTTTCGTCATTGCACCGTTCCGTGCAAGCG
The DNA here is from genome assembly GCF_025147325.1 of Bacteroides stercoris ATCC 43183. NCBI lineage: Bacteria > Pseudomonadati > Bacteroidota > Bacteroidia > Bacteroidales > Bacteroidaceae > Bacteroides > Bacteroides stercoris. The sequence goes on from NZ_CP102262.1 coordinate 2,501,151, forward strand.
AGTCGTGCCCGATTGTGCTGATACAGCCGGAGCAGTGGGGACAGCCTTTGCCGCTTGGCGAGTACGCGGAAGAGGAGCTGGAAGCTTTCCGGTTGCGTCAAGGCAGGGAAACATTTTCAGAAGCTTGCACGGAAGAGTACGAAGCATGCTTCCGGACATTTATAGAAGCCTTGCGCAGCAAGCAGTTTGACAAATTGGTCCTTTCCCGCAAATCCGTCATCGGGCAGTGCCCGGGTTTCTCTCCCTCGGCAGTGTTCCGTGCGGCATGCAAGCATTATATTCATTCTTATATATACTTATGCTATACGCCCCGGACAGGTGTCTGGATGGGTAGTACCCCTGAGATTATCTTATCCGGGGAGAAAAACGAGTGGAGCACCGTGGCATTGGCGGGAACCCAACCTTTGCAGGATGGCAGACTGCCGCAGGAATGGGGCGAGAAGAACCGGCAGGAGCAGGACTATGTGGTGTCTTATATCCGTCGGCAGCTTCTGTCATCGGGCATTCATCCCACGGAGAGCGGTCCGTATCCCGCTTATGCCGGAGCACTGTCGCACCTGAAAACGAGTTTCCGTTTCACCTTGAAAGATAACAACCGTTTGGGAAGCCTTCTGGAGCTTCTGCATCCGACCCCTGCCGTGTGCGGTCTGCCGAAAGAGGAGGCATACCGTTTTATACTGGACAACGAAGGGTATGACCGTCGTTATTATTCCGGTTTCATCGGGTGGCTCGACCCTGACGGCAAGACGGATTTATACGTGAACCTGCGGTGCATGCACATCGAAAACGGGCAGTTGTCTTTCTATGCCGGCGGCGGACTGCTGGCTTCTTCGGAACTGAATGACGAATGGCTGGAAACGGAAAAGAAGTTGCAGACCATGAAACGGTTGGTAAGCATGTCCCTATAATCCATAAATCGCTAATCTTTAATTATTGAACCATGTATACAGACAAAAAGAATATACTCCAACTGGCAGCGCTTCTCGAGGCGTACGGAATTACCAGGGTCGTGTTGTGCCCGGGCAGCCGCAATGCCCCCATCGTGCATACTTTGTCTAATCACCCGGGCTTTGTTTGCCATGCAATGACGGATGAGCGGAGTGCGGGGTATTTTGCCCTCGGCCTGGCTTTGAATAGCGGCAAGCCTGTTGCGGTGTGCTGTACTTCGGGAACCGCTTTGCTGAATCTCCACCCTGCCGTGGCGGAGGCCTTTTATCAGAAAGTTCCCCTGATAGTCATCTCCGCCGACCGCCCGGCTGCTTGGATAGGGCAGATGGACGGACAGACGCTTCCGCAGCCGGAGGTGTTCCGGTCGCTGGTCAAGAAATCCGTCAACCTTCCCGAAATTCATACGGACGAGGATGAGTGGTTCTGCAACCGACTGATAAACGAAGCCCTGCTGGAAACCAACCATCACGGAAAAGGACCGGTACATATCAATGTGCCCGTTTCCGAACCTTTGTTCAATTTCACGACGGAGGCATTGCCCCAAGTACGCGTCATCACCCGCTATCAGGGGCTGAACGTCTACGACCGCGATTATAACGAACTCATCGACCGCATGAACAAATACCGGAAGCGTATGATTGTGGTGGGGCAGATGAATCTTATCTATCTGTTTGAAAAGCGGTATACCAAACTGCTGTATAAACATTTTGCATGGCTGACGGAGCATATCGGCAACCGGACGGTTCCGGGCATTCCCGTGAAGAATTTCGATGCGGCGCTCTATGCCATGCCCGAAGAGAAAATGGACCAGATGGCTCCCGAACTGCTGATTACTTACGGAGGGCATATCGTATCCAAACGGTTGAAAAAGTACCTTCGCCGGCATCCGCCCAAAGAGCATTGGCATGTGTCGCCGGATGGCGAGGTGACCGACCTTTACGGCTCCTTGACCACCGTTATAGAAATGGACCCGTTTGAGTTTCTGGAAAAGATAGCGGCCCTGCTTGAAACCCGGACTCCCGAATATCCCCGCATCTGGGAAGACTACTGCAAGGCTGTTCCCGAACCGGAGTTCGCTTATTCGGAGATGGCGGCAGTGGGGGCGTTGATAAAGTCCTTGCCGGAAGCATCGGTACTGCATCTGGCAAACAGTTCGGTGGTGCGTTATGCCCAGTTGTATGCCGTTTCGCCCACCGTAGAGGTTTGCTGCAACCGGGGAACCAGCGGCATCGAAGGTTCGCTTTCCACGGCTGTGGGGTATGCGGCGGCGTCTGACAAGCTGAACTTCGTTGCTATCGGAGATTTGAGCTTCTTTTACGATATGAATGCGTTGTGGAATGCCAATATCGGTCCCAACCTGCGCATCCTTTTACTGAATAACGGCGGCGGAGAAATCTTTCATACATTGCCGGGGCTCGACATGTCGGAGTCTTCGCATAAGTTTATCACAGCGGTTCACAAGACTTCGGCCAAAGGCTGGGCGGAAGAGCGGGGATTCCTTTACCTGTGTGCGGAGAACGGCGGACAGTTGGCTGAGGCCATGAAGCCCTTCACCAGTCCGGAGGCGGCGGAGCGGCCTGTCTTGCTGGAAGTGTTTACCGACAAGGACGAAGACACCCGTATGTTGAAGAATTATTATCATCAATTAAAATAGAATACAGATTATGCAGACAAAAAGAGAATGGACAACCATCCGGGAATATGAAGATATTCTTTTTGAATACTATAACGGAATTGCCCGTATCACCATCAACCGCGAACGCTACCGCAATGCGTTTACTCCGACCACTACCGCCGAAATGAGCGATGCCTTGCGCATCTGCCGTGAGGAAGCGGATATTGATGTGATTGTCATTACCGGAGCGGGCGACAAGGCTTTCTGCTCCGGAGGCGACCAGAATGTGAAAGGACGCGGCGGGTATATCGGTAAGGATGGCGTTCCCCGCTTGAGCGTATTGGACGTGCAGAAGCAAATCCGCAGCATCCCGAAACCCGTGATTGCCGCCGTAAACGGTTTTGCCATCGGTGGCGGACACGTGCTGCATGTGGTGTGCGACTTGTCCATCGCTTCCGAGAATGCTATCTTTGGTCAGACAGGTCCCCGTGTGGGAAGTTTCGATGCCGGATTCGGCGCATCTTACCTGGCTCGTGTGGTAGGTCAGAAGAAAGCGCGTGAAATCTGGTTCCTTTGCCGGAAATACAATGCGCAGGAAGCGTTGGAAATGGGCTTGGTCAACAAGGTAGTGCCTTTGGAGCAACTGGAAGACGAGTATGTGCAGTGGGCGGAAGAGATGATGCAGCTCAGTCCGCTGGCTTTGCGCATGATTAAGGCGGGGCTGAATGCGGAGCTGGACGGACAGTCGGGCATTCAGGAACTGGCAGGTGACGCTACCTTGCTCTATTATCTGACGGATGAAGCCCAGGAAGGCAAGAACGCATTTCTGGAGAAACGCAAGCCTAACTTCAAGCTGTATCCCAAATTCCCCTGACACCCGTAATGGACTGTAAGATAGAGATTATCCCCCGGTTGCTGCATTTCAAGCAGCCGGCGGGGACTTCCCGCGGGGTGTATACGACCCGGAAAGTGTGGTATCTTCATCTGACCTCTCCCGACTATCCGGGCAGGACGGGAATAGGAGAGTGCGCCCCGCTGCCTGCATTGAGCTGTGACGACCTTCCCGATTACGAGGATATACTTGCCGGGGCTTGCCGCCGGCTGGAACAGTGCGGGGGAGAACTGGATGCGGATGCCTTGCGCGACTATCCGTCCATCCTGTTCGGATTGGAAACTGCGCTCCGTCATCTCCTGACGGGCAGTTGGGCATTGTACGATACGGACTTCTCGCAAGGAAAGGCGGGGATTCCGATAAACGGGCTTATCTGGATGGGCAACTTTGACACGATGCTCTCCCGGATAGAGGAGAAAATGGCAGCCGGTTTCCGTTGTATCAAACTGAAAATCGGCGCTATCGGCTTTGAGGATGAGTTGGCTCTGCTTCGCCATATCCGTGCACATTTCTCTTCCAGGGAGATAGAATTGCGTGTGGATGCCAACGGCGCTTTCTCTCCGGCTGATGCGATGGAGAAACTGAAACGCCTGTCCGAACTGGAGCTGCACTCCATTGAACAGCCCATCCGTGCGGGGCAGTGGGAGGAAATGGCGCGTCTTGCTGCCGACTCTCCGCTGCCGATAGCCTTGGATGAAGAACTGATAGGCTGCAATACGCCGGAAGGGAAGCGGAAGCTGCTTTCGGCAATCAATCCGCAGTATATTGTTCTCAAACCTTCCCTGCACGGCGGGATATGCGGTGGTAACGAGTGGATTGCCGAAGCGGAAAAACGGCATATCGGCTGGTGGATTACTTCGGCTCTGGAGTCGAATATCGGCCTGAATGCAATAGCCCAATGGTGTGCCACCTTCGATAATCTGCTGCCTCAGGGGCTGGGTACAGGACTGCTTTTTACGGACAACGTGGAAATGCCTCTTGAGGTGAGGAAAGATTGTTTATGGTTTTGTAATGATGATATTTAAAGGTATCCGATGATATTCGACCGACAACGACAGCGTTTGCTGCTGCAAGGAAAGGAGTATACGGCCGGGGATATATCTCGGTTGGTGGCGGAGGGAGCGGAAAACTGCCCGCCCGCCTTGTGGGATTTGTATCTTTTTCTGGAGAAGTGGTTCGATGCCTCTCCAGTTATCACCGTCCATACGTCGGGCTCCACAGGCACGCCGAAAGGGCTGGTGGTGCGCAAGGACCGGATGATGCAGAGCGCCCGTCTCACTTGCGAGTTTCTGAACCTGCAAGCAGGAGATACCGCTTTGCTGTGTATGAACCTTCGTTATATAGGGGCTATGATGGTGGTGGTGCGTTCTTTGGTTGCGGGGCTGAATCTGATAGTGCGTCCTGCTTCCGGCCATCCTCTTTCGGATATAGAAGAACCGCTGAGATTTGCGGCGATGGTTCCTTTGCAGGTTTATAACACGCTCCGTGTTCCCGAAGAAAAGGCGCGGCTGGAGCAGACGGATATTCTGATTATCGGCGGCGGAGCGGTGGACGACAGTCTGGAGGCGAAAATGAGCGCTCTTCCCACGGCGGTCTATTCTACGTACGGCATGACGGAAACGTTGTCCCATATCGCATTGCGCCGTCTGAACGGAGATACCGCTTCCAAGCATTATTATCCTTTTCCCTCGGTCGAACTGTCCTTATCTGCTGAAAGTACGCTGGTTATTAAAGCTCCGCTGATTTGCGGGGAGGTCTTGCAGACCAATGACATTGCCTGCCTCTATCCCGATGGAAGTTTTACCATTGCAGGCCGGAAAGATAACGTTATCAATAGCGGTGGAATCAAGATACAGGCGGAGGAAATGGAGAAAAGACTACGGCCGTTTATCCCTGTACCGTTTGTAGTTACTTCTGTTCCCGATCCGCGTTTGGGGCAGGCGCTTACCTTGCTGATTGCCGGACAGGTGGATGTAAGAGAACTGGAGAGTAAGTTGCAGACGGTGCTGGACGCCTATCATCGTCCCAGACATATTTTTATGACAGAATCGATACCGCAAACGGAGAATGGTAAAACAGACCGTGCCGGATGCCGTATATTAGCTCGACAAATGAAAAAACTTCACCCTTTAATGTTTGCCGGAACCGGCAGCGATGTGGGCAAGAGCATTATAGCCGCTGCCTTTTGCCGCATTTTCAGGCAGGACGGATACCGGCCTGCTCCCTTCAAAGCGCAGAATATGGCGCTTAACTCGTATGCCACTCCCGAAGGACTGGAGATAGGACGTGCACAGGCCGTGCAGGCGGAAGCCGCCGGAGTGCCGTGCCATACAGACATGAATCCGTTACTGCTGAAACCCCAGTCGGACCGGACTTCGCAAGTGGTATTGAACGGTAAGCCTATCGGCAGTCGTGGTGCATACGACTATTTCCGCAAGGAAGGACGCGAGGAGTTGCGCAGGGAAGTATGTGCGGCGTATGACCGCCTTGCGCAGAAATATAATCCCATCGTATTGGAAGGTGCGGGCAGCATCTCCGAAATCAACCTGCGCGAGGTAGACCTCGTGAATCTGCCGATGGCAATGTATGCCGGTGCGGACGTGATTCTGGTAGCGGATATAGACCGTGGCGGGGTCTTTGCCAGTGTGTACGGTTCGGTAATGCTGCTTACTCCCGAAGAACGCAAGCATGTAAAAGGTATTCTTATCAATAAATTCCGGGGAGATATACGTCTCTTCGAGTCCGGCGTCAAAATGCTGGAAGAGCTTTGCGGAATTCCGGTGGTCGGGGTGGTTCCTTATTATAAGGATATCTATATCGAGGAAGAGGATTCGCTTGCCCTTGCCACCAAATCATTGCAGGCGGAGCAGGGTAAGGTGAATATAGCTGTGGTTCTGCTGCGCCACCTCAGCAACTTCACGGATTTCAATGTGCTGGAACGTGACCCGCGCGTGCATCTTTTCTATACCAACAACACCGACGAACTGGCGAAGGCGGATATCATCATCCTGCCCGGCAGCAAGAGTACCCTTGCCGACCTCTATGAATTGCGCCGCAACGGAGTGGCGCAAGCCGTCATCCGTGCCCATCGTGAGGGAACTGCCGTGTTGGGCATCTGCGGCGGCTATCAGTTGATGGGGCAGGAAGTACTCGACCCCGATCACGTGGAAGGGGAGATAGAACGGTTGCCCGGTCTTGGACTACTGCCCGTAAGTACACGAATGACGGGAGAAAAGGTGACGCGGCAGGTGAACTTCCAACTTCTTGAAAACTGCCGTGCCGCTGTTCCGCAAGGTAATTTTTCCCCTTCAATTTTCAACAACCAACCTTCAGCGCCCCACTTTCAGCTAAAAGGTTACGAGATTCACATGGGTAGTACCGTACCGGTGGAGGGAGCGTCCGCTTCTCCGCTAAATCGGTTGGAAAGCGGGCAATGTGACGGGTATATCGTGGACCGTACGTGCATGGGGACTTACATTCACGGCATTCTCGACAATCCGGAATTTATCGACTTCCTGCTCGAACCGTTTGCCGGTAAATTGTCGGAAGAGGCGGAAACGTTCAACTACCGGCAGTTTAAGGAAGAGCAGTATGACAAACTCGCCGACCATGTGCGGCAGCATGTCAACCTGCCGCTTATTTACAAGATATTGACGGACAACAATTAAAATCGGATAGAATATGATCGACGGACACGGAGACGATTCCTATAAATACAGCCGCCCGATAACGGCAAATTTCAGTTCCAACGTGTACAGCAAAGTGAATCTTTCCCGTTTGAAAGCTCATCTTTGCGAATGTATCGGGGAGATAGGCAATTACCCCGAACCCGAACCCTATACGTTGGAAGCCCGTATAGCTTCCCGCTGTCAGCTGCCGTCCGGAGCTGTTTGCGTAACGAATGGCGCAACGGAGGCCATATACCTTATTGCACAGACTTTCCGGGGTACGAATACAGCTATCCTGCAACCCACTTTCAGCGAATATGCGGATGCCTGCCGTATGCACGGACACCGGGTGAGTTCGCTTTATCAACTGCCGAAGGAGCAGGACGGGTATCGCCTGCCGGACGATGTGCGGATGCTGTGGCTCTGCAATCCCAACAATCCCACGGGAACGGTGGCCGGTAAAGAATATATGCGCGGATTGATTGAACATAATCCGCAGGTTTGTTTTATTATAGACCAGTCTTATGAGTTCTTTACGCTGTGTCCGCTTTTCTCTCCGGCAGAGGCGGCGGAGTATCCGAATGTACTCCTGCTGCATTCCATGACGAAAAGGTATGCGATTCCCGGTTTGCGGCTTGGATATGTAACGGGCAGTTCCGGTTTGCTGGAGCGGCTGCGCACCAACCGTATGCCGTGGTCGGTCAACCGGCTTGCCATTGAAGCAGGACTTTTCCTGTTGGAGAACGATGTGCCCGAACCGTTGGATGTGGCTGCTTATTTGCAGGAGACGGCGCGTCTGGGCAAGGCGCTTAAAGCCGTAGGCGGATTGGACGTTTGGGATACGCAGACGCATTTTATGCTGGTGCAGCTTCGCATGGGCAAGGCGTCTGCCTTGAAAGAGTATCTTGCCGGGGAGCATGGCATACTCATTCGGGATGCGTCCAACTTTGCGGGACTGGACGAGCACTTTTTCCGCATAGCCACACAGACACCGGAAGAGAACGACAGACTGGTGGCGGCGATAGAGGAATTTATGGCGGGGTAGAGCCGGCGTAATAGTAGAACCTGAGTGATAAACATTTTATGGAAGATATAATCATATTTTTAGGCATTGCTTTCAATCTGAACCTGCCGCTGCTTACGGCATGGCTGCTCGACCACTGGTTGGGCGATCCTGTCTGGCTGCCGCATCCTGTGGTGGCTTTCGGAAAGGCCATTTCGTTCTGTGAGCATCGTCTGAATAAGGGGAATGCCCGTTTTCTGAAAGGGGCTGTCATGTCGTTGGTACTGGTGGCAGGCGTTTATCTGCTTACATTGTTCCTGCTGCGTTGGGCAGCGCATTATTCTCCCGGTCTGCTTTTGACTTTGCAGGTGCTGCTCATCTTTTATTGCCTTGCGGGTACTACGCTGGTGCGAGAAGTCTGCGGGGTGTTTAAGGCTGTAGACCGTTCGTTGGAAGAAGGAAGGAAGCAGGTAGCCCGTATTGTGGGGCGCGACACTTCCGGACTTTCGGCGCAGGAAGTACGTACGGCGGCATTAGAGACGTTGGCAGAGAACCTGAGCGACGGCGTAATCGCTCCGCTGTTCTGGTATATGTTGCTGGGTGTGCCGGGTATGCTTGCCTATAAGATGATAAATACACTCGACTCCATGATAGGGTATAGGAATGAACGCTATCGTCGGTTCGGCTGTTTCGCGGCACGTCTGGACGATGTAGCCAACTATATCCCCGCCCGTCTGACGGCTTTTCTCATGGTGGCGGTTTCCGGCAGATTCCCGTTGCTGCTTTTTGTGGGGAAATACGGCAGCAAGCATGCCAGTCCCAATTCCGGCTATCCGGAAGCGGCGCTTGCCGGAATATTGGACTGCCGCTTCGGTGGTCCTCACAACTATTTTGGCGAGGAAGTGTGGAAACCTTATATCGGCGACAATAAACGGCCTTTGACAACCGAAGACATGAGGATTGCCGTGCGCATCAACCGCAGTGTGGAATGGATAATGGTAATCATCGTTGTTGCTACCGCTACCTGTATGTACGTTATTCCCTCATTCTTCTGAGTGCTAAAGGGTAATCCTGACGATACCGCCATAGGGTGTCAGTGCGCTGAATGCCTCTTCGGGTTTGATGATGCCGGCATATATCTGTGCGCAAATCAGGACGCCGCCGTGGGCAAAAACGGCCACCCGCTGGTAGGGCTTTCCTTTCAGCTCATCGAGAAAGTCGCTGACACGCCGGTACTGCATGGCGAACGACTCTCCGCCCGTAGCTGCTACATTCAAATAGTCGGCATACCACTCCTGTAGGCGCGGGTCGTCGTTGCGGTCGAAAGGTTTCATTTCCCAACTGCCGAAGTTTATTTCCATAATCCGTTTGTCACGTTCTGCATCCGGATAGCCGCAATAGGTGGCAAGGCGTACGCAGCGCGTAAGCGGACTGGTATATACATGGTCGAAAGGCAGAAAGGCTTTCAGGTTCTCTTGGGTAACGGCCGCTTCCTGTTCGAATGTCGGTTTCAGGGGAACATCCGTTTGTCCGTAGCATACGCCGGGCGGTACATCGACGGATGTGTGACGAATAAGTATAACTTCCATAATTTTTCAGATTAAATGTTTAGTGAAAATAAAAGGGAACCGAGACAAAGTCCGTAAGGAAATCGATTCCAAAACCTGCATAGACATATACCAATACAAGGCTGCCTATGTAGAATGCCAGTTCGCAAAGCAGGAAAGCCGCTCCGCAGCAATCACCCGTATATCCTTGCAGGCGGCGTTTCATAAGGCGGCACAGCAGTACGAATGCGAGCAGCGGGAAGAGGGTGGCAGGCCACATCTTTACCGGCAGGAGTAAGACGAAAGGAAGCAATCCGCAGATGAAGGCGGATATCAATTCCTGGCGACTCATGCGGTTGTACACGACTTTAGCCTTGCTGTCTTCTTCTTTTCGGGCGTATGGCAGGCAGTTAATGAGTTGGGATGCGCAGAACTTGCACCAGCAGTCGCCGCAGAAAACAAGGATACAAAGGAAATTCAGAGGCAGATTGCGCATCTGTAACAGCAATAGGAAATAGAATATCAGTCCGATAACTCCGTAGCTTCCTATATGGGAATCTTTCATGATGGCAAGCGTACGCTCGCGGGTGGTGCCGCCGCCGAACCCGTCCAGAAAGTCCGCTAACCCGTCTTCGTGCAGGCATCCCGTAACAAACAGGCGGGCGATGATGGCTATAATCCAGGCAAGGGATACGGGCAGTATCTGTCCGGTCAGCCAGAGAGTGCCTGCCATGATGCCGCCCGTCAGCCAGCCGGTTAGCGGCCAGTAGGGTACTACATGCTTGAAACATGCGGCGGGTACTTCCCTGATTTTCCAAAAGGGCAGTCGGGTGAAGAAGATAAATGCAGCCAGTATGTTCATTATATATAGGTATTGTCTATAAAATTAAAATATGGGTACTATCAACAAAGTTATATATGTTATCTATAAAATGGTTCTCTGCTTAGAGATGCCGTTTGAGGGGCTTCTTAAAAGTATTTGGTGATGGAAGCGTGTGCGAAGTTATCCATTTCATTAATCATGCGGACAGCCGATTCTATAATGGGATATGCACAGATAGCTCCCGTGCCTTCTCCGAGTCTTAATCCTAAGTGTAGCAATGGTTTGGCATTTAATGAGTCAAGTACAAGTTTATGCCCGCATTCATCTCCGCAATGTCCGAATACGGCATAATGCAGCACTTCGGGATACAGCTTGGCAGCGGCAAGGATACAGTTTGTCATGATGAAGCCGTCTACCAGAATAATCATTTTCAGCTCGGCGGCTTGCAGCATGGCGCCTACTGCCATAACCATTTCCAACCCGCCGAAGTAGCGGATGATGTCACGCGGCGAACCGTCTCCTTTGTAGTTGTCCAACGACTGTTTCAAGACTTCGTACTTATGGCGGATGCCTGCATCGTCCAGCCCGCTTCCCGCACCGACGCATTCTTTTAGCGGAATGCCGGTGAAGCAACTCATCCATAGGGAAGAAGAGGATGTGTTGCCTATCCCCATTTCCCCGAAACTGAGTATGTTACTGCCTTCTTCGCGGCAACGGAGCACCACTTCCGCACCCCGTTCCAGGCAAAGTTCCATTTCCGTTTCGGTCATTGCAGCTTCGTGCAGATAGTTGCGTGTGCCTTTGCGCACTTTCATATTGATGATTCCTTTTTCATAAGGCAGGTCATAATCAACTCCCGCATCCACTATCTTTAATGCAAATCCGTGCTGGCGGCACAGAAAATTGACGCCGGCACCTCCATGAAGGAAATTACTGATTTGTTGCCAGGTAATTTCTTTGGGTGAGAGGCTGACACCTTCCTCTACAATACCATGATCGGCAGCAAAGATGATATTCTGAGGATGTTGCAGAATGGGAGTCAGGTTTTGCTGGATGAGCCCTACCTGAAGCGCAAGGCTTTCCAGCATTCCCAAAGACCCTTTCGGCTTGGTCAGGTTATTGATTTTCTCAACCAGTGCCGGTCGTATAGCTTCATCCGGTCCTATTATATCAAATGTCTTCATAATTTTATATCTTATACTTCATTCTTATATTCCGTACTTATTCACATTTAATTTTTGTTGCAATCCCCGACACCATTAAAATCACTTCATCTGCCCGTGAAGCCACATACTGGTTCATCCAGCCTTGCATATCCGTAAACTTCCGTTGTATTTCGTTTTCGGATGTGCCGCCCATACCTATCTCGTTGGTGACAAATATAAATGTGGCATCCTGTGCTGTAAAGCGGTCGAATTCGGCTTTGGCTGCGGCAAGGGAACGGTCTGTATCGGCATCCAGGTCGAAAAAGAAATTGGTACACCACAACGTTATGCAGTCTATCAGTACGGTGCGTCCGGACAGCGAGTGGCGGCTCAGCTTTTTATCTTCTTCTATGTTTGTCCATTCCGGTCCGCGCCTTTCCTGATGGTGTATCACCCGTTTGCGGAATTCTTCATCCCATATACGTGCCGTAGCGAGGTAGACAGGGGTGGGCGAGAGGCTGAGCGCCAGCTTTTCCGCATAGGTACTTTTGCCCGAGCGTGCTCCACCGGTAATAAGTATGATTCGTCTCATTGGTTTGCTTGAAGTTTTTATGAAAGCAAATGTACATGATTTCTGCGGCAGTGGCAAGAATAGAGTATTTTTTTAGCGGTTTCGTTTTTTCTTTTTTAAAAGATTTCATTACCTTTGCCGATGTTTTCAGAATAAAGGGAAACGAAACCTGCGGCAATAGCTCAGTTGGTAGAGCATCAGCTTCCCAAGCTGAGGGTCACGAGTTCGAGCCTCGCTTGCCGCTCTCTTGAAAATCAAGCAGTTACAAATAAAGTAGCTGCTTATTTTTTTATATATGCTGAATAACATTCCGCTTTTAGACCCTTTTAAACCCTTTTAATCTTATCTTTGTATGCAAATTCTATGCAAATTTTCAGATTTGCATAAACTAAAAACATAGATATATGGCAACGGTTAAATTCTACCTTGATAAAAGAAGGCAAAAAAAAGATGGCACTTATCCGATAAAGTTGAATGTATTCCACAACAAACAAATAATGATAGCTACGCAGCTAAGTGCATCGGAAAAAGAATGGAATGGGAATGAATATTCTGTGCGTGCACAAAATTACAAGCCGAGGAATATAGTTGCCCGTGGAATAATAAACAAGGCGGAAACAGTAATATTTACTTTAGAGCAACAAGAAAAGTTGAAATCAACTACAGACAAAGCTTTGAAGAAGTTGATAGAGGACGCTATAAGTAGCAAGGTTGAAAATCAAAAGACGTTTCTCTATTATCTTGATGAATTCGTTTCCAAGAAAACCAATCAGGGGACTAAGTCTATATATACAACCACAAGAAACAAGATTGAGGAATACGATAGTCATTGTACTTTTGAGAGCATGGATAAGTCATGGCTGGAAAACTTTGAAGCGTGGATGGCAAAGACGATGAAGGTTAATGCCTACGCTATTCATTTACGGAACATACGTAGTGTATTCAACTACGCCATTGATGAGGAGTACACAACATTGTATCCATTCAGAAGATTTTCAATAAAGAAAGAGGAAACCCGAAAACGCAGCCTTACAGCAGAACAACTTAGGTTATTGAGAGATTATCCATGTGAGGAATACCAGATTAGATATAGGGATATGTTCATGCTCATGTTCTATCTCATAGGGGTAAATGCAGCCGATTTGTTCAACGCAAAACATTCTGCATTGGTAAATGGTCGTTTTGAATATAAAAGAGCTAAGACGGGGAAATTATACAGTATTAAAGTAGAACCGGAAGCGCAGGCTATAATTGAGAAATACAAAGGGAAGGATTATCTTCTTAATATAATGGACGAATACGGAAATTACAAGGATTTCCTACATCGTATGGGAATAGGGTTAAAACAGATTGGAGAGACAGAAAGGAAGGGATTGGGAGGGAAAAAGAGTAGAAATCCTTTATTCCCTGATTTGTCCTCATATTGGGCAAGACACACATGGGCCACGGTAGCGGCAGAACTCGATGTCCCCAAAGAGGTAATCGCCCACGCGCTTGGGCATAGTTGGGCGAACAGTACAACAACCGACATCTATATCCGTTTCGATATGAAAAAAGTTGATGAAGCGAATAGAAAGGTCATTGATTTCGTGAACAATATCAATGTGTAAACATATCATTATAAATACAATAAAATGTTAATATAAAGATACCCTTCTATATCTATAATATGTTGATTATTAGTTGGTAATGTGCATGTTATTTTTATTATATCATCCTTTTAGGTGCTTTTGTCACCTTTTAGTTCCTTTTAACGACAGTATGAAAAGTAAATATTAAAGATTGTTCCTTTTCTCCGATTGTGCAAAAAAACATTCCTACTTTTACCCGTGTAACAAGTACGGGATGTTACTAGACATTGATTAAACATTCTCCTTATGGAGTTTATATATGATTGCCTCGTAGTAGCTCGTACCTATTACGGGGCTTTCTATTTAAAGCCAGTATACAATCGGTCATGACGCTGTGTGTGCACCTCTGACCGATGAAGGAACCTTGTAGAGGGCTGTGAAAACGGGGCGGGAAACCGCAGGAAGTACGATGCAAGGAAGCACTTAGAGGATGCTTGTACGGGTGTCACCCCACCTAAAACCTCGAAGCGGATGCAGGTTGATGTCATTCGCCCCTTGAAAGGCTCGGTCGTTATACGGGAGTTTGGAACCATTCAAGAGGAAAGTCCGTTGGCCGTTTGGCTCAATACGTCCAGGTGAAATCGGACTGCCAAATCGCCTAAAGGACACTCTATACCCACGTGGCTGGTGTTGCCGAGAATTTGGGTTGAGTGTATAACCAATAAGCCATGATTAAGAACATTAAAATATGCGCTATGATTGCAATATATTTTTATTATCTTTGCAAAAGCATGTCAAGTGGCATGCTTCCCATACTAACGAAAAGACATGAAAGGACTTACAATCAAACAAGAGAATTTTTGCAACTACTACATCGAAAGTGGCAATGCTTCTGATGCTTATCGTCGTGCCTATTCGTCCAAGAAGATGAAAGACAAACAAGTGTGGGAAGAATCTTGCAAGTTGTTGTCCAACCCAAAGGTAGCCCAAAGGGTCAAAGAGTTGCAGGAGGAACAAAAAAACAAATCGGATATAACTAAAGAACGCATTCTACAAGAATTGTCCGGTATAGCTTTCTCATCCATTGCCAGCATGCACAACACATGGATAGAGCGTAAAGAATTTGATGAACTCTCTGACAAAGAGAAATCAGCAATAAAAAGTATATCTACCAAGATATTGAAAAAAAATATCGGAACAAGTGATGCTCCGGAAATTGTAGATGTTGAATATGTGAAGATAGAACTTTATGATAAGATAAAGGCTATTGAGCGTATATGTAAAATGCTTGGGTTTGATGAGCCTACCGAAATAGAGATGAATACCAGCAAACCCATAAGTGTCGAGGAAGCAAAGAAACTGATAGAAAGGCTATGATGGACGGTGTACGGTATCTACAAGCATTTTGTATGTCGGGCGTTCTCAATTACACAAAATTTTTCTTTAAAAGTAAAACAGGGCGCAAATTTGTGGTGAGCAGACACCATGAACGCATATGTAATGCGTTGGATGATGTTATTTCCGGAAAAATTCAAAAACTGATAATCAATATTGCACCACGATATGGAAAGACCGAATTAGCCGTAAAGAACTTTATATCATACGGATTGGCACTCAACCCTTCCTCAAAGTTTGTCCATCTCTCATATTCTGACGATTTGGCTCACGATAATTCAGAAGAGATTAGAGACATAGTTAAATCAGAAGAGTATCAACAGCTGTTCCCGTATGTCCAGATAAAGAGAGGCACAGACAGCAAAAAGAAGTGGAGTACCACTGCTGGCGGTGGTGTATATGCGGTATCAACAGGTGGACAGATAACGGGATTTGGCGCTGGAGAGGTGGACGATATAGATGATAAAGAAACAGAAAAAGAAATAGATAGCATATTAAAGGGGGCAAGGTTTTCCGGCGCCATTGTCATAGACGACCCTATTAAGCCGGAGGACGCTTTGTCTGACGTGAAAAGGGAAAAGGTTAACCAACGCTTTGAAACTACTATCCGTAACCGAGTGAACAGCCGAAACACCCCGATTGTAATAATCATGCAGCGCCTGCATGAGAATGATTTGTGCGGCTATCTTATGAAAACAGAGCCAGGGCAATGGACTGTTCTTTCATTGCCGGTCATAGAAAAAGAAGCGGACGGGAAAGAATTTCCTTTGTGGGAATTTAAACACACATTGGATGAATTGCATAATCTCAATAGAATAAATCCATTCGTCTTTGAAACACAATATATGCAGAACCCTACACCTATAGAAGGTCTCATGTACGGTACATTCAAGACTTATAGGGAAATACCATATACCAACCGTGCCATTCGGAAAAATTATACCGATACCGCAGATACGGGCAGTGACAGATTATGTTCCATAGATTATGTGGATACAGAAATAGGCAACTTTATTTTAAGCATACTATATACGGACGCTCCTATGGAGGTTACGGAACCGCAAGTTGCAGCTTTGCTTGCCAAAGATAGAGTAACCATAGCTAACATTGAAAGCAATAACGGTGGACGTGGTTTTGCCCGAAACGTAGAGCGGCAATCACGGATAATGGGCAATAATGAAACAGAAATAAAATGGTTTCATCAGTCGGGGAATAAGGAAGTTCGAATATTTACCCGCTCCGCTGAGGTTATGAATCTTACATATATGCCGGAAGGTTGGGAAGTGCTCTTTCCTGAATTTTATGCAGAGATAAAATCTTTTAGGAAGTTCGGAAAAAACGCACATGATGATGGGGCAGATGCTCTTACCGGAACCGTAGAAAAACGCGGAGATTTTGAATATGACAGCTATGAGGCGGCGACAGTCGCATTTTCCGGCATTCCAATTGTAGAAATACATCCACTGCTTAATGGGCGTTTTCTGTATGCGAAAGCGTATGTTGTACATGATACAATATATGTGGACGATGCGTATATAGGAGAATTGATTCCCATCAAAGAAATCGCCGCGCTGGTCGCTGGTGCCGATGTAAACATTGAGACTTCGCAGGCGATGCTTCATTATATACGCGATTATAGGGCTGAAATAGGTGATGTGTGGGCAAGGCAAGAAAATACAGGGAAACTTTCTTATATTGAAGCATTTAAGGGGCTAATTCGAGATTTTAAATTCAAGAGAGATAATAAAATGTCCTTATTTATGCGTAATCTAATGGACTATGACGGCAAAGATGTCTATGAAGCAATGTATGTATTGTGCTGTATAGCGGATAGAGTAAAAAGAAAATCAAAAAAATAATCATAAAAATGCTGTTTGTTATTTGGAATTAGTCTAAATAATATATATATTTGCACACGTAGGGTCACTACAAGCGTGTGAAGTTGCACGCAACCGTATTAATGGACTAAAACACTAAATATATGGGAGTGGCCGCATTTATTTGCTGTCACTCCTGCTTTGTATATGGGCATATTTACTAAATTTTGGAAGCCAGAGAATAAAAAGTCTATTCCGATGTATGATAATGTAAATCGGGTAGAAAGAGATGCAGCAGGAAACTACTGGTTTTTGTCCGATTTGTTTGGAAGGCGTTCCAAATGGAAAGTATATTATGACATGACTGACAATTTGGATAAAGCCGGAGCGCTTGTTTCCTGTACGCCTTTCTTCACTGTAGTTGATAAAATCGGTTCTATGATGTCCCGTGGTATTCCTTATGTGGTAGATAAGGATGGAAATGAAAAAAGGACATTTGCCGATATACGTAATATACTCAACGCTCCCAATCCGCTGCAAACATTCTCTTCATTTGTAAAGCAAATTGAAATATGTCTTAAGGTATTCGGCTATTGTCCAATTGTTCTTGTTAGAGCGACAAAAACAAGCACTCCTAAGGCAATGTGGATAATTCCACCTGAGATTTTCCATATGGAAGGAACCGGTAAGGTGTTTCGCCAATACGAACTGAAAAATATTATATCAAGTGTATATATAGACTGTAACGGAACTCGATTAGAGTTGGAGGACTATGAATATCTTGTAATATATGACAGCAATATAGTAATAAATAGCGGTGCGACTGCTGATGTCAAATTTGAGTCCGTTTCAGATAGCCTTTCCCAGCCTATATCAAACTGGGTAGCTTCTATGTCTGCAAGCCATACATTGCTTGTAAATGGTGGTCCTAAAGGCGTGCTCTATAATGATTATACTGACCAGATGGGAAATGTTGCCCTTTCCTCGGAAGATGAAAAGGATATAAAGGACAGATTTAAACGTGATTATGGCTTAGTAAACAAGGAATATCCCATTTTGGTGACACGTTACAAATTAGGATGGCTTCCTCTTGATTTTAATGCTGATGAATTAAAACTTCATGAAGAGGATAAGAGGTGTACAGATAAGATTGCCAATGCAATGGGCATAAATGCCAATCTTTTTACGGATGCCAAATACGACAACCTTGAAAGTGCCGGGAAAAAGGCTTATCAGGACGTAATCATTCCAGATAGCCGAAAGATAGCAGAATGTCTTTCAAAAGCCATATGTCCGGAAGGTGTTTTTATTAAGATTGATTTTACAGATGTTGAATGCCTTCAAACCAATAAGGAGACAGAAGCCAATACATTGGTTAAAGTTGCTGATGCCTTACAGAGATTGATAGATAAGTCTTTGATAACACATGATGAGGCACGTATAGAAGTTGCAAGATACATAGATATTGACCCGGATAATCCAAAAGGAGATTTTGATAGCAATGCAGCAAGCAGTGCATCTGTTGAAAATAACGTCAATAACAGTAAGGAAAATGGAAACAATGACAAATAAATACAAAGATAAGATGGGGATGCAGTATAAATTGTTCTCCATAAACTCAAAGGATGTCCAATACAGCCCCGAAAGCCGGACTATCAGCGGATACGCTGCTGTATTCGGAAACGTGGATAAGGCTCATGATATTCTATTGAAAGGTTGCTTTTCAAAAAGTATCAATGAAAGAGGGCCGCAAAGCCAGGCAAATGACAAAATTATACTCCTTTGGATGCACGACATGTCAGAGCCTTTGGGATTTATTACAGAATTGAAAGAAGATGATAGAGGGCTTTATTTTGAGGCGCGCATAGATGAGATTGAACTTGGAGATAGGGCCATAAAACAACTTGAGTCAGGCACGCTTAATCAATTCTCTATTGGCTATGAATATGTATGGGAGAATTGCGAATGGGATTACGAAAAACAAGCTCTGATTGTTAGAGAGGTTAAGCTGTATGAAATATCGGTAGTATCAATTGGCTGTAATGGAGAAACTGAGTATTTGGGGTTGAAGTCAATTGAAGACTACGAAAACGCTTATAAGGATTTAAGCGGTGAAATTTCCTTGTTATGTAAAAATATGAGTACAACCAAGCAACAGCGTTTGCAAAAAATTATAGCCAAAGCAATGTCACTTGCATCTTTTAGGCCGGACGGTGTTATACCTGCTCCACCCAAAGGGATGGAAGCCGGCAGTAATGGCAAAACGGAAGAAAAATCATTATGTAATTTATTAAAACTAAAATCGGTATGAAATTAGGATTTTTAGAACTTATGGACACATCCGGCTTGTCCGAAGAAAACAAGAAGTTTTTTGAATCTTTGGACGAAAAAATGGGAGAAGCCTTTGAAAAACAAGTGAAAGGCTATCTTGCGGATGAAGTGAAATTGGAAGATTTGCGTAAATCCATAAAGGATGCCGCTGATTCCATAAATGACATCAAGGAAAAGGATTTTGCCGGCATTGACAAAAAGACTTTTGAGGAGAAGGTTAATGAATTGGAGAATGCCATTTTACGTGTAAAGGCTTCTACCGAAGTAGGTAAAAACGGGGAGGTAAAGATTAAATCTGTTTATGAGCAGCTACACGAACAGCTCAAGGAGTATATTGCTGCGGACAAGAAGGGCGTTATGTCTCTTGATTTGAAATCGGCTTGTCAGTCGGCTCCCGGCAATAAGTTGGGATTAAATCTTGTGCTGGAAAAGAAAGACGCTGCAACTATTACTTCCGGGTCCCTTGCTCCGCATTACGGACTTGAGGTTGACCCAAATTTATCAGTCAATCCGAGAGCGCAAACCGTCATTAGAAAATATGCAAATGTATCAAGCACAAATAATAGGGCTTTGGTTTATGCGGAATATACAAGCAAGGACGGAGATGCTGCATGGGTTCCTGAAGGTGGGCTAAAGCCTTTGATGGATGCGACATTGACAGAAAAAACAATAACCGCTGCCAAAGTGGCTATTGCTGCTAAATTTACAGAGGAAACGCTGTCGGATTTTCCCAGCTTCGTCAATGAAGTTGAAACGGAAATGGTAAATAAACTTGGAATCAAAGAAGAGCAGGGAATTTTGTCAGGCAATGGCTCTGGTGGAGAAATAAAAGGCGTTGCATCGGATATGCCGGCATTCTCTCTCTCTACTTTCTATGTTGAGAAGCCAAATATGTTTGATGCTCTTGTGGCTGGATATTCGCAAATTGTATCCACCAGCGAAATGGCTTATCGTCCGAACCTTGTACTGATGAACCCATTGGATTACGCGTCCATGCAGTTGGCTAAGGATGCTAACGGTCAATATCTCCGCCCATTCCGATATGGAGATGAATTGATTCAGGGATTGCGTGTAGAAACGACCACAGCAGTAAAACAAGGAGATTTCATCATGGGTGATTTCTCATACTTGAACATTCGTGACTTGTGGGAATTGTCTATTACCTTAGGATGGGAGAATGACGATTTCCGCAAGAATATCGTGACTGTAATCGCAGAGAAGAGGCTGATGTGTTATATCAAGTCGCAATATAAGACCGCATTTGTAAAGGACACATTCTCTACTGTAATAGAAGGTATCACTCAAGAAGCATAAGGAGAATAATTATGGGAAAAGAATATAGAATAAACCTGACTAAGCGTTATAACGTAACATTTGTCAAGGATGGTGTGAAGTATAAAACAGGCGATGAAGTTTCAGTCGGAATGGCTCTTGCGAGCAAGTTTTATGCCGAGGGTAAAATTGAAGCGACAAACGAACTGATTAATGATGCCAGAGCGTTGGGTTGCGAGGAGTTGTTCACTAAACGTAAATCTGCGAAAAAAGATACGGTATGATAATTGACTACGAATCTTTCACCGGGTTGCTGAGTGTCGGGATAAATCCTGACACTGGCGCTCCCTCTATAACAAGAGATGCGGAGTTGGGCAAAATAGAATCATATATTTCCGTATATGAACAGGAATATTTGATTCGTATACTTGGTGAGGATATGTGTAAGGCTTTTACCGATTATCTTAACTCAAAAGAAGATAGCGTTGATGATAAATGGGATAGGCTGCTTGCTATTTTATCAGAAAAATACAGCCCTATTGCTTGCTATATATTTTTCAAGTATATAGCGGACGGTAATTACAGCGTAACAAATGTTGGAACAGTAACCTCTGCCAATGGAGATGCTGTTTCTCCACAAGTTTTGCAAATTAGGGCATGGAATGATATGGTAAATATGAACAAGCGTGTTTATAAACTTTTGCAAGGAAAGGAATATGCTGGTGTATGTTTCAATCCATGTATGTTGCGTAAAATAAACTGTATGGGAATATGAAGCCGGTAAATGATATATTTGCGGACATTGTAAAAAAGGTATCGAAAAGATACGGAAGCAATGTGTCGTTTTTATTCGGAGACTGGGCCTACATAAGCAATCAATTAACTTTATGGGGTAAAAGTCCCAAGACAAGTAAATTGAAGTTTCCTATAATATGTCTTTATTCTCCGTTCACGGAAGATAGAAGTTCTGCCGAGACTGAGGTTAGCCTGGAGTTTATTATTATGGTAAACACTTTGAAAAGGTATTCGAATGAAGACCGGCAAAAGACTTCCTTTGAGCAGGTATTGCGACCTATATACAATATTTTCTTGGATGAAATCAAGAAAGACATAAACATTGTCCGTAGTTACAATGATGTGGTTCCACATTCCTACATTGAAAACTACAGATATGGCAGGGTTGGGGTAATAGGAGAAGACGGGAAACCATTCAGTGATTTTATTGATGCTATCGAGATGAAAAATGTAAATTTAACCATTAAAGAAGTAAAATGTTATGGCAACAGATTATAGAAAGTGTCCGGGCGTTGCAACTTTTAATACGGGTAGCTCCGTGTGTGTGCTTGACCCCGGTAAAATAAAAGCTATCATACTGACTATTCACGGTCATAAGATACCTACAGAGAAAACAGCGGAAGCCTTTGAAAAGGCTTGCCATGCAGACCGTCCGGGAAGAATATTCCCTATCAAAACGATTGTGGAATATGCACCTTCCGGTGGAGAGGCGCAAACTTCCGCTACGGGATACGGCCCTGCTAAAATCACAAGCTATTCAGCTAAAAATGATGTATGGACTTTGCAGGACTACGATGCCAGCTTGAAAGCAAACATCATGGTGGCAAAGAATGTGGCATTTGATGCTTATTTTGTAGATGAGAACAACGTCATTTACGGAATGAATGACGGTACGAAAGATTTGGCGGGCATTCCACTGTCCGGCGTTTATCCGGGCGGTCAGGACTGGGATTCTTCTGGCACAGAAGCCAACTTGACTATCGCAACCATGTTCAAGGATTACGAAAAGTATATTAAGAACGCGGATGTGAGAGCTTATGATTTTGATGTCGTTGACGCATTGAAAGGATTGGTATATGTTGATTTGGTATCAACAGAATCAAACAAGTATAAATTGATTGAGCACTTCGGAAATTTGGATATTACGGAGTATTACGGTGAATTACTGGCAAAGAATGCAGAAAAAGTGTTGGACGGGGCGACAAGTGCTTCTTATGCTAACGGGGTCATTACTACCGTTGGCGAGGACTCCGTTACCCTTGCATCTCCCTCTGTATTGCAAGAAGCTGGAATTACGGGTATTGAGGCTTGGACATGATAGTAGAAGGTGTAACATTCAATGAGGAGAGGGTGAGAAATATGAAGAAGAGAGACTTCATAAACACACATAAGAATGTGTTTTTTCTTGACCGACCGCCCGAAGAAAGGGAGAAAACCCTTTCGTCCATCTACGATGATATAGCATCTTCCGGTGCGGCAAGACAGAAAAAAGATGATTGTATATTATGATGGTGGTATCGTTTAATTGGGGGCGTTCATTCGCCCCTAAATTGTCTTGACTATGGCTAACATTATTGAAGCAGAAGAAAATTTCAGACGGTTTGCTACCGGATTTGAACCGATGATACGGGATATTATGGTAAAAAACAGAGAAGAAGTTTCCCAATATATTGTAGAACAACTATGGTCAGGTATTAACGGAAATGACAAACCGTTACGCCCTACTTACTTTAATGACCCGTATTTCAATACCAAAGAAGCGGGGTATTGGTATAAGAACGCCAAAGGCTATGCTGCTTTCAAGCAAAGGGTAGCCCCGCTTATGTATTCTTCGCTGATAAACGCTCCTGTAAGTTCAAAAGGGACGCCAAACCTGATAATTACGGGTGAATTTCACGATTCTATTACAGCCGTACCGATAGATAAGGGGCTAAGGATTGAAAGTGTGGGGATAAGCTTTAGCGGTGATATAGAAAAGAAATACGGACAGGCGATTTACAAGGTCGGTTCTTATGCGAGAAAGGCATTCATGGAAAGGCATATAAAGCAAGGCATTGCGGATTATTTTAGAAAATTCGGTTTATAATGGGATGTGCGTGTGAAAACAAAAAGAGAATGGCAGATATAGCTAAGATGCGTTCGCTTGCAAGAAAAGCCGCAAAGATGGAGGGGAAAGTATATATCCTTTATGAGAAAGACGGGGTTTTCAATTTTTGCCCAAGAGGCGAAATGTTCAACGGGAAACTGATTGAATATGTTTGGTTCTGATATTAAAAAAAGAACACTGTTTTTTGTATAACCCCCGTAATTTTTCTGCCTTTAAATTGAAAAATATTAAAAACAGAACAAAGGCGGGATAACTCCCGCCTTATACAATCATTTCCTGGTTATTATACTCATGTGTGGGTATTTGGTTTCATGAATTGTCGGCTTCTTGGGCTTTTCTCCTTTGAGTTCTGCAAGTTCCGCCTTGACTTCCTTAAGTTCGTTCAATAAATCCGTATATCCTTCCGTCAATCGGAGGATGTGTTGCATCATTGCTGTGCTGATTTCCATAATAGATGAATATTTGTTTTAGTCGTTATTTCTGCCATCTGCCCGCCAGCCGTATTACTGGCGGGGTATCATAACGTGATTTCGCTGGTCGAACCTCAACGTGCATCTATGCTTGTTTACGTGGCAATATGTTTTTGGGTATAGTTATAGCTGTACGTCATTACTCCGTACCTGTAAATGTTTATGCTTCAATGCTATTTGATTTTTGCTATTTTCCCATCAGAAGGCTTTCCGCCAAATAGATGGTTAATATAAGCAAGACCTTTTGGTTTGCAAAACACCTTTTGGCATAATATGTCAGGGTGGTTGTCTCTGCGTATTGGCGGCAACAGCGTCATTTCAAAGTAGCCTGCGTCAATATACTTTTGTTTCGGCTCGTTCCTGTCTTTGAAGAATATGCCCGCATCCCTTAGCTTCCCGAAAAGGGTGTTCCTACCAAAACCGAGATTGAGTATCTTTGCGGCTTGACCTATGTCTACTTTGCCCTCTGCTTTGAAGGCAGCTTCGGCGAAGTCGGCTTTAGGCTGGAGTTTGGTAATCTTTGCATCTTTCTGCTCGATTTGCTTTTGTTGCTGCTCTGTTTCAATACGGAGTTGTTCCTTTTCCTTTTCAGAAGCTACTAACGCTTCCAATGCCTCAAGATAAGTTTGTGGAGTCTTGATAACTTTTTTCTCATTTTCGAGGTATTCTAAACGGTTGATTATTCTTTCACGCAGAACCGCATCATAACCTGATGCAAGAATAAGACAGCCTTTAGGGGTGAGATTAAAACAAGGACTTTGCCTATTAGACTTGTCAGTGTAAGAGGTCTCCACAAAATTGTGGGCAGCTACTCCTTGTTTGAGTAAGTTCCTGATGTCTCGTAAGATAGCATCATGCCTTTTACCCGTGACCTCTGCTATTTGAAGAGAGGTCATACCTTTCTGATTTGGAATTAACTCATTCGTTGTGTCAAGCATATTATAACGAATTATGATAAAAAGAAACCCTCCGTAGGTGTGCTTGACACAACATACGCAGGGCATAGAAGTCGCAGATTGTTTCCTTTCTGCCACCTTAGAGGGTTTCCCAATATCTTGTACAAAATTTGTTCGCTTTATTTTGCCCAAGAGTTATTATGTTGTATCAAGCACCGCAAAGATAGCCCTTATCTTTGAAATAGCAAACCTCTTATTAGAAAATTAATTATTTGGATTACTTTTTTCTTATTTTTGATTGGTCGCCCAAAATATTGTATTATATTTGCTGTACAATATAATACAATGTAATGCAAATAATAATATGGAAGCAGTAGTAAGAAAACAAACTTCGTTCCGCTTGCGTGAGGATTTATTGCAAATCTTGCAGGAACATGCTAAGAAGGCAAACAGAAGCCTTAATAATTTTGTAGAAAGCACCTTGATGGATGCAATGTATTCAGAACCTAATGAAGAGACGGTTGCAGCCATAAACGAGGCGCGTTCCGGTAAATATGCCGGGGTTATTGATACGACAGATTTTGGCTCATTCAAAACAACAACAGAAAAGGCATGAGCGCAATAGACATTATCCGGGGTATTCTGATATACATGTACGGGCAAGACCACAACCCACCACACCTGCACATTAAAGACGGTGGCAACTGGTTTACTATCACTATCAAAGATAGGATGGTAGAAGGTAAGGGAACAGCAAAGACTATCCGACTGATAAATGAATACATAGACACCCACGAAGCGCAATTACTTGAAATTTGGGAAAAGGCGCAAAACGGTGAGAAGATAGAAAAGGTTAAACGATAAAAAGACAATGATATGATACTATTAGTAGAATCCGCTGAATATATGGGTAAATACACTCTTTTGTGTACGTTCAACAATGGAGAAAGAAGAAAAGTAGATTTAACGCCACTCCTGAAATATCCGGCTTTCGAGGAACTGAAAGATGAAAGCGAGTTTGAGCGTTACGGGGTTGACGGTACAGTATTTTGGGCAAACGGTGCGGACATTGCCCCTGAATTTCTTTATGAAAATGGGACACCATATAAAGCATAATTATCTTTTGATACAGACGGAGATTGAGCTTCTTAAACTTGGAAGCCACTCTGAACTATTTGGGAAAAAGAAGTGATAAGCTATTTATAATCAGTCTAAATTACAAAGATTTCCGTTAAAAATATTGTCAAAATGATTTATTAGGAATTACTTTGCAAACAAAACTTAAAAAATAGATATTTGTATGAAAAAGATTTTATTGCTATTAACTGTGTTGTGTTATTGTATATCTATGAGTTCCCAAGTTATGAGGGCTGAGGAATTGGAAAAATATGCAAAGGAGAAATATGGGGATAGTTGGGTTGAAGCAGCAGAAACGCTCTCATCTCAATTAACTCTTGATAAAAACAATTCTTTAACCTATACACAAATAGTAGATTGTGGAAAAGCCACAAAAGAACAATTATATGTAATTCTGAATTATTGGTTTACTGCAACATTTAATGACGCAAATTCTGTAATAAAATTAAATGATAAGGAATTAGGAACTATAATTGGAGAAGGGTTTGTGGATAGTATATCCGAACACTTAGGAGGAATGAGCCGATACAAGGTGAGTATTACTCCTATTATAAAAGTTGACATAAAAGATACTAAGATACGTATTACTTATACCCTTCAATATTATAATATTATAAAAGTTATAGGAGGTGGAATAATATCTGCATTTTCAGATGGAACTCAAAGACCGCAAACAAATATAGAAAAATGGCCTATTGATACGTGTTATCCATTCGCAGAAAAAGATAAGCATAAAGCAAAAAAAACATCCTCCAAGGCATTGGTTATGGCTCATGCCTACTCAAACGTTATTATGGATAAGATTGAGGAAGTGGTTAAAAACGGACTGGTGGGAAATGAAAATGACGATTGGTAAATAAAAATATCTATATATAATTCCGTTTTATCGCCTTACTTAGGTTATTACCAAATAATAAAGCCAGATGTAATGTCTGGCTTTTTCTTTTTCTCTTCCCTTTTCTGATTTTCATTTTTGCCTTTCTTATTTAGAAAATTCTAAATAATTCAATAATTTCGATATGGCAAAGAAAAAAGATGGAAAAGTTAGTAAAGTATAAAAGAACTTGCATAAAAAAGAAAGTAGCCAAAGGTAACTGGCCACCAATGGCTACTTTTTGATACTTTATTTTTTACCATAGTGATACCTCATAGAGAGTACATAAACCGTGATTATTTCATCATTAACTGAATAGATAATGCGATGTTCCGAATTTATACGCCGAGACCATTTGCCGGACAAATCATATTTCAGAGATTCCGGTTTGCCTATTCCGGTATAAGGGTGTTTGGCAATATCTTCAAGCAGTGACAATATTTTATTTATTATAGCCTTATTACCGCTTCGTACAAAATATTGGTATTCTTCTTTTGCTTGTGCGGAAAGTGTTATTTTGTACATACAACCCGATTTAAAAAGTCTGACATACTTTCTCCCTCATGTTGAGAAACGCAATTTCCATTCTTAATATCTTCTTCCCCTTTTCTGATAGCTTCCATCGTTGCCGGAGATTTCATTATATATTCAGTTTCTTTAATAGAGTTATATTCATCTAAAGATATGACAACAACGCTTTCATTGCCGGCACGGTGCACCAGCAATGGCTCACTGTCATTTATCACACCATCGAGATAGTGTTTAAGGTTGTTTCTTAGTTCTGAATAGTTGGCTGTTCTCATAATTTACTTGTTTTTATTGTTTTGCACAAAAATAGGTACTTATTTTTGTACTTACAAGAAATGGTGAATATATGAATTTAATTTAGACTAATTCTAAATAATTTTATATCTTTGCGTTATCATGTGATGTTGCATGACACCCAATATTAGGATCCTACGAAGAATGTAATTTAGGTTTTGATTATATGGGAGTGATAGTTGGGGTTTTAGCTCTTTTAGTTGGTTTCTTAGTTGCATGGCAAATCTATAAAACAATTGATGTTGATAAGACAATAGCTATGATGTCGCACAGTAGCCGGGAGGCCATTGCCGAGGATATGTTTTATAGAGGATACAGTAATGGCAAAGGTGATATGGGAGCTTTCTCTCCAGCAATAAAGACTTGTGTGGCGGCTTTAAATCTAAACTTTACAGAAGAAAAGGCTGCATGCTTCTTAGAAATTATAGAATATTATGAGGCTCTTTTTGAGAATAATATTCAATTGATTGATAAAACAAAATTAGAAATTGATAAAATAAGATTTAAATCGAAATCTATTGATAAGTGCTATAAAATATTAGCCCAAAAAAGGAAAGAAGCGAAAGAATATGAGAAAAAGCAAGAGGAAAAACGTGCAAACAAGAATACGTGTCAGTAAATTTATCTCCAAATTAGAAAACAATAAAAATCATACAGTCAAATAAATATATTATGAAGAAAATCTTATTTTTTATTATTTTGTCAGTAATCATTCTTTCATGTCAAAACAATAGTAAGCCCAAAGAGGCTACAAAAACGGAAACTATGGAAGAAAAATATGACAATGCTTGTAAAAAAGCTGCACTTTCCCCTCAAACAGTGGATACTGTATTTATGGGGTTAACTTTTGGTATGTCGGAAAAACAAGCTATGTCTCATTTGCGCAAACTGCTCAAGGAAGGTAAATTGGAAGATAGTTTTGGTAGCTTGACATATACCTTGACTTTTGGCGACAAAAGTGCAAGAGCGAGAATTAGCTTGTCTTATTTTCAAGATAAACTGTATGAGGTAAGTTTAAATTTTTATGAAATGACGGCGGGAGGGACCTCTGTGTTTATTCCAATGGATGGGAAATATTTAATACAACCGGCAAGGTCGGCATTTGCTCATAAAGTAAATACAACTAAAGATAAATACTCATCATATCAATATAATCTAAATGGAATAGGATGGATGTTTTGTTTTGTCAAAGATAATTTAATTGTTGAATTTTCTCCTCTTGGTAGAATGTCTTACACAAACGCTCCTGTTGAAAGAGCAAAAAAAATATTTGAAGCAAAACAAAAAGCAAAAAAATCCAAACAAACTATGTCGGATTTATAGTTTAACAAACTATATTATTAGAATTATTCATTGATAATATGATTTCAATTTTTGTTGTTATATTTCCCATTGACTTATTTTTGGGGAAAATATACAATAAACAAATAATTTATCCTACCCACCGCCCGTATTGACGGTGGGGCATCATAACGTGATTTCGCTGGTCGAACCTCAACGTGCGTCTATGCTTGTTTATGTGGCAATACATTTCCTAATCTCTTCTTCATTTCAGCTATCGAATTATCCAAAGAAGCAATCATTATTTCATAATCTTTGTGCGATGCAGCTACGTTATTTACTATCACATTACCAAGTTCTTCAATAGAGGCGCAAATATTGCCTACAAGTTGTTTGTTTTCTTCCATGATATAATGTATTAAGTTAATCACCTACGTAATGAGAACCGAAACGCCCGTAGCTGTACGGATTGTAGTAGGCGGATGCCGAGATTGATAAATCATCATAAGCGCTGCGTCTTGCGGGTTCGGCTAAAGAAACTTTCATCGCTTCTTTTTCTGCGTTTTTCGTGTCCTCATCAGACGCACGCTTCTTTTCGTTAACCCAGGCAAGTTTAAGGCAGTCCGCCCAATTCTTTACTCCATGAGTGAGTGAATACAGTTTCATGTACTTCTTAATCTGATGGGCTTCTTTCATTATCTTGCTTAAATTGTAGCGTTTCATATCTTATAGCTTTTTGTTTAACTTTGATGATGCAAATGTAAGTAGTTTATATTACATTGCAAAATAAAATAATAAATAAGATACTTTCATTAACAATGTTTTGTAAGCACTTCGTTTTACGATTTTAATTTTAATGTATATTTGCACAGTCTTAAAAACGTTGAGTTATGAATAGAATAAAGGAAATATTAAAAGAGCAAGGTGTTACTATAAATGAACTTGCTGATAAATTGGGAATAAGTAGGGTTACATTATCTACCCAAATAAATGGTACTGCAAACATAGTATCTTACGAAAAGATAGCCACCGCCCTAAACGTCCCCATGTGGCAACTCTTCGCATCCCCGAAAGAAATTCAGCCCCAAAGCGATGGAGCCTCTATCACGTGCCCGAACTGTGGAAAGAGTATAAAAATAAAGGTGGATTGATTGACCGTTTGGAATATTTGCTTACCTTTGTATAAAATATAATTTATGCCTGAAATATGTAGATTTTTTGGAATTATCGTAAGCCTTTATTGGAGAGACCACAATCCCCCTCATATTCACTTTACTTATGGTAATTATGAATGCTCCATTAGCGTCTTGGACAGAATTGTAGACGGACAAGCACCGGCAAAGGTAATTGCCAAAGTTAACCAATGGATGGATTTGCATGAAACGGAAATCCTTACTTTGTGGGAAAAGGCTCAAAAAGGGGATAAACTGAATAAAATAGAACCTTTAAAATAGATGCTTATGTTACGAGTAGTAGATGTAGATTATATCAAAGATTATGAGCTTCTTGTAACGTTCAGTGACGGAAGCAAAAAAAAGGTTGATTTAAAACCATACCTTACAGGAGAAGTGTTTGGGGAATTGTTGGATAAGGATAAGTTCATCCAATACGGATTGACGCACACAACTATAGAATGGGCAAATGGGGCAGATTTAGCTCCGGAGTTTTTGCATGAGATTGGAACGGCTGCATAAGTTTGTAATATAACACGCAGTAATCTTGTTGTGCAAATTATATGCAAATTATTTTTGTGTGTAAAATAAATATTTGATATATAGTATTTTAGATGCACTAAAAAAGAGCTTCCCAAGCTGAGGGTCACGAGTTCGAGCCTCGCTTGCCGCTCTCTTGAAAATCAGATAGTTATCGCAAGGTTTCTATCTGATTTTTGTTTTTAGGCAATGGCAGTTGAACTCGCAGTTAATGTAGTATGCTACAAGTGGAAAACCTTAGCAAATGGTGAATACCCATCTGTATGAGTGTTGCAATTTTAATGGTATGCTACAAATCAAAGACATTATCTGTCCCAATAAAGAGTATATTCAGAAAATCTTCTTGATAAGCAAACAGAGTTACAGCAACGAATCATTTGCTGTTTTTTTTAAATGTTACAGCTAAATCATTGTGATTTAAAAGGGAATAATTACCTTTGTATTATGGATGGTAAAGTAACTTATTGGATTGAAATGTCAGATTATGACTTGGAAACAGCAGATGCGATGTTGCTTACAGGCCGTTATCTCTATGTGGGCTTCATGTGCCACCAAACGATAGAAAAAATACTCAAGGCATATTGGGCTAATCGTTTGGTGGAAGTACCTTTAAAGATACATTCGCTATCCAGATTAGCAGAGAGAACAGAATTAGATAAAGAACTATCAGAAGAACAGTTGGATTTCATTGATACACTTGAGCCACTTAATATTGAAGCCCGTTATCCCTCTTATAAAGAGAGATTGATGAAAAGTCTGACTAAGGAATATTGTATAGGACTTTTAAGCCAAACTAAAGAATTACAGTCATGGATAAAGAACAAGCTATAGTCCTCGCTAAGCGATATAAAGAAATGGTAGCAGAAAGATTACCATTAAAGGCTCTCTATCTCTATGGCTCGTATAGCAAGGGGAATTACAGAGAGGATAGCGATATAGACATTGCAGTGGTAGTAGAGCATTTGGATGATAACTATTTTGAAGATACCCCTCTATTATGGAAACTTAGACGTAAGATAAGTAACCTTATAGAACCCGTCTTGCTTATAGAGGATATGAGTAATCCTCTTTACTGCGACATCGCAAGAACGGGCATTCTTATCTAAATAAATGATACATAATAAGAAAAGCTGTATTTGAAGTTGATTATTTTTAATTCTTGGTATCATCCTAAAGTTAAATCTCAGAAAGAGGATATGTCTAAACTAAAATTCGCTTGCCATTTGTTTCTTTTTAGGCACGGGATTACACAGAAAACATAGATTTTCTTTGTTCTTTTTCCGTGAAATCCGTGTAATTCCGGCTCAGCGGAAATATCTGGTTGGTAAGTTTTAAAATTAGCTATCTTTGCTTACCTTTGTTTTATGAAACCCGCACAACTCCTTCGTGCCATCCTTCCGGATGTGCTTATAGACAACTTTGATATTGTCAATTTCGACAAGAGTGCTGACCGTTTTGATATTTATCTTGATGAAAAAAAAGTTCAACTAAAAGAAGATAAGATCAATCCGGATATCATATCCTATGGTTTTGGTGAGTATCGTACAATCCAAGACTATCCTATTCGTGGTCGCGCCACTTATCTCCATGTTCGTAAACGTAAATGGCTTGACAAATCTTCCAATGAAATCTTCAGTTATGACTGGGATTTATCCGAATTTGACGGTACACGGCTCAATTCTGAGTTCGTCTCTTTTTTAAAAGAAGGAGATTGAATCTACTCCTGTGAGCATCAGTGTGCTTGCGGAACGTTATGGCGTAAAAGGGCAGACTCTTCGTAAACAATACAAGGAGAAAATCAGTGATTACCGGAACTGGGATCAGCTCGAACATGCGCATGACTATCTCCTTTATCCTGAAAATATTGGAGAAAAGCTTTCTTTGGATGAAACTTGCCTGAGCAATGGAGATGTTTATACGATTCTGACCAATAAAGCAGCTAAAGGTCGTAAGGGTGCTTTAGTTGCAATAGTTCGTGGAGTGGCCACAGATGCGGTAAGCGGAATCTTGCGCAGGCTTCCGCACCGGAAACGGCTGTCTGTCAAGACTGTCACTACAGATTTATCTTCAGCCATGATGCTGACAGTCAGAAAGGTGTTTCCTGCCGCAAAGCTGATCAATGACCGTTTTCATGTACAGCAGCTCATGTCTGAAGCTGTTGACCAGTTAAGAATACGCTATCGGTGGAAAGTACTTGATGCGGAAAATCAGGCTATCAGGGAGCATCGCCAAAAGAAGAAAGAAACAAAGAGTAAGGCGGAAAGGGAAAGAATAGGGAAATGGGAACCTGAAAGAATGGAGAACGGAGAAACCCTGTCACAGATAGTAAGCAGAAGCAAGCACATTATACTGAAACACTGGAGCAAATGGAATGAACAGCAAAAGACCAGGGCTGCCATTCTCTTTGATAAATTCCCCAAGCTTCTGGAAGGATACAGCCTTAGCATGAAACTGACAGACATCTTCAACAAGAAGTCAGGTCTCGATGAAGCAAGGCTAAATCTCGCAAGATGGTACAATGAAGTGGAAAAGTTTGACTATATGGAGTTCAACAAGGTACTTGATACGTTTTCAAACCATAGTACGACCATCATAAATTATTTTGAAGAACGATTGACAAATGCTTCAGCGGAGTCGTTCAATGCTAAAATCAAAGCTTTTCGAAGCCAGTTAAGAGGGGTGGCTGATCTGAAATTCTTCATGTTCAGACTGGCTAGGCTATACGCTTAAAAGAAAGCTTGCCAACCGGGGAAATCCGCTGACCCGTAATTCCATGCCTAAAAGAAATCATCAAATGTTTTTTTGACACCCTCACAAGCTCGAACCTCGCTTACCGTTCATACAGAAAATCAGATAGTCATCACAAGATTTCTATCTGATTTTTGTTTTATAGGAATATGTCAAGCCACCCCTTCACCTTTCACAACTCCCTGCTCATGCAGTATAGCGGGTGAACCCCTGTTTTTGTAAACGACTGATTATGATAACTCGCAATAGGAAAAAAAGTTCTCATTTATAAAGTATGCAAAAAATAGTGTTTACACAATAAACACTTTTCGCACAGAAATTTGTACTTTTGCACTCCGTTTAATGAACCCGAATAGAAAACTTTAAAAACGAAATAGAATGGCAGTAGAATTGAAAGACCTTACCAAACGTAGTGAGAATTATTCTCAGTGGTACAACGAGTTGGTGGTGAAGGCCGATTTGGCAGAGCAGTCGGCTGTGCGCGGATGTATGGTAATCAAGCCTTACGGATACGCAATCTGGGAGAAGATGCAGCGTCAGTTGGACGATATGTTCAAGGAAACAGGACACGTAAACGCTTATTTCCCCTTACTTATTCCGAAATCATTCCTCAGTCGTGAAGCAGAACATGTGGAAGGCTTTGCCAAAGAGTGTGCCGTAGTGACGCACTATCGTTTGAAGAACGACCCGAATGGCGGCGGCGTAGTGGTAGACCCCACTGCAAAGCTGGAAGAGGAACTTATCATTCGCCCTACTTCGGAAACTATTATTTGGAATACCTATAAGAACTGGATTAACTCTTACCGCGACCTGCCTATCCTGTGCAACCAATGGGCAAACGTATTCCGTTGGGAAATGCGTACCCGTCTGTTCTTGCGTACCGCAGAGTTCTTGTGGCAGGAAGGCCACACGGCTCACGCCACTCGCGAAGAAGCCGAAGAGGAAGCAGTGCGTATGCTGAACGTGTACAGCGAATTTGCCGAGAAATACATGGCAGTGCCCGTTGTCAAAGGTGTAAAGTCGGCCAACGAACGCTTCGCCGGCGCTCTCAACACCTATACCATTGAAGCGATGATGCAGGATGGCAAAGCTTTGCAGAGTGGTACTTCACACTTCTTGGGACAGAATTTCGCCAAAGCTTTCGACGTGCAGTTCGTAAACAAGGAAAACAAACTGGAATACGTATGGGCCACTTCTTGGGGAGTATCTACCCGCTTGATGGGTGCGCTTATCATGACACATTCCGATGACAACGGTCTGGTGCTTCCGCCGCACTTGGCTCCGATACAGGTGGTTATCGTACCTATCTACAAGAATGCCGAAATGCTTGCCAAGATTGACGAGAAGGTGGCAGGCATCGTAGCCAAACTGAAAGCGATGGGTATTTCTGTGAAGTACGACAATGCCGACAACAAACGTCCGGGCTTCAAGTTTGCCGATTACGAGGTGAAAGGTGTACCTGTCCGTCTGGTTATGGGTGGCCGCGACTTGGAGAACAATACAATGGAAGTGATGCGCCGCGATACGCTGGAGAAAGAAACCCGCTCTTGCGACGGTATCGAGGAATACGTAAAAGACCTGCTTGAGGAAATCCAGGCGAATATTTATAAGAAAGCATTGGATTATCGCAACAGCCGTATCACTACGGTGGACAGCTATGACGAGTTCAAGGAAAAAATTGAAGAAGGCGGCTTTATTTTGGCTCATTGGGACGGAACGACCGAAACCGAGGAGAAGATTAAGGAAGAGACCAAAGCCACTATCCGCTGTATTCCGTTCGATTCTTTCGTACCGGGCGACAAGGAGCCGGGCAAATGTATGGTTACGGGCAAGCCGTCTGCTTGCCGTGTGATATTTGCACGTTCCTATTAATAAGGATATTTTTCACTTTGTTGGATGAAGCTTTTTTCATAGTAACCTGTGACGAAGTTTCTTTCCTTTTCAGGAGTATTCGGCAGATGTTTTAAAAAATGGAGGTATGCTAAATTAAACACACGTTCGTGCAGTTCAATTTAGCATACCTCCATTTTTATGCACAAAGAAAGTGCATCACCAGTCAATCAGTTTTCTTGCAATGCTTAGTTTCCGGGGTATTTCGGTAGGTCGTCTTTGGAATAGAATGCGCCGGAACTGAGTTCATCGGCCTGCAGTTTGATTTTCCCGCTTTCATAGTCGGCTATGAATCCTACCATTAATCCGTTGGGATAAGGCCAGGGCTGGCTGCCGAAATAAGTGATGTTTTTTACCTTCAGTCTCGTTTCTTCCATAACTTCCCGTTCTACGCATTGTTCCAACGTTTTGCCCGTTTCGAGAAAGCCGGCTACCAACCCGTGGAACGTGCTGCGGAAGTTGCGTGTATGCACCGGCAATATTTCTTTGCCTTTCCGTATCAGCACGAATGATAGCCGTAGAAACGGGAGGATACTTCTATGCTTTTCGTAAAACTGTATACCGAAACAGTTCCGAACCTTTTTTAATATTTCTACAAGGTTATTACAGCGATGCGCTATACTTTATCAGCGCATAGCCGCCTACTACCTGCATTGCCATTCCCGGCAGCCCGATACGGAAATCCTGTACGGCTTGGAAGAAGCTGCCCACCATAGCCCATTCGCCCAAAGTACCTGCTACCTGATAGAACAGTACAACGGCCAATAGGATAGGTAGAGAGATACGGTTGAAACGATGTGCTGCCCAGCCGGCTGCTGCTGCCAGTAATACGGACTTCAACAGAATGGCGGGAAGCACTGCCGGAAGAGGCATCC
This sequence comes from Bacteroides stercoris ATCC 43183, assembly GCF_025147325.1. Lineage (NCBI taxonomy): Bacteria > Pseudomonadati > Bacteroidota > Bacteroidia > Bacteroidales > Bacteroidaceae > Bacteroides > Bacteroides stercoris. The sequence continues at coordinate 2,537,356 of NZ_CP102262.1, forward strand.
CGAACAGCAGTGAATTGATTATCGGAGAAAGGATCGCAGTCAGCAATCCTACCTTCCAGCCGAATTTGTATGCACCGATTAAGGTGAAGAAATAGATGGGCAACCATGTGATACCGCCTTGCGGTATAAGGTGGAAAAGCTGGGGCAGTGCCATATTGCCTGCAATGAACAATGCGGCCATTAAGTAAGTTCTTGCATTGCTGTAATCCAGCGAATAGAGTTTTACAGTTTTTGTTTCCATGTTCTTATTGTTTATAAAATAATCTTATTCATTTATCGGGTAAATTGTATTGGTCTGTCGGATAATCTTTATCGGCTAATCAAACAATCTGTTTTATACTCACAAAGTTATAACTATTATTTCAAACCAATACGGTCTTGACAACAGTAATGCCTGATTTTGTCAGAAATTGATATTCACTCCGCCCATAACGGTTGCCTTAGGCATCGGAAAGCCGTCGTTTATTTCGTAGCGTTGCGCCAGCAGGTTTTCCCCTCGTACAAAGACATCGGCATAGCGGCATACACGATAATTGGCACGCAGGTTCCAGAGAACAAAACTTTCTTTCTTCTCCTTGCCTTTGCTTACGTTGGTATAGAGGTCTTTTATATATTGCACCCCGGTTGACACTCCCCAGCGGTCTCGCGTAAAGTCAACGCCTGCATAGAATTTATGTCCGGGAGCGGCAATCACCGGATTCTCCATGTGCAGCCAACTGTAATTGGCATTTGCCTGCCAGTGCGGGGTAATGCGGTAACCGATATTGGCTTCAATGCCCCGGTTTTCAATCTTGCCGGTATTTACGTTCTTGGGCTTGCCGTCCGTAGGAACGGTCATAATCATATTGTCGCCGTCAATGTAGTAGAGGTTTATGCCGTAATACAAAGCGCCGTCCAACACCCGTTGCGAGAAAGACAACTCGTAGCTCATCAGGCTTTCCGCCATTAAATCCGGATTCTGTGGCGGAAACATGTACATCTCACGGATGGTGGGGTTACGGAATCCCTTGCTCACCATTGCTTTCACTTCCATCTGTCGGGGCAAGTGGAACGAAAGGCCGCCCTGCGGAATCCATTCCGTGCCTACATGCGAATGGTGGTCTACACGGATGCCCGCATCCAGAGAGAGCCATTCGCCGAGGTCTTGACGGAAGTCTACATATCCGGCAAATTCATCCATTTGCTTGTCTACACCCGGAACACGTTCGCCGGTAGACACCATCCGGTTCCATGATTCGCCGCCGAAGTGCTGATAGTCGAAACCCGTGGTCAGACGGTTACCGGTGAAAAGCGTTGCGCTCTGATACCACGACACGCCCTGCATGCGGTCTTTGGAGTTGAAGTGGGATTCCTGCGGCGTACCGCCGGGATGATAGCCGTCATTGATTTTATGGCGTCCCCAGTTATAGAAGAAACTCAAGGCGCCGGAGCTCTTTTCATAATGGTTTTCGAGAGCGAGCGAAGTCATGCCGCGCGTGATGCGGGAGTCATTGTCTATGTACGGATTACCGGCCTCGCCCGGATTAGAGGCCTTGAACTGCGTGATGTTTACATCGCCCCACAGTTTCCAGGAATCGTTGAAGTCATATCCCAGCTTGGCATACCCGCCGTATTGCTCAAACTCCATATTGTCGCGATGCCCGTCGGTACGGTTGTAAGAGCCGGTGACAACACTGCTGAAACGCCCTTTCCTGATGCGGTTGGAAACTTCCGTCTGCAATGTGTTGTAGGAGCCGTAGCCGATTTGCGCATGGGTCTTAACCCCGTCTTCCTGCATCTTGCGGGTTACGATATTGATAACGCCACCCATGGCGTTGGAACCATACAGCACCGAGGCAGGGCCGCGAAGCACTTCCACCCGGTCGGTTAGCATGGTCTGATAGGCATCGGCAATGGGATGTCCCATTAATCCCATATATTGGGGATGGCCGTCAATCAGCACCAGCAAACCAGCCGTAGGACTGCCGCCGATGCCGCGCAGGTTCATTCCGCCTGCCGCTCCCGTGGACACGCCGTATCCCATGATGCCACGGCTTGTAGCGAACAGTCCGGGCACTTGCTCTGTCAGTGCGGGCAGTACGGATGGTTGGAAACGTTGCTCCAACACCTTGCGGTTCACTACGGAGATGGTCATCGGCAGATGCCGTATATCCGTTTCGTTTCTTGTTCCGGTTACTACCACTTCATCTATAGTCAGGTTCCGGGCAATGCGCGCGCTGTCCTTTGCAGCCTGCGCAAATCCCGTCATTGTCCAAAGGCCGGCTATCGAAAGGAGTAATATGTTTTTTTTCTTCATTCGTATCGCTTTCCTCATTATTTGCTCCGCCAAAGATAGGGCGTATTTTCTTTTTCCGTTTGTATTATAATCTCTCTTGTTTGAGATTTTCTACAAACCGGTCTATTTCCTGTAACTTTTTGGGTATATCGATGCTTTGAGGACAGTGCGGGTTGCATTGGTCGCATCCTGTACAATGGCTTGCCTGGCGGAGCTTCGGTACGCTGCGGTCATAACCGATGAGGAAGGCGCGGCGGGCTTCGCGATAGTTCTCATCCCGGCTGCTTTTGGGTATATTGCCTTCGTTGACGCAACGGTTGTAATGCAGCAGAATGGCGGGAATGTCCAGTCCGTAGGGACAAGGCATGCAATACTTGCAGTCGTTGCACGGGATGATAGGATAGGTAAGCATTACCTGCGCCGTATCTTCCAGCAGAGCCAGTTCTTCTTCCGTGCAAGGGTCGAGGGGGGAATAGGTGCGGAGATTGTCCTGCAGATGTTCCATATACGTCATGCCGCTCAGTACCGTCAGTACCTTGGGGAAGCTCCCGGCAAAGCGGAATGCCCAGGAAGCCACACTCTCTTGCGGGCGATGTTGTTTCAGGCGTGCCACCAAGTGGTCGTTCAGTCTGGATAGCCGTCCTCCCAGCAGCGGTTCCATGATAATGGCGGGAATGTCGCGTTTAACGAGTTCGCCATACAGATATTCGGCATTGACATTATTGCCCGAAGCATGCCGCCAGTCGGCATAGTTGAGTTGGATTTGCACGAAATCCCAGTGTATGCGGTCGTGCATGGCCAGTATTTCATCGAACACGTCCGTTGTTCCGTGAAACGAAAACCCCAGGTTCCGGATACGCCCGGCCTTGTGTTCTTCCATCAGAAAATCAATCATACCGTTGTCGATGTACCGTGCCCGGAATGTCTTGATGCCGCCATTGCCGACGGAGTGCAACAGATAATAATCGATGTAGTCCACTTGCAGGTCCTCGAACGATTTCCGATACATGGCAATTGAATTCTCGCGGGTGTAATTGGAAAAGTTGGACAGTTTGGTGGCTATCAGGAACTTTTCACGCGGATGGCGTTTCAGTGCTATTCCCGTTGACTTCTCCGACCAACCCTGCACATACACGGGCGATGTGTCGAAATAGTTCACGCCGTGGGCGATGGCATAGTCAATCAGTTCGTTGACCGCTTCCTGGTCTACCTCATCTCCGTTTCCGTCAGCCCGCTTCCGGGTAGGCCAGCGCATGCAGCCGTAGCCCAATAAGGATACCCGGTCGCCCGTGGTGGGATTGGTACGGTACACCATCTTATCGATAGGAATTTCACCCAAAGCGGCCGATTCGCTGTCCGAACGGTTGTTCTTGCCGGAGCAGCCATACAGTGCGGCTGCCGATGCAAACGTCCCTGCGCCGGCAAGCTTGAAGAAGTCCCGGCGGTTTATCTTGCTGTTATTCTTATTATTCTTTTCTTCCATAGTTACTCGTATTTATTCTTCTCGATGCTGTCTGTTGTCCAGAACGTATCGAAGATTTTCCTTTATCGTTTTGTCATCTGATTCTCACACCGTTCTGTGCATGATATGTCCTTCCACATAGATTGCGCTGAACGGGCGTGCCGGACACAGGTTCTCACATGCGCCGCAGCCGATGCAGCGTTCGGTATTGACAACGGGTATTTTGGGGGATTGCGGATTTCCGGAGTCCGAAGCCACCATTTGTATGGCGCCGACCGGGCAGTGGCGAGCGCAGTTGCCGCACTCCACCTTATCGGTGATGCAGATGCAATTCTCCTTTATCCATACGGCATGACCTATCTGGATGGCCGATTTGTCGGCTTTCGTTATCGGCCGGATAGCACCTGCCGGACAAACTTCCGAACACTTGGTACATTCGGGACGGCAGTAGCCGCGCTCGTAGGACATTTCCGGCTGCATCAGCCGTGTCAGGTCGGAAGAGGGGCGCAGCACCTGGTTGGGACACACCGCAACGCATAGCTGGCAAGCCGTACAGTGTTGTGCAAAGTTGCGTGCGCTCAACGACCCCGGAGGAGTAATGGCGGCGGCACGTGCGGGTATCTTCTTGTCTTCGATGGCGGCCAGTCCACCGTCTACTTTCTTCTCTTGCGCCTTTAGAGCGGCGGTAGTGGCCAATACTGCCGTTGCCGAGAGGAATGCGCGCCGGGTATCATCTGCCGGTCCGGTAGAAGTTGTTGTACATTGAGTCTGATTCCGGGCGGATATTTTCGCAGCATCCGCTTTATGACGGCGGCGGGTGTAGGTGATGGCTCCTTGTCTGCATTTATCCAGGCAGTCCATGCATGCCACGCAACGGCTGTAATCAATTTCGTGGGTTTTGGAGTTGATGCACGATGCCTTGCAGTTGCGTGCGCAAAGTCCGCAGCCGTTGCACTTCTCGGTATCTATGACCGGTTTGAAAAGAGAATACCCGGACAGGAAACCGAGCACCGTACCTACCGGACAAATCGTGTTGCAGTACGTACGTCCGCCTCGCCATGCCAATATGATGAGCACGACAAAAGTAAGGGTCGCAATGATGAAGGTGGGCAGGCTTTTCATCCACACCTCCGTTTCATAAAAAGCGTAGCTGTCCGCCCGTTCCGCCAGATATGCCAGCAGGTTATTGCCCCACTGATAGACGGGAGCGAAGAGACTGGAAGCGATGCGTCCGTAAGAGCTGTACGGTTCGAGCAGTGAGGCGACTGCATGAAAGCGCACGCCCGCAACGAGGGCCATGGCAAACACTGCCAACATTGCGTAGCGCAGCCATTTCCTGGCGGGAGAATAGCGGAAACGGTTTTTCTTCCGCTTGCCTGCAAACCGGGAAATGACATCCTGAAATACGCCGAGCGGGCAGATAACGGAGCAATAGACGCGTCCGAACAGCAGGGTCAATGCAACAAGCAGCAGTACCACGCCTGCATTCAGTGCGAGCAGTGCGGGGAGGAACTGTATTTTCGCCATCCAGCCCATCCAGCCGTGCAGCGTTCCGGTGAAATCGAGGAACAGGAGCGTGACGAGTGCAAAGAATACAATTGCAAGTGTCAGTCTGATAGTACGTAACATAGTCATAATAGTTTTATCATTGCAAAAATAAGGAGTTTATAATTAGTTTGTGTATATGGATTACGTTTGTTTTTACCGATTTTACAGAAAAAAGCTTATTTCTTGTTCAATTCCTGTTTCTTTCAGAAAATCCCGGTCGTGTGAGACTGCAAGTACGGTACCTTGATAGTTACGTATCGTAGCTGTGATGATTTCAATACTTTCGATGTCCAGATTATTGGTGGGCTCGTCCAGAATAAACAGGTCGGGAGTGTTATCGGCAATCATCAGACAGCAGAAGGCAAGACGCATTTTCTCACCGCCGCTTAATTTGCTGCAAGGCTTGTTCCAGACGTCCTGCGGGAAAAGGTAACGGTTTAAGATGGTCTTTGTTTCATGCTCCGGCAGATGCCGCAGATTGAAGGCTTCCGCTTGTTCCGAAAGGGTATATTCATTTTGGATAAGGGAGTACTCCTGATCCAGATAAATATAGGTAAAGTCTGCACGCTCTATCGTTCCGCCGGTCGGTGTCAGTTCGCCGGTAATCAGTTTCAGCAGGGTTGTTTTGCCGCTGCCGTTATCACCTTTAATGCAGAACCGGTTGCCGCTGCGTAGCTGAAAGCTGAGCGGAACCGTCCAAAGGTTTGTGTTGCTGTCCGGATAATGAAAGTTGATATTCTGTGCCGTGACGAGTATTTTGCCTATATGCAATGCCGAAGCATTGAAGTCGGTTTTCAGCTTGTTTGTTTGCGGCAGGGAGCCTTTCAGGTTTGTTATTTCCTGTTGAATCTTGTCCGTTTTTTCGGCATGGACATTGCTGAGTTTGCTACTGCTGTTTTCGGCATGATTCTTCAGGCCGCCCAACAGGATACGTGGAATACCTTTCTTTATGGAAGCCTTTTCGCCTCGTGTGTTTTGTCTGGCTTTCCGTTCTTCCATTTCACGGGCGGTCTTGCGGGCGAGGCGCAAGGCCTTTTCTTTTTCTTCCAACTGCTGTTGCAGGGCATTGCGGTGCACTTCCTTCTGTTCTTTGTAAAAGTCGTAATTGCCGCCGTAGCAAGCCAGTCCGTTGCGGGAGAGTTCGCAAATGGCGGGTAACAGATTTAGCAGAGTACGGTCGTGACTGATAACGAGCACCGTAGCCGAAGTGCGGTGTACGAAATCATACAGACGTTTCCGCCCGGCAGTATCCAGGTGATTGGTCGGTTCGTCCAGCAGTAGGGTGTCCGGTTCTTTCAGTTCCATGCCGGCAAGGAACAGGCGTGTTTTCTCTCCGCCGCTAAGCCCCTCTAACGGGCGTAAAAGAGAGATACCGTCCAAATGCCAGGCGTGGAGAACGGCTTGGGTGCGCTCTTCGATATTCCAGTCGTCGTCGAGCCGGGCAAAGTGTTCTTCCGCTGCATCACCGTTCAGAATGGCATGGAGTGCAGTTAGCTTGCGGTCTATGCCTAATACCTGCGCAACCGTCCGGTCGTCATATTGTCCGAAATGCTGGGGCACATAGTAAAGATGTCCGGAACAATGCACACTACCGGTGCCCGGCGATGCTTCTCCCGCAAGGATACGCATCAGGGTGGACTTTCCGCAACCGTTATTGCCTGTCAGCGCGGTCTTTTCTCCGGAATTGATAATCAGATTGAGGTTGGAAAACAAAACTTCCTTATCAGTATGGGTATAGCTAAGGTCTTTAATAATGATACTCATAAATTTACTGTGTTTAGGGTAGATAACATAGGTGTCTGTACGACACACTTTCAACTCTTGTAAGGCTGTGGGGAACAGACAAACACAGTAAAGGCTAAACATATCCTTTTTGAGTGATGCTCAGCGTTCTGATATGAAAAGCATATATAAAGTGATGTTTACCGAAATGTGCTGTCTTTATTTGGATATTCTCATTGGTGGTGGTATTTGTTGGTTAGCGGTTGCAAAGGTAGGTATTTGTTTTATAACATGGAAGACGCATCGAACGAAAGCGGCAGCAATGCGCCCACACTTCTCAATTCATAAATGCCTTTTTCGCCGGACAGCAGTATGCGCATGGGACGTTTGAAACGTTTTTCCGTTTCGAGCATTACCTGCCGGCAGGCGCCGCACGGGGGAATCGGTTCTTCCAGGAACTCGCCGCGTTCGTTGCGGGCGGCTATGGCAAGTGTCTCCACAGCCTGGTCGGGATATTGGGAGTTGGCATAGAACAAAGTGGTGCGTTCCGCGCAAAGCCCCGACGGATAGGCTGCATTCTCCTGATTGGTTCCGGTAACGATGATATTGTTTGCCAACCGGGCGGCTGCGCCTACCGAGAAGTGCGAGTAGGGGGCATAACTGCGGTAAGTTGCCTGCCGGGCGGCATCCAGGAGCTCGCGGTCGGCGGCATTCAACTCTTCGTATTCGTATATCTTGATGGCAATCTGTATGTTCAGGTCCTTCATAGAATAATGGTTTATTGTAATTAATGTTACAAAGATAGGAAAGAGATTGGTTTTTTCAATTCTTTTGCAGACTTTTGTGTCAAATTCAACACCCGAAGCATGAAACCTATATTCAGACTGACTGCTATCATAGCACTTCTCCTTATTTGCGTGGCTGTGCAGGCACAACGCAGAAATTCCCGTTACAACGAATATATCAAACAATATGCCCCGCTTGCCGTGGAGCAGATGAAGGAACATAAGATACCCGCCAGCATCACACTGGCACAAGGCCTGCTGGAGAGCGGTGCGGGACAAAGCGCACTGGCACGCAAGAGCAACAACCACTTCGGCATAAAGTGCCATAGCGACTGGCGCGGGCGGAGAGTGTACCACGACGACGATGCCAAAGGAGAGTGCTTCCGCGCCTATCGCCACCCGAAGGACTCCTACGAGGATCACTCGCTCTTCCTGAAACGTGGCGCACGCTATGCTTTCCTGTTTAAGTTGAAGATTACCGACTACAAAGGCTGGGCGCGCGGCCTGAAAAAAGCGGGATACGCCACAGACCCTTCCTATGCCAACCGCCTGATAACCATTATCGAGGACTACGACCTGTATAAGTACGATAGCCGCGGTATGAGCAAGCGCGAGGCCCGCAAGTGGGAGAAAGAACTGAAGAAGAAACCCTGGCTTGCCAACCCGCATCAGGTGTATATTGCCAACGACATTGCCTACGTTGTGGCCCGCGACGGCGATACTTTCCAGTTCCTGGGCAAAGAGTTCGACATCAGTTGGCGCAAACTGGTGAAGTATAACGACCTGCATAAAGAGTACACCTTAGAGGCAGGCGACATCATCTATCTGAAAGACAAGCGTAAGAAAGCCGCCAAACCTCATACCGTTTATATTGTAAAAGACGGCGATTCCATGCATTCCATTTCGCAGAAGTACGGCATCCGTCTGAAGAATCTGTATAAGATGAACCGCAAGGATGCGGAATATGTGCCCGAAGTAGGGGACAGACTGCGCCTGAGATAACGTTCCGGAAAGATTATCGTAAGTGCTTGATGCTCATAAGAAAGTATGTACCGGGAAATACCTCGGCTTGGTACGCGGAGTACCAACCGTTGGTATCTCTCGTACCACAGTGCGGTATTCGTAGTACCACAGTGTGGTACATGCCGTACCAAAGAGTGGTATGACAAGTACCAACGCGTGGCATGACAAATACCAAAGGGGGAAACGGACGCTGAGGTGAGGAGTTTTCCCTGTTATCCCCTGTCGTTTATATTTCTTCCGCCGTACCATTGTGCTTTCTCTTCCGTCTGTTTCTTCTTTTCGTACAGTGCAGCTATCCGAAAATGTACAGAGTGTCCGAAAACGGACACTCTTCTTTTTGCCTTAACGCTTGTTTTCAATGATTTATGTTTTTGGCACGGATTTGGCAAGTATAAGGGCGAAGAATCGCAGGCTGTCCGTTTACGCAACAGGACGGCAGCAACGTAAAACGGTAAATAAAGACAGAAAATATGGATAGAGAGATTCCGAAAGAAGTTCGTAACAAAGAGCGTAACAAGAAAATCATTCGTTATGGCGGCATGGGCGCTGCGGGTATCGTCGTTATCAGTGTGCTCATCTCATTGATGCGCACGGGGGTGAAGGAGAAGGACATCGTATTCTCCCAGGTAAGTACAGGCACGATTGAAGTCAGCGTAAGCGCTTCCGGCAAGGTGGTTCCTGCCTTTGAGGAGATTATCAACTCGCCCATCAACACCCGTATTCTGGAAGTATATAAGAAAGGCGGCGACAGCGTGGATATAGGCACGCCCATCCTGAAGCTGGACTTACAGAGCGCCGAAACCGACTACAAGCAGAAACTCGACGAGGAGCAGATGCGCAGCTACAAGCTGAAGCAGCTCAAGCTTGAGAATATGACCAAGCTGAACGACCTGGAGATGAAGATAAAAGTCTCCGCCATGCAACTGAACCGCAAAAAGGTGGAGTTGCGCAACGAGCAATACCTCGACAGCCTCGGTTCGGGTACTACCGACAAAGTGCGTCAGGCAGAGTTGAGTTATAACGTGGCGGAGCTGGAATACGAACAGTTGAAGCAGCAGTACGCCAACGAGAAGGAAGTGCTGGATGCCGAATATCAGGTACAGGAGCTGGACTTCAGCATCTTCAGAAAAACGCTTGCCGAAACGAAACGCACGCTGGACGATGCGCAGGTCCGCTCGCCCCGCAAGGCAATCCTCACTTACATAAACAACCAGATCGGTGCGCAGGTGGCGGAAGGTTCGCAGATTGCCGTCATCTCCGATTTGAGCCACTTCAAGGTAGAGGGCGAGATAGCCGACACGTACGGCGACCGTATTGCCGCCGGCGGCAAGGCGATAGTCAAGATAGGCAGCGAGAAGCTGGAAGGTACGGTGAGCAGCGTCACTCCGTTGTCCAAGAATGGTGTTATTTCCTTCACCGTACAGTTGAATGAGGACAACAACCGCCGTCTGCGCTCCGGCCTGAAGACGGACGTATATGTGATGAACGCTGTGAAAGAGGACGTGATGCGCATAGCCAACGCCTCTTACTACGTGGGTCGCGGGGAGTACGAACTGTTTGTACGCAATTCCGACAAGGAGATTGTGAAACGCAAAGTGCAGTTGGGCGATTCCAACTTTGAGTTTGTGGAAGTTATTGGCGGCTTGCAACCGGGCGATGAGGTGGTGGTGAGCGACATGAGCCAATATAAGAACAAGAATAAGCTGAAACTGAAATAACAATTAAATACCTATCATTATGATTAAGTTAACTGGCATCAACAAGATTTATCGTACCAACGAGATTGAAACCGTAGCGTTGGAGAATGTGAACCTCGAAGTGAACAAGGGGGAATTCCTCAGTATCATGGGACCTTCCGGTTGCGGTAAATCTACTTTGCTGAATATTATGGGTTTGCTAGATGCGCCTACCGGTGGCACGATTGAAATAGCCGGTACCAAGGTGGACGGCATGAAGGACAAGGAACTGGCGGCTTTCCGTAACCGGAAGCTGGGCTTTGTGTTCCAGTCTTTCCATTTGATTAACTCGCTGAATGTGCTGGACAACGTGGAGCTGCCTTTGCTGTACAGAAAGGTATCGTCCAAAGAACGTCGCCGCCTGGCAGAGGAAGTGTTGCAGAAAGTAGGCCTGAGCCACCGCATGCGCCACATGCCTACACAGCTCTCCGGCGGTCAGTGCCAGCGTGTTGCCATCGCACGCGCCATTATCGGCAATCCGGAGATAATCCTCGCCGATGAGCCTACCGGTAACCTGGACTCCAAAATGGGAGCGGAAGTGATGGAGCTGCTGCATCGACTGAACAAGGAAGACGGGCGCACCATCGTAATGGTAACCCACAATGAAGAGCAAGCCAGACAGACCTCAAGGACAATCCGCTTCTTCGACGGCCGTCAAGTAGAATAACCCCCATAATCCATAACTTATAACTCATAACTCAAAAATGCAGACCATTCGCCAAGCTTTTATACTTTTACGGCAGAACCCGTTGCTGAGTACCATATTCATATTAGGTACGGCATTTGCCATTACCATGATTATGGCGATTGTGATTACCTGGCAGATGAAATATGCCGACATCGAGCCGGAAGTGAACCGTAACCGCTCTCTCTACATAAGCAAGATGCATTTGCAGGGCAAGGAGAACAAGAACTGGAATAATTATACAGCCTGTTCGCCGGCTTTCATGAAGAACTGTGTGCAGCCGTTGCCCGAAGTAGAGGCCTGTACGGCATTTGTTCCGGCAACGGTCGCCCTGGTTTCCATGCCCGACGGCACTAATGCGGTGAAAGTGGATGCTATGGAAACCGACCCGGGATTCTGGAAAGTGTTCCGGATGCAGTTTGTCGCAGGACGGGGATTCGATGATTCCGACCGGGGCGGTGATGTGTCCGCCATTGTCGTGGCTGCTTCTGTGGCGCGGAAACTGTTCGGCACTACGGATGCAGTAGGCAAGACGGTGCTGCTGAACCGTAACGAAGCGCGTATCTGCGGGGTGGTAAAGGATGTTTCGGTCATTGCGAAGGATGCTTATGCGCAAGTGTGGCGCATGTATCCCGCCAAGTTGCAGGATGCCACTTCCATCTGGAGTTATGCCCAATCGCATACGGTGGTGGCGCTGGCACGTTCTTCCGAAGATATTCCGGCCATCAGGCAGGGAATAGCGAAGCGGGTGAAGGACATCAATGCCGTACAGGCCGAAACGCTGATGGACATTATGGAACAGCCCGATGAAATCGTGGCGCATGTCAACCATGTGTGGGCCAACGTGGGGCCGGATTTGCGGATGTTGTACATACAGTACGCTCTGGCATTGCTCATTGTTCTTTTAGTGCCGTCGCTCAATCTGTGCGGCCTGAGCAACAGCCGTATGCAGCAGCGCATCAGCGAACTGGGCGTGCGTAAGGCATTCGGAGCGACGCGCGGCGTACTCATAAGGCAGATCTTGAATGAAAACCTCGTACTGACTCTGATTGGCGGAGCGGTGGGGCTGGTGTTCAGCTATCTGGCCGTGTACGGCATGCGTACGTGGCTGTTCACCAATAATCAGAACACCGGCACTTCCGGCGAGTTCGACCTGAGCATGTCGGTACTGTTCAGCCCTACGGTGTTCTGTCTGGCATTCCTTTTCTGTCTGGTCATCAACCTGCTGAGCGCAGGCCTGCCTACATGGCTTGCCGCACGGCACACAATTGTGGATTCTTTGAACGATAAATAAAGCGAGATTGATTATGAAATTCATAGTACATAACTTACGTATGATTCGGGCGCGTCTCCGCAGTAACGGATGGGTGCTTGCAGAATTGTTTCTGGTATTTATCGTGATGTGGTTTCTCTGCGATTCGCTGGGATGCCTGAAGTATACGTTCTATCGCCCGTTGGGCTATAACATAGACCATGTGTACCAGCTTTCAATGATTAAGGGCGGTGAAAGCCGGGACAGCAGCATGACGAGTGCGGACAAATACCTGGGCATCCTGCAGAAGCTCGAAAGGGAGCCTGCGGTTGAAGTGGCCGCCCTGTCGTATTGGAGCCTGCCGATGAGTGGCAATAATTCCTATAACTCGCTGGCTGTGCAGGATACCATCGGCTGTGCAGTGCGCATAATAAACGCTACCGGGGGATATACGCGGGTATTCCGCATGAAGGAAGATGCCAAACGTCCGTTTGCGGCAATGCCTGTGAGGGGTGATGTCACATCCGGCAATTATGTGATGCTGAGCGAGGGTGCGGCCGACTATTATAAGGAAAGAGTACCCGGCTTCTCTTTGGATACTCCCTTGAGCTGGTACGGAGATTCCGCGAACGTGGTAACACAGTGCGGCATGATCGGCAGTTTCCGTTCCTATCGCTATGGGGCAGATGCAGAGTGGGCTTTCCGGAGAATTGACGAGAATGTGATACGGACCGAATTGCGGGATGATGGAGCGCAGATTGTTTTCCGCGTGAAGGAAAACATGGACTCTCCCGATTACCGGAGCAAGTTTCTGAAAGAGATAGCCCCGCATCTGGACACCGACAATATGTTCATAGCCGACGTTGTGCCTTATACGGAGCAGCAATATCAGTTTGAAGTGATGAAAGGCGATGTGGATAAGGTGAATACGCAAACGGTTGTGGTGGTATTCCTGTTGGTGAATGTGTTCCTGGGGCTGATAGGCACTTTCTGGTTCCGCACCCGTAGGCGCCGCAATGAAATAGCTTTGCGGCTTGCCATGGGCAGCACGAAGAAGCAGATATTCTGCCTGCTCATGGGGGAGGGATTGCTGTTGCTGACTCTTGTTACGCTGCCCGCCATGATTGTCTGTTATAACGTGGGCATTGCCGAATTTACAATGGGACATACGGAACTGATTACCACCTGGCCGGTGAAATGGAGCTTCCTGCGTTTTCTGCTGGGCTCGTTGGGTGCATGGCTGCTGATAGCGCTGATGGTGGTGATTGGAATATGGTTCCCGGCACGGCAGGCTATCAAGATACAGCCGGCAGAGGCGTTGCACGAAGAATAGAATGTGAAACAAAATAAAAAAGAAGAAATATGAGAACTGATATAGCGGGTGTTATCATTGCATTGGTATTGGCCTTTGCAGGTATGCTAAGTGTTTGTGCACAAGATGCAAAAGTAAGTGAAGTACGTAAGGTGGATGCTTTCTCGTCCATTGAGATAACCTCTGTGGGGACAATTCATTTTACACAGAGTGATACTTATTCTTTCAGGATTGAAGGCAGGGAGAGGTACGTGAAGAATACGCAGACCACAGTGAAGGACGGCCGTCTGCTGATAGGTTTCAAGGACGGGAAAAACAAGCGCAGGAGCAATCAGAAGGATGGCGTGACTATCTGGATTTCGGCTCCCGACTTGAAGGAGGTGGAGTTTACCGGTGTAGGCGAATTCAAATGTGAGAAGCCCTTGAAGCTCGATGCCGTGTCATTCGAGATAAAAGGTGTGGGTGAAGTGAATGTCTCCGACTTGACGTGCAACGAGCTGAAAGTTGCCTTGCGCGGAGTAGTCAGCGCCGATATTCATGTAACCTGCGACTATTTGTCCGCCAAAATGGGTGGTGTGGGCAGTGTCACTTTGAGCGGAAGCGCCGGACGCGCTGATATTTCCAAAGGAGGCATAGGAGGCGTAAATACAGATAATTTAAAAATAGGCCGTTGAGATGATAAAGCAATATTTCATACAAGCATGGGCGCAACTTCGCCAGCAACCGCTGATTAGTGCGGTCAGTATAGCCGGTACTGCGCTTGCCATCTTCCTCATTATGCTGGTGGTGATGATGCAGCAGGTAAAGGTTGTCCCTTTTGCACCCGAAAGTAACCGTGACCGCTTCCTGCACGTCAAGTGGATGAGTATCTCCAACTCAAATTGGGGAGACGGCACAAGTAACGGACCGATGAGCGCACAGACTGCCCGCGAATGTTTCCAGTTGTTGAAGACACCGGAAGCCGTTACTATTTATACTGTTTTTCCTATATCCACTCCTGTATCTCTGCCGGGCAGTCCGGCGATCAGTGTGGACTTGCGACAAACGGACGACATCTTTTGGCGCGTATTTGACTTCTCCTTTATTGGTGGAAAGCCTTATGATAAAGCAACATTCGATGCAGGTCAACCGGTGGCTGTACTTACGGAGAGTGTGGTGCGCAGCCTTTTCGGCACGACGGATGCCGTGGGGCGCGAGTTTCTTCTCAATCATGCGCCTTACCGCGTTGCCGGTGTCGTGAAAGATGTGTCTACGCTGGCCGACTGCGCTTACGGACAGGTATGGGTCCCGTATACTTCTACGGGAATGGATAAGGAGGCTTGGAACGACCGGCACATGGGAATGATGAGTTGTACGATGCTGGCGCGCAGCCGGGATGATTTCCCCGCTATACGCCAGGAAGCGGAACGCCGTAAATCAGAGTATAATACGCTTATCGGAGAGAACGGCTGGAAGCTGATTTACCGTAACCGCCCTTACGACCAGGAAAAGAATGCCATTGCTTTCGGCGCCAATATCGAACCGGATGTGAATGCGGCGCGCCGTCAGCGGATTATCATCTTCGTCATTCTGCTGATAGTGCCTGCCATCAATCTTTCGAGCATGACACAGAGCCGCTTGCGTCAGCGGGTATCGGAAATCGGAGTGCGCCGTGCTTTCGGCAGTACACGGATGGAGCTGATTGGGCAGATTGTGGCGGAGAATCTGGTAATGACTTTATTGGCGGGTGTTGTCGGTTTGCTGTTGAGCGTGGCCTTTGCATACGTGGGCAACACGTTGCTTTTTGCGCAGGAATTCAGTCAGACTTTGAACCCGCCGGAAGTGGATGCTTCCATTCTGCTTCATGCTTCCACCTTTGGGTGGGCGTTGCTGTTCTGCTTTGTGCTGAATCTGATGAGCAGCGGTTTCCCGGCATGGAAGGCTTCCCGCATCGGGATAGTGAACGCATTGGGAGGACGGTTGCATTAAACGCTTGTCGCTAACTATTAATTACGGAAAGAAATGACTAAGAAACTTTTGGTACAGATAAAGAATGAATGGCGCAATAACCTGTGGCTGGCGTTGGAATTGCTGGTTGTAAGTGTTGTGATGTGGTTTGTGGTGGACTATCTTTATACGCGTATGGCAACTTATCTGGAGCCGCGGGGCTTCGACATCAGCCATTGCTACCTTATCGAAATGGGAAAGCTTACCGATAAGAGTCCCGATTATATCCCGAACCAGACCGATGAGCAGGAAGATGCCGATATTCTTGAACTTGTGGACCGTCTGTGCCGTCGTCCGGAGATAGAGGCGGTGAGTCTTTCGCAAAACTCATATCCATATAATGGCAGTAACTCCACAGATCTGGTGCAGTACGATACGCTGGTCTCCGGTAATTGGACGATACGCCGTTTGGTGACTCCCGATTTTGTGCGTGTGTTCCGTTATCAGGGCACACGTGGCGAGACGCCCGAGCAGCTTGCCGGGATGTTGGAAAAGGGAGAGTTCCTTGCTTCCGACAACCTTTACCGGAAGTACGGCCATCCGCTGACGGAGTTCGTAGGCAAGAGCTTCCGGCTTTTCGGCGACACAATACAAACCTACCGGCTGGGAGCGGCCTTGAAGGATGTACGTTACAATGATTTCGAGCAGGCCCGCGATTCGTATACCTTTCTTTATAAACTCGATTGGTATGATACGGGATTGGAACTCTGTGTCCGTGTCCGCGAAAATCAGGACCATGATTTCATCCAACGCCTGAAAACGGACAGTGAGAAACAGTTCCGCATCGGCAATATCTTTATCTCCGAAATACGTTCCTTTAAGGACATCCGCCGTAATTTCCAGCAGACATGGAGCAATGACCTGCGCAATTACGTAATGGGTATGGGATTTCTGTTGCTGAATATATTTTTGGGACTGCTCGGCACTTTCTGGTTCCGTACCCAGCAACGCCGTTCGGAGATTGCCCTGCATAAGGTGCATGGAGCATCGGACATGAGTATTTTCACCCGTCTGATAAGCGAGGGGCTGCTTTTGCTGTTGCTTGTCACGCCTGTTGCTTTGCTCATAGACTATAATCTGGCAAGCATGGAACTGAACTCCTGGCGCAACGGTACGACCTTGGAGTGGGAGCGCCTATTGCTTTGCGCTGCCATCAGCTTCCTGCTGATAGGATTGATGATTGCGATTGGTATAGGCATTCCGGCACGCAGGGCGATGAAGGTACAACCGGCAGAGGCGCTGCATGATGAATGATTTTAGGAAGTTAAACAGATAACGGAATATGATACGTCTTTACTTTCAGCAAGCGCTATATCACTTGCGCGAGAATCCTATCATAACATGGGTTTCCGTACTGGGTACGGCATTGGCCATCTGTATGATTATGGTACTTGTCATCACTTTTCAGGTGCGGCTTGTGGACTGCGAGCCTGAGGTGAACCGCAGCCGTTCGCTGTATGTGTCTGCCATGTCCGTCAAGAACAAGGGCGGGAGCGACGGCGATTCATCCAACGCCCGCATGTCGGTGCATACGGGGCGCGAGTGCTTTAAGAATCTCACTACGGCGGAGGCAGTAACGTTGGTTTCCTTGCCCGAAAAGGTACGTGTGTCCCTGCCGGCAGGCAACAAGGTCACGGCCGACATGGTGCAGACGGACGACGCCTTTTGGCATATCTTCCGGTTTCGCTTTCTCAGCGGCAAGGCGTTTACCAAGGCCGACAGCGATGCCGGAGTGCTATGCGCCGTGTTGAGCGCTGCGGTGGCGCGCCGCCTGTTCGGCACAACGGACGTTGCGGGAAAGACGGTGCAGTTGAACTATGTAGAGTACCGTATATCCGGTGTAGTGGCGGATGTGTCCGTACTGGCCACTTCCGCCTATGCGCAGGTGTGGATTCCTTATACGTCCACAGACATTGCCCGGTTGGCGTGGTGGGAGGAGACCGTAGGACAGATGAGGGCGGTTATCCTTGCGCGTTCCGCAGCCGATTTTCCGGCTATCCGTGAGGAGGCGGAGCAACTTCGCCGTAAGTATAACGACAGTCTGCGCGACTCGGAAGTGTTCTATCGCGGGCAACCCGATGAACAGTTTGCCAACCTTTACCGCAAGTGGAGCGAAACGCCCGATACCAAAGCCATTATCCTGCGCTATATGCTCGTTATCGCCATCCTGTTGCTTGTGCCTGCCATCAACCTGAGCAGCATGACGCTCTCCCGTATGCGCAGACGTATGGCGGAGATAGGTGTGCGCAAGGCTTTCGGGGCTACGGGTGGCGAACTGATACGCCAGATATTCTTTGAGAACCTGTTGCTGACATTGTTTGCCGGCGTGTTGGGACTTGCGCTGAGTTACGCCGCCACCTTCCTGCTGAACGGTTTCCTTTTCAACAACAGCACCAATGCCTACCTCAGCGGGGAAACCGCCCTGACACCGGGCATGCTGCTTTCGCCCTGGGCATTCCTTGCAGCTTTCGGTTTCTGTTTGCTGATGAACATCCTTTCGGCAGGCATACCGGCATGGAGGGCTTCGAGAATGAATATAACGGATGCGATCAATCAAAGGTAAACGATGGTTATGAAAACGATATTGAAACAAATAAAGAACGAGTGGAACAGCAATCTTTTTCTCTTTGTGGAGCTGCTGCTGGTCTTTGTCGTGCTGTGGTATATTGTGGACTGGACGCTTGTCACCGCACGGGTCTATCACGCTCCGATGGGATTCGATACGGAGCACTGCTACAACATCACCGTAAGCAAGCTGGGAGAGGACTCGCCTCTTTATAATCCGGAGCTGACCGCTGATGATGATATGGACGACTTGCTCCGGCTTACGGACAGGCTGCGCCACTGCCCCGGCGTAGAGGCCGTTGCCATTTCGCAAAACTGCTTTCCGTACAATGAGGGCAGTAACGGTATTGATTTGGGTATTGACTCTGTGGCTGTCAATGTTCGTCTTCTTTGGGTGGAGGCGGACTTTTTCCGCGTGTTCCGTTATGCCTTTACGGAGGAAGCGGAGTTTGCCAAGGTAGAGGCTGCATTCCGCAATGACGAGCCGGTGGTATCTTCCAATCTCACCGAAGGACATCCGGAATTGGGAGGCAGTGCGTCCTTGCCGGGGCGGGAAGTCTTGCTGTTGAACTACGGTAAGGACGTTCGCCGTCGCATCGGTGCGGTGGGCACGCCCGTGCGTTGGTCGCATTTCCATACTCCGTCGCAGTGGGGCGGGGCTTTTGCAGCCCTTCCGCTCAATGCGAAGAGGTTACGGAATTTCGGCGATCCCCGTTATGTCACAGTCAGCCTGCGCGTTTCCGAAGATGCCGATAAGAACTTTGCCGAAAAGCTGATGAATGATGCCGACCGCCTTTATCAGGTAGGTAATCTGTATCTGCTGGACATTACACCTTTCAGCCATTTGCGCGAAATCTGTGAGCTGGAAGACATGAACGAATGGAAGACGCAGCTTTGCGTGCTCGGTTTCCTGCTGTTGAATATCTTCTTGGGCGTTATCGGCACATTCTGGTTCCGTACGCAGCAACGCCGTAAAGAGGTTGCGCTGCGGATGGCGCTGGGCAGTTCGCGCCGGGGGATTTTCTCCTGTCTCATGTACGAAGGGGTGTTGCTGCTTACGCTGGCGGCCGTACCGGCGGCTGTCATCGCTTTCAACATCGGTTATGCCGAACTGGTGGATGTGGGCAAGATGCCTTTCGATGCCGGACGCTTTCTGCCGGCTCTTGCCTTGACATGGCTGCTTATGGCGCTGATGATTGTTGCCGGAATCTGGTATCCTGCTTATGGAGCGATGAAAGTACACCCGGCAGAAGCATTGCATGATGAATAAAGTTTTTTAAGAAAAGATGTATATTCTCGATATAAGCTTGTATATTTGCGTAGTTATAAAGAAGTTTACGCAGACAAATCAAAACAAACGGAATGGGAAAACACTTTTTCTTAACATGTTCATTAGCTTTCTTATGCATGATATCGGGGACGCTTTCGGCTGCGGAAACCAATTATAATGTACTTTTCATACAATCATACACAAACAGTTCTTCCTGGCATAATAACCTTATTGCCGGTTTGCAGGACGGCTTGGAAGAGGGCGGTGTAAAAGCAAACGTGGTTATAGAGTATCTGAATGCCGATTTTTGGACGTTTGCTTCGGAGTGTGTCATCATGCGCCGCATATGCGAACGTGCCAGACAGCGGAAAACGGATTTGATTGTGACGTCCAGTGATGAGGCTTTCTTTACCTTGACTCACTGCGGCGATTCTTTGCCGTATCAGATACCGGTAGTTGTTTCGGGCATTAAATATCCTGACAGGAAGTTGTTCGACCGTATGCCGAATGTCTCGGGCTTCACTTCAGTAACGGATTTTAATGTGTTGCTTGAGGAAGCCATACGTTTGTTTCCTGCACGTAAGGAGATTGTCTGCCTGTCGGACAGCAGTTTTTTGAGTGCTAAGGGAGTGGAAGCGGTAGAAGAAGCCTGGGAGTCTTTTCATAAGAAACATCCCGAATACAGTTTTAAGGAACTGAATGTGCAGAGAAAGTCCCTCAACTCTCTCATAACGTCTATTTGTTACGATTATCATGCCCATAAGTACATTGTTATCGCCCCTAAGTGGATTCCTTTTCTTTCCCTGAAATTGAAAGCTCCTGTATTTGCCAATCAAAACCTGGCAATGACAAGTGGTGTTTTATGTGTTTATGATGTAGAACCGGCGGCAGATACTTATGCTGCGGGCATACAGGCGGCAAGTATTCTGAAGGGGCGGTCGCCTGCTTCATTCGGAATAGGAGACCTGGGTGGCAAGTTATTGTTCGACTACAAACAGTTGGACTTCTTCCATGTAGATGTGGATAGTGTTGAAAAACGGGGAATCGTTTTGAACATTCCTCTGATGGACCGCTATCAGGCCTGGTTTATTCTGTTCTATTCGGTGATAGTGGGTGCGTTGGCATTTCTTGTAGTCTGGCTCTATCGGAGCAACCGGCGTGAATCGCGCAAGCGGATACATGCGCAGACCCGTCTGCTGATACAACACCGTCTGGTGGAACAGCGGGATGAATTCGATAAGATATTCTGTTCTATTCGCGACGGACTGGTTACGTATGATATGGATTTGAGAATCCATTTTGTGAACCGGGCTTTAGTGGAGATGCTGGGATTACCTGCAGAAATGTATACGACACGTCCGTACGAAGGACAGGTTGCCGGTTCCATTCTCCATATTTACATGAATGGCGAGAACATCCTGCAGGCTCTGTTGAAACAGGTGATACAGGATAGGAAGCCTGTCATTATACCGGAAAAGGCATTCATGCAAGAGAATACCAAAGGTATTTATTTCCCTGTTTCGGGCGAGGTGGTTCCTATCTTTGCGAAAGACAAACTGACGGGTATGGCAATTGTCTGCCGTAATATATCCGAAGAAGAGATGCAGAAGCGTTTTTTCAATATGGCTATTGAGGAAAGTTCCATTTATCCGTGGCAGTACAACACACGGTTGAAATGCTTCCATTTTCCCGACGGACTGCTGCAACGTTTCAATTGCTACGACAATACGGACTATATCTCGAGGGAAGAACTGGATCGGATTGTCCATCCGGAAGACCTTTCCCGCACATGCAGGCATTTCGACAATATCATGCTGGGGCATGAGCCGAACTCGCGCATGAGTTTCCGGCTGCAAAACGCAGATGGCGGATATGAGTGGTGGGAGTTCCGGAGTACCGCTTATGAGGGGCTTACGGTAGATATACCTTATAGGGTATTGGGTGTATGCCAGAGTATCCAGCGTTATAAAGACACCGAAGAGGAACTTATCGCGGCCCGTGACCGTGCCTTGCAGGCTGACAGACTGAAATCGGCGTTCCTTGCCAACATGAGCCATGAGATACGTACTCCGTTGAATGCGATAGTCGGTTTCTCCGATTTGTTGAAAGACCTGCAAGCCTTTTCTTCGGAAGAAGTACAGCAGTTTGTCGAGACTATCAATATAAACTGCACGTTGTTGCTGGCTCTGATTAATGATATTCTGGACCTCTCGCGCATCGAATCGGGCACAATGGATTTTCAGTTCTCTTCTTACAATCTTACGTTTATCATGCAGGAAGTTTACGACTCCCAGAGGCTGAGCATGCCGCAGGGAGTGGAATTATGCACCGATTTTCCGGAAGGGGCCGACAAGTATATCACTACCGATGCCGTACGCTTGAAGCAGGTTTTGAATAATCTGATTAACAATGCCAAGAAGTTTACCGTGCAAGGGAGCATCACTTTAGGATATAGAGTGGATGAATCCGGATATACCACCGTCTTTGTGGAAGATACCGGAGCGGGTATATCCGATGAAGACCAGAAGCATATCTTCGAGCGTTTCTATAAGGCGGACAGCTTTACGCAAGGGGCCGGTTTAGGGTTGAGTATCTGCCAGACAATTGTGGAACGTATACACGGAACCATTACGGTGACTTCAAAGCCGGGCAGAGGAACCCGCTTTGAAGTCCGCATGAGTGATGATGTAATATGATTGCCGGTCGGTTTTAGAGTTTATTCTATCCTTTTGCATCCGTTGGATTGCAGGAACTCGTCGAGCATCAGTTCGTAGTTGCCATGCAGCATGATGTGATGGTTGCCCAACGGATTTCTCAGGAAATATTCCGCCGGGGCGTTCATCTTGATACGTACCTGTGTGCGGCACATATTGATGTAGTTGGTGTTTTCGGTCAGTGTACCTGTGCCGAGGTAATATTCGTCCAGACATTCTCCGCCGCATTTCACGATTGTTACGTCTCCGGTAGGCAGTATTCCCTGTATGCCGATGCCGCTTTCCGTTTCAAAGTGGTTGCGGATGATGAACTGCTCTGTCTGTGCGATGCCGATGGTGCAATGCGCCAGTATGATTTCGTTGGTGCGTGCATTAATCATGGAAGGATTGGCCATGAAAGCAGGTTTGCCTGTAAGCACTTTGGCAGCGAGCATGGTGAAGACGGACTGCAAATCGCCTTCGCATCCGGCAATGATGCCCTCGTCATTCAGCAGGGAAAGCGCCAGGCAGCCGGTAGTGCCCGTCTGTTCTATCAGGCGGAAACAACTCAGGGTGAGTGCGCTTAAACGGTCTTCGTCCACAATCTTCCGGATGGCGCGGTACAGGCGCATTGCCTTTATCATATCTTCGGGCGACGCTTCCCGGCAGGCAAGCGCTTTTCCGGCAAGGCCGGCACATGCTTCGCCTACTTCATCATCCGTGATTTGGTTGTAATATTCGTACACGCGTTCCAGTGCGATGTCTGTGTATTCCACTCCCCAGCGTCGTTTGGCAAGCAGATAATCCACGTTGCTGGCAATGAGCCAGCTCGACGGAGTGCCTATCACGCCGATACGCATTCCGTAGAGGCCGCGTTGTGCCATGAAATTGCTGTGCAGTACAAAAATGCGTTTGATAATTTCGGACAGTTCGCCATGCAGGATTTCGCTTTTCATTCCCCGGCTGCGCAGCCAGGAAGATATTTCGAGGGCGGCGGCAAGCGAGTTCTGCATACCGTCTGCCAGGATGATGGCAGGGCGGGGAAGAGCCTCGAAATGCTGGATAACCAGCCGTTCCACTCCGCCGGTGGCGATGAACAGGATGCTGAAATCGTCGGGAGACAGTTTGTTGATATCTTGGTAATCTATGAAATTGACGGTGAAATATTTTTCCAGTTCGTTCAGGATTATTTCATGGGAACTGCGGACTGATGCTTGCTTATGTAGCAGTGAAGCAAAAGTTATTAGGTTGATGACCATAGCGTTACTTACTATTTTAAAAGTTGGTTTAAGATAAAACGGTTGTGGTTGCTCATTTGTTTACTATTTCAAAGGTACAAGATTCTTTTTAAATAGCATAGTGTTTTTAATATAGATAAGGTTTTTAAAGTTTTTATGTCTTTGCTTCCCTTTGGTATCAAATAAATCACTACATTTGCAACTTAAATGATAAAATGATATAAAAACTCATGCCAACAATTTCTATTCGCGGGATGGAGATGCCCGCATCTCCTATCAGAAAGCTGGCTCCCTTGGCAGATGCAGCCAAGCAACGGGGCATCCATGTATTCCACCTCAATATCGGACAGCCCGACCTGCCTACGCCGCAAGTCGCGATTGACGCCATCCGTAATATTGACCGTAAGGTATTGGAGTACAGTCCCAGTGCCGGTTATCGCAGCTATCGCGAGAAGTTGGTGGGGTATTACGATAAGTACAACATCAAGCTCACTGCGGATGACATAATCATTACATCCGGCGGTTCGGAAGCGGTGCTGTTCTCTTTCATGGCATGCCTCAATCCGGGTGACGAGATTATCGTGCCCGAACCGGCTTATGCCAATTACATGGCATTTGCCATCTCTGCCGGAGCCAGGATACGTACGATTGCAACGACCATCGAAGAGGGATTCTCGCTGCCTAAGGTGGAGAAGTTCGAGGAGCTGATAAACGAACGTACGCGTGCCATCCTGATTTGTAACCCCAACAACCCTACCGGCTACCTTTATACCCGCCGTGAAATGAATCAAATACGCGACCTTGTGAAGAAGTACGACCTCTTCCTCTTCTCCGACGAGGTGTATCGCGAGTTCATCTATACGGGTTCTCCATACATCTCCGCCTGCCATCTGGAAGGCATCGAGAACAATGTAGTCCTGATTGATTCCGTTTCCAAGCGTTATTCCGAATGCGGTATCCGTATAGGTGCGCTGATAACGAAGAACAAAGAGATACGCGATGCCGTTATGAAGTTCTGCCAGGCGCGTTTGAGTCCACCGTTGATAGGTCAGATTGCCGCCGAAGCGTCTTTGGATGCCGGTGAAGACTATCTGCGCGATACCTACGACGAGTATGTAGAACGCCGTAAATGCCTGATTGACGGTCTGAACCGTATCCCCGGCGTATATTCGCCCATTCCGATGGGAGCGTTCTATACCGTGGCCAAGCTGCCCGTAGACGATTCGGACAAGTTCTGCGCATGGTGTCTTTCCGAATTCCAGTACGAAGGGCAGACCGTTTTCATGGCTCCGGCTTCCGGCTTTTATACCACTCCGGGTTCCGGCCGCAACGAAGTGCGCATCGCTTACGTCTTGAAGAAGGAAGATTTAATCCGTGCACTGTTTGTGCTTTCCAAAGCGCTCGAAGCTTATCCGGGACGTACGGAATAGAAGATATATAATACTACTGATGAATTTATCCCGTTTCATAGCGCTGCGTATTTACCGCAGTTCCGATGTCGGAAAGCAAGTTTCCCGTCCTGCCGTGCTGATAGCAACTATCGGTGTTGCTATCGGGTTGGCGGTGATGATTATTGCCGTGTCGGTGATAATCGGTTTCAAGAGCGAGGTACGCGATAAGATAATCGGTTTCGGCTCGCATATCCAGATTAGCAATTCGGATGCGGCGCGTTCTTTTGAAACCCGCCCCATAGCCGTGACGGACAGTATGCTTGCTGCTCTTGCGGATAATTCCGGTGTGAAACACGTGCAACGCTATTCCACCAAGCCGGGTATGATAAAGACGTCCGATGCCTTTCAAGGCATGGTATTGAAAGGTATAGGGCCGGAGTATGGCAGTTCCTTCTTCCGCCGTCACCTGATAGAGGGAGAGTTTCCGCAGTTCAGCGACTCGGCTTCTACCAACCGGGTGGTCGTTTCAAAGGCGATAGCCGACAAACTGAAGCTGAAGCTCGGCGACAAGATAGACACCTACTACATACAGGACGATGTGCGTGCCCGCCGCCTGACAATCGTCGGCATTTACCAGACCAACTTTTCCGAATACGACAACCTGTTCCTGCTTACAGACCTGTGCCTGGTGAACCGTCTGAACAAGTGGCATCCCGACCAGGTGAGCGGAGTGGAGCTGGAGCTGTACGACTACGATAAACTGGAAGAAACCACCTACCGGATAGCCGATGAAGTGGCCCGGCATCCCGACCCTTACGGGGCAGAATACTGTGTACTCAACGTAGAGCAGTTGAACCCGCAGATTTTTGCATGGCTCGGCATCTTGGATGTCAATATATGGGTTATCCTTATCCTGATGATTGGCGTTGCCGGGTTTACCATGGTTTCGGGACTGCTGATAATCATCATAGAGCGCACCTCCATGATTGGCGTTCTGAAATCTTTGGGAGCGAACAACCTCACTATCCGCAAACTGTTTCTTTGGCTGGCGGTATTCCTCATCGGAAAAGGAATGCTGTGGGGCAATGTAATAGGATTGGCTTTCTATTTTATCCAGAAGTGGTTCGGCTTGTTCCGTCTCGACCCGGAAACCTATTATATGGACACCGTTCCCGTATCTTTCAATCTTTGGCTTTTCTTGTTGCTGAATGTCGGCACGCTGCTGGCTTCAATCGCTATGCTGTTAGGACCGTCCTACCTCATTACACGGATTCATCCGGCAAATTCCATGCGCTACGAGTAGGGTAATTTCTCATTTATTTTCTCAGGAATTCGCTTTTCTTTCTAAACAGACAGTAGAGCTTCCAGCGGAGAGATTGCAGCGGCTGGAGTACATCGAACACGGGCAGCGACCAGTAGTATCTGCGCCGGTCGTTCAAATCCTTGGCAGTCTTGTTGACGATGATGGCTTGCAGGATAAACCGGAGTATCCAGACGAGGAATGCAATGCCTGCCGCCAGCCAGTGGAAATGCAGTATGGCTGTTGTGAGCGTAGCCATCCATGCGGCATGGAACGCGAGGCGGGTAGTGGTTTCCAGTCCGGCAAGCCAGCGTTGCATGCCGTGATAGAGGCGGGCGGTAGATGCGTAACCGATTTTCTCTTCCCGCCAGTCTTTTGCGCGGAATACGGGTTGCATGCGTACGGTGGCATCCGCATCGGTTTCCACGCGGGTATTTTCGGCAGTGGCTACATGATTGACGAACAGGTCGTCATCGCCGCGCTGAAGGTTGAGATGTGCAGAGAACCCTTTGTGTTCGTAAAACAACTCCTTGCGGTAGGCAAGGTTACGCCCGATGCCCATATACGGGCTTCCGGCAAGCGCAAAGCCGAGGTAGCGCATGGAAGTGAACAGATTGTCGAAAGCTACGCGCTTGTGCAGCCAGCCTTTACCGCGTTCATAGCCGCTATATCCCAAGACAACTTGCGTACGCGAGGTGAAGTTGCGTGCCAGCAGCCGCAGCCATTGGTTGCTTTGCGGGCAGCAGTTGGCTTCGGTGAAGACGAGCCAGTCGTATTTGCTGGCTTTCACGCCGAGGGTGGCGGCAAGCTTCTTCCGGCTGATGTAGCGGGAAGAGTCGGGGACAAAACTGTGGTAGAGGTGCGGGTATTTCTCTTCCAGCAAGGTGAGGTAATCTTCGCTTTCGTCCGTGTTTCCGTCATTGATGACGATAACCTCAAATTGCGGATAATCCTGCTCCAGCACAGCTTTCAGGTTACGCCGCAGGTTTTCGCATTCTTCACGTGCGCAGATGATGACCGACACCGGCGGGAGCTCCTGCGAGAAGTGTACATTGCCGCGCTTCACGGCACGGCTGCGCAGGTGGATGCGGTTGTACAGGCAAAGGTAATAAAGGGCTTGAATGATAAAAAGAGTTCCCGTCGCTGCGAGTAATATCTGCTCGGTTGTATCGAATGTAAATGCTTCCATGTGTCCTATGACGTTTTATAACGTGCAAAGGTACGAAATTCGTCACAGATTACATGGTCTGATGCAGATTATTTATTTCCGGCACAACCTCAAACTTCGTTCCGGGGAAATGCCTGGAAAGATACTCCCGTATGTATTGCATCGTATCGTTCTGTATGGTCTTGTCCTCTACCGTGGGATAAAGGTTGTACAATACGGTGTCGAGTGTGATTCCCCGGTGCCCGATGGCTTCAAGGCTTAGCAGGGTGTGATTGATACTGCCCAGCTTGCCGGATGTCACGAAGATAAGGGGATAGTTCTTATCGGCAATGTAGTCTATGGTGAGATATTCTCCGGTCAGGGGAACCATCAGTCCGCCGGCTCCTTCCACGAGTACGGTGTCGTAGCGGCGGGCAAGCTCCTGTGTGGCGTTCTCTATTTTGTCGAAGTCGATAGGACGGTTGTCGATGCGTGCCGCAAGATGGGGAGAGCAGGGATAGGAGAAGATTTCGGGCATTGTAAGCCCCTCGTTATCCTCAGGCAGATAGCCGGTGCCCATGATGCGGCGGTGCAGGTCGATGTCCTCGGAGTGTCCGGTATTGCCGGTTTGAATGAATTTCTGGGTGATGACGCGCTGTCCGTTCCGGGATAGCTGCTTGGCATACCAGGCAGTGCAATAGCTTTTTCCGGCATCCGTATCAATGCCGCTGATGAAATAAATATTTGGTTTCATAATTCTTTATATCTTTATGTAAATTAACTGATTAAACATCGGTGCTCATACCTCTTATCACCTATGTGTTTACCGTATTCCTCATCCTTTATTTTAAAATCTCTTATACCTCATACTTCATACCTTATACTTTACATTTCGTACCTTATGCTTCGTATTTTGTACTTCATCCCTTATGCTTCTTACTTTGTCCTTCCTCTTTTTCTCGCTATTACATAAATCGGGTGATAAGTCAGCGAAACACTACGGTCGTCCTTGCCGTACATCCGGATATATTCCTCGCAGAAACTTTGCAGGCGTCCGCGCGTCCAGACTCTCTTTTCCGTCCCGGTAACGCCGGTTTGTCTGAGGTGTTGCAACACTTCGAGCGGAGTGTCGAATGGCAGGGAGACAATCTCTTCTTCGGCATAAAGAACCTCGAAGCGGGAAGACAGCAAGGCTTTTAGTTCTTCGAGCGAGAAGTACTCCAGTCCGTGTCCGGTCAGGGTATGTATCTCCTGCATATTCCTCTTGCCGAAAGTGCTGAATGCGAGAATGCCACCGTCCGATAGGAAGTGGTGGCAGCGGGTGAAGAACCGTTCCGTATCGGCAAACCATTGCAGGGTGGAGCAGGACGTTATCAGGTCTGTCCCTTGCGGGAAATCAAGAGTTTCCGCATCACACGGCAAAAAGCTGACGGCAGGGGATATAAGCGGGTTTCCGTAAAGTGGCACTTTAGCTTTCTCAAGTGGCACTTTAGCGCCGTAGAGTTCTACTTTATCATCGTAAAGTAGAGGTTTATGAGGCAGAGGTTCACCGGCCGGCAACAAATCGCAGATACACTCCCTCATTTCGGGACACAAGTCGTTGAGCAGCAGAGTTTCCGGTTGCAATGCGTGCAGCAGCAAACGGGAGTAGCACCCGGTTCCGCATCCGAACTCTACGATATGGCGGAAGGGGGAGGCGTTGCCTGACAAACTTCGCGTATTGCCCTCGCCGTTGTGTGCCGCAGCAGACGGGCAGGCATGTTTCGTGAGCAGGCGCAGCATTTTCTCCGCCACCTGCTGCTGCACAAGAGCTTCTCGGCCGTACGTATTCCGTGCATGGGCAAAGCGTCTTGCAACGAGGGCTTTGTCGATGGATTGAATGGTACTGCAAATCATTTTCTGTTTCGTTTCATTCAATATTTATGGTTTTGACATGATATCTGAATTCACTGGCAGTCATCTCCCACATATCTTGCAGCAGAAAGCGGAACATGGACTCGTCATAGTGTGCGTTGTCCGTCAGGACCGGATGGCAGTCTATCAGGTCGCAAAAGTTCATCTCCATGTTTTCGGGCGGGAAAATCCGGTCGTTCTTGCCGATGAAGGCGTAGTTGTATTCGTAGTTATACTTTTCGATGTTTGCCTCATACTTATCTTCCTTTTCCTCGTCGTAACTTTTGTTATTAGCGTCTCCGAACATATCGAAGTACCGCTCCAGAATGAGCCTCAGTTCTTCCTTTATTTCGTCGAAGTCCCGTCGGGGAGTCACTTCCATGAATGCCTTGTAGGCGTTGCTGTCCTTGCACATGCGGCGCAGGAACTTCTGGAGCGTTGCGGGGGTAAGCCCGTTGAGAGTAGCCTGAAAGGTGTTCACGGGGATACCTTCCAGATTGTCGATGGGGTATGTAGTTCCGTTGAACGCCAGGCTGAACACCTTGTCCCGGGAGACTTGGCTCAGTATGAGAGAGCCCATCCACACACCCATGGACCAGGCTACCACGTTTACTTGCCGGTAACGGTCGAAGATGGAATAGTCGAAGTCCAGCGTGCGGTAGTCGTAGCAAATCATGTAGTCCATGTTTTTGGGACGGTACTGCTTGAAGGGAGTTTCGTCCGCTGCCCAACCGGCAAAGAAAAGGAGTAACTGGGGATGGTTCTCGTTGATAATGTACACTTGTTTCATTGTTCTTTTTTGTTAGATGAAGATGCCCTTCTGTATGAAGATGCATTTCGGTTAATATTCCAATGCCGTCTGTTACAGGCATTGCTTAAAGTATTTTCGGGTTATTTCAAGTTCTCCGTTCTTTTCTTCAGTTCTTCTATTTCCTCTTGTCTGATATCGGCTGTCAGCGAAAAACGGATGCGCGACGTTCCTTCCGGCACTGTAGGCGGGCGCACGGGCAGGGCGTAAAAGCCATGCCGTTGCAAGGCCTCTGCTTTCAGCACGGTATCCGCACTCTGCCCGATAATCATCGGGACGATGTGGCTGGCGCCGGGGCAGGTGTATCCTTGTGCCTGCAGGGCTTCGCGAAGCGAACGACTGATGTGTGCCAGATGCTCGCGCCGTTCCCGCATGTCTGCCAGCCGGCGCACGACAAACAGTGTCCAAGCGATGTTTACGGGGGGCAGTCCGGTGGTGAAGATAAGTGTGCGCATGCGGTTGACGAGGTATTCCCGTATCACCTTCCGGCATACGATGTAAGCGCCTGCGGATGCTGCCGCCTTGCCGAACGTGCCGACAAGGAAGTCGATGTCTCCGGTGCAGCCGGACTCCTCGGCGCAACCGAGTCCCTGCCTGCCGCGCACGCCGAAAGCGTGGGCCTCGTCCACGTAGAGCAGCACATTGCCGTACCGGCGTTTCAGTTCTGCCAGGGCGGGCAGGTCGGCTTGGTCGCCGTCCATGCTGAAGATGCTTTCGGTGACGATGATGATTTGGCGAAAGGCGGAGTGGTGCTCTTTGAGCAGCCGTTCCAGTTGTGCCAAATCGTTGTGGCGGTAGCGGATGCATTTGGCGGCAGACAGGCGGATGCCGTCAATCAGGCTGGCATGGACGAGCTTGTCGGCAAGTATCAGCGTCTGTGCATCGCTTACGGCGGGCAGGATGCCCGTGTTGGCATGATACCCGCTGTTGAACACCAGTGCGGCTTCCGTGCCGAAAAGGTGTGCCAGTTCGGCTTCCAGCTCTTCGTAAACGGTGAAGTTGCCCGTCAGCAACCGGGAAGAAGAAGAGGTGGGCAGGAACGTGTCGGGGGTGAGTGTGCGCAGGAATTCCTCGCGCAAGGCCCGGTCGGATGCCAGCCCTAGGTAGTCGTTGGACGAGAGGTTCAGCATGCGTTTGCCGTTCACGATGACATCCCTGCCGTCGTGTACCATCCGGGGCAGGCGGCGCAGGTTGCTGTGCTCTTCAAGAAGTTGCAGCTCTTGCTGCATGTGCGATATAGTGCTCATTGGCTATGCTTGTTTTTGAAATATAAGGAAGTTTATTGTTCCCTTATTTCTTTTGTAACCTTAATTTCTTATTTCTTTTATAATCTTAATCAGTCCCTTCGTCAGTGTGCCGAGCTGTTCCGGTTTGATGATAAAGGGCGGCATCAGATACACCAGCTTGCCGAACGGACGCACCCAGATACCTTCCTCGACGAAGCGCCGTTGCATCCATGCCATATCCACCGGACGTTTGGTCTCTATCACGCCGATGGCTCCGAGTACGCGCACATCCGCCACTTGCGGCAGTTGGCGCGCGGGTTCCAGCTCTTGCTTCAACTGCGCTTCGATGCGCGCCACCTTCTCCTGCCAGTTGTATTCGGGAGACGTGAGCAGGCGTACCGATGCACATGCCACGGCGCATGCCAGCGGGTTTCCCATAAACGTGGGCCCGTGCATGAATGCACCCGGGGCGTGGTTGGAGATGGTGTCCGCCACTTCGTTGGTGGCCAGTACGGCGGAAAGCGTCATGTAGCCGCCGGTCAACGCCTTACCTATGCACATGATGTCCGGTTCTACTCCGGCATGTTCCCAGGCAAACAGCTTTCCGGTGCGTCCGAAGCCCGTCGCTATTTCATCGAAGATAAGCAGCAGACCGTGTTCGCGGCATAGCTTTGCCGCTTCGCGCAGATACTGCGGATGATAGAACCACATGCCGCCTGCACCCTGTACCACGGGTTCCAGTATCAGGGCGGCCAGCTCGTCGGCATGCTGTTCGATGGTTTCCTGTAGCGGGCGGATATCTTCTGGATTCCATTCGCCGTCGAAACGCGAGCGGGGCTGCGGAACGAAATACCGCACGGGCAGTGCCGAGCCGAACAGCGAGTGCATCCCCGTCACCGGATCGCACACCGACATAGCATTCCACGTATCTCCGTGATAGCCGCTGCGGATGGTGACGAAGTTCTGCTTCTTGACGGAGGTACTCTGCGACGAAGCCCCTTGCCCTTTGGCATACCAGTACTGCACGGCCATTTTCAGGGCCACTTCCATGGCCACCGAGCCGGAGTCGGCATAGAATATCTTCTGCATGGACGGCGGAACCAGCGGCAGCAGCAGTTTGCCCAGCTCGATGGCAGGGTCGTGCGTCAGTCCGCCGAACATGACGTGCGACATCTTGCCGAGCTGCTCTGTGGCCGCCCGGTTCAGTACCGGATGATTGTAACCGTGCACGGCGCACCACCAGGAGGACATTCCCTCTATCAGGGTCTGCCCGCTTTCCAGTGTAATCGTTGCCCCGTCCGCCTGCTTCACCTTATATACAGGCAGCGGATGGGTGGTCGAGGTGTATGGATGCCACAGGTGCTCGCGGTCGAATTGCGAACCGCAGAACTCGTATCCGGCTTCTTCTATCAGTTTCTTGTCATCGGAAACTTTGGAGCCGAGCGTCGTCAGCAGGTCGCCCACGATAGCCGAGTTGATACCTATATATAAGGACTTCTTCACCGCATCCTTGCTCAGTTGCGAGCGTCCGCCGGCAAAGCGCAGGTAGGCGGTGGGGTTGATGAAGCGGAACAGGGCGACGGTCACCAATACCTCTTCTTCCGTCAGCGGCGGGCGGTTCTCCAGCGGAGTGCCCGGAATGGGGCTGAGCAGGTTGATGGGAATGGATTGTACCCCCAGCTCTTTCAGGGTGAAAGCAAACTCAATGCGCTGTTCCATCGTCTCGCCCATACCGATGATGCCGCCGCTGCAAATGTCCATGCCTGCGTTGCGGGCTGCCTGCAAGGTGCGCAGCTTGTCTTCCTGCGTGTGCGTGCTGCACAGGGTGGGGAAGAAAGAGGGGGCTGTTTCCAGGTTGCAGTGGTAGCGGGTGACGCCGGCATTGTGCAGGGCGCGTAGCTCTTCTTCGGCCAGCAGGCCTAAGGATGCGCATAATTGTATGGATGAGTGGCGGCGCATGTAGCGCACTGTATTACAGAGTTGTTCCAATTGTTTGGGAGAGGGTTTCCGTCCGCTCGTAACGAGGGAGAAGCGGTTGACATCCTGCCGTTCATTGTATTGTGCCTGTTTGAGGCATTCTTCAGCGGAGAGTAGGTTGTAAACGTCGGCTTGGGTGTGATAGTGGGAAGATTGTGCGCACCATTTGCAGTTTTCGGGGCAGCGTCCCGACTTGGCGTTGATGATGGAGCACATGTCAAACTCATGCTGCGAGCATTGTACGGTAATCTCGTGTGCAGCGGCGTAAAGCGCTTCACGGTCGGCGGTATTCGCCAGCCAGGCGGCTTGGTCGGGCGATATGTCTATGCCTGCCAGCACCCGGGCTTTCAGTTCGTCGATAGTCATGGTGTGAATAGAATAGGGGATAGTCCGAACCGTGTCCTGCTTCCGTAGCGAACTGTCGGCCACGTTCTTGCGCAGACAACCGATTGTGACGCATCTGCCTATGCTGGCGAATGCGGCGTACGACTTCCGGCTCCAGCGGCGGAAGCGTATCGTCTGTGCAGGGGATTGATTGCGTTTCACGGGTTCGGTATTTTGTTATAGATTCTTTTGACGGTGGCAAATGTAGGAAATAAAAACGAGAAAGAATTTTATATGGCTGAAAATATATAAAGAAAAGTAGGCAGGGCGGTTGGAGAAACGCTTGCTTCCTTTTTGCCAGCGTAAGCAATCCTTTATGGTTTATAGGGGAGAACGGCGGATACCTCTATGGGGTACGGAAAGTACCAAAGGCTGGTATGGGAAGTACCAATGTTTGGTACGTCGGATACCAACGTTTGGTACAACGGCTACCAACATAGGGTACGATGAATACCAACCGTTGGTATTGTCGGTATCCCACGGTGATATTCATTGTACCCAACGGAGGTATAGGTTTATGTCTATGTAGAGAAAGATATAATACAGTGAAAGGAGTTATAACTTCGGGTTGTAAACGTAATCCACCGCTTTTTTGGCTTTCAGCGACGCTTGTACGTCTATCAGCCGTTGGTTGCTGCTGCCACGGAAGTAGAGATCTTCGTCGCGCAGTTCTTCTTTGAATTTGCCGTCCACCAGCACGTCGATGTACTCCAACAGTTTTGCCTGGCGGGGATTGTGCAGTAACGTTTCAAATGTATACCCCGTATAGCACCAGATGTTCTTCCGGCTCTGCCGCTTGATGGCATGTGCCAGTTCGGTGAAGCCTTCGGGCTGGTACATAGGGTCGCCACCGCTGAATGTCACATCGGCAAAGCTGTCGGCAAGCACCTTTTGCAGTATTTCATCGGTGCTCATCCAGCGTCCGCGGTTGATGTCCCACGATTCCGGATTATGACAGCCCGGACATCCGTTGGGACATCCGGCTGCGTAGATGGCGGTACGGAATCCCGGACCGTCCACCGTAGTATCTTCTATTATATCAAGAATGGAAAGCACTATTCAACTTTTAATTTTCATGGATTACTCTGTCGTTCAGCTCGGCGAGCTTGGCTTGATTCCAGCGGTCGGTAGTACCTACCAGATAGCCGGTGATGCGCTGTAGCTTGTCGATGTGGGTGCTGCCGCACTTGGGACAGGCTTCCAGGTTGACGGTAGAGTTTTCGTATCCGCAGTCCAGGCAGCGGTTGCGGTTGTGATTTACCGAGCCGTAACCGATGTTGTACCGGTCCATCATGTCCACCACACGCATAATGACTTCGGGGTTGTGGGTGGCGTCGCCGTCAATTTCTACGTAGAAGATGTGTCCGCCACGGGTCAGGTCGTGGTAGGGGGCCTCGATTTCGGCTTTATGGCGGGCGCTGCACTTGTAGTACACGGGCACGTGGTTGGAGTTGGTGTAATAATCACGGTCCGTAATGCCCGGCAGGCAGCCGAACTTCTTGCGGTCTACACGTGTGAACTTGCCCGACAGCCCTTCGGCAGGCGTGGCCAGTACGCTGTAATTATGCTGGTATTGGTCGGAGAACTGGTTGGCACGGTCGCGCATGTAAGTCACGATTCTGAGTCCCAGTTCCTGAGCCTCTTCCGACTCTCCGTGATGCTTGCCCAAAAGCGCCACAAGACATTCCGCCAGACCGATGAACCCGATGCCCAGCGTACCCTGATTGATTACGGACGAGATGTCGTCGTTCGGTTTGAGCTTGTCGCAGCCTATCCACAAAGCGGACATCAGCAGAGGGAACTGCTTGGCGAACGCTGTTTTCTGGAACTCCATGCGTTCATGCAGTTGGCGTGCGGTGATGTCGAGCATGGCATCCAGCTTGGCGAAGAAACGGGCGATGCGCTGTTCCTTATCCGTAATGCCCATGCACTCTATGGCAAGGCGCACAATGTTGATTGTGGAGAAAGACAGGTTGCCGCGTCCGATGGATGTCTTGGGGCCGAAACGGTTCTCGAATACGCGTGTACGGCATCCCATGGTGGCTACTTCGTGCTCGTAGCGTTTCGGGTCGTCGGCTTTCCAGTCGTCACTTTGGTTGAAGGTGGCGTCCAGGTTCAGGAAGTTCGGGAAGAAACGGCGTGCGGTGACCTTGCAGGCAAGTTGGTAGAGGTCGTAGTTGCGGTCTTCGGGCAGATAGCTTACGCCGCGTTTCTTTTTCCATATCTGAATGGGGAAGATGGCCGTTTCGCCGTTGCCCACGCCCTGGTACGTGCTTTTCAGCAGTTCGCGGATGATGCAGCGTCCCTCGGCGGAAGTATCCGTACCGTAGTTGATGGAGCTGAATACCACCTGGTTGCCGCCGCGCGAGTGTATCGTGTTCATGTTGTGGATGAACGCTTCCATGGACTGATGCACGCGGGCTACGGTCTTGTTCACGGCATGCTGGATGATGCGCTGCTCGCCGGTGAGGCCGTCCAGCGGCTGTTGCAGGTAATCGGTGAGCTCTTTCCGGTAGAGATGTGAGTAATCCTCACCGTTCAGCTCTTCCAGGTTCTTTACTTCCTCGATGAAGCTGTTGCGCACGTAGGGAGCAAGGTAGAAGTCGAACGCGGGAATCGCCTGTCCGCCGTGCATTTCGTTCTGGGCGGTTTCCAATGAGATGCAGCCCAGTATGCTGGCGGTCTCAATGCGTTTCGCAGGGCGCGACTCTCCGTGTCCGGCAGAGAAGCCGTATGTAAGGATGCGGTCCAGCGGGTGCTGTACGCATGTCAGGCTTTTGGTGGGGTAATAATCCTTATCGTGGATGTGCAGATAGTTTTGGCTGACGGCATCCAGCACTTCTTCGCTCAGTAGATAGTCGTCAACGAAAGGTTTGGTGGTTTCGCTGGCAAACTTCATCATCATGCCCGCCGGGGTGTCGGCGTTCATATTGGCATTCTCGCGGGTGATGTCGTTGGATTTGATGTTGATGATTTCCAGAAACATATCGCGTGTTTTCGCCTTGCGGGCAATGCTACGCTGGTTGCGGTAGGCAATGTATTTCTGTGCTACATCTTTACGGCTGCTCTTCATCAGTTCCATTTCCACCAGGTCCTGAATGGCTTCCACCGTCATCTGGGCATCGCCCTTAAAGGAGATGTGGTCGGTGATCTGGCGTATCAGTTGCATGTCTTCTCCCTTGTCCGTATGGAGCATGGCCTTGCGGATGGCAGTTACTATTTTCTCTTCATTGAAGCCGACGATGCGCCCGTCACGCTTGAGTACCGTTTGTATCATGTTGATTGTATTTTTAGATTTTACAAATAGGAGTTAATTGCGAAACAAAGGTATGATAGTTTTCTGTAAGTTTTCTGTTTTGGAAAACTTTTGTTGGATTAAAAATGGTTAATGTATTGATAATCAAATATGCTTTGTTGTAAAATGGAAAACTTTATAGAATTTGATGCTTTTACAATTGTATCTTATTGATAATTATGAGATAATATATCTGTCAATCTATTTCAAAATGACAGATGAGAAATAGGGATTTTATTTGTTGTTTTCTTAAATACTTTGGTTATATTTGCTTCTCTTTGTTCTTTGTATGAATAGGGTAAAGACTTGAATTTCTAACTATTATCAGTTAAAAGAAAAGTGAATATGGGAAAACTGTTTCCACCTTTTAAGGTCGATATTGCGGGAGCATTATGTGTACCTTTTACGTTGCGGGATGCAAGAAACCGATATCAGCACGGGCAAATCAGCCTGTCGGCATTGCGTGCCATTGAAAATAAGGAAATATGCAAATTAATGGAGCGATTGAAGCTGGAAGGTATAGAGGTTGTGACAGATGGCGGATTTCGGAGTTATGACTTTTTGGAAGGCTGGGAAGGTATCCGTTGCAGAGACAATGCTGATTCTTCATTGGAAAAGAAGCTGGAAGTGACCGGCAGAATCGGTTTGCTTCATCACCCTATCCTTGAAGATTTTGTTTTTCTGCTAAAGAATACCGCGGAAAATGTATTGCCAAAGCAGCATATACCGTCGCCCGGCAAAATGTTGATGAGGATTCTTCGTGAAACGGAAGCCGGGTGCTTGAAGTCGGTTTATCCGGATTTGAACATACTGTTGGATGATTTGGCTGTCGCTTATAAGAAGTTGTTGGAAGGGTTGTATGAGGCGGGTTGCCGTTATGTACAGTTCGAGGGAGTCAAATCCATGCTGACCGATGAAGCTGCCCGTCTTAACAACCGGGTACTGCGCGAGCGTCCCGAAGGATTGTTTGTAGCGTTTCATGCCGCAACGGATATGTTGATACGGTTGCACGGGGCGGATGCTTACTTCTTGAATTACGATTGTGGAATTTGCGACCGTAGCCGTCTGCTGTGGTTTGTGCATGAACGGGAAGCTGTGTTTGGCTTCGTGCTTTCTTATTACCCCGATGAGGAAGAACTGGATGAATTGCAGGCCAAGATGGAAGAAGTGTTGAATTATATACCGATGAAGCATTTGACGCTCTGTCTGCCCGATGCGGATAACCTTCTCAATCCTTCGGAAGAGGATGAGGTGAAACAGTGGAAGACTGTGAGGTTGGCTAAGGATATGGCAAACCGTATATTCTCAGTCTGAATGCACACGCTGTTCATCTGAGCATGTTATTATGCCGGTTACGTATTTCAGTCTGCCGGTCTGCGTGGCCGCAAGTCAATTCTATAAAATCAACGAATGTGTGTCAAAACTAAAATCCGTTTATTATTTGTTTCTTTTTTAGGCACGGATTACGCGGAAAACACGGATTTCACAAATTTTCTTTATTCTTTTTCTGTGAAATCCGTGTTTTCCGCGTAATCCGTGTCTAAAAGAAATCGTCAAGTGTATTTTGACACATCTCCGTTGGTCTTATATTCTGCCGGCTTTCTTTGCTTATTTAAGAACCTCAGCCAATTTCTCTTGCAATTCTTCTCCGTGCAAGCCGCGTGCAAGGATGATTCCGTCACCGTCAATCAGTACAGTGTGAGGAATGCTGCTTACGGCATACAACTTGGCGCCTTCGCAGTTCCAGTATTTCAGGTCGGACATCTGCGGCCAGGTGATATTCAGTTTCTTGATAGCCTCTTTCCAGGAATCACCGCTCTGGTCTAAGGAAACGCCTACAATCTCGAAATTCTTGTTCTTGTATTTGGCGTATGCCTCTACCAGATTGGGCATTTCGCGACGGCACGGGCCACACCAGCTTGCCCAGAAGTCAACGAGCACTGTTTTGCCCTTGCCCACATAGTCGGACAGTTTTACCGTTTTTCCTTCGGGGGTCTGCATTTCAAAGTCCGTAAACTTTTGACCTACGGCAGTGGCTTTCATCTTTTCTACGTTCTCCTTGATGCGGATGATGGTTTCGTCGTTGTTGTATGCTGCGGGGATTTGCGACATCAGCGGATCGAGTTCTTCCACATCCATGTAATAATGGTTCTTCTTGAGCAGGAATACTCCCACTGCGTTATTGATGTTTTGTTTGATTCCCTCTTTGGCGGTGGCGATATATTGCTCTTCCAGATCATTCATCTGCTTGGCTTTGGCTTCGCGCTGTTCGTCTGTCAGGGCTGTGTCGGACATGGACTGGTAGATAGCGTTCATCTGTTGGTTCAGTTCGTTTTGCTTGTCCCGGATGCGTTGGTAAATATCATTGTTGGCTGTACCGGTGGCAGAGTCGCCTTCGCCGGAAGTCAGTTTGATGTTGATTGCTCCGTTTTCGAGGAAGAAGTCCATCAGCACACCTTCTTTCCCGGAGGGTTGGCACGTGATATAGCGGTTCACAGCACTGTCCTGCGTTCCTTTGAAGGTGAAGGTTCCGTTGGTGATGACTGCAGAATCGAGTTTTACGAGCTGGCGGCCTTCTGCGGTTTGCAGATAAACGGTATCGCCATCGGCAGCGCCTTCTACTGTTCCGGTTACGGTGTAACCTTTGTTTCCGCTGTTACAAGCTGCGAATACGGCAGCGGCAGCGAGCAGGTAAGTTAATTTTTTCATTGCTTTGTTCATTTAATAAATAAATAGTTGCAGCAAAGATAATAATAAAAAATCCTCACCGGCATAACCAATGAGGATTTTATGTTTTTTGTCCCTTTTTTACAAGGATAGCTCTGCTTTTTATTCAGCAGCAGCTTCTGCTGCGGGAGCTTCTTCAGCCGGAGCTTCGGTTGCTTCTTCTGCAGGTGCTTCAGCGGCAGCCTTAGCAGCTTCTTCAGCAGCTTTCTTTTCGGCCAGTGCCTTAGCTTTCACTTCATTTACTTTCTTTTCAGCTTCCAGACGTGCTTTGGCTTCAGCTTTCTTAGCTTCTTCTTCCTTAGCTTTCAGAGCAGCCAAACCGCTTTGTTTGTTGTTCTTCCAAGCTTCGAATTTAGCTTCTGCTTCTGCTTCGCCGAATGCGCCTTTTGCTACACCGCCAAGAAGGTGTTTCTTCATGTAAACGCCTTCGCGAGAGAGGATGTTGCGAACAGTGTCGGTAGGTTGTGCACCTTTCAATACCCAGTCAAGTGCGCGGTCGAACTTCAAATCTACTGTGGCAGGATTGGTGTTAGGGTTGTAAGTACCAATCTTCTCAATAAATTTACCATCACGTGGTGCTCTTACGTCTGCAATTACGATAGAGTAGAAAGCATAGCTTTTACGTCCATGTCTCTGCAATCTGATTTTTGTTGCCATTTAAATAAATGTTTTTAGTTAATGATTTGAATTATGCTGCTATCTCGTAACAGCGGGCGCAAAGATACGCTTTTTCTTTTGATTGACAAAGAGTTTGCCTGATATTTTCATTATCGTGCCATAAATGCGTTTCTGTGTGAAAGACGGATGTGATTGTGTCCTGTTCTTTAAAATGTCTCCCTGCCGTGCCCGGCTGTAATCTGCTTAAATTTCACTTTTTCAACAAATTAACCCTATAGGTATTATCCTCTTATTTGTCCCCCTCTCATTTTTCCCGATTTCATTGTTTCCACGTAATTTTGCCTTATCCGACAAACGATAACATATCAGGAACAAACGGACCTATGTTGTCTTTGCCGGCAGACGAAAACTTTTAATACTAACACTAAAAACAGATTTGTAACAATGAAGAAAATTACAGCAATTTCAGTTGTTTCCCTGCTTTTACTCGCTTCCTGCGGCGGCAAGGGAAAGGATGCCGCTTCCATGGATTATGGATTGGAAGAAGCAAACGAGGTAATATCCTATTACAACACAAGCATCGACATCACCAAGAAAATGGTGGACATGGGAGAGATCTCCAAGATTATCGATTATATGCAGAAAAACGGTAAGACTCTTGTAGCGCCCGTTGTTATCCGCACGCCGGTTTCCGCAACAGACACGACTGCTTTATTGAACCCCGGCGATTGCTTCCCGTCCTCGGCTGCCGACAGTCTGAAGATGTACTACCGTCGTTTCTTCGATGTGTCCAAGCGTCTGTATGCCAATTATGATGCTTACCGCGCCTACATCAAGGCCGAAGACTATAAGGACGACAACTATGCCAAAGGTAATGAAATCTGTAAGGAAGAGAAAGAGTTGGCAGAACAGATTCCCGGACTTCGTTCCCAAATCTATGCCCTGCTTACTCCCTATGCCGATAAAGCCGAAGAGGCCACACTGATGGATAATCCGCTGAAGGACCATATCCTTGCCGGAAAGGCTTTGATTTTTGAGATAGAGAAGACTTTGGAACTCTATTCGCCCGAAGCCAAGAAGGAAGATTTGCAGGCTGCTTACAATGCTGTCAACGCCAAGAAAGAGGCAGCTTCGAAGTTGGAGAAGAAAGCGGATTTCCAGAGTGAGATGTCGAACTACGATAATTTGCTGAAGTATGTGGACAAGTTCCTGGGAGAACTCCGCAAGCAACTGCGCGACGGAAAGTTCACCGAGGATGGTTATAATGATTTAGTATCCGAATATAATGACGTAATCAGCCGTTACAATAGTTTTATAAACTGATCGGCGTTCGGAATACAGCCGGTGTCCGGGAAGAACTATGAGTATCTTCTCGGATACCTTATTAATATGGCGAGTACGGCGCAGGCTCCCATGCAGAACGGGTAGTACAGATTGCCTATGATGCTGAGCGGCGAGATGCCCGCCAGTCCTGCGGCTATCAGCATTTGTGCGCCGTAAGGGATAATGCCCTGAATGAGACAGGAAAATGTATCCAGTATGCTTGCTGTTTTCCGGCGGTCCAGGTGAAAGCGTTTGGCTATGTCTTTGGCGATGGGACCGGTGGTGATGATGGCAATGGTGTTGTTGGCGGTGCAAAGATTGGCTACACTCACCAGTGCGGCTATACTGAATTCCGCACCCCGCTTGCCTGTGACGTGGCGGGTGAGGCGGGTGATGATAAAGTCGATACCGCCGTTGTAGCGGATTGTTTCCAGCATTCCGCCTGCCAGCAGGGTGATGATGATAAGTTCGCCCATACCGGTGATACCTGTTCCCATAGCGCCGAACCAATCAAAGAAAGCGGTGCTTGCATTCATGTTTTCGGCAGGAGTGACGCCGAAGACGCCCGTTGCCGTGCAAATGCCGATGATTCCCGTAGAGACGATGCCAAGTAGCAAAACCACCATCACATTGACTCCGGTTATTGCCGTACCCAGTACGATAAGGTAGGGGATTACCTTTATCCATTCAATCTCGTATATCTGCGGAACGGCGGATAAGGAAAGTCCCTGAATTACATAGATGCCCAGTACCACCAGTGCAGCCGGCACTACAATCATGAAATTTATTTTGAACTTGTCCCTCATCACACAATCCTGCGTTTTGGTGGATGCAATGGTGGTGTCTGATATGAAGGAAAGATTGTCTCCGAAGAACGAACCGCCCACTACAATGGCTGTCATATAAGGCAGGTCGATACCGGTTTTCTCTGCCAGTCCCACCGCTACCGGAGTCAGGGCAACGATTGTTCCCACGCTTGTACCGATGGATAGGGAGATGAAACAGGCAGCGATGAAAATACCCGCCAGCAGCAGGTTGTCCGGCAGGATATGCAGGGTCAGGTTTACAGTGGCGTCGATAGCTCCCATCTGTTTGGCGCTTTGTGCAAACGCTCCGGCAAGGACAAATATCCATATCATCAGCAATATGTTCTTGTTACCGGCGCCGACGGAGAACTGATAGATGCGTTGTTCCAGCTTCAGTCCCCGCGTAATGGCAATGGCGTAGCAGGACGACAGCAGAAAAGCTACCGTTATCGGCACTTTATAGAAATCATTTATAAGCAGTGATGTGATGAGGTATAAACAAAGAAATACAGCCAACGGACTCAGCGACCACCAGCCGCCCTTTTGCTTGGGAGAGGTATTTGTATCTGCGGACATACTTTCTATCATGAGTTTATAAGAACGATTGTTTTGAGTAAATCGGCTGCAAAGATACAAAAACGGATGGAATTCTGGTCATATCTAAATATTCGGACAGAAGAACAAAAGAACAAAAAAGGAAAAATTTTATTTTTCTGGTAACATTACCTATTTTTATTCTTTTGTTCTTCTGTCCGAATCATTGTGGAATACCCGTCAACATCAGACGGTAATTCCGTGCACTCGGGCTATGAGCGCTT
Source organism: Bacteroides stercoris ATCC 43183 (assembly GCF_025147325.1). Taxonomy (NCBI): domain Bacteria; kingdom Pseudomonadati; phylum Bacteroidota; class Bacteroidia; order Bacteroidales; family Bacteroidaceae; genus Bacteroides; species Bacteroides stercoris. Next base: position 2,580,621 of record NZ_CP102262.1, read on the forward strand.
GCCGTTACAGTGTCACCCCTGTCTTGAAAATGGCGATTTCTTTATAACCTTTCTTTTCATTGTTCACAAACTCGCCGCTTGCTACGCGGATAACGTAGTCGACGAAACGTTCGCAAGTCTTTTCCATCGGTTCGTTTTCAAGGATAACGCCGGCGTTGAAGTCAATCCAGCCCGGTTTGTTCTTGGCGAGGGTGGAGTTGGTGGAAATCTTCATGGTCGGTACGTACGTTCCGAACGGCGTTCCGCGGCCTGTTGTAAACAATACCATGTGGCATCCGCACGAAGCCAGGGCGGTGGCGGCAACCAGGTCGTTTCCCGGAGCGGAAAGCAGGTTCAGGCCTTTTACTTTCAGGCGTTCGCCATAAGGAAGTACACCTTCCACATAGCTCTTGCCGCACTTCTGGGTGCATCCCAAAGCCTTGTCTTCCAGTGTGGAGATACCACCTGCCTTGTTGCCCGGCGACGGATTCTCACCTACCGGTTCGCCATGCGAGAGGAAGTATTCCTTGAAGTCGTTAATCAGCTTTACGGTTTCTTCAAACAGTTCTTTGTTGCGGCAACGGTTCATCAGGATTGTTTCCGCACCGAACATTTCGGGCACTTCCGTCAATACACTCGTACCGCCTTGTGCAATGAGGAAGTCGGAGAACATGCCCAGCAGCGGATTAGCCGTAATGCCGGAGAATCCGTCGGAACCGCCGCATTTCAAACCTACACGCAATTCGCTCAGAGGCACGTCCACACGTTCGTCCTTGCTGGCTTTCGCGTAGAGTTCGCGCAGCAGTTTCATGCCTTCTTCGTATTCGTCGCCCACTTTTTGCGTCACCATGAACTTTACACGGTCGGAATCGTATTCACCCAAAAACTCGCGGAATACATCCGGCTGGTTGTTTTCGCATCCCAAACCTACCACAAGCACGGCGCCTGCATTGGGGTGCAGCACCATGTCGCGCAGTATTTTCTTGGTGTTTTCGTGGTCATCGCCCAGTTGCGAACAGCCGTAGTTGTGCGGGAATGCCATGATTGCATCCACGCCTTTGCCGTCTGTCTCGCGGCGCAGGCCTTCTGCCAGTTGGTTGACAATGCCGTTTACGCAACCCACCGTGGGGATAATCCATATTTCGTTGCGTACTCCCACATCGCCGTTTTTGCGGCGGTATCCTTTAAATGTCAGGTCCTTGTGCGGAATGTCCAGTTTCACTTCGGTGGGGTTGTACGTATATTCCAGCAGTCCGGCAAGATTGGTCCTGATGTTGTTTTCGTTCATCCAGTCGCCTTGTTTCCGTGCGGTGCGGGCGTGTCCTATGGGATAACCGTATTTAATTACATTCTCGCCTTCCGCAAAATCTTTCAGCGCGAATTTATGTCCGGCGGGGATATCCTCGTTCAGGATGATTTCCTTGCCGTCTACTATGAGTTTTTCACCGGCCGGAAGTGCTGTGATAGCCACCGCAACGTTGTCGGCCGAGTTGATTTTCAGGTACTTTGTTTCCATATACTATGTTTTAATTGGTTTCGTTTGATAGTGTCGTATTACAGTTCCATTGCCTGATTGCCCGGCACTCTTATCTGTTATAATAGAATTCTATATTTTCTTTTGTCAGCAAGTCAATCGGCATGAAGTTCTCCCTTGCGATTTCTTTTTTCAGAATCAGGTGGTCGCACAGCGCTTTGATGCCGTCGAAGCCCTGCAGGGTAGGCTGTTGGGCAATAAGGAAGAAAATGCTTCCTTCTTTCAGGCAGTCCACATTGCGTTTCAGCAGGTCGTACCCCATGAGGTTGAAATCCGTTTTCCGGTGTCTTTGCAGGTACTCTCCGATGATGTATGCTTTGGAGTTGAATGTGATGCCGTTTTTTACGGTGGGATGGGCGCGGAAGAAATCATCCAGCATCTGTGCATCTTCACCGTCGCGTTTGGCGTGCAAGTCCAGTTCCCAGATGCGACAGCCGGGATGATGCTCGCGCATATATTCTCGGAAACCGATTTCCCGCCGTTCCTGTTGGTTCGAACCTACAATGCCTTCGTTTATCTTGCGGAAGATAACGATTTCCTGTGCATCCTCACCGGCAAGCAGCATCAGCATACGTGCGGCAAAATACCCGCTTTGGTGTGAATTCTGTCCGAAGAAAGAGAGGGCGGGAGCTTCCTTGATATTCGAGTCTATATATATATAAGGTATATCCAGCTTTTCAAGTTCATCGGTAAAGGGAGTGGTGTACTGCGGGGCAGTGGGGGCAAACAACACACCGTCGGGCGTCATTTCCACGATACTGCGGGCTTCCCGGGCGAAGGAGCGGTAATCGTACGGGTCGTAGTACCTCAGCTTCACAGTGATGTTGAAATCCGAGTAGGTGGTCAGCGCTTCGTGTATGCCGCTTTCCACTTCGGTCCAATATTCTCCGGTTTCGTGCTGGGGTAGCAGGCAAGCAAAGGCGTACTTCTTGTTGGAAGCCAATGCGCTGGCGTACATATTGGGCTGGTAGTTCAGTTTCTCCAGAATTTCTTCCACGCGTTTGCGGCTGGCTTCCGACACTCCGCTACGTCCGTGGATGACGCGGTCTACGGTTCCTACCGACACATCGGCCATCTTGGCGATGTCTTTGATTCTTATTCTTTCCGGCGTATTCATGGTTTTACTCATGGCTTTTTGTGCCCGTGCACAATAATAATCTAAATATTTTCGATACAAATATATAACAATTTTTGTAATTACGAAAATTGTTGTATATTTGTGCCCGCACACGAAAGCTATGAAGAACGAGCTGTCTTTTAGTTTACTCTGCATGGTATCAGGTGTTTAGCTTTTTAATAGGAGCTGATGTGATAATTTGAAAGAAACAATTTAATCATAGTATTTAATAAAAACATAGAATTATGGGAAAGAAAGTCGTTACATTAGGTGAGATTATGTTGAGACTGTCCACTCCGGGCAACACTCGTTTCGTACAGTCCGATTCTTTTGATGTAGTATATGGCGGCGGTGAGGCTAACGTTGCTGTCAGCTGTGCTAACTACGGTCATGATGCTTACTTTGTAACAAAATTGCCGAAACACGAAATCGGTCAGTCGGCAGTGAACGCTTTGCGCAAATATGGTGTAAAGACAGACTTCATCGCACGTGGTGGCGACCGCGTAGGTATCTATTATCTGGAAACCGGTGCATCTATGCGTCCCAGCAAAGTGATTTACGACCGTGCCCATTCTGCAATTGCTGAAGCCGATGCAGCGGATTTCGATTTCGACGCTATCATGGAAGGTGCAGATTGGTTCCACTGGTCAGGTATCACTCCCGCTATCTCCGACAAGGCTGCCGAACTTACCCGTCTGGCTTGCGAAGCTGCCAAGCGCCACGGCGTTACGGTATCGGTAGACCTTAACTTCCGTAAGAAACTTTGGACAAAGGAAAAAGCTCAGTCCATCATGAAACCGTTGATGCAATACGTAGACGTTTGCATCGGTAACGAAGAAGACGCCGAACTCTGCCTCGGTTTCAAACCCGATGCCGATGTAGAAGGCGGTAAGACAGATGCAGAAGGCTACAAAGGCATCTTCAAGGCTATGGCTAAGGAATTCGGTTTCAAATACGTTATTTCTACATTGCGTGAATCATTCTCGGCAACGCACAACGGTTGGAAAGCAATGATTTACAACGGTGAGGAATTCTACGAATCAAAACGTTACGATATCAATCCGATCATCGACCGCGTAGGTGGCGGTGACTCTTTCTCAGGCGGTATCATCCACGGTTTGCTGACTAAGCCCAACCAGGGCGCTGCCCTCGAATTCGCAGTGGCTGCTTCCGCTTTGAAGCACACTATCAACGGTGACTTCAACCTCGTTTCAGTTGAGGAGGTAGAAGCGCTGGCAGGCGGTGACGCAAGCGGTCGTGTACAACGCTAATGATTTTTTTCAGGCACGGATTCCACGGATTCCGGTGTAATAATCACGCAAAGAACACGCTACTAATCCGTGTCTGAAAGAACAGAAAAAGAGTTATTTCCATACATTAAATTACTGATTAATACAATGGCAAAATTTGATAAAATAGCCGTATTGAACAAAATTGGTTCAACCGGTATGGTTCCTGTATTCTACCACAAAGATGCAGAAGTGGCAAAGAAAGTAGTGAAAGCTTGTTACGATGGTGGTGTTCGTGCATTCGAGTTTACCAACCGCGGTGACTTTGCTCACGAAGTATTTGCAGAAGTTGTGAAGTTCGCAGCAAAAGAATGCCCTGAAATGGCTATGGGTGTAGGTTCTATCGTAGACCCTGCTACTGCGGCACTGTACCTGCAATTGGGTGCAAACTTCATTGTAGGCCCGTTGTTCAACCCCGAAATCGCTAAGATTTGCAACCGCCGTTTGGTAGCTTACACTCCGGGATGCGGAAGCGTTTCAGAAGTTGGTTTCGCACAGGAAGTAGGTTGCGACCTTTGCAAGATATTCCCGGGTGATGTACTGGGCACTAAACTTGTAAAAGGTCTGTTGGCTCCGATGCCGTGGTCTAAGCTGATGGTTACCGGCGGTGTGGAACCGACACAGGAAAACCTGACTTCTTGGATTAAAGCCGGCGTATTCTGCGTAGGTATGGGTTCCAAGCTCTTCCCGAGCGATAAGGTTGCTGCCGAGGACTGGACTTACGTTACGGAGAAATGTAAGGAAGCTTTGGCTTACATTGCAGAAGCAAGAAAGTAATTATTATATTTCATTTTGTTTAAAGGTGTTTAAAGGGGACAACCATCGAGGTGCTACGGCACTTCGGTGGTTTGTTTTTTTATACCCGGTGTAATGCTTTCGGCGGATAGTGTGTCACATTGGTAGCATTTTAACTGTTTACAAGTGTAAAAGAGACGCTTAATCTCTAAAACAATGTTATAAAACACACACTTCTTTCCCCTCCTGTTTGCGCACACGGAAAAAAGTATTACCTTTGCAATGCAGTTGGGAAATTGCTCTTATAAAAGAATAAAAAGATAAAGTTTTCAGTATAGGTAATTAGTTAAGAGGTAAAAAGATTGAATTAATTCATAGGTAAAAGTTTTAGATTAAAGTAGGTAATTAGAAAAAGGTAAAAGTTAAACATTAAGTGTTATTTAATAGGTAATTGAAGTTTGTTTTTTAGAGGTAAAAAGAAAGATTGATTTTCAGGTAACAAAAATTTGATGCAAGTAAAAAAAGAAAAGCCTTTGGGCTTTTCTTACACGAGGCGAGGGGTTCGGAAGAGCTTGCTCGTTTTTTTATTTCTGTATTTTATGCTCACTTTTTTGTATATTCTGTCCAAACTCTTCCCGTTTTTTGTATCTTTGTAACGAATGTCCGGCAGGCAGGCTTTCCGGAACATAGAACAACAGGCTTAAATTGCATGGATTTTGGAACACTTGTTATATACTCTTGATTGGTTGCTATACATTTTATTCGCGATAAATGTGGCATATCTGCTGGTGTGCAGTCTGGCATCGCTGTGCCGTTACAAGCCGTTCGTTACCGCACCGGCCCGGACAAGCAAGCGTTTTGCTGTGTTCATTGCCGCTTATCGCGAAGATGCGGTTATATTGCCTACCGTGCATGCCTGTCTGGCGCAGGATTATCCGGATGACAGATATGATGTTGTGGTTATTTCGGACCACATGCGGCCCGAAACCAATGCAGTTTTGTCTTCACTTCCCATAAAGCTGCTTCAAGTCGATTTTGAGAAGAGCACCAATACCAAATCCCTGCAAGCAGCCCTCGGATATTTGGACAAAGCCGCTTACGACATAGCATTGGTAATAGATGCGGATAACATTATTGCTCCTTCCTACCTGTCCGAGCTGAACGATGCTTTCTCCGTGTCCGGCGTCCGGGTGGTACAGACACATCGCGTGGCCAAGAATCTGAATACCGGTATGGCCTATCTGGATGCAATCAGCGAGGAGATAAACAATTCCATATTCCGTTTGGGACATGTCAATTTGGGAATGTCGGCGGCTCTGATAGGTTCGGGGATGGCCTTTGAATATCCCTTGTTTTACGATGCGATGATGGATAACACTTCTGTGGGCGGTTTTGACCGCGTGCTGGAAATGAAGCTTCTTTATAAGAGCATACACATTCATTATCTGCCCGATACTATCGTCAGGGACGAGAAGATACAGAAAGCGAACAGCTTTTACAAGCAGCGTCGCCGTTGGCTGTCCGCCCAGTATTACAGTTTCTTTGAGTTTGCCAATCACCTGCTACCTGCCATTCGCAGCGGGAAGTGGGACTTCTGCGATAAGCTTTATCAGCAAATCTCTCTTTCCAGAGTGTTGCTGCTGGGCTTTGTGTTCATAATTTCCCTCGCACATTCCCTGTTCGCGTCTCCGTCGGCCTGTAAATGGTGGGGGATATTCATACTGTTGCTGTTGGCGCTGGCTCTCGCCATTCCCCGCAAATATTGGAAATGGCGTTTGCTGAAAGCGGTTTGTTGGGTTCCTTACTCTTTCCTGCTGATGCTTTTGAACCTGTTCCGGCTGAAGGAAGCGAACAGGCGGTTTATTCATACCACGCACGGAGTCGATTGAAAAATTATGCCATGGAACGGAACATCCCCGAAATATCAGTGATAGTGCCTGTATATAACGTCGAGCAATACTTGGCCGAATGTATAAGCAGCATTTTATCGCAAACGTTTACTGATTTCGAGTTGCTGTTGGTAGATGACGGCAGCCCGGACCGTTGCGGGGAAATCTGTGATGAATATGCGGGTAAGGATAAGAGAGTAAGAGTTTTCCATCAGGAGAATGCAGGGTTGAGTTGCGCCCGGAACAAAGGGCTGGAGCACGCATCGGGGACTTATATTGCATTTGTCGATTCGGACGATTACGTCACTTCCACCTATTTGCAGGAGCTTTACGCATCATTGCCTGCCGATAAGTCTCAAAGAGGAACGGTAATCTGCGGGTTCGATAAACTGTTTCCCGACGGTTCTTTGCATACCGTTCATGTTCCGCAACAAACCATCTTGCCGATGGACTGTTCGCGTGTGCTTGCAGAACTGGTTGGAAAGTACGTAATGTATGCCTGGGCAAAGCTGTATGACAACAGGCTGATAAAGGAACACGGTATCCGGTTTGTTCCTGCTGTGTCGGGATTGGAAGATATGCTCTTTATGCTCGACTATCTTCCTTATTCGGATTATCTGCTTATCCGCGATACTTCCACCTATATATATAGGGTGGGATATTCTATGGCTACATTATCCACTTGCATAAAAGATTTCCGCAGCGAATACGCCGCTTTTTCCAACTATCTGGAAAGAGTATGCCGATATAAGGAAACCTATCGGTTGGAGGATTCCTCTTTGGTCGGGGTATGGGATTCATTAACGGTGTTTTTTCATAAAATCCTGTTGGCAATCTATAAGAAAGAGAATCATTATAGCCGAAAAGAGCGGATTGTTTTTTTGCGTCAGTTGCTTTCATCCCACAGGAGGTGGATAGAAGAATGCTTCTCTCCCCGGTATAAGGTGGATAAGTTCTCAAGGTTTTTGCTGGTCAATGTCGGTGCGGTTGCTTTTGATGTGTGGATGCGCTGCCTGTGGGGAATTAAGTTCAGGTATATGTTTGGAGCGGAAAGATGATGGAACAATGTGTCATATCTGTAATAATACCGGTCTATAAGGCAGAAAAATACCTTTCCCGTTGTATCGCAAGTCTGCTTGCCCAGTCTTTTACAGCTTTTGAATTGTTGTTAATCGATGACGGCAGTCCTGACAACAGCGGCAAGATATGCCATGACTGGGCTGAAAGAGACTGCCGCATCCGTGTGCTGCATCAAACGAATGCAGGTGTCAGTACGGCCCGCAACAAGGGGCTGGATGAAGCGAAAGGAGAGTATATCGTTTTTGTCGATTCGGACGATTATGTAGGTACGGACTATCTGAAACATCTCTATGAGGAAAGGCCTTTGAATCTGGACTCCATTGTTGTACAGGGATTTACAATTGTGTCGGAGCAGGCAGACAGGCAATATACAACCTCTTTTATTCCGTCGGTCTATACCGGTAGAGATGTCAGGGAGCTGTTTCTCAATGATGAGATGCGGGATATGCGGGGACCGGTTGCCAAACTTTTCAGCCGGGTTCTCATTGAGCGGTTGGGGTTACGCTTTCCAGCAGAGATTTCTTTCGGTGAAGATACGATATTCAATTTTCAATATTTGTTTCATTGCCGGCAGGTGGTTGTAGGCAGCCATGTAGATTATGTCTATTGCGACGTACCCGGTTCTTTGACAAAGCGTCTGAATGATTTTGCATCGGAGTATGCAACTTTCAAATTATATAAATCGATTACTGTACGGCTTGCCGGAAAGTTAGACTTGAATGTGGCGGATATGAGAACAGCTTTCTCCTTTGTCGTGCTGTTTTTCCAGCGTGCATTGATTGCCGACTATCGCTCTGCCGGGAAAGTTCCTTTCTCATTACGGACACAACATTTGCGCCGGTTGGCAGCGGAACAGCGCTCTTTTATGAAAGAGTTTTATCATCCCGGATATAAAGCGGACAAGTGGGGCAGGCAGTTCCTGTTGCATGGTTTCTGCTTTTGTTATAATCTCTATATGTCCATACTTTGCAGTTGCCTGTTCAGGTACGTATTCGGTTATTCCGAAAAGGCATAGGGCAGGTCTGGTTTCATTTTACGATAAGAAGAAATGGAAATTCTATATTCAATCATTATTCCCCATAAGGACATACCTTGCCTGTTGCAACGGTGTCTCGATTCCATTCCGCCCAGGGACGATGTGCAGATTATCGTGGCAGATGATGACAGTTCCCCGGATGTTGTGGACTTTGCTCATTTTCCGGGCAGTGACAGGGCGGATGTGGAGATTCTCTTTACCAAAGAGGGCAGAGGAGCCGGTTATGCCCGTAATTGCGGACTTGCCAGAGCCAAAGGCAGATGGCTGGTATTTGCGGATGCCGATGATTTCTTTCTGCCCGGCTTCCTGAACGTATTGGATACTTACCGGAATACGGACTATGACTTGATTACGTTCCGTGCGGAAACAGTCGATTCGGATACACTGGCTCCGGTTCCGTCACGCCAGGTCCATAATGGGAAAATAGCGGAGGACATGGACCTTGAAATTCTGAAATACCGTAACGACGTACCCTGGGCTAAGATGGTTTCCGCAGAATTGGTGCGCAGATACCGTATTTGCTTTGATGAAACGGTTGCCGCCAACGATGCCATGTTTGCCGCTTATGTGGATTACCATGCCCGTAAAGTAGCGGCATGTTCCGGGTATGTTTATTGTGTCACAGTCAGAAAAGATTCATTGCAGTATGGAGTGCGGTCAGACACTCTTCTTGCCCGTGTAAAGGTTGCTTGCCGTTACAACCGCTTTTTGCTGGATATAGGGCGTAGCGATAAGGTACTTTACAGTTATTCCCGTGTGACGGATTGCCGCAAGCACTTCGGCAGTAAAGGATATTGTAGAGCTTTGTGTATTTATCTTCGGTTTGAAAGTTGGAAAAACATATACAGGACTTTTGCAGAACTGTTGAAAAGTAAGTTTCATTGTACTTCCATAACCAAGGTTTTATAAATAATGTTTTACAATGTCAGAATCCCGCCTCCATAAAAGCTATCTGAATGCGCGTGTCAATGTATTCTTTTACCTTGTCACCCTTTTCATCTCCTTTTTCTCCAGGAAGATATTTCTTGAGAAACTGGGGGCGGACTTTGTCGGGCTGACGAGTACGATGCAGAACCTGCTTGGATTTCTCAATCTGGCGGAGCTGGGCATCGGAGCTTCCATCGGCTATGTGCTTTACAAACCGATTTTCGACGGAAATCGGGACAGGATAAAGGAGATTGTCTCGGTACTGGCTTATCTCTATCGTAACGTAGGACTGCTGATTTTGGGTGCGGGACTGCTTTTGGCCTGCTTCCTGCCCTATATATTCGCCGATGCCGGCATTCGCCTTGGAGTAATCTATTTTGCTTATTTTGCATTTTTGACTTCCGCTCTCATCAGTTATTTTGTTAATTATCGGCAAACCCTGCTGGGCGCCGACCAGCGCAACTATGTAGTCACTGTTTATTTTCAAACGGCCAATATCGTCAAGATTCTCCTGCAAATAGCATTGGTATGCTACGTGGGCAGTCTTTATCTGTGGATAGCCATTGAACTGACATTCGGCATTTTGTATTCGTTCATACTGAACTGGAAGATAAACCGGGTATATCCGTGGCTGAAGTGCAGTGTGTCGGAAGGCAGACTGAAATATCCGGAGAATAGGATTATTGTGCGTAAAGCCCGTCAGATGTTTGTGCATAAGCTGGCGGGAATGGGCAGAACGCAGCTTTTGCCTTTTCTGGTCTACGCATTTACTTCATTGAAACTGGTGGCGTATTACGGTAACTATATGCTGCTGCTCACCAAGCTGAATCAGTTTGTCGATAACTTTCTGGGCAGTACCGGCGCAGGGGTGGGCAGTCTGATAGCCGAGGGGGATATGAAGCGTATCCAGCAGGTATTTTGGGAGTTAAGCTCATTGCGCTTTTTGATAGCCTCGTTTCTGACGTTCGCGTTGTATCATCTGATGGACCCGTTCATTACGGTGTGGCTGGGCGAGGAGTACATACTGCCCCGTTCCGTCTTGATTGTGATTCTTACCAACTTCTTTATCAGTCAGTTCAGGGGTACGAACGACCAGTTCATTTTCGGTTACGGACTGTTTCACGACACATGGGCGCCGGTTGCCACACTGGCGATAACAGTAGCGGTGGCATTGGCAGGCGGCTATTTGTGGGGACTTCCGGGAGTATTGCTGGGAGATATAGCCAGTTCGATAACCGTTATCAGTATCTGGAAGCCTTACTTCCTTTACAAAGAGGGGTTTAAAATGTCCGTGAAGTCATATTGGAAAAATATATTCCGGTATCTGCTGCTTGCCGTTCTTGCATGGGGGCTGACGGATGCGGTACTTTGTTTCCTTCCGTTGGCGGAGCCGTCCCGGGGATATGGCATGTGGATTGTATATGCGCTGGTCTCCTCTCTGGTATTTCTGCTGATATTGTGCAGCAGCTTCTATTGCTGTTCGGCAGGGATGCGTTCGCTGGTGAAGCGTTTGCGGCGTAAATAGAATGCATACATGTGGAGTTTATTATAGTTTATCCCCATTAAACTGAAAGTTTATTCCTATTGAACCGGAAGTTTATTCCTAATAAACTATGAGTTTAATGGGGATAAACTTTTATCGGTACTGAACGAACATTCCCCGATAAGTGCCGCATAGCGTTGCCTTGGCAAGTGTGCCTTGTCCGTGCAGCAGATATACGGCCGCTTTTTTAGGAGCGGCGAGGATGCAGAGGTAGGTGCAAGACAGGTATTTCCTGATGCCTTGCAGATTCCGGCGGGCGAAGAGCACGCGGGCGCGCGACAGGTAGAACTCCCGCATCGGACTGCCTCGCTTCGCCGTCATGCTCTCTTTGTGGTAGACTACGGCAGTAGGTTCGTACCATAGGCGGTAACCGGCTTTCCTAAGCTGTGCAGACCAGTCCAGCTCTTCGTAAAAAAGGAAATATATTTCGCTCATGGGGCCTGCATCCTGTAGCGCCTGCCGGCTTACCATCATGGCGGCTCCGTGCAATGAGGCGGTTTCGCAGGGAGTACGGAAGCGCGGGCCGTCCTGTTGCATGAATCCGATGGATGTGTTGCGCAGTGTAAGGGAACTTAGAGGAGTGAAGCCTGCATATTGCAGGATGTCCGGACAAGCAGCGAATTTCAACATGGGCGATACGCCGCCGTTACGTTGCGGGTCGCACTCCATGCGTCGTACCAACGCATCCAGTACCGGTTCTTTGATGAGGGTGTCGTTGTTGATGAAAAAGAGATAATCTCCTCCGGCGGCTTTCAGTCCGGCATTGTTGCCGCCGGCAAATCCGTTGTTGATGTTCCGCACCACTTTGACCGGAGGAAAGGAGGCGGGGTTGTCCGATGCAGGGCTGCCTGATAAGGAGCCGTCCGGTACGAGGTTACTCCTGTATCGTTCCTGTATTTCTTCCGCTTCGGGCAGGCGCGAACCATTGTCCACAACGATGATTTCGTAGTGCGGATAGGTTTCGTGGTTGCGGAAAGAGTCTATCATTTCGCAGGTATCGCGCAACCCGTTATAGTTGACGGTGATGATGGAAACAAGCGCTTTCATGGTCTTTTCCTATTTTTTCTTCAGCCAGAATACAGCCCAGTTTCTGAAGCTTACATATTTTCCGAGCCGCAGGCGTCTGAAGCGGCAGGCGGTTTCTGTTTTTTCAAGCAGCGACATCCGGTGTCCCGCCCAGATTACATCGTTCAGGGTGTAGGACAGGTATTTGCGGATGAGCGTTTTCCATTCGGGATGTTCTTGCCCGAGTGCCTGCATTTGGGTACATACGGTGGTGTATCCCTCGATGTTGCGCATTCCGAAGCGACTGGTCATAATGGAGTGGGGACGTATCCTTCGCCCGAAGAAAGCCTCGGGAACGTAGCACGTTCTTTGTGCATTCAGATAAATCATCATAGTGAAAGAATGGTCTTCGTGGATAATGCCGGGATGAAAGCAAGTGAAGCATTTTTTCAGGAACAGGCGATTGACCATGCACAGGTAAACGGGAGTGAGGAACAGGCGGTTGCTCAGCTCATAATCCAGCATTTCCATGCCGGAATGTACGGATTCGTCTATTTTCCCTTTTCTGTCATAATTGGGAATATTCTGGCTGTCAGCCGACTCCGTCAGCGGTTTTGCATCGAAGAAGATGAAGTCCAGTTCTCTTTTCTCGCACAAATCATGGCAGCGCCGGAGGGCTTGCGTATCCAATATGTCGTCACTGTCCATAAAATATATGTACTTGCCGGTAGCATGCAGCAATCCTCGGTTGCGTGCAACGGATAATCCCTGGTTGGGCTGCGCGTACCACCGGATTCTTGCGTCGCGTTTCGCGTATTCTTCGATGATGCCGCGGCTTCCGTCGGTAGAGCCGTCGTCGATAAGGATTATCTCCAGTTCTTTCAGGGTCTGGCCGCAAATGCTGTCCAGCGCCTTGCGCAGGTAGGCAGCCGTGTTGTATATGGGGATGATAACGGAAACTTCGGGCATGGTATTTTACTTTTTTATTCGGACAATCTGTTCATACACTTTTTTCATCTGTTCTTCCCAAGAAAGGTGTCGGATGGAATCTCTTATTTCCCGAGGCGTCACGGTCATGTGCTGGAAGAACTCTATCAGGGCGGGGATGCTGACGGGACTTTCGTCGGCGGGCACTTTCAGCGTGTAGGGCATGCGGTCGAAATCATCGTCCGTTTCGGAGTAGACGAAGCCGAACCCACGCGCCGCATATTCCCTGTTTTTCAGGGTCTTGATGTTGTATATGCCGCTGCGATGCCGTGCCAGACTGCCTATGGCAAAGTCTGCCCGGTTGAAAAGCGCGTCCAACTCCTCGCCATGCTTTGCTCCGTACAGGGTGACGAACGGCTGCAAGCAGTACCGGCGGATGAGTGTTGCAATGTCTTTCTCTTCCCGCCTGCCGCTCGGTTTGCCTATCAGATGGAAATAGACTTTATATTCGGGGTTGTTGCCGTAATATGCTCCCAGGCCTTTCAGCAACCGGTCGAAACCATGCCAGAAGTGGATTTCGGCAGCTCCTATCAGGTGGAGTTCCTTGCTCGTGCCGTGCCGGGGAGAGCGCAGGGGGATGCGGGCGAAATCTATTCCGTTGGATATGCGGATGGTGGGGCGACCGAATATCCGGTCATCGCTGGAGAAGGTTACAATGAAATCGACGTACCTGCAGAACGCATGGCGGAACAGCTTGTCCGTGTACAACTGTACTTTCTCCATGCCGGAAGAATATTCGTGGTCATAGGGATATGTGGGTATCTCCAGCAGCACTCTTACACCCTGCTTTTTCAGCATCCTCACGAAGTGTATGGTAAAGGGGTTGGCGTTGTGATAGGAGCGGATATATACGCATTGTATGCCTTCCCGGCGAACGTATTGCAGGATAGGGGCGAACGACAGCCGTTTTTTTATTTTGGCGGGTATTCCTTTGCCCAAATCGGCAAGCACATCTTCGTCTATCATCCACTTCCGGCTGCCGTCGTTGCCAACCTCGTAGTGGCAGGTGCGTACATCTGTCCCGCATAGCCTGAGGGCGTCCGCCTGGTATCTGATTTTCTTACTGATACCGTTGTATTCCTGAAATCCGTAAAAGACAAGAAAAAGGGTTTTCATGGGCGGAGGTCATTTATATGTCGAGTGATTGATATACCTGAATCAGCTCATCGGCTGTCTTTTTCCACGAGAATTGCCGGGCGCGCAGCAGTCCGTATTCCCGTTGCTGCCGATAGAGCGCGTCTTCATTTTCGAGACGCAGCACTGCACCGGCTATTTCTTCCGGTTGGCGGGGATCTGCGGCAAGTATGTCCGGACCGCCTATTTCGGGCATGGAAGAGGTGTTTCCCGTAATGATGGGAGTGCCGCAAGCCATAGCTTCCACCAGAGGGATGCCGAAACTCTCGCGCAGCGAGGGGTAGAGGAAAGCGAATGCTGCATTGTACAGCGTGGCGAGGTCGGCGTTGTGGATATAGCCGGGATAGAATAGGTGCCGTTTCAGGCGGTTACTGATGTTTTCCTGTTGCAGCAGCCTGTCTATATAGGTTTCGTTGAGGTCTGCGATGAGCAGCGGACGCCTTACGGACGATTTTTCCAGATAAAGGCTGTAGGCTTTCAGCACCCGCGCCGTATTCTTTTTAGGGTCCGTGTTTCCCAGGAAGAACAGGAAGTCTTTTTGGGGGATGTAGCGGTTTACTGTCTGCATGTCTATGTCGTCCATCGGACGGAAATGTCTGTTGTAGCCGTTGTAAATGGTTGTGATACGGTCGGCGGGAATGTTCAGGGCTTCGCGGATGCGGTTGCGTTCGAAGTGCGAAACGGTAATGATTTTCCGGCATTTCTTCAGAATCCGTGGTACGGTGAGGCGGCGGTAGTGCCGGCCCATTTCCTGATAAAGCGAGGGACTGCGCTGTTGGCGGGGTTCCAGATAGATGATGTCGTGGAGTGTCAGCACCAGCGGAACCGGACAGCAGAGCGGGGCTGTGTTGGACGTGCAATGCAGCAGGTCCGCCCCTAAACGTTTCACCGCCAGCGGCAGGGCTATCTGTTCCCAAAGCGGGTAGGTGGGACACGCCACTTCCACAATGGAGAGGTTGGCAGATTCTTCCAGGCAATGGTCTTTGCCCGGAGCCACGATAATGTAGTATTCATTGCCGTCGTTCCGTTTCTGCAATTCGCGGATGGTTTCCAGTGCTACGAAATCCATGCCGTGCTTGTCGGGACGGAAAATCCGTTGGGCTTCTATGGCTATCTTCATGCTGTGTACTCCTTATTTCTTTTTATAGAAGAACCGTTTTATATGGCTGAATACGGCTGTAAACATAAGTACCGGGAGCGCCCAGATGGCTTTGCGGAGACGGCGGCTTACTTCTCCTTCGGGCAGTGCCATGAGGAAGGTGAGGATAAGCGTTGCAAGCAGTACGTACCACTTGGGAGCCCAGGTCCAGTTCAGCAGGGTGATGCCTGCCGTGCATAGCAGAATTAGTGCGATAAGCAGGAAACGGGAAGGCATCAGCCACTGAAAAAGTTTGAGGGCATAGTCCCATTCACCTTTCAGCAATACCAGCGGGAGATACTTCAATGCAAAGAATGTGCTGGTATATTGCGAACGGATCCAACTGATGCGTTGCGTCTGGTAGCCGTCTGCATTATCTTCTTTCTTGCTGTAACATACCACTTCCGCCAGATATTCGGTGTAGATGTTCTGTTCCAGCAGTACGGTTTCCATCGCCTTGCTTATATCGGAGCCTTTCAGCTTGGGAGCACGTTCATGGAACATGGCGAAATCGAATGCCATTGCCGAACCTATGAGAGCCGAGGAAAAGCCCATGCGGGTATGTGCCAGACGGAAAAGATTGTTGTTGATTTCTTCGCTGGTGGCATTGAGAACAGCGATGCTGGTATTCAGGTTCTCCGCTATGCGGTGTGCCTGGATGGAATCGCAACCGGAGTAGTAGGCGTTGTTGAACATGCTGAGGGCGTTCGGCACGATATGGTTATCGGAATTGAAGATGACAATCAGGTCGTATTCGTCGGGAGCGTAGCGTTCCATAACCTGCTGGATGGCGTAGACTTTGGTGCAGTATTCCTTGTCGGGCACTACGATGTTTACGGGCATTTGCAGCAGGGTGACAAGGTCCTCTTCGGGCAGTTGGGTGGCTGCTACGGCAACGTCGTATTTGTCGCGCGGGTATTGCTGGGTGTCCAGAAAGCGGTTGACGGATTCAATTACTTCTTTCCCGTTGCGCAATACGGTAAAAAGCACTAAGAAACGGTGCTGTACGGCTGCCGCCGGATAAGGGTTCTTGTACTTTCCGAGCGAGAAGAGTGCGCAGAGAAACAGGTAGGCTACCGGAATAGCCAGCAGCAGGAATAGGACGGAATCTGTCATTTGTAGCGCATTGTTGCTCTCATCCATCCACCAGTCTATGCTGAATATGTTAAAAATGTTGGACATCATAGCATCGAATCTTTTTTAGTTGTGGTTAATAATGCCTGCTGTTTTTCAATCGTCAGACGTTCGTCTATATATTTTCCGTTCATCAGTATGCCCAGGAACATAATCATCATAATGCCGGTGGGGAACTGGGTGAAGAATGCGTTCCCGTAGGCGCTGAGCATCATGCCGAATATGCCGCAGGCAAGTGCGGTGAGCAGGTGGCGCAGCTCGTCATTCCTTATTTTGAACATGATGCAGTAGCATCCCCATAGCAGGCTGCCCGCATAAATCAGCAGGTAAAGGAGAATGCCCACAACGCCCGTTTCCGTCCATATCTTGACGTAGGTGGAGTCATTGGGAATGGTGGTTGTCAGCCTGCTTCCGAATCTCCGGGCTTCCACACCGCCCAGGCCGATCCCCTCGCCGAACGGTCTGTTCCTGAGATACTCCGCCAGCTTTTTCTGGTTCTGCTTTCTTACCAGATAGGACGCGTCTTTATTGGGACGGAATGCCGTGCGCATGCGCCGTATCATGTAGTTGCTTTCTCCCACGTATGTAAATGCGAAGAAAACATAGATGCAAATTCCTCCCACTGCGGCAGCGCTCATCAGTTTGATGTTCTTGCTGATAAGCGCAAAAAGCAACAGACTGCCCAGGGGCACTACGATAGCTCCTCGGGTACCTGTAATGAACATCGAGTATAATGAGAGTGCGGAGATGGAAAAGTAATATACTTTCAGGCTGGACTTCTTGCTGAACAAGCCGGCAATACCGAACAGCGCGCAGGTGAATCCCATGTTGGAACCGTAATTCCCCGCATCGGTAAAGATGGAGAAGTAGCGGGTGATCTGGGGCAGCAAGTGCGTCTTGTACATGCCGCTTTCCATCATGGCATTGTATTCGACGGCGTCGAAACCGATGAATTTCTGGCAGAGGCCTTTCAGTATGGCGATGAGCGTAAGTATGGAGAACAGGAATATCAGCCGGCTGATTTGTTTATAGGATGTTGCCAGCAGCACCGTGATTAGAGACACGAGAAACGTATTGTAAATGAATCCCCTGGAATAAATCCATGCTTCCAGGGATGCGGTGGGGTTGACGACTTCCATAAGGCAGTACACCGCCAGTACGGCACCCCCTATGGTGAGAATGTTGACGGCCTGTTTCCAGGGAAAACGGTAGTGCAGCGCCGTCTGGACGATGACGATGAGAAGCACGCTCCACCAGATGATGTCCGACAGTATGCTGAGTCCGTCCTGCCGGCTGTAACGCGCCAATGGGGTGAAGAAATAATTGAAAATGAATAGCAGGAATAGGAAGCGTTCCGGTTTGCGAAGATGAAAAATCAGAATACACAAGAGGGCGGGCAGTGCCGCCACCAGTCCTGCTATCGCTAAATTTTGCTTTAAAGTAGCTGCGACGATACATCCTAAACCGATGCAGAGTATGGCAAAGGTTAAGGCGGGAGATGATATGTAACTTCGCTTGATACTCATTTTACAGCAGCTTTTTTAGCGGTCAGTCCCAGTTGGGACAATCGGCTGACGAAGCTGTGGAGAGGTGTCTTGGGCGGTAATTCGCCGGTGAACGATTCCACGACTTCACGGTCGGCATTGTTGAGATAAAGCGATAACGGAGTGTCACCCAGCATTTCTTTGATGGATTTCAGGTTGATATCATCGTTTTTGCCCCATAAACGGCAGGCGTTGGCTATGAGCAGGTTGACATCGGCTTGTTTCAGTACGGTCAAAGGCAGGCTGGCAGTGCTTATGGACGGGTATTCCACAAGAATGATGTCCGGTATCTGCTCGGCGGAGTTCAGTTGCCAGAAATCGGATAGTTGTTGTGCCCGGACATATTTCTTGTCGTTGGTCTCAAAATCGACATCGTGTTTTACGATACGGGTGCGAAGTCCCACGGAAGCCCAATGGTCGGCAAAATATTTGGCCAGAAAACTTTTACCTTCCCGCTCTTCCATACTGAGCAGGTTGATGACGGTAGGGCGTCCTGTTGCCAGATACCTGTCGAGCTGATGGCAGGAATAGGCGGCGGCACGGCGGTTGCATACTTTCAGGAATCCTCGGAACTTCAGGTTGCTGATACCGTTGAATGCGGCGATGACGGGCAGGCCGCTAAGGCGGTGACTGCGTTCGGCATCCCGTAGCGTGCGGTCTGTCAGTTCAATGATGAGGAAGTAGAAAGTAATGAATATCAAACTGCCAATCAGAGCAGCCACGACGTAGAGCAGGCGCTTACGGCCGTTGTCGGTAAGCGGGAACTCGGGTGGAGCGATGATTTGCAGGTTGGCAGTGGTCATTTTTATGTTCTGCAGGCGGAGCCGCGCTTCGGACAGTCCGCGGAGCTGTTCACGGTAGGTGTCTTCGGCTATGCCGATGGCACGCTCCTTACGTTTTACTTGAGTACCCACTGGAGCAAATTCCCGATATTGGTTCAGGATGTCGTTCCGGCGTTCCTGAAGGACTTTCAGTTCGGCCTTTGTCTTTGCCTCGTTGATACATGCCATCAGCCATTCTGTTACCATATTATCGATACCGACACCCTCTTTGGTGAAATTGTATTCGTTGAGGTTGTCTGAAATCTGGCTGATTCTATTTTCCGAGTTTCGCAAATCGGTCCTGTTCTGTCGCAACTGTTCGTTGTCTTTTAGTTCCGTATCCGTTGAAAAGATTTCCTGCTCCAGGATATTCTGGTTCAGTTCCGTAACTTTTTCAAGTTCTTTGAGCAGCTTCGTGTTATCGCGTATAATCTTGGCGCGGATGTCCATTTTATCTTCCAGCATCCGACGGAGAGCCACGGCACTTTTGTAGGTTCGTTGGGCAAGTTCCTCACGGTCGTCCAAATTGTATTTGGTTACCGCCAGCTCTTTACTCTGATTGTCGTAGTTGATTACCGAATGCTCTACATTATAGTGCATCAGGTTGTCTTCTTCTTTGTTGAGGTTGGTTTTGGCAAGTCTTACTTGCTCCTCAAAGTAAGCGATGGCACTGTTCGTGGCGCTGAAACGGAGTATTTCGTATGCTTTGATAAGTTCGTCCTCTAAAATCTTGATGGTGTTTTGGGTGATACCCGGGTCGGGACTTGTGTAGGTGAAACTTATCAGGTCACTTGTGCCCAGACGTTTCACGGTTATCTGCTCGAGTGCGTGGAAACTGTAAAACTCCGTAGGACGGCTGAACATGGAGTATACAAAGTTGGCGGCACTTTCCTGACGGTATGCTTGCAGGTTCCCGACGGTTTTGTCCAACGAGGAACGGTCTACCAAAGCCAGCACTTCTTTGGGTGTATGCTGCAGGAGTTGGCGGTAGTGCTTTGCCTGGATGTACATATTATCCTGCCACTCCTCGCCATATACAAGGTTCGTGGCAAGCAAGCGGAGAGAGACCTTCTCCAATGTGCTTTTGGACTTGGCTATGTTGATGAGATTGTCGAAAGTGCTGCTGATGTTTTCAATCTTACTGCCGTCAATATTGGTAACATTGGTTACACCGGCATAGATATTACTGTTTACAGTATAGCTGAACGGCAGGAACTGGGTGAAGTACGCCACCAGTGCTGTGACAATAAATCCACCCCACAACAGCCAGTAACGGATGCGGTAGAAGAATTGTGCTATAAACTGTATTATATCCATAAGATTTTATTTCCCTTTGATTATTTTTACATTTGTCAGCATCTCAAGTAAAATGATGGCGTTATGCAGCGAAACGCGTGCTTCGGCATAGGAAGTCACCGCTCCGGAACGGCGCGCCCGCTCCAGTGAAAGAGAGATGATGTCTATTTTACCTTGTATAAAATTGTTCTCCGAGATTTTCATCTGAGCGTTGTAGAGGGCGGCATTCTCCGCTTTGGCTTTGATGGTTGCCAGTTGCGCCGTCACATTGTTATATGCTTCCAGCACTTTGAGCCGCCGTTCTTCCATTACTTCTTCCTGCGTGTATTGAAGCTGCTCGATGTTGTAACGATAGTTCTTCAGCCGGAGCGGACGGTTGAATAAATCGCCGAGACCTACACTGAAACTGGCTCCTACGTTGAAGGTGTACCGGGAACTGGCTGTGGTGGACTGATACCAGTCGTTGTAGGAATCGCTGTTGTCGTTCAATACGTTGTAACGCCCGTATGCATAATTTCCGTTCAGCCGGAAGTAGTTCCACCAGTTTCTTTTTTCTATGCGGTATTGGTTCTTTACCTGCTCTACCTGGGAGTGTGCCCGCTTTACAGTGGCGTTTTCTATGACGGCATCCATAAATACGGAAAGGGGCGGCAGATCAAAACCTTCGATATAGTGTTGCGTTTCCGGTAGCTGGCTTCCTGAGATACTCTTCTCCAGAATGGCATCGCTTTCTTTCAGTGCCTCCAGAATTTTGATACGCTCTTCACGGGTCATGTCCGTCTGGGCATGGATGGACTGGGACAACAGGAACAGAATAAATGTAGCTGTACAGAGATATGATAGGGGATGTGTATGGGCTTTTATCATTTGTCTGTTTGTTTTTTTAGTTTTAATACTTACACGTTCTCTTTCTGTACAAAAGCGGTGAACGTTTTTAGAAGTATCTTCATGTCCAGCCGGAAACAGAATTCTTGTGCATATTTAATATCCAGTTGCTTTCGTTCTTCCGCCGACATCTTACCGGCTCCGCCACGCTTTTCCACTTGCCAGAGCCCGGTCAGTCCGGAAGGAGCCATGAAGCGGTCTATGTATGCGTCGCTGGTCAGCAGTTCGGCCTCATAGAGCGGAAGCGGACGGTTGCCTACGATGCTCATATCGCCTTTCAGGACGTTGAATAGCTGCGGAAGTTCGTCAATGCTGTATTTACGGATGAAACGGCCGATGCGTGTGACGCGCGGATCGTTTTCTATCTTGACAAACGGGCTTTCTTTGGATTGGGCCTTTTGCCGGAAAAAATCTTTTTCCGGTATGATGAAGTCATCAGAAATCAGTAAGTTTGCTTCTTCATCGGAAGAGCCTGTGAGGTCGTCGAACCGGATGTCGGGGGTATCGTCTGCCGCTTCTTCTTCCATTTTGTACTGGTTGAGGGCATTGAGTTCCTTCAGCTTCTTGTCCGCATTGGTGTACATGGAGCGGAACTTCAGGAAGTTGAATATCCGGTAGTTACTGCCTACACGTTGCGACTTATAGATGACTTTACCCTTACTTTCGAGACGGATGGCAATGGCAGTGCCGATAAGTAACGGAGATAGTATTATCAGGGCGCATATGGCAAACAAAATGTCGAACGCACGTTTCCATGCGGGCAGATGAAATGTGTTAAGCATCTTTCGGTGGCTTTGGCTGAACTCCTGCATTTTATGCTTTTGACGCACTTGCAGGAACTGGGTCATTCGGTGGATGCTCGTTTCATCAGCTTGTGGCGGCAGTGTATTATTGACGCCTGCCTGCAGATAGGCTTTGCGGGCTTCTGCCGGCAATCCTTCGGTGATAAGTATTATGTATACGCGTGGAAACCTCTTGTGGAGGCAGGTGATGTCAAGGCAATCTTTTTCTGTGTCGGTTTGCTCGTAAAGGATGGATGTGTTATACCGTTCGCGGATGCCGTCTATGATTTTGGCAGCTTTACGGGCACCGGAGACAGTAACGAACATGCCATTGGTAACCTTGCTCAGGTGGTCGATGGCAGTCTGGCTGTTTCCTATGTAGATATAATATAGCATATCTTCCTTTCAGTTCTTTTTCAGATGTATTTCTTGATGCGTGCCCTGAGTTCCAACGGGTTGAATGGCTTGAGTATGTAATCTGCTGCTCCGGCTTCGAGCAACTGGATGCGTTCGACGGTACTTTCCTCACTGGAGAGCATCACTACGGGGATATGTTTGAACAGCTCGTTCCCTTTCAGATAGTACAGGAATTCATTGCCGCGCATGTGGGGCATGTGAATGTCGGAGATGATAAGGTCGGGGACATTGCCTTCATTAAGCCACTCAAGAGCCTTTAGAGGGCTTTCAAAATATTCCAGGTCGTATTCTGTCCCTAAATAAATCTTAAGTACGCGGCCTATGGTGGCTTTGTCATCAACCAGTAAGATTTTTTTCATTGTTCTGTTTATTATAGCGTTGTTGCTTTGTTTGTTTACTATGCAGTAATAAAAAAACTGTTGTTTTATTGAACTCGTCCGATTACTGACGACAATGAATATTTGCTAACCTGCTTTAACGCAAAATGAGAAAAAACGTGAGAATATGTTTGCCGGTGTATTTCTTCACGTTTTTCGGGTTGCCGTATAGATTGGCCATATTTCAGTCTCTATTGAGCGGAGTCAAATTTTCAATAGGATATACGTCTTTGTTGTGTGACTGATACCAGTTGTTGTCTTGTTGTCCGCCGGTGGTAATCCACGACCGGAACTTGTCATATACCATAGTGACGTTTCTGTTCTCAAAAGGCCATGCAAATTCTTGAGGGATTACAACAGCCCAGGCAAGGTTTTCTTTGCTGAGATAGTATCTGTTTTCGGCAACGGATGAGTCGTCATTACCGCTATTGAAGTAATGAGTACCGCCCAAGTCTGTCGGAGCAAAGCCCGCTACGTGTACTTCCGTACGCCTCCTTTGGGTTGTGGCGGGAGCTGTGATGGCGAAAATATCAATATTGTTGATGTTCAGGTCTTCCGGCTTTACATTGGCGGAGACGGGAAATTCCATGATGATGTTATATTCCTTGGTATCTTTTTTGAACGGACCGTTTTCAAGGGTGTTGATACGCTTTTCGGTATCGGTATACTGACTTCCCCACAATTCGGTGCATGCATCACTGAAGAGGAGATAAGTGGGGATGCTTTGCTTATTCTCGAATGATACGTCTTTTCCATTGGTTCTGAACTTGTCGGGCTTCATAGCTTGAGAGAGTTTAGTGAAGCGGATACCGGCCCCCAATGTCTTGGCTGCACCTGCGGCTCGCAGTTCAAGAGTCATTCTGAGGCGTGTCACTATACCGTTTTTATCTACTTGCAGTTTTTTTCCGGACATTACGATTACAAGGTCGTTCATGTCAAAATCGCCATATGCAGGCCAATTGTCCTCAAAAGCAAACGTATACACGTCGCTGTCTTTGATTTCGATGGGGAAGTCGGGGTCTTTCTCTTCTTCACCCTTATTGCCTTCGTCATAGATTCCGCCGCAAGTCTCGATGGTGTATTTGGATTCATCATAACCGGTATTGACGCTTTCGTTCTTCTTAAACGGGTGATACTGGCTCAGACCCTCTATTTTTCCTTCTATGACCAGATTGTTGCTTAATAATTGGACGTTGGTGGGCTCTTCGAATTTAATTTTTTCGGCCTTAATCATTGACTTGTCATTGTTGGTGACATTCACTGCCTGGAAAATGACGTCACCGCGTTTTACTTCGAACTCTCTGGCTTTAATCATGGAGCCGTCTATCAGCGTGAATTTGGAGTCGGTCAGGCTTTCTATTTCGGGTACAGGCAGCCACTCTGTGTCAGTTTCGTTGGCACGGCCGGCGGTAATGGCCCCCTTGTTTAATGTTACGTTTCTGAACTTGAATTCCTTTTTCACAATAACGGTGCAACTGTTGTATAGGACATCGGACGATGAGTTTGTAAATTTGGACGTTTCGATGAAGCCATCGTTGTACACAGACAGGCCACCCTCTATTTCATAGCCGCTTATCCGGGCCTCATAATGGTTGATGATGACGGTTGCGGTGGAGTTGTTGGTTCTTGTCTTACCGTCAGTTTCATCGAATCTGACACTGCCGTAATTGAATAGCCTGCCGCCATTGAGTTTTATATTCGTAGCACTGTTTAAGTCGGCCTTATTCAAAATCCTGGCATCGATGAAGTTGAGTTCATGAGCGTTTAATGTGCCGTGATTGATGACGTTGCTGCCGTTGATGGTGATTTTGTCGGCGACTTCGATTTTTCCTGCGTTGAATAGTTCCGGTTGCTTGCCAAGATTCATTGTCAGGCTTCCATTGGTTGAAATTGTACCGAAATTCTTGGTAGGACATCCTAAACTGAGAGAAGTGCATTCGAGGCTGCCGTCATGTTGCAGGGTAAGCGTGTTTTCATTACCGATGGTGAGATTATTTGCAATGATTCTGCCTCCACCCATTACATATATATCGAGGTTTGAATTAAGGCTGCTCCAACCGCTTAATTTCCAGACGCCCTGTACGAATACAGTTGCTCTGCCGCTGTTTGTTTTTAGCTGGATGGTATAAGGAGAATCCGATGTGTATTCTTTTCCTATGATATACTTCGCTCCGTTGGCAAGTGTGCCTGTATTCCAAGGGTCAATGTAACCATCCGATACACTTGGAACGGCTGGTATCACTTCCGCTTCCTTATATTCTTTATCGGCGATTTCCGTTATGCCGGCTGCCTGTGCCGCTTCGAATGCCGAGTGGGAATTACCGGCAGTCTTGTTTGTGGCTCTTGTTCTTGTACCGGTTGAAACATTGTACAGTTTGCATTCCAATATACCTCCGTTTTCAGGGATACTGTATTCGTATATTTCTTTGCGTTGCTTGGGATCGGTTTGACGGATAAACAGTCTTGTTGCGGCTTTGGAGACGTTGATTTCCGCGTTGTAATTTCCGTTCTTGTTGGCAGTACCCACCGCAATGGGGACAGCGCTTATGTCGGATATCGGGTTGGCGGTAAAGATTTCAATAAGATACTTATATCGCCCGTCAAATTCATCGTTTATCTCAACATTCAGATTTACGGTGTTGACCATGGACCAGTCAAAACCATCGGGGGCGGTAAAGTCTTCTCCTAAGGGATTTTCTTTCGGTTTTGTCTGAATGCCCCTTTCAGGATCGTACACATCATCCGTACAACTGGAAAGTGCCAAAGTGCTGACAATGGCTACCACAACTGAAAAACGGTAGAATAATTCCATAGGCTGATTTATAATGTTTTTATGTTTTGTTTGCTTGTTGAATAAAATAATCAACTTTTAATTGAATATGCCGCAAAGATAGCCATAATATTCGGATTGTTACTTGTAAATATTGTCTTTTTTGATAATGCAAGGCGAATATTTTGCTGAATCCGACCATTTGCCCGTTTTGAAAACTTGTAAATATTGTCCGGAGCGAATAAAAAGGAGAAGTCTGAAAGGGAGTAAAGAGAAAAAAAAGAGGAAATTACTCTTTGGTAATTTCCCCTGCCAAATCCGAATTCATCCGGCGACGGATTTCCGCCTGGCTCAGTCCGTGCCCGAGCAGGAACATGAGTTTGGTAACAGCGCATTCGGGCGTACTGTCGTAGCCGCTGATAACGCCAGCTTCGAGCAGATGCAGTCCGGTTTCGTAGCGTCCCATCTCAACACCGCCGCTTTGGCATTGGGTAATGTTGACAATGACGATGCCTCGTTCTGTTGCGTCCTTCAGTTGCCGGATGAACCAGTCCTTTTGCGGTGCATTGCCGGAACCGAATGTCTTGAGAACCACTGCTTTCAATCCCGGAACGTGAAGTACAGAATCGATGATGCTTTCCTGAATACCCGGAAACAGGGTGAGGACTACGACATTGGTGTCGAAAAGATAATGCGGCTTCATCGGTCGTGCAGGGTCGGGGCGACGGATGATGTGTTCGTTGTAACGGATATGGATTCCTGCTTTTGCCAGAGCGGGGTAATTGAAAGAGCGGAAAGCGTTGAAATTTTCGGCATTGATTTTGGTAGTCCGGTTGCCGCGCATCAGCTCATTTTCAAAGAAGATGCACACTTCGGGGACAAGGGCTGTACCGTCCGGACGTTTGGCGGCAGCTATTTCGATGGAAGTAATCAGATTTTCTTTTCCGTCCGTACGCAATGTCCCGATGGGTAGCTGCGAACCGGTAAGGATAACCGGTTTCGCAAGGTTTTCGAGCATGAAGCTGAGTGCCGATGCCGTATATGCCATAGTGTCGGTTCCGTGCAGGATGACAAAGCCGTCAAAGTTTTCGTAGTTGTCATTTATAATTGCGACAATTTTGGCCCACAGGGAAGGTTCCATGTCAGAGGAGTCGATAGGCGGATCGAACTGATAGGACGAGATGTGATAGTTGAAGCGCTTCAATTCGGGAACATGCTTGAGCAGGTGGGCGAAATTGAAATTTTCCAGTGCACCTGTTTCCGGATTTTCTATCATTCCGATAGTTCCGCCCGTGTAAATCAAGAGAACGGAAGGATAATCTGCTTTCATAAATATCTCTTTTTTCTTTTTTTCGGGCACAAAGATAATGTAAACCGATAACAGAATAAAATGAACTTGTCCATTTTTTATGTTGAAATGTAGCTTATCTTCGTATTATTCACAGAGATACGTAAAAAAATGGAATTTAAGTTGTCTTACTGTCCTGCCGCTTTACCGCTTTTACCTAAATCTTCTTTCAGATGTGAGATGGCTTTTTGTGCGTTTCCTTTATATTTGTCGAGCAGGGTAACGAAGCGGCTTCCGATAATGGCTCCGGACGCATGGGAGCAGGCTGTATCGAACGTCTGCCGGTTACTGATGCCGAAACCTGCCATGCGTGGATTGCGCAGGTTCATATCTTGAATCTTCTTGAAATAGACTTGTTTCCGGACGTCGAAATCTTTCTGCGCGCCAGTGGTGGCTGCTGATGATACCATATAGATGAATCCGTCGGTATGAGCATCTATTTCGCGGATGCGTTTCTCGCTGGTTTCGGGGGTGATGAGCATGATGACCCGGATGTCGTATTTCTGTGCGACGGTCTTATAATTTTCTTCGTATTCCCTGAAAGGCAGGTCGGGGATGATTACGCCGTCAATGCCGCATTCCGTACATTTCCGGCAGAAAGCCTCAAAGCCGAAGTGCATAATCGGGTTGAGATAGCCCATTAATATCAACGGGATACGGACATCCCGGCGGATGTCCTGCAGCTGCTCAAAGAGGATGCGGAGAGACATTCCGTTGCGCAGGGCGCGGGTGGCGGCATCTTGAATGACGATGCCGTCTGCCATCGGATCGCTGAAGGGAATTCCGATTTCTACCATATTCACTCCGTTCTTTTCGAGTGTACGGATTACATCGGCTGTGCTGTTGAGCGTGGGGAAGCCGGCACAAAAGTAGACAGACAGCAGGTTTTTGGGGCTGTCTTGGAAGAGTTGGTTGATACGATTCATAGTGAGTTTGTTATTACAGATTTATTGATGACAGTTACGTTATCTGCCGGTCGGCGGTTATGCTGTCAGCCGGCAGTTTCACCGGTTCTTATTGCCTGGAGGAATTTTCCGATGCGTTCTACATCTTTGTTTCCCGGAGCCATCTCAAAGCGGCTGTTGATGTCGATGCCAGCTAGTTTGGGGTGATGAAACTCCCTGATGGCTTTAACGCTGTAAGGGTTGATTCCGCCGCTGAGCAGAAAAGGCGTCATTCCGCTGTAACGGTGCAGTAGGTTCCAATCGAACTGGTTGCCGGAGCCGCCATACAGTGATGTCTTGGCATCAAAGAGGTAATAATCGCATAATCCCTTGTAGTCGGAAACGGTTGCCAGGTCTTTTGACTGTGAAATGGAAAAAGCCTTGATAAGGTGCAGACCGCTGCTGCGTAAGGAACGGCAATATCCGGGCGATTCGTTGCCATGAAGCTGGATGTAGTCCAGCGCAAAACGGTCGGCATACATCAGGATAGTTTCCTTGCTTTCATTGACGAAGACTCCCACGCGCTTTGCGCGAACCGGAAGATATGCCGGTATCTCGCACAGGCAACGGGGAGACTTGGGATAGAAGATAAAGCCTATCATATCTACATCCAGTTGCTCTACATTGCGGATATTTTCCGCTTCGGTCATGCCACATACTTTTATGATAAGAGAAGCCATTTTTTTAATGATTTATGTAATTAATACTTCATTTTCAGGAACGGAGTGGAGAAATGAAATCTTTTAATGCATCTCCCGGCCGGCGGGTTTTCATAAAGGTTTCTCCGATAAGGAAGCCGCGGAAGCCTGCAGCGCGCAGCCGGCAAATGGTTTCGGGATGTGAAATTCCGCTTTCCGAAACAAGTAGCGGCAGGCTTGGGCTGTCGGAAGAATCCAGGGCTGTGGCCGGTATCTGCCGGAGTTTTTCGGCTATATGGAAAGAGTTTTTCACATCGGTGACGAATGTGCCGAGATTACGGTTGTTGACGCCTACCATATCCACATCCGCGTTTACATAAGCGAGTTCGGAAAAAGTGTGGATTTCGAGTAACACTTCCAATCCCAGGGCATGTGCCCGGGCGGTGAGGGTGGCACATTCTTCTTGTGTCAGGCAAGCGGCGATAAGCAATACTGCATCAGCTCCTACGATACGTGCCTGGAGCAATTGGTATTCGTCGATGATGAAATCCTTTCGCAAGATAGGAATGCCGATCAGTGGGCGTGCCATGCGTATATCCTGCAGCGAACCGCCAAAGAATTTTTCGTCCGTAAGGATAGAGACTGCGGAAGCACCGACTGTTTCGTATGCAGCGGGTATTTCTTCGGCACGGGCAGTCTCGTGTATCCATCCTTTCGAAGGAGAACGGCGTTTGAATTCGGCAATGATTCCCGTGGGGGAAGAGGCAAGCGCCTGTTTCATGCTGCGGACGGGTATGGTGACGGAAGTTCCGGTAGTGGCGTCTTTCTGCATCATGGCGGCAACCTCTTCCTGTAACTTTTCGAGGGAGACGGCTTGCTTTTGCAGTTCTATTTCAATTCGTTTATGAGCGATGATTTCCGATAAAATATCTTTCATGGCTGTTTTAGTGAAGAGTTACGGGATATGCGGCTATAGATACCTTTTCGCACCTCATCCCTTACTGGTTAATTTCTATAAACTTTTTCAATGTTTTCAGTGCCCGTCCGCTTTCCAGCGATTCGCGGGCTATGGCAATGCACTCTTCAATCTCTTTTTCCGGTTCCATGACCTGAATGGCGAAGGCGGCATTGACAATGACACATTGAGTCTGGGCGGCTTCTGCGCGGTTGTTCAGGATATTGTCGAAGATACGTGCCGCATCTTCCTTGCAGGCTCCGCCGGAAAGTTCTTCGGGACGTACTGCGCTGAAACCGAGAGTTTGTGGGCGATAGATGCGTTCATAATGACGTGTCATCACTTTGAATTCATCGGTCAGTGAGATTTCATCGTAATTGTCCAGACTATTGACTACGGCAAAGTCGATGCCGAGTCTGTAGAAAACGTTCGTATAGAGACGCATTTGTGCGAGGTCGGCTACGCCCAATAGCTGATAGGCGGGCTGACACGGGTTTACCAGCGGTCCCAGCAAGTTGAACAGTGTGCGTACTCCCAAGGCTTTGCGGACAGGACCTACGAATTTCATGGCTGGATTGAACAGTTGGGCGTGCAGGTAGGCTATGTTACACTCTTCCATGCTTCGCTTCAATATGTCGGGATTGTTGGTGAAGCGCACGCCATGCTGTTCTATTACGTTGCTTGCTCCACTGACGGAAGTAGCGCCGTAGTTTCCATGTTTGGCTACTTTATAACCTGCTCCTGCCACAACGAAACTGGCGCAGGTGGAGATGTTGAAGGTGTTCTTCCCGTCACCGCCTGTACCTACGATATCAATGGGGCGGTAAGGCGCAAAGTCTATCGGAATTCGTGTCTCCATAAGTGCTTCGCGGAAGCCTGCCAGCTCGTCTACTGTGATGCTGCGCATCTGAAAGACCGTGAGCAGTGCGGCAATCTGTGCTTCGGAATACATCTCCCGGCTGATGTTGAGCAGGATTTGTTTGCTTTCTTCTACAGTGAGTTCTTCATGGTTGAAGAGCCGGGTTAATATTGTTTTCATCTGATTAAGTTTGTGGTTAAAAAATAGGTTATTCTTCCAGCCAGTTCTTCATAATCTGCTTCCCGTCCGGGGTAAGCACGGATTCCGGATGAAACTGTATGCCTCGGACATCATATTCCCGATGTTTCAACGCCATAATCTGCCCTTCGGGACTGACAGCTGTGACGGCAAGCGTTTCGGGCAGTTTTTCAGTATCTACTACCCAGGAGTGATAGCGTCCTACGGCTATTTCTTCGGGTAATCCCCGGAAAATGTAATCCGGTTCTGTCAGCCGTATAATGGTCTGTACACCATGAAACACTGTGCTGAGGTTGACTAACTTCCCACCGAATGCCTGTCCGATGGCTTGTTCTCCCAGGCATACGCCCAGTATTGGTTTCTTGCCTGCGTAGGTGCGTATTACATCCAGCAGTAATCCTGCTTCTTCGGGCACACCGGGACCCGGTGAAAGGATGATTTTATCATATTGTTCCAATTCTTCTATGCTGAATTGGTCATTGCGCAGTACATCTACCGCTACGCCGAGTTCTTTCACCAAGTGCGCAAGGTTATAGGTGAAAGAGTCATAATTGTCTATGATTACTACCATTGTTATTAACTGTTTGATTAATTTACTTTTGATACTCTTGTTGATTTATACAATTGGCCGATTTTCTGTTTTACAGGGAATTTTCCGCCATGGCAATTGCCTTCTTCAATGCTCCCAGTTTGTTGTTCACCTCTTGCAGCTCGTATTCGGCATTACTTTTGGCTACAATGCCGCCGCCTGCCTGAAACCATAACATCCCGTTGCGGCTGACGAATGTACGGATGGTGATAGCCTGGTTCAGGCTGCCGTTCAGGCCGATGAATCCGATACAGCCACCGTATGCGCCACGGTTATGCGGCTCCAGTTCGCTGATAAGCTGCATGGCGCGAACTTTCGGTGCGCCGCTCAAGGTTCCGGCCGGGAAGGTATCGATAAATGTCCTGATAGAGTCTGTATCATTGTTCAGCGTACCGCTGACGCGGCTCACGAGGTGAATAACGTGACTGTAATATTGCATCTCTTTGTAAAAGTCCACTTTTACGTCATGGCAGTTGCGGCTGAGGTCATTGCGGGCAAGGTCTACCAGCATCACGTGCTCTGCATTTTCCTTGGGATCGTCTTGAAGGTACCGGGCATTTACAGCATCCTGTTCCGGATTTCCGGTACGTTTGGCAGTGCCGGCGATGGGATCTATATAGGCATGGCGGCCTTCAATGCGGCAGTGCGTTTCGGGAGAAGAGCCGAAGATACGGAAGCCGCCGAAATCAAAGTAAAACAGATATGGAGATGGGTTGATGCTGCGCAAAGCACGGTAAAGTTTGAAGTCGTCGCCTACGAAACGCTGTTCGAAACGGCGGGAGAGGACTATTTGGAAAACATCTCCCCGCATGCAGTGGGCTATTCCTCGGCGGATATTGGCTTTGTGTTCCTCATCGGTCAGTGAAGAAGTGGTTTCGCCAACAGCACGGAAGTCATAGGCTGTGTAGTTGCGGTTGTGAATGGCTTTCTGCACCTTGTCCAGTTCGCTCTTCTCATCGGGAGCAAGCATCTCCAGTAACAGCATTTCATTTTTGAAGTCATTAAAGACAATAAGATACTTATATAAGATGTATAGTATATCCGGTGCATCGTTGGTGGCTTCGCGACTGTCTTTTACGGCGATGTTCTCAAAATAGCGTACAGCATTGAAAGATGTGTAACCGTACAGACCGCAATAGTCGCTGTATTCTCCTTCCACGTGAAAGCGGTTGAGGAAATCGCGTAACGCATTTTCCGCATGGTATTCTTCGGTAACGGGATGTTCCTCACGTGTGCCGTCGGGCAGACAGAATACGGCAACAGCGTGGTCTATACTGACGCTTGCTACCGGGCAAAGTCCGATGAATGAGCGGTTGTTTTCACTGCCATGATAGTCGGAACTCTCCATGAGTGCGCTTTGAGGAAAAATGTCGCGCACCTTCAGATACGTGCTTACGGGTGTATGTAAGTCGCCGAGCATCGTGCGGCTCACTGTCTGATAATCATACTTCATATTTTGTATTTTATTCTTTATACATCAAATACGTTTCTACATCCTTATCCCCCCGTCCCGAAACGGTCAGTACCACCACATCATCAGTTTTGAAGTTCAGCTTCTTCAATGCACCGAGGGCGTGGGCACTTTCCAATGCGGGGATGATGCCTTCGAGCTTAGTCAGTTCGTAGGCGGCGCGGATGGCCTCGTCGTCATTTACGGAGAGAACGATGGCGCGCTTTTGTGCGGCAAGGTTGGCATGCATGGGGCCGATGCCCGGATAATCCAGTCCGGCGGAGATGGAGTAAGGCTCTTCAATCTGCCCATCCTCGTTTTGGATAACGTAGGTGCGTGCTCCATGGATAATGCCCAATTTGCCTAAGGCAATGGTAGCGGCAGTCATTCCTGTTTCTATCCCTTTGCCTCCGGCTTCGGCAAGGACAATCTGTACCTGGCGGTCGTCCACATAGTGGTAAATGGTTCCGGCAGCATTGCTTCCACCGCCTATGCAGGCTATGAGATAGTCCGGAGACTCGCGTCCTTCTTTTTCCATGAGTTGTTTTTTGATTTCCTCGCTGATAACCGATTGCAGGCGTGCCACCATATCGGGGTAGGGGTGCGGACCTACGGTGGAGCCGATGATGTAGTAGGTGTCAGCGGGGTGGCAGCACCAGTCGCGTATGGCTTCGTTGGTGGCATCCTTTAAGGTCATGTTTCCGCTGGTCACGGGCACTACGGTTGCACCCAGCATCTTCATCTTCTCTACGTTGACGTGCTGGCGTTCCGCATCGGTCTTGCCCATATATACGATGCACTCCATATTCATCAATGCACATACGGTGGCTGTGGCAACGCCGTGCTGTCCGGCACCTGTTTCGGCTATGATGCGGCGTTTGCCCATACGGCGTGCCAGCAGAATCTGCCCGATGGTATTGTTGATTTTGTGTGCGCCGGTATGATTCAGGTCTTCCCGTTTCAGGTAAATCCGGCAACCGTACTTTTCCGACAGACGCCGTGCCTGGTAGAGCGGTGAGGGACGTCCTACGTAGTCGCGCAGCAACCGGTCGTATTCCTGCTTGAAATCTTTACTTTGCAGGACTGCGAGATAGGTTTTCTGCAATTCCTCTACACACCTGTGGAGTATTTCGGGAACGTATGCTCCGCCGAATTCTCCGTAATAACCTTCTTTGTCAACTAAGAAACTAACCATATTGTTTTATTATTTAATTGTTGGCTGCCAGTTACCGGTTGCGAACTGTTAGCTATATACATCGTTTAAATAAAAGAGCCCCGTCGCTTGGTGCGACAGGGCTCTTTTTATATCTATATTGTACATATATACATACGAGCACTGCTCCCTTACGACTGCCGGAGTTGTAACGGATGCCACCACCAATATGTATTTACGAACATTGTTTTCATTATCTTTTTTATTTTTGACCGAGGCAAATATAAGCACATTGTTTTAATAATCAAAGCAAATCTTTCTTTTTTTCTTATGAGAACTTTTTTCTTAAAGTTTTGTTGTTTATGGCGGATACTATTATTTACTATAAAAAAGAAAGGAACGGACTATGAAACGGAAACATCTGATTACTATAGGTGTGATTATTGCCATTGTTTTATTATTGTATTGGCTTTTTATAGCCGAAGACTTGAATGCCTGGCTCAATGTAAATTGATTTTTCAGTATTATCATGCGAGGTTGTTCGGATAAATAATGTATCTTCGCAAAAAATCAAAAACTCATGAAAGGATTAAGTTATTCGTTTTTGCGCGCTGTGTGTGCGCTGGTAATCGGTTTGGTGCTGGTGATGTTTCCCAATCAGGCCGGTGATTATTTTGTGATAACGATTGGCGTCATTTTCCTTGTGCCTTCGCTTATTAGTATTATAGGATATTATGCTCAAAATGCAGAAGTGCGCCGCCGATTCCCTATCGAGGGGATAGGAAGCCTGTTATTTGGACTATGGCTGGTTATTATGCCGGGCTTTTTTGCCGATTTGCTGACGTTCGTGCTGGGCTTTATCCTCGTGATGGGTGGTGTGCAGCAGATAGCCTCGCTGTCGGCTGCCCGCAGATGGACGCCTGTGCCGGGCGGATTCTACGTTGTTCCGGTGGCTATATTGCTGGCCGGGCTGGTTGCGCTGTTCAATCCTACGGGCGTGCGTTCTACGGCGTTTATCATTATCGGAATCACCAGTCTGGTCTATGCGGTTTCGGAATTGATAAACTGGTTCAAATTTACCCGTCTTCGTCCTAAAGCACCTGTTACCGGCAGCAAGAGTGATGATGACATCGAAGATGCAAAGATAATAGAATGATGTATATGTTTTAGACAATATACTCTCTGTTACATAAAACGCAGCAAAGCATCTATTCCCTGATGAAAGATGCTTTGTTGCGTTTTGTATGACAATACCGGGTAGCTTGTCACTCTGAAATGTTTTTAGAAATTTTCCGTAAGTATTCCTCTATTTCTTGAGCTGTAACATCTTTCAACAATACAGTTTTGTTTTTATTCAATAGATATAAAGTTGGGATAGCTTTTAAGTCGTAAAGGCTTTTTAGTTCGATTGCTTGTTCTTTGTCGTAAGCATTAATCCATTCTGCAGGAAAATCGGAGAGGTGTCTCCGCCATTCTTCTAAATCAATATCGGGGTAAATGGAAAGGACTTTCATCTGGTTCTGTACGATAGCTTGGCAGATGGAAGGGCTTTGTTTCAATGTTTCTATCGTTTCGCTGCAGGCATGGCAGCCGGGATTATTGATGAATAATAGGGTATAGGGAGCCTTTATGCTATACAAATTGCCTTGTTTGCCATTGGCAAGCGTATAGACAAAATCCAATGCTTTAGTTCCTATTCTATTTTTTTGTGCCAGCTCGCGTCGGGCTTTGGGACGTATTTTTTCTGTATTATCCATAACAGGAGATTGCAACATGGCATCTAAAACAGATATGTATAGTTCTTCATTACGCATCGGTGAGTTGGGATCGTACAGGTACTTGTCTGCAAGAGAAGTCAGATATGTATAGCACTTTTTCTCTTTTTCAGCTTGTGTAAATAAAGTTTTCAAAGCAACATCCCTCGTTTGAGCAGGTACCAGTTGTAATATATCAATAAAATTCACCCAAGCCTGCTCCGTCACTTCGGGGTGATGTATGTAGTTGGTATCGGCAAAGTTTACATGCTCCCAATAGTGACGTGCCAGATAGTCGGCGCGTAATTCGGGAGTGTTCAACATTGTGGGTACTTCGGGGTATACGAAAGTTGTAATAGTATCTGTTACAGCGTCTTCCGTCTGCTTATTATTTGCTTGCCCATTACTACATGCGCTGCTTGAACTTAATAGGAAAATAAATAATGTGTAAGCTGGCAACAATTCTATGATCTTTTTGTATTTCATATTATCTAAAATAGATGTAAAATTAGGTACTGTTTCATTTTTTTACTCGAAAAGAAAAGGGGCATTTTTCTCTATCCAATAAATTATTTTTAGAATTTGAGTTTCAAGTAATAACGTATTACGTAAAATTAAAAGAAATATGGTGCAAGTTATCAAGAAAATCTTGCACTTGCAAGAAAGAAGACTAAATTCTGATTTGAAAATTAAGTCTTTTGTTAGTTATTCACTTTTCCTATGCTTACTGCACATTGTCAGTTTCTACTTTTCTGTTCTGTCCTGTTAGCCTTTTTCTTGTGTCCGACACCCGGGTGTCGAACGTGCCGAGACCCGGATGTCGAACATGCCGAGACCCGGATGTCAGACATGCCAAGACCCGGGTGTCATACAATGCCCTTCCGTATCTCCGTGTTTTCTTTCAGCCTTCCGTTGCTTTCTTTCCGCGCGCATGCGCATATATTATAATGTATCCCTTTTGCCAGACTTTCCATCCTCCTTAAAAAATATGTTCTTCAACACATTTGTCAATCAGCGTTTTATAAAAATGTTCAAGAGAAACGCGAAAAAATCCCCTGATATATTTGGCTTGTATGTTATAAAGTCCTACTTTTGCACCCGCTTTCGAGAACGGGAGCAGCGATGTTTTGACATTCTGACAGGAACGGCGTAGGAACTCTTACCTATTTCTTCTGCTTGGGGCTTGTTTCTTTCTGAATATTTCCTTTTGAAAAAGCAGAATGAAAAAAAACTTCCGAAAACATTTGGAAGATATGAAATAAAGTTCTTACCTTTGCACCCGCTTTCAAAAAGTAAGCAGCGTTGGTTGACACACTTTTTCTTGAATCCGGGTCGGTAAAACAATCTTTCTTTTGTTCTCCCTTTCGCAAGAGAGATGACGGGAAAAAGGAAAGATGAAAAAAACTTCCGAAAATATTTGGAAGATATACTTAAAAGTTTTTACCTTTGCATCCGCTTTCCTGAAAAGAAAGCCGACATAAAAGAAGCGATCTTTGAAGAGATTTACATAAACAATACAAGTAGTACAAGAGCAAGACTTGTTTCTGAAAAAGAAACGGTCTTGGGTAAAATAAAAAGAACCGTCATTACTTATTAAATAGGTAATAGATACTTTTTAAATTCGAGCGTCCTGAACAGAGCAACAACCGTTCCTTTATGGAATGATTAACAATACTTTTACAATGAAGAGTTTGATCCTGGCTCAGGATGAACGCTAGCTACAGGCTTAACACATGCAAGTCGAGGGGCAGCATCATCAAAGCTTGCTTTGATGGATGGCGACCGGCGCACGGGTGAGTAACACGTATCCAACCTGCCGACAACACTGGGATAGCCTTTCGAAAGAAAGATTAATACCGGATGGCATAGTCTTCCCGCATGGGATGATTATTAAAGAATTTCGGTTGTCGATGGGGATGCGTTCCATTAGGCAGTTGGCGGGGTAACGGCCCACCAAACCTACGATGGATAGGGGTTCTGAGAGGAAGGTCCCCCACATTGGAACTGAGACACGGTCCAAACTCCTACGGGAGGCAGCAGTGAGGAATATTGGTCAATGGACGAGAGTCTGAACCAGCCAAGTAGCGTGAAGGATGACTGCCCTATGGGTTGTAAACTTCTTTTATACGGGAATAAAGTGAGCCACGTGTGGCTTTTTGTATGTACCGTATGAATAAGGATCGGCTAACTCCGTGCCAGCAGCCGCGGTAATACGGAGGATCCGAGCGTTATCCGGATTTATTGGGTTTAAAGGGAGCGTAGGCGGGTTGTTAAGTCAGTTGTGAAAGTTTGCGGCTCAACCGTAAAATTGCAGTTGATACTGGCGACCTTGAGTGCAACAGAGGTAGGCGGAATTCGTGGTGTAGCGGTGAAATGCTTAGATATCACGAAGAACTCCGATTGCGAAGGCAGCTTACTGGATTGTAACTGACGCTGATGCTCGAAAGTGTGGGTATCAAACAGGATTAGATACCCTGGTAGTCCACACAGTAAACGATGAATACTCGCTGTTGGCGATATACAGTCAGCGGCCAAGCGAAAGCATTAAGTATTCCACCTGGGGAGTACGCCGGCAACGGTGAAACTCAAAGGAATTGACGGGGGCCCGCACAAGCGGAGGAACATGTGGTTTAATTCGATGATACGCGAGGAACCTTACCCGGGCTTAAATTGCAACTGACTGAATCGGAAACGGTTCTTTCTTCGGACAGTTGTGAAGGTGCTGCATGGTTGTCGTCAGCTCGTGCCGTGAGGTGTCGGCTTAAGTGCCATAACGAGCGCAACCCTTACGGGTAGTTACCATCAGGTTATGCTGGGGACTCTACCCGGACTGCCGTCGTAAGATGTGAGGAAGGTGGGGATGACGTCAAATCAGCACGGCCCTTACGTCCGGGGCTACACACGTGTTACAATGGGGGGTACAGAAGGCAGCTACACGGCGACGTGGTGCTAATCCCGAAAGCCTCTCTCAGTTCGGATTGGAGTCTGCAACCCGACTCCATGAAGCTGGATTCGCTAGTAATCGCGCATCAGCCACGGCGCGGTGAATACGTTCCCGGGCCTTGTACACACCGCCCGTCAAGCCATGAAAGCCGGGGGTACCTGAAGTACGTAACCGCGAGGAGCGTCCTAGGGTAAAACTGGTGATTGGGGCTAAGTCGTAACAAGGTAGCCGTACCGGAAGGTGCGGCTGGAACACCTCCTTTCTGGAGCGACGCTCAGAAAAAAGACGAAAAGTAGGTTCTAAAGAGATTACCTCCATAAGAACCTCTTGTACTGCGAAGATTGTTTATTAATAATATAAAGAGAAAGTAGAAGCCGAGCCTTCGGGCTAGGGTTTGACTGACAGTCCTATAGCTCAGTTGGTTAGAGCGCTACACTGATAATGTAGAGGTCGGCAGTTCAACTCTGCCTGGGACTACGACATAGTCTTGGTGAGAGACACGGACGATTTTAATTACTAATTCTAATTACTAATTACCAATCACTGACCGTCTATTACTAACCACTATCTCGGGGGATTAGCTCAGCTGGCTAGAGCACCTGCTTTGCACGCAGGGGGTCAACGGTTCGAATCCGTTATTCTCCACTCTTGAGATTCCGTTAAATCGGAATATTCTCAAACGATCTTTGACATGATGTAACAGAAAAAAGTAAAGTTAAAGCTGAAAGTATATATCGACCATACGTTGTCGGTAAGACTAAAAGTAAGCAAGGGCGCATGGCGGATGCCTTGGCTCTCGGAGGCGATGAAGGACGTGATAAGCTGCGATAAGCTTCGGGTAGGTGCAAATAACCTTTGATCCGGAGATTTCCGAATGGGACAACCCGATTGGTTGAAGACCAATCATCCAACCAAGTTGGAGGCTAACGCAGGGAACTGAAACATCTTAGTACCTGCAGGAAAAGAAAATAAATAATGATTCCCCTAGTAGTGGCGAGCGAACGGGGACCAGCCCAAACCACCTATGTTACGGCATATGTGGGGTTGTAGGACCACGTTGTGGCAAGAAAACTGGTGAGTAGAATGTTCTGGAAAGTTCAACCATAGAGCATGATAGTTGCGTATACGAAGCCAGTCGAAGCCTAGTGGTATCCTGAGTAGCGCGGAGCACGAGGAATTCTGCGTGAATCAGCCGGGACCATCCGGTAAGGCTAAATACTCCCGAGAGACCGATAGTGAACCAGTACTGTGAAGGAAAGGTGAAAAGCACTTCGAACAGAAGAGTGAAATAGTTCCTGAAACCATGCGCCTACAAGCGGTCGGAGCTCTTACGAGTGACGGCGTGCCTTTTGCATAATGAACCTACGAGTTACTTTTTCCGGCAAGGTTAAGGGTCTTGAGACCTGCAGCCGAAGCGAAAGCGAGTCTTAACAGGGCGTTCAGTCGGAAGGAGTAGACGCGAAACCAAGTGATCTACCCTTGGGCAGGTTGAAGGATGGGTAACACCATCTGGAGGACCGAACCAATAAGCGTTGAAAAGCTTCTGGATGACCTGAGGGTGGGGGTGAAAGGCTAATCAAACTTGGAGATAGCTCGTACTCCCCGAAATGCATTTAGGTGCAGCCTTGACTTATACTGGCATGAGGTAGAGCGACTGATAAGATGCGAGGGCTTCACCGCCTATCAAGTCTTGACAAACTCCGAATGCGTGTCAGTTCTATGTCAGGAGTGAGGGCATGGGTGCTAAGGTCCATGTCCTAAAGGAGAACAATCCGGACCAACAGCTAAGGTCCCTAAATGAATACTAAGTTGAACTAACGAAGTCAGATTGCTAAGACAGCTAGGATGTTGGCTTGGAAGCAGCCATTCATTTAAAGAGTGCGTAACAGCTCACTAGTCGAGGAGTTTGGCGTGGATAATAATCGGGCATTAAGTATTCTACCGAAGCTTTGGGATGTTTAAACATCGGTAGGGGAGCATTCCACTCAGCGTTGAAGGTGAGGCGTGAGCCTTGCTGGAGCGTGTGGAAAAGCAAATGTAGGTATAAGTAACGATAAAGGGGGTGAGAAACCCCCTCGCCGAAAGACTAAGGTTTCCTGATCAACGCTAATCGGATCAGGGTTAGTCGGGTCCTAAGGCTCAGCCGAACGGCGAGGCCGATGGCAGAACCGGTTAATATTCCGGTACTACCTCAAGGAGTGACGTGGAGACGGAGCAGTGACAGTGCCGCGGACTGACGGAATAGTCCGTTAAAGGGTGTAGATGTTGATTCCTGCAGGCAAATCCGCAGGAAGAGTCGAACCTGATAGTATGGAGCGTCCTTCGGGACAATCCAATAGTGCATGTAAGCATACTCCCGAGAAAATCCGCTAAACTTAATCCTTGTGGTACCCGTACCGCAAACGGACACACGTAGTCGGGTTGAATATACTAAGGCGCTTGAGTGATTCACGGTTAAGGAACTAGGCAAACTGACCCTGTAACTTCGGGATAAAGGGTCCTCAGGGTGACTTGAGGCGCAGAGAATCGGTCCAGGCAACTGTTTAACAAAAACACAGGGCTGTGCAAAATAGAAATATGAAGTATACAGCCTGACACCTGCCCGGTGCTGGAAGGTTAAGAGGAGATGTCATCGCAAGAGAAGCATTGAATTGAAGCCCCAGTAAACGGCGGCCGTAACTATAACGGTCCTAAGGTAGCGAAATTCCTTGTCGGGTAAGTTCCGACCTGCACGAATGGTGTAATGATCTGGACGCTGTCTCAACCGTGAGCTCAGTGAAATTGTAGTATCGGTGAAGATGCCGATTACCCGCGATGGGACGAAAAGACCCCGTGAACCTTTACTATAGCTTAACATTGAATTTGGGTAATTGATGTGTAGGATAGGCCGGAGGCTTCGAAGCAGGTACGCCAGTATTTGTGGAGCCGCTGTTGAAATACGGCCCTTTGATTATTTGAGTTCTAACCCGCGGTTGCGGGGACACTGTTTGGTGGGTAGTTTGACTGGGGTGGTCGCCTCCAAAAGCGTAACGGAGGCTTCTAAAGGTGCCCTCACGACGATTGGTAACCGTCGGCAGAGTGTAATGGCATAAGGGCGCTTGACTGGGAGACTAACAAGTCGATCAGGTAGGAAACTAGAGCATAGTGATCCGGTGTTTCTGT
The DNA here is from genome assembly GCF_025147325.1 of Bacteroides stercoris ATCC 43183. Taxonomy (NCBI): domain Bacteria; kingdom Pseudomonadati; phylum Bacteroidota; class Bacteroidia; order Bacteroidales; family Bacteroidaceae; genus Bacteroides; species Bacteroides stercoris. Next base: position 2,622,034 of record NZ_CP102262.1, read on the forward strand.
ATGGAAAGGACATCGCTCAAAGGATAAAAGGTACTCCGGGGATAACAGGCTGATCCCTCCCAAGAGCTCATATCGACGGAGGGGTTTGGCACCTCGATGTCGGCTCGTCACATCCTGGGGCTGGAGAAGGTCCCAAGGGTTGGGCTGTTCGCCCATTAAAGTGGCACGCGAGCTGGGTTCAGAACGTCGTGAGACAGTTCGGTCTCTATCTATCGTGGGCGTATGAAATTTGCGTGGCTCTGACACTAGTACGAGAGGACCGTGTTGGACTGACCTCTGGTTTACCGGTTGTGCCGCCAGGTGCATTGCCGGGTATCTAAGTCGGGATTGGATAAGTGCTGAAAGCATCTAAGTACGAAGCCAGCCACAAGATTAGATTTCTTAGGGTCGTCACAGACGATGACGTTGATAGGATGCAGGTGTACAGGCAGCGATGTCATAGCCGAGCATTACTAATTGCCCGTTCACTTTTAGTTTTGCCGTGTATGGGTGGTATATACGTTCAGTTTACCGGTTTCATTACCGGTTAGTCTTTACTTTTTACATCATGTCTGCCTTATTCAGGTGACTATAGCACTGAGGTTCCACCTCTTCCCATTCCGAACAGAGAAGTTAAGCTCAGTCACGCCGATGGTACTGCGTAACAGTGGGAGAGTAGGTAGTCGCCGTTTTTAGAGAGAGAAGCCCCTGTATCGGAAGATGCAGGGGCTTTCTTGTTTTGGGGCTATCATTCCGAACAGAGAAGTTAAGTTCATTTGTCTGCCTTGCCTTGTTTTGCTTGCTTTGCTTTTCTTTTCTTTTCTTTTCTTTGTTTTGCTTGTTTTCTTGGGGTCAGCAGATTTTTAGTGCGGATTATTCTTATACTTGTGAAGTGTTTTTTCTTTCTTAGTTTTTAGGATATTATATCGTATCGTCTAAAAGAATGCTATGCATCCGTTTATTTGCCCCTTTCATCTGTCTATTTTCCGGTTTTACTCTTTATTTCTTTTTTCCTTGTTATCTTATTGTTATCTTTACGGAACAAAACTGGTGAAAAACGATATTTTTTATGAAAATGGGTTACTTTTATTCCATTCTTCTTGTTTAATATCAAATGGTTTTTCGTAATTTTGGCGTGAATCTAATAAGGACTGAAAAAAATCATGCAATTAATATTGTAATAAATCATATAATAACTCCTGTAAAATATGGAAAACAAGATTCAAGAGCTAACCGATAAGATTTACCGTGAAGGGGTGGAAAAAGGTAATGAAGAAGCCCAAAAACTTATCGTAAAAGCTCAGGAAGAAGCCCAAAAAATAGTAGAGAATGCACAGAAAGAGGCAGACTCTATTGTGGCTGCTGCTCGTAAATCAGCCGATGAGCTGGCGGAGAATACCAAATCAGAGTTGAAACTGTTTGCCGGTCAGGCTGTGAACGCCCTGAAATCTGAAATTGCCACTTTGGTAACGGATAAAATCGTAAACGCCGATGTGAAAGCTTTTGCCGCAAACAAAGATTTCCTTAACGCTTTCATCGTAGCGCTGGCATCCAAATGGAGTGTGGACGAACCTATCGTGATTTCCACATCGGATGCGGAAGGCTTGAAAAAGTATTTCACCGCTCAGGCAAAAGAATTATTGGATAAGGGCGTGAAGATTGAGCAGGTGAATGGAAACAAGACACTCTTTTCTGTTTCACCGGCCGACGGCTCTTACAAAGTGAACTTCGGCGAAGAGGAATTTATGAACTATTTCAAAGAATTCCTGCGTCCGCAATTAGTGGAAATGCTGTTTTAATTCCCCACAGGATTATGAGTAAATACTATTACTTGGTAGCCGGTTTGCCGGAACTCACTTTAGAGGATAGCAAACTGAGCTATACGGTAGCTGATTTCAAGACGGAATTGTATCCGGCTTTGTCTGAGGATGATAAAAGGCTGATAGACTTGTTTTATCTTCAGTTCGACAATGCGAATGTCTTGAAATTATTGAAAAACAAGGACGCTGCGATTGATCCGCGGGGAAACTACTCGGCGGAAGAACTGACCGAGTATATCTCGTTGCTGAAAGAAGGCGGCGAGGTATCGGATCGCGTGTTTCCCTCTTACCTTTCTGTCTTTATCTCCGAATATGTCAACTTGTCCGCAGAAGATGGCTTCTTGCATGAAGACCGTTTGGCTGCGCTTTATTATACCTATGCCATGAAGTGCAAAAACAAGTTTGTATCTGCTTGGTTCGGTTTTAATCTTGTGATTAACAATGTGCTGGTTGCACTGACGGCGCGAAAGTTTAAAATGGACGTGGCTCCTCTGATAGTGGGAGATACGGAAGTTTGTGAGGCTTTGCGCACATCCGGGGCCAGGGACTTCGGACTGGGCGGTGAAGTAGAATGGCTGGAGCAACTGGTGAAAATCAGCGAGACGGAAGAACTGGTGGAGCGGGAGAAAAAGATAGACCGGTTGCGGTGGAACTGGATGGAAGAGACTACTTTCTTCGACTATTTCACAGTGGAACGTCTGTTTGTGTTCCTGTTACAGCTCGAAATGATAGAACGTTGGATTTCGTTGGATAAAGAAAAGGGTAGCCAACTGTTCCGCAGCATAATTGCTGCGTTGAAGGATGAAGTACGGATACCCGCAGAATTCAGATAAAATAAATTACATAATTATATGGCAACAAAAGGAACTGTTAGTGGCGTAATAGCCAATATGGTGACCCTCGTAGTTGACGGCCCCGTGGCACAGAACGAGATTTGTTATATCTCGACCGGCGGAGACCGATTGATGGCGGAGGTTATTAAAGTGGTAGGCACTCAGGTCTATGTACAGGTGTTTGAAAGCACCCGTGGACTGAAGGTGGGAGCCGAAGCTGAGTTTACCGGACACATGCTCGAAGTGACATTGGGTCCCGGTATGCTTTCTAAAAACTATGACGGTCTGCAAAACGACCTCGATAAAATGGATGGCGTTTTCCTGAAGCGCGGACAATATACGTATCCGTTGGATAAGGAAAGCAAATGGCATTTTGTGCCTTTGGCAAAGGCAGGCGACCAAGTGGAAGCCGCTGCATGGCTGGGGCAGGTGGATGAAAACTTCCAGCCGTTGAAAATCATGGTTCCTTTCGGGCAGAAAGGTGTATGTACCGTGAAGTCCATCGTAAAGGAAGGCGATTACGGTATCGAGGATACCATTGCTGTTCTGACCGACGAAGAAGGTAACGATGTAAAAGTGAATATGATTCAGAAATGGCCCGTGAAGCGAGCCATGACGAACTATAAAGAGAAGCCGCGTCCTTTCAAATTGTTGGAAACGGGTGTGCGTGTAATCGATACCGTCAATCCGATTGTGGAGGGTGGTACGGGATTTATCCCCGGCCCGTTCGGTACGGGTAAGACAGTGCTCCAGCACGCCATTTCCAAACAGGCGGAAGCCGATATCGTAATCATCGCCGCCTGCGGTGAACGCGCCAACGAGGTTGTGGAAATCTTTACGGAATTCCCCGAACTGGTCGACCCGCATACAGGCCGTAAGCTGATGGAGCGTACCATTATCATCGCCAATACGTCCAACATGCCGGTGGCAGCCCGTGAAGCATCTGTGTACACGGCCATGACCATTGCGGAATATTATCGCAGCATGGGATTGAAGGTGTTGCTGATGGCCGACTCTACTTCCCGTTGGGCACAGGCATTGCGCGAAATGTCCAACCGTATGGAAGAGTTGCCCGGTCCGGACGCGTTCCCGATGGACTTGTCTTCTATCATTTCCAACTTCTACGGCCGTGCCGGATACGTGAAGCTGAACAACGGCGAAACGGGTTCCATTACCTTCATTGGTACTGTATCGCCTGCCGGCGGTAACTTGAAAGAACCCGTAACCGAAAATACCAAGAAGGTGGCCCGCTGCTTCTACGCCCTCGAACAAGACCGTGCGGATAAGAAGCGTTATCCTGCCGTAAACCCTATCGACTCATATTCCAAATATATCGAGTATCCCGAATTCGAGGATTATATAACCAAGCGTATCAACGGCGAATGGATTGGCAAGGTAAACGAAGTCAAGACCCGTCTGCAACGCGGTAAGGAAATTGCGGAGCAAATCAACATTCTCGGCGATGACGGTGTACCCGTGGAATATCACGTAACCTTCTGGAAATCGGAACTGATTGACTTCGTTATCCTGCAACAGGATGCTTTCGACGAGATTGACGCCGTAACTCCCATGGAACGTCAGGAAGAAATCCTGAACATGGTTATCGACATCTGCCATACGGAATTTGAGTTCGACAACTTCAACGAGGTAATGGATTACTTCAAGAAAATGATTAACATCTGCAAGCAGATGAACTACTCGAAATTCAAATCGGAAGAGTATGACAATTTCTACAAACAGTTGCAGGAATTGATTGAAGAACGTAAAGCATAAATAATAAGATGGCAACAAAAGCATTTCAAAAAATATATACTAAGATTACTCAGATTACGAAAGCCACGTGCTCGCTGAAAGCCACGGGGGTAGGGTATGATGAGTTGGCAACCGTAAACGGCAAGCTGGCCCAGGTGGTGAAGATTGCCGGTGACGATGTGACTTTGCAGGTTTTCGAGGGTACTGAAGGTATCCCCACCAATGCAGAGGTGGTGTTTCTGGGCAAGGCTCCTACCATTAAAGTGAGCGACCAGCTTGCCGGACGTTTCTTCAACGCTTTCGGCGATCCTATCGACGGCGGTCCGTCCATCGAAGGTCAGGAAGTGGAAATCGGCGGTCCGTCCGTGAACCCGGTACGCCGTAAGCAACCGTCCGAACTGATTGCAACCGGTATCGCAGGTATCGACCTGAACAATACGTTGGTGTCCGGACAGAAGATTCCGTTCTTCGCGGACCCCGACCAGCCTTTCAATCAGGTGATGGCCAACGTAGCCCTGCGTGCGGAAACTGATAAGATTATCCTCGGCGGTATGGGTATGACGAACGACGACTACCTGTACTTCAAGAATGTATTCTCCAATGCCGGTGCGCTCGACCGTATCGTCAGCTTCATGAATACTACCGAGAATCCCCCCGTGGAACGTCTGCTGATTCCGGATATGGCGCTGACCGCTGCCGAATACTTTGCGGTGAACAACAATGAAAAGGTATTGGTATTGCTTACAGACATGACGTCCTATGCCGATGCGCTGGCCATCGTGTCCAACCGTATGGATCAGATTCCGTCCAAAGACTCCATGCCGGGTTCGCTTTATTCGGATTTGGCGAAGATTTACGAGAAGGCGGTGCAGTTCCCCAGCGGCGGTTCTATTACGATTATCGCCGTGACTACCTTGTCCGGCGGCGATATTACGCATGCTGTGCCCGATAATACGGGGTATATCACCGAGGGGCAGTTGTTCCTTCGCCGTGACAGTGACATCGGTAAGGTTATCGTCGACCCGTTCCGTTCATTGTCTCGTCTGAAACAGCTCGTTACCGGTAAGAAGACCCGTAAGGACCATCCGCAGGTGATGAATGCCGCCGTACGTCTGTATGCCGATGCCGCCAATGCCAAGACGAAGCTGGAGAACGGTTTCGACCTGACGAACTACGACGAGCGTACGCTTGCCTTTGCCAAGGACTACTCCAACCAGTTGCTGGCTATCGACGTAAACCTCGACACCACGGAGATGCTCGACGTAGCCTGGAGCTTGTTCGGCAAGTATTTCCGTCCGGAAGAGGTGAACATCAAGAAAGAACTTGTGGACGAATTCTGGCCCAAAACAGAAAACTAATCACTTATAATTAACCATTAATCACTAACGAAGTGGCTATTAAGTTTCAATATAATAAAACGTCGCTCCAGCAGTTGGAAAAGCAACTGAAAGTACGTGTGCGCACGCTCCCCATCATTAAGAACAAGGAGAGCGCCCTGCGTATGGAAGTGAAGCGCTGCAAGGCCGATGCTGCCGCGCTGGACGCGAGGTTGGAAAAGGAAATCCAAGCTTATGAAGCCATGTTCGCCCTTTGGAATGAGTTTGATGCCTCATTGATAAAGGTCAGCGATGTTCATCTTGGTGTGAAGAAGATTGCCGGCGTAAGAGTGCCGTTGCTCGAGAATGTAGATTTCGAGATACGCCCTTACAGCTTGTTCAATGCGCCCAAATGGTATGCAGACGGGTTGCATCTGCTCAAGGAACTGGCACACACGGCCATTGAACGGGAGTTTACCGTGGCCAAGCTGAACTTGCTGGAACATGCGCGTAAAAAGACCACCCAAAAGGTGAATCTTTTTGAGAAAGTACAGATTCCGGGCTATCAGGATGCACTGCGCAAAATCAAGCGGTTTATGGAAGACGAGGAGAACCTCTCCAAGTCGTCGCAGAAAATCATGAAGTCCCACCAAGAGAAAAGGAAGGAGGCAGAAGCATGATTACGAAAATGAAGAAGCTCACGTTCCTTGTATATTATAAGGAGTACGAAGCATTCCTGAACGGTGTGCGCGACCTCGGTGTGGTGCATGTGGCCGAAAAGCAGCAAGGCGTTGCCGACAATACGGAGTTACAGGACAGTATCCGTCTGTCTGCCCGCCTGCAGGCTACGGAAAAGCTGTTGCAGGCGTTTAAGCCCGCCAGGCCGGCGGTGGAGGAAACACCCGCCTCGGCAGCCCGCGGGCTGGAAGTGCTGAGCGAAGTGGACGAGTTGCAAGCCGAAAAGAATAAGTTGCAACAGCAGTTGCAGACCTATCAGAAGGAAAAAGCTGCGCTGGAGCCATGGGGTAACTTTGAACCCGCAAGCCTGTCGCGTCTGCACGATGCCGGACTGGAAGTAGGCTTTTACAGTTGCTCGGAAGGCAATTACGACGCAACCTGGGAAGATACCTATAATGCGATGGTTATCAGCCGTCAGTCCTCTCGCGTTTATTTCGTTACCGTGACCAGGAATTCGGAAGAAACAGATTTGGATGCAGAGCAGGCCAAGTTGCCGCCTTACTCATTGGAGCGCGTACAAGTGCTTTGTAACGAGACGGAACAGGCTCTGGCGGATAACGAGGAAAAAATGAAAGTGCTTGCCGAGAGAGAAATCCCTTCGTTGCGTGCAGCCTTGAAAGAGGTGAACACCGACATGGAATTCTCCAAAGTAATGCTGAATACGGAAGCTACGGCAGGAGAGAAGCTGATGCTGCTGCAAGGCTGGGCGCCGGCGTCCAGAGTCGGAGAAATCTCCGAATGGCTCGATGCGCAGCACGTGTACTACGAGGTAACCTCTCCCGTACCGGGCGACAACGTGCCTATACAGTTGAACAACAAAGGTTTCTTTGCCTGGTTCGAGCCTATATGCAAGCTCTATATGCTGCCCAAGTATAACGAGCTGGACCTGACGCCGTTCTTTGCACCTTTCTTTATGGTGTTCTTCGGCTTGTGTCTGGGAGACTCCGGTTACGGGCTGTTCCTGTTTCTCGGAGCAACCCTGTACCGTCTGTTTGCCAAGAACATCAGCGCTGCGATGAGACCTGTCCTCTCATTGGTGCAGGTATTGGCGGCATCCACTTTCTTCTGCGGATTGCTGACCGGCACGTTCTTCGGAGCGAACATTTACGATATCGACCTGCCTTTCTTCCAAAAAATGAAAGCGGCCTTGTTCATGGACAATAACGATATGTTCCAGTTGTCGTTGATACTCGGTGTGGTGCAGATATTGTTCGGTATGGTGCTGAAAGCGGTGAACCAGGGTATTCAGTTCGGGTTCAAGTATGCCGTGGCTACGATTGGCTGGATTATATTGCTGGTTTCCTGCGGAGTAGGAGCCTTGCTGCCGGAAGTCATGCCATTGGGCGGTACGGTGCATCTGTGCATCCTCGGTGTGGCGGCAGCCATGATATTCCTCTACAACAGTCCGGGAAAGAACATATTCCTCAATATCGGGCTTGGGCTTTGGGATTCCTACAATATGGCTACCGGATTGCTGGGCGATGTGTTGTCGTATGTACGTCTGTTTGCCCTCGGACTGTCGGGTGGTATCCTTGCAGGGGTGTTCAACAGCTTGGCGGTGGGCATGAGTCCTGACAATGTCATTGCAGGTCCCATCGTAATGGTACTGATATTCGTTATCGGCCATGCCATCAATATCTTTATGAACGTGCTCGGTGCAATGGTTCACCCCATGCGTCTGACCTTTGTGGAATTCTTCAAGAACTCCGGATACGAAGGCGGAGGCAAGGAATACAAGCCGTTTAAGAATTGAGAGTTGAGAATTTAAATTGAGAAATAGAGAATAAAGGATTGATAAAAGAGGAAGATAGGAGCTGCGCGGAGATAGTGTGATCTTTTCTCCGAGAGTCTTCAGGAGAATTCTTCAAAAGAAATCTTTAAGAGAAACAAATAAAATATAAACAATAAAAAACGAATAAGATTATGGAAATGAATTTATTGATTGCCTATATTGGCATTGCAGTGATGATTGGTTTGTCGGGTATCGGTAGTGCCTACGGTGTGACAATTGCCGGTAATGCGGCTATCGGTGCGCTGAAGAAGAACGACGGTGCTTTCGGTAACTTCCTTGTGCTGACCGCTCTTCCCGGTACTCAGGGCTTGTACGGTTTTGCAGGCTACTTTATGTTCCAGACTATTTTCGGCATCCTTACTCCGGGCATGACTGCCATTCAGGCTGCTGCCATTCTGGGTGCAGGTATTGCTTTGGGATTGGTTGCCTTGTTCTCCGCTATCCGTCAGGGACAGGTTTGCGCCAACGGTATCGCCGCTATCGGTCAGGGACACGACGTATTCAGCAACACGCTGATTCTTGCCGTATTCCCCGAACTTTATGCGATTGTAGCTTTGGCTGCCACTTTCTTGATTGGCAGTGCGCTGACCGCATAAACAGCAATTACCGACTGCACAAATAGCAGTTGAAATAAAAGAAGAGGGTGTCAAAATATACTTGCTGATTTCTTTTAGTCACGGAATTATACGGAAAAAGAACAAAGAAAATCTGTGTTTTCCGTGTAATCCGTGCCTAAAAAGAAACAGACAGCAAGCGAGTTTAAGTTTTGATATACCCTCTTTTTCATATCTTCTTCTCTGTCTTTTCCTTCTATTCCGTACAAACTTCTGTTTTTTCTCTTTTCATCGGTAATCTTCGCTCTTCTCTGTATTGGTGGGCTTTTAGCGTTTGCCGGTAGTATTTATGCAAACGATTGTTTATGCACATTTAATCAGTTTTTTCGATTAAAAGGCTATTTTTCAAAGAATAATGCGTACTTTTGCAGCCACAATTACGATAAAGAGATTATAACATATATGGTTAAAGAACTACTTACCCCCGATTACATCTTCGAAGCGAGCTGGGAAGTATGTAATAAAGTAGGCGGTATCTATACAGTTTTGTCTACCAGAGCAAACACTTTGCAGACAAAATTCCGCGATAAAGTATTTTTTGTAGGCCCGGACTTCTGGCAAGGTAAAGAGAACCCTTTATTTATCGAGTCCGATAACCTTTGTGCCGCATGGAAGAAATATGCTATTGAAAAAGACAACCTCTCTGTCCGCGTAGGCCGCTGGAACATTCCGGGCGAACCTATTGTCATATTGGTTGACTTCCAACCTTTCTTTGCACAAAAGAATGAAATTTATGCGGAGATGTGGGAACACTATCAGGTGGATTCACTGCACGCATACGGTGACTACGATGAAGCCTCGATGTTTGCATACGCCACCGGAAAGGTGGTGGAGAGTTTCTACCGGTATAACCTGACGGAAACGGACAAGGTTGTATTTCAGGCACATGAGTGGATGACCGGTATGGCTGCGCTTTACTTGCAGACTGCCGTTCCTGAAATCGCTACGATATTCACCACCCATGCCACTTCGATAGGCCGTTCTATTGCGGGCAACAACAAACCGCTATACGATTATCTTTTTGCCTACAACGGCGACCAAATGGCGCAGGAGCTGAATATGGAGTCCAAACATTCCATCGAAAAGCAGACCGCCCATTACGTAGACTGTTTCACTACCGTAAGCGAAATCACCAACAACGAGTGCAAGGAACTGCTCGACAAGCCTGCCGATGTAGTCCTGATGAACGGCTTTGAGGACGATTTCGTTCCGAAAGGCTCTACATTTACCGGTAAGCGCAAGCGGGCGCGTTCCACTATGTTGCGTGTGGCAAACAGTCTGTTGGGACAGGAATTTGATGATGATACGCTTATCATCGGAACCAGCGGCCGTTACGAGTTCAAGAACAAGGGCATCGATGTGTTCCTGGAATCATTGAACCGTTTGAACCGTGATAAGAATCTGAATAAGAAAGTGCTGGCTTTCGTCAACGTACCCGGTTGGGTGGGTGACCCCCGCGAAGACCTGCAGCAGCGTCTGAAAAAGAAAGACGAGCATTATACCACTCCTTTGGAAGTACCTTTCATCACGCACTGGCTGCACAACATGACGCACGACCAGGTGCTGGACATGCTGAAGTACCTCGGTATGGGCAACCGTCCCGAAGACAAGGTGAAGGTAATCTTCGTTCCCTGCTATCTGGACGGTAAGGACGGCATTCTCAACAAGCATTATTACGACCTGATACTGGGAGAGGACCTCAGCGTTTATCCCTCTTACTATGAGCCGTGGGGATATACCCCGTTGGAGAGCGTGGCTTTCCGCGTGCCCACCATTACGACCGACCTTGCCGGCTTCGGACTTTGGGTGAACAGCCTGAAGAACCAGCACGGTATCAACGATGGAGTAGAGGTGCTGCACCGTTCGGACTATAACTATTCCGAAGTGGCGGACGGTATCAAGGATACCATAACTTTGTTCTCTACAAAGACAGATGCGGAAATCAAAGAAATCCGTAAGCGTGCCGCCCAAGTGGCAGAGCAGGCCTTATGGAAGCATTTCATACAATATTATTATGAAGCCTACGACCTTGCGTTGCGCAATGCGATGAAGCGTCAGTTGGGCTGATAAAAAGAATTATATTAATCAATCAAGTAATCATACAATGAAGATTAAAGTTAGTAATGTAAACACTCCGAACTGGAAAGATGTGAACGTTAAATCTCACATCCCCGCTGAATTGGAGAAGTTATCCGAACTTGCACGTAACATTTGGTGGTCATGGAACTTTGAAGCCACCGAACTGTTTAGAGACCTTGACCCTGCTCTTTGGAAAGAAGTAGGACAGAACCCTGTTCTGCTGTTGGAACGTATGAGCTATGCCAAGCTTGAGGCGCTTGCTGAAGATAAGGTTATTTTGCGCAGAATGGAAGATGTATATTCCAAGTTCCGCAATTACATGGATGTAAAACCCGACAGCAATCGTCCTTCCGTTGCATATTTCAGTATGGAATACGGTTTGAATCATGTACTTAAGATATATTCCGGTGGTCTGGGCGTACTTGCCGGCGACTATTTGAAAGAGGCTTCCGACAGCAACGTAGACTTGTGTGCCGTAGGTTTCCTGTACCGTTACGGTTATTTCACCCAAACCTTGTCTATGGACGGACAGCAGATTGCCAACTACGAAGCCCAGAACTTCGGCCAGTTGCCTCTCGACCGCGTATTGGACGAAAACGGAAAGCAGGTTGTAGTCGATGTTCCTTACCTGGATTACTACGTACATGCTTATCTTTGGAGAGTGAACGTAGGCCGTATCTCCCTTTATCTGCTCGATACGGACAACGAGATGAACAGCGAGTTCGACCGTTCCATCACTCACCAGCTTTACGGCGGCGACTGGGAGAACCGTTTGAAGCAGGAAATCCTGCTCGGTATCGGCGGTATCCTTACCTTGAAGAAGCTGGGTATCAAGAAAGACGTATATCACTGCAACGAAGGCCACGCAGCGTTGATTAACGTACAGCGCATCTGCGACTACGTAGCCGAAGGTCTGACCTACGACCAGGCTATCGAGCTGGTACGCGCCTCTTCTCTGTACACCGTACACACTCCGGTTCCTGCCGGCCACGACTACTTCGACGAAGGTCTCTTCGGCAAGTACATGGGCGGTTATCCTGCCCGTATGGGTATCACTTGGGACGACCTCATGGACCTCGGCCGCAACAACCCCGGCGACAAGGGCGAGCGTTTCTGCATGTCCGTATTTGCCTGCAACACTTCTCAGGAAGTGAACGGTGTAAGCTGGTTGCACGGAAAGGTTTCCCAGGAGATGTTTGCTCCCATCTGGAAAGGTTACTTCCCGGAAGAAATGCACGTGGGCTACGTCACCAATGGTGTACACTTCCCCACATGGAGCGCAACGGAGTGGAAGCAGCTCTATGCCAAGCACTTCGATGAAAACTTCTGGTACGACCAGTCCAATCCTAAGATTTGGGAAGCTATCTACAGCGTACCCGACGAAGAGATCTGGAAGACGCGCATGGCCATGAAGAACAAACTGATTGACTACGTCCGTAAGGAATACCGCAAGACATGGCTGAACAACCAGGGAGACCCCTCACGTGTTGTGTCTCTGCTGGACAAGATTAACCCGAATGCACTGCTGATAGGTTTCGGACGCCGTTTCGCCACTTACAAGCGTGCACACCTGCTGTTCACCGACCTGGACCGTCTGTCCAAGATTGTGAACAACCCCGACTATCCGGTACAGTTCCTCTTTACGGGTAAGGCCCACCCGCACGACGGTGCAGGTCAGGGATTGATTAAGAGAATCATCGAAATCTCCCGCCGTCCCGAATTCCTGGGTAAGATTATCTTCCTCGAGAACTACGACATGCAGTTGGCACGCCGTCTTGTATCGGGTGTGGATATCTGGCTGAACACTCCGACACGTCCGCTCGAAGCATCCGGTACTTCCGGTGAGAAAGCGTTGATGAACGGTGTGGTAAACTTCTCCGTGCTCGACGGATGGTGGCTGGAAGGCTATCGTGAAGGTGCAGGCTGGGCGTTGACCGAAAAACGTACTTACCAGAATCAGGAATACCAAGACCAGTTGGATGCCGCTACCATTTACAGCATCCTCGAACAGGAAATCCTGCCGTTGTACTATGCACGCAACAAGAAGGGATATTCCGAAGGCTGGATCAGAACCATCAAGAACTCCATCGCACAGATTGCGCCTCATTACACAATGAAGCGTCAGTTGGACGATTACTATAGCAAGTTCTACACCAAGGAAGCAAAACGCTTCAAGGCATTGGCTGCCAACAACTATGCCAAAGCCAAGGAACTCGCAGCATGGAAGGAAGAAGTTGTGGCCAAGTGGGACAGCATCGAAGTCGTATCCTGCGAAAAGACCGAAGAACTGGTGAAAGGCTCTCTCGAAAGCGGTAAGGAGTACACCATTACCTACGTTATCGACGAGAAGGGGCTGGACGATGCTATCGGTCTGGAACTGGTTACTACTTATACAGCTCAGGACGGCAAGCAGCACGTTTACTCCGTAGCACCGTTTGAAGTAGTGAAGAAAGAGGGTGACCTCTATACGTTCCGGGCAACACATAAGCTGGAGAACGCAGGCAGCTTCAAGGTAGCTTACCGTATGTTCCCGAAGAACGCAGAACTGCCTCACCGTCAGGACTTCTGCTATGTTCGCTGGTTCATCTAAGATAAGATAACAAAACAGATGGTGCGTTGGTATGAAACGCATCATCCGTTTGATACAGACAGACCATCCGTTTACCCGAAACGGATGGTCTGTTTTTTTATAGGGTATTATTATATGGGCAAACGGTGATGAATACGTGTGTCGGTCCGTTTATTTTCCTACCTCTTGAAAGAGCGTGATGCTCAGGAATACCCCGATAACGATGCACATCAGAATCAGGAACCAGTTCATGAGACGTGCGCTCAGTTTCGTTTCCTTGTGCAGGTTTTGGGCTATGTAATTCTTGAAGAACAGGTAGATGGCAGGTACGGTGGCGCTTGCCAGCAGCAGGTCTTCGGGAATCTTGTACACATACACTTTGGAGAAAGCGATGAGCGCCCAGTGGCAGAGGAAGAGGATAACGAGCAGATTGACTTTGCGCGAGAACGCCAACAGAAGTCCGATGGTAAATGCGGCTACCGAGCAGGGCATTACTGTGGTCGTCATCATCGGGAACTCCATGCCGCGCGCCCACGAAAGGAGCGGGTATAGGAAGGGCATCGCATAGAGCACTCCTGCCAGCATAGGGTACTTGGGGTTACGCTCGAACGGAGTGTAACCGGTAAATAAATCCCACAGCCAAATCAATGCGACGGTTCCCCAGAATGCGGAGAGAACGTAGTGATAGTTGCGCGTGTCGCAGTACATTGCGTAGTACACCAGCGCTATCCAGCCGTTGAGGAATACCATATATATTTTCATTGAGCGTTTTGTCCAGACGGTGGGACGACGGTATAGCAATGCAGTCAGCAGGATGCCCGCTGCGGTAATGAGAATCTGCGCCCACCAGGTGCTTTCATTATACTGTGCGATGGTGTTCCAAAATGTTTCCATATAAGTCAGCTTTTGTTTCCGGGAGATATGATGAACATTCGCTCTGCCCGTTTTCTTTTGTCCGAAAATGTGTGCAAAGGTATCGGTTTCCGATGAGATATGAAATTCTTTTCCCTATTTTGCCTTTCTTTCCTCTAAAGAAAAAATGATTTCTTTGTTATGCCGGTGTAGGAAACTCATGCTTTTTATGTACTTTTGTACTCCTTTTTGAAAATAGGTAAAAATCAGATATTAGTTAGTGGAAAGTTTGATGGATAAAACAATGGTCGAGCAAGAGATTATCTTGCGCAGGAAGCTTGATTTATTGCTTCGTACGGGGAAAATATTAGTGGAGAGTGCTGCCGATACCAATCGCATTGTACGCAATATGAATCGTGTGGCGGCTTATTTGGGACTACCTGAGGAAAATCTTCACATCGACGTGACTTATACAATGCTGGTGGTGAACCTGAGTGACGAATCGCACTCTTATTCCAAATTTCAGAAGTGCGAGAAACATGGTATCAACATGACGGCCATATCCGAAATCAGCAAGCTGTCCTGGCGTGCCATTGAGGAAGACTATTCGCTCGACCGCTACGAGGAAGAGCTGGAGAAGATAAAAAACAAGAAGCGGAACTACACCCCCTATCTTGTTGCCATCGGTGCGGGTTTTGCCTGTGGTGGCTTCTGCAAGCTGTTCGGCAGCGACTGGGTTGCCTTTCTGTTTGCCTCTATCGCCGCTTTTGCAGGTTTCCGTGTCCGTGCGCGCTGCATAGAGTTCGGTATCAATCTGTATATGAGCATCACCATTGCGGCGCTGGTGTCCACATGTCTGGCTTATATCACTACCTTTACAGGGCTTTCGGGCACGCCTTACCATCCGCTACTGGCGTGCGCGCTGTTCATTGTGCCGGGAGTTCCCATTATAAACTTTGTGGACGACATGATTGACAACTACATACAGGTGGGCATCGTGCGTGCCGTTAATACGGTACTCATGGTGTGTGCCATGGCGTTCGGCATTGTGATGGCCATGCGCCTGCTGGCTATGGAAGATGTGGTGATTGACAAGAAGTTCAGCGAACTGAGCATGGTTCCGCACGATCCTTATTATATATACGCCATTGCGGCAGCCATATCCGCGATGGGCTTCTCCATGATATTCAATATCCAGCGCCGTCTGCTGTGGGTGGTTGCGGTAGGGGGAATCCTTGCCGTGTGTACGCGTAATTTCGTCAACTTCGAGTTGGGGCTCGGTCCGGTCATCGGTTCTTTCATGGGAGCCATGGTGGTGAGTCTGGTGGCGGTGAAGGCAGTCCACTGGTTTCATGTGCCTAATCACGTGCTTACCATTCCTTCCGTCATTCCGATGATTCCGGGAGTGTTGATGTACCGTGCGCTGGTGGCGCTCATCAATATGCACGGAGTGGTGGGCGAGGTCACGGTGGCTGTGTCCAACGGTATCAACGCTTCGTTGATTATCCTTTGCATTGCGCTGGGGGTAGCCGTTCCCAACATCTTTGCCCGCCGTTATATAGCCAAAGACCGTCAGCGCTTCCTGAAAGAGGAGTTGCAGAAGCGCAGGGAGAGGGGAAAGTTCCTTGAGTGGTAAGAGTGGTATGTTTGATATAAAAGGAAGGTGTGTCAAAATGCACACCTTCTGTTTTTTACGCACAAAGCCCCGACTTTCACAAGCTGGGGCTTTGTTATTACCTAAAGATTTTGTATCTTTAAGCATAAGTTCTTTACTATGACAAAGATACATTTTCGTCCTTACAATCCCAACCAAACCGTTCTTTTTCCTCAAAGAATTGATGAGGATATTGCAGAAAACGATCCGGTGCGCATGGTTGACGCCCTGGTTGAGGGCTTGAATCTTGAAAGTTTCAGAAAACTGTATAAGGAATGCGGTCGCAGCCCTTACCACCCCAAGATGATGCTCAAGGTCATTCTGTATGCCTATATGAACAACATCTACTCCTGCCGGAAAATTGAAAAACTCCTTCACCGTGACATCCATTATATCTGGCTGGCCGGATATGAGAAACCGGATTTCATTACCATCAACCGTTTCCGCAACCGGGTGAAGAAGGAAATTAACGAAGTGTTTACGCAAACCGTACTTCTTCTCTCTTCCAAAGGCTTCATCAGCCTGAATGTGGAATATATTGACGGGACAAAGCTCGAATCCAAAGCCAACAAGTACACTTTCGTCTGGCGAAAAACGGTTGAGCGGAACCGTGAACGCCTGATGAAGAAGATACATGTCCTGTTAGGGCAGATAGACGATGTCATTGCTCAGGAGAAGTCATCAGAGAACAATGAGGAAGTTGAGTTCACTCCGGCCATGCTGACTGAAATGGCAGGAGAATTGCGTCATGCACTGGAACAGGTTTCCGAGCCATCCGCGAAAGAGGAAAAGACTGAACTGAAAAAGAAACGCAAACAGCTGAAGGAACTGGAAGAACACAGGGACAAACTGCAGGAATACGACTGCCATCTGGAAACACTGCAAGAGAGGAATTCCTATTCCAAGACGGACAAGGACGCTACTTTTATGAGAATGAAGGAGGATGCCATGCGCAACGGACAGACGAAGCCCGGTTACAACCTTCAAATCGGCACCGAAAATCAGTTCATCACCGATTTTGCACTCTTCCCGAACCCTACGGATACACTGACCCTGATTCCTTTCCTGCAATCTTTTTCAAACAGGTATGAACGGATGGCCCATACGGTGGTTGCTGATTCCGGCTATGGCTCCGAAGAGAATTACCGCTTCATGTCCGAAAACGGCATGGAAGCCTACGTAAAGTACAACTATTTCCACATGGAGCAGCGGCCGAGATTCAAACCGGCCCCGTTCAAGGCCGAAAACTTCTACTACAATGAAGAACATGACTTCTGCATCTGCCCTATGGGGCAAAGGATGCGGAGGATAGGCACCAGGAATGTGAAAACCGCATCCGGATATGTCAGCGAAAATGCACGGTACAGAGCTGTCAGGTGTGAAGGTTGTCCCCTGCGATGCCGCTGTTTTAAAGCAAAAGGAAACAGGACGATAGAACTGAATCATAGGCTTAGACAATACAAGCGGAGAGCCAAAGAACTGCTCTGCTCTGAGAAAGGACTGAAACACAGAGGGCAGAGATGCATAGAACCGGAGGCCGTGTTCGGACAAATTAAAAACAATATGAACTACAAACGTTTCCGACATTTTGGAAAGGACAAGGTCTTCATGGACTTTGCCTTCCTAGCCATTGCCTTCAATATAAAAAAAATGTGTGCAAAACTGACAAAAGAAGATACGAAATGGCTGATTGGATGGTTTTATGAACTTACTGTCGCTTTATTTAGATGCTGGAGACACATAAATCAAAGAAATCTTCGAATTATCGCAGCTTAAAGAAAATGAACAGATTTGTATAGTGATGAACAAAAAAGAGGTGCATCGTGCATTACGACACACCTTCTTTTCCGTTTGTGTCTTTTCCCTTATGCGGCAGAAACAGGATGCTGCGAAAGAACGGGTGCGTTTACCGCAACCATTCGTTTAGCAGCTTCATCACTTCTTCTTTCTCCTTTTCGGGCAGTGTGGAGATGCGTGCCAGATGGCTGCCGCCCGGCTGAATGAATACGTGAATATTCTTTTTCTCTTTGAGCCAGGTAACTCCGGCAGCCGTCCAGGGATCGTTTTCACCGTAGATGAATATCATTTTCGGGTCGTTCTTTTGCAAGAATCCCTTAATCTTCCTACTGAGTGTCTTGTCAAAAGGCATATCTTTCAGTTCCTCGGGAAGCATCAGGCGATGCAGGTAGCCTTTGCCGGACTTGATGGAGAGATACTTTTTGAAAGGACGGGTGTCGTAGCCGTAATAGCCCAATTCGCGTGCGGCCTGTACGAAGAAAGAGGCGTTGGTACTGTCGGTTGTGAAATAGGACGGGTCGCTGATGGCCAGCAGGTGGGCTATGAGTTCTGCGTCGGTGGCTGTGGGTAGCGGAATGCTGCCGACGGGAGTACCCCATTGCCAGAGCGCGAATGAATATTCCAGTACCGAATAGTCGTATATCTCTTCGATAGGAGCACGGAACTTATACTCTTGTTCGGTGCAGTATTTCTCGAAAAGGGGGAGTAAGGCCGCTTTGCGTTTCAGGATTTCCAGCTGGAAGTCGGTAATTCTTTTACGGTCTTCATCCGTAGACACTTTTTTGAGGAACGGTTCGTGACGGCCGTCCTCTGTTCCGTAGCAGAGGGGAGCCACGTAAGGAACGGATACATCCACATCGTCCGGATAGAATGTGCGGTAGAGCAGGGCGGTCTGTCCGCCTTTGCTGATACCGGTAGCAATCCATTTTCCGGGATATATGTTTTTGAATGCGGTTGTTACCGCGTGCAAATCATCGGCGGAACTTTCGGCTGTAAGGTATCGCCAGTCTTTGGGTTCGGGAGTGGATTCCAGGAAATAGCGGTATTCCACAAATACCATATTGGCATTGAGGAGCCTGGAAAGTTCCTCGCGATATTGGGGCTTGAGCGCGTAGGCGGCTCCATATCCTTCGGTTATAATGACCGTGGGACGATCGAAGCCCGCATGCGCCACGATAACCCGCTGGCGGAAACTTCCTTTCTTGGGATGCCGGTGGTCGAGCGGCTGGGTGAAATAGGTTACATACTTCTCCGAAAACTCGGTAGATTCCAACGGTTGGGTTTCCGTTATGGCGGAAATCTCACTTAGTTTCTGCTGTAAGCCGGTCTGTGCGGATAAGGATACCGATGCCAGCAAGAATGTAAACAGCAGCAATGCTGTATGGCGTGTACGCAGGTCTTTCATAATGTGTTTATTTGTAATTGGGGACAAAGATAATCTGTTTTCCTCTTCAGGCTGCTGTCTGCCGGATAAAAAAGGGGAAAGAACTACCATCACGGCACTTCTTTCCCCTGCAAACTTAAAACAACCAACAAAAGAAATAGATAATTTCCGGTTTCAGAGTTTGTATGTCTGAAATAGCTCTTTATCTTATAAACAACAGTTCCCTGTATTTCGGTAATGTCCACATCTGGTTGTCAACGATGAGTTCCAACTTGTCGATGTGATAGCGGATTTCTTCCATCATCGGTACGATGTTGTCGTGATAAGCGATGGCTTTGTCGCGTTCACATTCAATCTTGTTGGCAACCTTGCGGGCTTCTATCATGGTATCTACATGTTCCTTGATGAAGGTGGTACGGTCGGCAATCTCTTCGATGAGTTCCAAATTCTTGGCAGACAGTTTTGCAGCTTTCTCTACCGGGAAGAGGTCTTTCATTTTGTAGACATTGTCTATCAAATCCGTCTGATATTGAGTGGCTACGGGAATGATGTGATTCATCGCCAAGTCACCGAGCACGCGGGCTTCAATCTGAATTTTCTTGGTATAGGTCTCCCACTTCACTTCGTTGCGGGCTTCCAGTTCCTTTTGCGTCATTACGCCTACAGACTCGAACATACGGATGCTTTCGGGCTTCAGATAGTTGTCGAAGATGAGGGGTACACTGGTTTCGCAGTCCAGACCGCGTTTTTTGGCCTCGGCTTTCCATTCGTCGCTGTAGCCGTTACCGTCGAAGTGAATGGGCTTGCATATCCTGATGTATTTGCGGATAACGTCGAGGATAGCCGAAATCTTCGGTTCACCCTTCCCGATAAGTTTGTCTACATCCTTCTTGAATTCTACCAGTTGCTCGGCAAGAGCGGAGTTCAGGGCAATCATGGCGCTGGCACAGTTGGCTTCCGAACCTACGGCACGAAACTCGAAGCGGTTGCCCGTAAAGGCAAACGGGCTGGTACGGTTACGGTCGGTGTTGTCTATCATTAGCTCGGGTATCTGCGGAATGTCCAGCTTCATGCCCTGTTTGCCGCTGAGGCTGATGAGGTTATCCTTAGTGCTTTCCTCAATATGTTCTAGAACCTGACTCAACTGCTTGCCGAGGAAGCTGGATATGATTGCAGGAGGCGCTTCATTCGCTCCCAGTCGGTGGGCGTTTGTGGCGCTGGAGATGCTGGCTTTCAGTAATCCGTTATGTTTGTAGACTGCCATTAAGGTATTTACTACGAAGGTGATGAAGCGTAGGTTGTCTTCGGGCAGTTTGCCGGGGGCATGGAGCAGGATGCCCGTGTCCGTACCCAACGACCAGTTGTTGTGCTTGCCGCTGCCGTTGACACCCTTGAATGGCTTTTCGTGCAACAGTACTCGGAAGCCGTGATTACGTGCCACCTTGCGCATCAGAGCCATGATGAGCATATTGTGGTCTACTGCAAGGTTGCATTCCTCGAAGATAGGAGCCAACTCGAATTGGTTGGGAGCTACCTCGTTGTGGCGGGTCTTGACAGGGATTCCGAGTTTCAACGCTTCGATTTCCAACTCCTTCATAAAGGCTGCCACACGCGGAGGGA
Source organism: Bacteroides stercoris ATCC 43183 (assembly GCF_025147325.1). Lineage (NCBI taxonomy): Bacteria > Pseudomonadati > Bacteroidota > Bacteroidia > Bacteroidales > Bacteroidaceae > Bacteroides > Bacteroides stercoris. Next base: position 2,642,833 of record NZ_CP102262.1, read on the forward strand.
TGGCGCCGAAGTAGTGGTCTTCGAGTTGTTGGTTCTTGGCACTATCGTGTCCGGTCAGTGTGCGGCCGGTCATCAACAGGTCGGGGCGGGCGGCGTAAAGGCCTTCGTCAATCAGGAAGTATTCCTGTTCCCAGCCCAAGTACGCCACTACTTTCTTTACGTCCGGGTTGAAGTAGCGGCATACGTCTACCGCTGCCTTGTCCACTGCACGCAGTGCTTTGAGTAACGGCGCTTTGTAGTCAAGAGATTCACCCGTGTAGGCAATGAAGATGGTAGGAATGCAGAGCGTATCATCTACTATGAACGCGGGAGAAGAGGGGTCCCATGCTGAATATCCGCGTGCCTCGAACGTGTTGCGGATACCGCCGTTGGGGAAGCTGGATGCGTCCGGTTCCTGCTGCACAAGCAACTTGCCTGTGAATTCTTCCATCATGCCGCCCTTGCCGTCGTGTTCCACAAAAGCGTCGTGTTTTTCGGCAGTGCCTTCGGTGAGCGGATGAAACCAGTGCGTGTAGTGGGTGGCTCCCATCTCAAGCGCCCATTTCTTCATTCCCGCCGCCACTTCATCAGCAATACTGCGGTCCAGCGGCGCACCGTTGTCAATTACATCAATCAGTTTGGCATATACCTTGCTCGGCAGATACCTGAACATCTTTTCCTTGTTGAATACATACTTGGCGAAGTATTCCGACGGACGTTCCGCCGGGACTGCCACTGCAACGGGTTTCTTCTTGAACGCCGTCTCTACTACTCTGAATCTCAATTTTGACATAATACCTTAGAATTGTAATTGTTGGTTTATAAATATATGATAGAATAAAAAAACTTGTTTTAGTTGTAAGCGGACTCTCCGTGCTCGTAGATGTCAAGTCCTTCTTCCTCCACGCGAGCCGGAACACGCAAGCCGTGTATCTTGTCGAGTACTTTGAAGATGATGAAGCCCATACCTGCCGCCCAAAGTCCGACAATTACCGCACCGAATATCTGTGCTCCGAGGAAGCCCGCACCCGCACCGTAGAACAGACCTTCACTGGTAGAGAACAGTCCGGTAAGTACCGTTCCCGTGAAACCACATACGCCGTGTACGGAAGATGCGCCTATGGGGTCGTCAATTTTCAGTACTTTGTCAATGAATTCTACGGCATATATCATCAGTACGCCACAGATGGCGCCGATGATGACCGCACCCAGCGGAGCAACGGCGTCGCATCCTGCCGTAATGCCTACCAATCCCGCCAAAATACCGTTCAGCGTGAGTGACAGGGACGGTTTGCCGTATTTCAGCCAACTGACGGCCAGGGCAAAGAAACCACCAGCGCAAGCTGCCAAGTTAGTGTTGAGGAATACGAGCGAGACAGTTACCTGATCCTCGGTAGTGGCTGCCGCCAACTGAGAGCCGGGGTTGAAACCGAACCATCCGAACCATAGGATGAACACGCCCAGTGCCGCAATGGTGAGGTTGTGTCCGGGGATGGCTTTTGACCGGTCGTCTTTGCCGTACTTGCCGATGCGCGGACCGAGGATAGCTGCACCTACCAATGCAATCCAACCGCCTACGGAGTGTACAATGGTAGAACCTGCGAAATCGTGGAAGGTAGTTCCGAATGTTTCCGTCATGAAGGAACCTGCTTCACCGTTCATCAGCCATCCACCACCCCAAGTCCAGTGCCCGGAAACGGGATAAATCAGTACGCTGATGAAGATTGTGTAAACCAGATACATGGAAAACTTTGTACGCTCCGCCATAGCTCCCGAAACAATTGTGGCGGAAGTGGCGCAGAATACGGTTTGGAATACGAGGAAACCTTCGGTAGGCAATGAAGCGGGGTCGGGCAGGCCATTGCTATCGAACAACAGGCTCATGAGGTGAGGAGTTCCGAAGAAGTCGCCTAAACCGAACATGATGCCGAAACCTACCAGCCAGTAAAGAAGTGAGCCGAACATGAAGTCCACAAAGTTTTTCATCAGTATGTTGGCGGTGTTCTTGGTGCGGGTGAAACCGGCTTCCACCAATGCGAAGCCCGGTTGCATAAAGAATACCAACATGGCTGCAAGTAACATCCAGACGGTGTTGACACCGGAAACCAACTGGGCGACGGTATCGGTTGCCACACTATCCGCAGCTACGGCGGTTTGTGCATACATATCTGTTGTGAGGCAGCAAGCTATGAGTATAGCAAGGGCCGTACGCAGTTTTGTGAAACTGCGTTTCATATATTTGTCCATAATCTTTTGGGTTTTTAGTTGTACTTGTATTTTGTTTTTCACTGAGCACGCCGCTCAATGAAAATCCTGTGGGTTGAGTGCTGCCGGTTATCTTTCCTGTTCGGCATTATAGAGGGCAATGTCACCCCGTTCTCCGGTGCGGATGCGGATAGCGTCTTCAATGGGGATGACGAAGATACGGCCGTCGCCGATTTCGCCGGTTTGTGCGGCTTTGATGATAGCTTGTACTGTCTTTTCTGCGTTTTTATCGCGTACAACGATAGAGATGAGGATACGTTCGATGGAACTGGTGTCGTACAGTACACCACGGTAAATACGGGCTTGTCTGGATTTTCCGATACCTCTTACATCGTAATAAGAGAACCATTCGATATCTGCTTCGAGGAGTGAGTCTTTCACTTCCTCGAATTTGGTTTTGCGGATGATAGCTTCAATCTTTTTCATACCTTAAGTGTTTTATTGTTCTTAAAAACTTAATCCTACTACGAAGTATGCTCTTTCCGAACAGGGATTCCAAGTAGCTTTGGCAAAGAGTGGCAGGGAGAATGAATTGGTTATCCTGATATCCTTTGTAGCTCCGAGGCTGACGTCGCATACGGCAAATCCGCTTGCTCCGTAGAAGTCCGTTTCCCATGGAGTGGCGCCTACTTCGGCTGTCCAGTCAAGTCCGCCCAATTTGAACGGAGCGGCTATGGAAATATAGGATGAATAGGCTCTGTCACCATTCTCCTTGACACCGTCGTCTCCGGCAAAGTTGGTGTACCAGTTTACTGCTACCGGTCCGAAGTCGTAACCCACTTGGGCTTCGTACAGGTGGGTTGTATTGTGGGCACCGTAGTGGAAGTAACCTGCTCCGGTATTATACCAATAATCAGTAATTGATACGCTAAAACCACCGGTGGAGTAGCCCAGTGTGAGGTCGAACTCTTTAGCATCGTAACCGTCGGCATCTGTCTTTTCAATACCTACCGATCCCCATGCTTCCAAAGACAAACCTTTATAGGCGATGGATGCGTTGGGTTGAAGGCTTACACCGCCCAAGTCTTGTCCGCGCCAGATGTAGCCGCTTACGATGTCTGCGCCTACGGATGCTTTTACTTTGTCCTGTGCCTTTGCCGTGAAAGGCATTGCAGCTGATAGTAACGTTATTGCTATTACTCCTAATTTTGTGTTTCTTGTTTTCATACCTTCTTACCTTTTTAGTTAGAAAAATTGCGGATGATCAGTCCGGTTCTGTTAGTATAGTATTGTGCTTGAACTATTAAATAGTAGGATGTTTATATTCTTCACTTTTATTTCAGCCAGTTGCGGATGCGTTTTATGGCTTCCACACAGTCTTCGTGTTTGCCGAAAGCGGTCAGGCGGATATATCCCTCACCGCTTGGCCCGAAGCCTACACCCGGAGTACCCACTACATTGGCTTCGTACAACATTTGTTCGAAGAACCGCCAAGAGCTTATGTCGTTCGGGGTTTTCAGCCAGATGTATGGAGCGTTCACACCGCCGTACACTTCCAGCCCGGATGTTTCCAGTCCTTCTTTCATGGTGCGGGCGTTGTTCATATAGTAGTCAATCGTTTCTTTTACCTGCCGTCTGCCTTCTGCGGTGTAGATGGCTTCGGCGGCACGCTGGGTAATGTAGCTTGTACCATTAAACTTGGTGCATTGGCGGCGGTTCCACAGTTTGTTGAGGGAGATACGTTCACCTTCCAGCGTAGCGGCGGTCAGTTCTTTCGGTACTACGGTGTAGCCGCAGCGTACGCCTGTAAATCCGGCTGTCTTTGAGAAACTGCGGAACTCGATGGCGCATTTTTTCGCCCCTTTTATTTCGTATATGGAGTGGGGCACATCGTCCTCTTGGATGAAAGCCTCGTAGGCGGCATCAAATAGGATAAGCGTGTCGTTGTCAAGGGCATAGTCCACCCACTTTTTCAGTTCGGGTTTGGTAAGGGTAGTACCCGTAGGATTGTTGGGGTAACAGAGGTAGACGATGTCGATACGTTTGTCCGGTATTTCGGGGATAAAGTTGTTTTCGGCCGTACAGGGCATATAGGTTACATTGCTCCATTTGCCGTCTTTTTCCAATATGCCGGCGCGTCCGCACATTACGTTGCTGTCAATGTAGACGGGGTAGATAGGGTCGGTTACTCCCACACTGTTGTCATGGCGGAGTATGTCGCCTATGTTTCCCGTATCGCTCTTGGCTCCGTCGTTGATGAAGATTTCTTGTGGGCTGAAATGAACGCCGCGTGTCGCGTAATCGTGTTTGATAACGGCATCAATCAGAAAGTCATAACCCTGTTCAGGACCGTATCCGCGGAATGTCTTGGCATCAGCCATCTCATCCACTGCCTTGTGCATCGCTTCGATGCAAACTTGCGGCAGCGGACGGGTAACGTCTCCGATACCCAGACGGATGACTTCTTTTTTAGGGTGCGTTATCCTGAAAGTATTAATTTTTTTGGCTATGTCCGAAAATAAGTAACTTCCGGGCAGTTTCAAAAAATGTTCATTAACTAATGCCATATCTCTGTTGGTTTAATTATTTAATAATGATGAATTAATAATGAAGAATTGCCATGTGGCACAAAAGCGTATATTCATTCATAATTCTTCATCCGTCTCCATCTCTCCCTCGAACACCTTGGTTGCCTCTCCCGTCATAAAGACGTGCTTGGTGGCTATATCCCATTCAATGGTGAGTGTTCCTCCATCCATGCCGATGATTGATTTTCTTCCGGCACGTCCTGTGAGGAAAGCGGCTACGGCTGTGGCACAGGCTCCTGTTCCACAGGCTCGGGTGACGCCCGAACCCCGTTCCCATACGCGCATCCTTATCTTTCCCTCTTCCAATACTTGGGCAAACTCCACATTGGTGCGGTCGGGGAAGAGAGGGTGATTCTCCAGTTTGGGGCCGATAGAGGAGAGGTCTACCTTCGTAATGTCGTTCACGAAGATTACCAGATGCGGGTTTCCCATGGATACGGTAGTACCCGTATAGCGTATGCCGTCTATTTCGATGGGATGTTCTGTCATCGGCTTGCTCCCCTTGCCGTCATAGTTCACGGGTTCGTCAGACGGAATACCCATGTCAACGGTTACAGTGTCTACTTTATCGCCTGTCGCGTGTAGTTTTAGAATCTTGATGCCGGACAGGGTATCGAGTGTGATTTCTGTTTTGGAAGTCAGCTTGTAGTCATAAAGGTATTTGCCGATGCACCGGCTGGCATTGCCGCACATCTTGGCTTCCGAACCGTCCGCATTGAAAATGCGCATGCTGAAATCGGCTTTGTCGGAGCGCCCTATAAGTACCAGACCGTCACTGCCGATTCCCGTATGCGGTGCGCTCCATTTCTTCGAGAGTTTCTCCGGGTTCTCGATAGGATAGCGGGTAGTGTCTACATATATGTAGTCGTTTCCTGCGCCATGCATCTTGGTAAACTTTATGCTTCTTGTCATTTTGTACTTACTTGGTTAGTTGACTATATCCTTTTGTCTTATTTCAATGCAAATATACGACGTTTTGGATGATTTTTATCTATATTGATATCTGTTTTCTATTTATTTCTATTCCTGCTTTCATTCAGTGCAAATATATATGATTTCCCTTTCAATTTAAAAGTATATGATGCTATATTCGTAAAGATTGTAATATAATGCTCTCGCACTCTTGCGGGGAAATAATAAAAATGATTGTTTTATTCGCTTATTACTACCTTTTTGAAATATAAAAGCTGCTTCATTGTTTTCATAATGAAGCAGCTTGTCTGTAATAACTTTCTAAATGTATTGTAAGCTGATGCTTTTACTGTAATATTTCTTGCAGTTCTACGGGGACGTTGGTAGTGATGAAATCCACACCGTGGTCAATCAACCACTTCATGTCTTTGGCATCGTTTATGGTCCAAGCATTTACTTTCATGCCCAAGTCGTGGGACTCTTTAATCCATTCGGGATGTCTTTTGAATACGCTGAAGTGATAGTCGGGTCCGGCGCATCCCCATTCTTTCAGTTCTTTGGGAGAGAGGTCGCCTTCCAGATAATATACCGGAGTTCCTTTGGGGGTAAGACGGATAAATTCTTTGGTGGCGTGTCGCGAGAAAGCGATGTATTCCATGCGGTTCTCCAATCCCATGTCTTTCACCATCTTCACGATACTTTCTACGGCACGTGTTTCCTGTTCGGGTGTCTTGTGGGATTTCAGTTCCAGAATAAGGCGCGTTTTCAGTTGTCCGGCCTTCTCCAAGTATTGCCGCAGGGTGGGGAGTTGCTCTCCGTTGTCCAGTATGACGGCGGTACACTGTTGTGCGGTGGATTTCTGCATATTCACTCCCTTGAAAGTGCTATCGTGGTTTACTACAAGTTGGTTGTCGGCGGTGAGCCATACATCGAACTCGGAACCGTAACAATTTATGGAGTCGGCTTTCACCAGTGCGGCAATGGAATTCTGTGCCGAACCGTCTGTTTTCCAGAAGCCGCGGTGAGCAATGACTTGGGTGGACTGTGCCTGTGTATAGCCACAAGCGGCAAGTAGCAGGGCGGAAGTGATAATAAGGCTTTTCAGTTTCATGGGCTTTAGAATTAATTATTTTCATCGTTCTTTCGCAAAGGTAGCATAAGCTTACGAATATGAAACAGAAAGTATATTAAAAATCCGTTGCATTTGCCGTGTGGTTACTTTTTTTAAGGTTCAGTCCTTGTAGGCTTCTTCGTGCACACCGGCAACGGCGCGTCCGCTAGGGTCGTTTTTCCCTTGGAATGAGACGTCCCATGCCAATGCTTCGGCGGTGGAACAGGCTACACTCGGTACGCTGGGTACACTGCGGGCGGCACTCTCGCTGGGGAAGTGCTCCTCGAAAATAGTGCGGTAGTAGTATTCCTCTTTGTTCATCGGTGTGTTTACGGGGAAGCGTTCGGAGGCTTTCCGCATCTGTTCATCACTGACGGCAGCGGCAGTGACAGCTTTCAGCGTATCAATCCAGCTGTAACCCACACCATCAGAAAATTGTTCTTTCTGACGCCATGCGACGCTTTCGGGCAGCATATCCGCAAAGGCTTCGCGAACCACTTTCTTTTCAATTTCTTTTCCGGGACACATCTTCGTGGCAGGATTCAGTCGCATGGCTACATCCAGAAATTCTTTGTCGAGAAACGGGACACGTCCTTCCACGCCCCAAGCGGCAAGACTCTTGTTGGCGCGCAGGCAATCGTAAAGGTACAGTTTGGAGAGCTTACGTACTGTTTCTTCATGGAAGGCTTGTGGTGTGGGCGCTTTGTGGAAGTAGAGGTAGCCGCCGAATACTTCGTCCGCACCTTCACCACTAAGTACCATCTTGATGCCCATGCTCTTGATGACACGCGCCAGCAAGTACATGGGCGTGGATGCGCGGACAGTGGTTACGTCGTAGGTTTCGATGAAGTAGATGACATCGCGAATGGCGTCCAGCCCTTCTTGAATGGTGTAGTTTATTTCATGGTGGATAGTGCCGATGTATTGCGCCACTTCACGTGCTTTGATGAGGTCGGGAGCACCTTTCAAGCCTACTGCAAAAGAGTGGAGTTGAGGCCACCACGCATCTGCCTTGTTGTCCGTCTCAATACGTTTTCCGGCGTATTTCTTGGCGATGGCCGAGATTACGGAAGAGTCCAGCCCGCCGGACAACAACACGCCGTAAGGTACGTCCGACATAAGTTGGCGCTGTACGGCGGCTTCGAGGGCATCATGTACGGCAGAAACCTGAGTTTGGTAGGTTGTGGCATTGACGTCAGGGTAACCAGTATGATAGTTGTCTTTTACGGCAAGGTATTGCATCCAGTCGCGAGTGTACCAGCGGTGCATTTTACCCTCACGTCCCCGGTAATAGTGTCCGGGCAGGAAAGGCTCGTACTCGTCGCAGAAGCCTTCGAGAGCTTTCAGTTCGCTGCCGAAGTAGATGCGGCCTTCCTTGTCGCGGCCTATATATAAAGGTATCACTCCGATGGGGTCGCGGGCTATGAGGTAATCGTCCGTCTCTTCATCGTAGAGGGCAAAGGCGAAGATACCGTTCAGTTCTTCGAGGAAATTGATGCCCTTGTCTTTGTAGAGGGCGAGGATGACTTCGCAGTCCGAACCCGTCTGAAAGGTGTACTTTCCGGCGTAATGTGCACGGATATCGCGGTGGTTGTATATCTCACCGTTGACGGCAAGGATTTGCTTGCGGTCGGGCGAGTACAGAGGTTGCCCACCCGATTGAGGGTCGACGATAGAAAGCCGCTCGTGTGCAAGGATTGCGGAGCCGCCTACATAAATACCGCTCCAGTCCGGTCCGCGATGGCGGATTTTCTGTGCCATTTTTAAAGCTTTACTCCTGAGTTCCGGAGTCTGGGATTTTATGTTGAAAATACCTGCTATTCCACACATGGTTGTAGTTGTTTTAGAAGTTGATATCGGGATGATGTTAGTTGTATCGGGTGAGACTGGCAGTTTCGTCCGTTGGAACGGATTGTTTCAAGCGTTGAAACGAGTCGTTTCACACCGGGGGACAGAAAGTTTCATGCGTTGAAACTCTTGGTATCCCTCTTTGAAACTTTTTTCGTTGCCGCAAAACTACCGGTTGAAGTATTGGTCAATCCGCCGGGCTACTTTGCGACCGTCAGCCAGTGCACGTACTACGAGACTTGCACCATTGGCGGCATCTCCCGCCACGAATACATTCTCTGCAAATGTCGGCTGTTCCGGTTTGAGGAAGCCCATAGCCAACAGCACCATATCGGCTTCAATGACTTCTTTCTTACCCGTAGGTTTCATGGTGGGGCGGCCACCGTCTTTTGCCGGAAGCCATTCCACTTCTTCCACTTCCACGCCGCAAACCTTTCCGTTCTTGCCGATGAATCTGTTGGATGCCAGTGACCAGCGGCGTGTGCATCCTTCTTCGTGACTGGAAGTGGTTTTCAGGACAACGGGCCATTGCGGCCAGGGCGTAGCGTCATTGTGGCCTACGGGTGGTTGTGGCATGATTTCTATTTGTGTCACGCTCGTAGCTCCTTGGCGGATGCTCGTGCCGATGCAGTCCGAGCCTGTGTCGCCACCGCCAATGACAAGCACCCGTTTGCCACGGGCATTGACAAGCTGCTCTTTCGGGAATGTCTCTCCGTCGAGGATACGGTTCTGTTGAGCCAGCATATCGAGGGCAAAGTAGATACCTTTCAGTTCACGGCCGGGGATGGTAAGGTCACGGGCAGTGGGAGTGCCTGTGCAGACGGCGTAAGCATCGAAACCTGCGGGCAGCTTCTGCATATCGATGCAGACACCCATTTCAAACCGGATACCTTCGGCTTTCAGTACATTCATGCGACGGTCTATCACTTCTTTGGGTAGTTTGAAATTGGGAATACCGTAGCGAAGCAGTCCGCCCGGCATCGGTTTGGAATCGAATATCGTGACTTCGTAGCCACGGGCATTCAGCCGTGCGGCAACGCTCAGCCCGGCAGGCCCTGCACCGATGACAGCTATTTTCCAGCCATTGCGTTCGGGGCGGACAGGCACGATATATCCTTCACGAAAAGCGGCTTCGGCAATGGCTGCCTCATTCTCGCGGATGGTTACGGGAGCATCGCAGGAGAGTTTCAGCACACATGACTTCTCACAAAGTGCGGGGCAGATACGTCCCGTAAATTCGGGGAAATCATTCGTCTCGTTCAGTACTTGATAGGCTTCGCGCCATTTTCCTTTGCAGAGTGCGTCTTGAAACTCCGGTTGCTTGTTGCCCAACGGACATGCCCAATGGCAAAAAGGTACACCGCATTCCATACAGCGTGAGGCTTGGAGCTTGCGGTCGTGACTGTTCAGCGTCTGTTCCACCTGGCTGAAATCTGTGATACGTTCGTGTATCGGACGGTAGCCCGCTTCTTGGCGGGGGATATTTAAGAATGCTTTTGAATCGCCCATGATTGATAAATTGAGAATTAAAAATTGAAAATTAAGAAATAATACTCAGAGAATCGAAAATTAAAAAGAACGTGGAATTTGTAAGTACGCACTATTCTGTATTTTTTAATTCTCAATTCTCAATTTTTAATTTAATAGTCTCTTTGCATATCCGCAATCTTCTGTTGCAGCTTCTTCATCTGTTCTTCTTGCAGCACTTTTTTGTACTCGATAGGGACTACTTGGATAAACTCGTCTACGTAGTGCGTCCAGTCATCGAGTAGGATGCGCGCCAGTTTGGAACCGGTGTAGAGATAATGCTGGCGGATGAGTTCGTGCAACTCCTTGCGGTATGAGGTTTCTTCAATGAGGCTTAGTTCCACCATTTCCATGTTACAGAAGTAGTCGAAGTTTCCGTCTTTGTTCCAGACGTAGGCCACACCACCGGACATACCTGCGGCAAAGTTACGTCCCGTCTGTCCGAGCACCACTACACGTCCGCCGGTCATGTATTCGCAGCAATGGTCACCCACACCCTCTACAACGGCTATTGCACCGGAGTTGCGGACGGCAAAGCGTTCGCCTACGCGACCGTTGATATATACTTCGCCGCTGGTTGCACCATACAGAAGGGTGTTTCCGGCAATTGTGTTCTTCTCGGCCTCGAAGTTGCTGCGTACAGGGGGTAGTACGGCGATACGTCCGCCACTCAGCCCTTTGCCCAGATAGTCATTGGCCTCACCTTCCAGCTTGAAGTTGATACCCGGTACGAGGAATGCTCCGAAACTCTGTCCGGCCGAGCCTTTGAACTTGACGTTCAGTGTATGTTCGGGCAGGCCTTTTGCGCCGTACTTGGCGGCGATAGCGCCGGAGAGCATCGCACCGCAGGCGCGGTCGGTGTTGGCGATGGTATATTCGAGAGAAACTTCTTTCTGTTCGTCTACGGCATTGGCGGCGGCATTCAGCATTTCCACGTCTTTTACGCGGTCGATGCCGTGTTGCTGGTTTATGATGTGGCGGATGGCGGCTCCGTTGTCCACACGCGCCAGTACTTTGTCGAAGTTGATGAGTTGATGTTTCTTGATGCCGTCATCCGGTCTGCGGATGATGAGGTCGGTACGCCCGATGATATCATCCAGTTTTTCCACTCCAATCTCTGCCAGATACTCGCGTACTTCGCGGGCAAGGAAGGTAAAGTAGTTCACAAGGTATTCGCTACGGCCGATGAAACGTTTGCGCAGTTCCGGGTTCTGGGTGGCTACACCTACGGGACATGTGTTTTGGTTACACTTGCGCATCATCACGCATCCCAATACGATGAGGGCAGCGGTGGCGAAACCGTATTCTTCCGCACCGAGCATGGCCATGAGTACTACGTCGCGTCCGGTTTTCAGTTGTCCGTCCACTTGCAGCAGCACTTGTCCGCGCAGCCCGTTCAGTACCAGTGTCTGTTGCGTCTCGCTCAGTCCGAGTTCGGGCGAGATGCCGGCATATCGGATGGAGCTTGCGGGTGATGCGCCTGTACCGCCTTCGGCGCCGGAGATGACGATGAGGTCGGCTTTGGCTTTCGCCACACCTGCGGCGATAGTTCCCACACCGCTTTCGGCTACCAGCTTCACGCTGATTTTGGCTTTCGGATTGACGTTCTTCAAGTCGAAGATAAGCTGTGCCAGGTCTTCGATGGAATAGATGTCGTGATGGGGCGGGGGAGAAATCAATGAAATACCTGGAATGGAGTGGCGCGTGCGGGCAATCACTTGGTCTACTTTGAATCCCGGCAACTGGCCGCCTTCACCCGGCTTGGCGCCTTGTGCCACTTTTATCTGTATTTCGTCGGCATTCACCAGATATTCCGTAGTGACCCCGAAACGTCCGGATGCTACCTGTTTGATGGCACTGCGCATTTCAGTTCCGAAGCGTGCGGCATCTTCACCGCCTTCACCCGTATTGCTTCGCCCGTGCAGTTTATTCATGGCAACCGCCATTGCCTCATGCGCTTCCTGACTGATGGCTCCGAAAGACATGGCGCCCGTAACGAAACGTTTCAGAATGCTTTCCACCGGTTCCACCCTGTCTATGGAAATGGGGTTGTGACGGAAGTCGAGAAAGTCGCGCAGGAAGATAGGCTTTTCTTTCTCATCGACCAAGCGGGTAAACTCTTTGAATTTCTTGTAACTGCCCAGACGAGTAGCTATTTGCAGGGTACTGATAGTCTCTGGGTTCCAAGCGTGCTTTTCTCCGTCCTTACGGTATGCGTACAGTCCTTTGTTCGGCAATAGGGGAGCTTCACCACCATCATTCTTCATGCGCGTTTCTTCCTTTTTCATCGCTTCTCCTTCGTCGTGAAAAGTGATGGCGTCACGTGCCACCTCATCCAAACGGATGCCGCCGATAGCCGATTTTAATCCGCCGAAGTAAGCGTTGCTCAATTCTTCGCTCAGCCCGACAGCCTCGAATATCTTTGCGCCCCGGTAGGAGCGGATGGTGCTGATACCCATTTTGCTCATAATCTTGAACAGGCCTTTGCAAATGGCTTTGATGTAATTCTTCTCTGCGGTGGCATAGTCCAACTGTACCTCTTTCTTGGCAACGAGTTCGTTCAGTACGGCAAATGCCATATAGGGGTTCAGTGCGCTTGCACCGAATCCGAGGAGCAGTGCGGCGTGCATCACTTCGCGTATCTCGCCGCTTTCCACGACCAATGCGGTCTGTACGCGCTTTCCTACCGAAATGAGGTGGTGGTGCACTGCCGATACGGCAAGCAATGAGGGGATGGCGGCATGGACGGTATCTACGTTGCGGTCGGTCAGTACAATGTAGTTCACGCCTTCGGTGACGGACTCTTCGGCTTCCTTGCACAGGCGGTCAAGCGCTTCCTGCAGTCCTGCACGTCCTTTGGAGACTTCAAACAGTATCGGCAGCTTTACGGTCTTGAAGCCTTTGTAGCGGATGTTGCAGAGAATATCCAATTGCGCATTCGTCAGGATGGGGTGGTTCAGCCGTACCATTTTGCAATGGCTTTCGTTGGGTGTCAGTATGTTCATGCCCACTGCGCCGATGTACTCGGTGAGAGACATTACCAACTCTTCGCGGATAGGGTCGATAGGCGGATTGGTGACTTGCGCAAACTGTTGGCGGAAGTAATTGTATAGTAGCTGCGGCTTGTCGGAAAGTACGGCAAGCGGGGTGTCGTTACCCATTGCGCTGACAGGCTCGGCGCCGTTGGATGCCATGGGTAGGATGATTTTCTCGACATCTTCTTTGGAGAAGCCGAACGTACGTAGCATACTGTTATAGTTGTCCACGTTGTGGGGCACTTTGCGCCCGCTTTTCAGTTCGTTCAGTTCGATGCGGTTGCTGGCGAGCCAAGTGCGGTAGGGCTTGGCTTCGGCAAGTTGCTTTTTCTGTTCGCCGTCGTAGTAAATCTCGCCTTTCTCGGTATCTATCAAAAGTATCTTGCCGGGTTGCAGACGACCTTTCTCTTTGATGTCGCCCGGTTCGAAATCCATTACGCCGACTTCACTTGCCACTACCATGATGTCGTTGTGCGTAATAAGGTAGCGTGCGGGACGCAGACCGTTGCGATCCAACATACCACCCGCATAGCGTCCGTCGCTGAAGAGTAGTGCGGCAGGTCCGTCCCAAGGTTCCATGAGGATAGAGTGGTATTCGTAGAAGGCCTTGAGGTCTTCGCTGATGGGGTTCTTTTCGTTGAAGGATTCCGGTACGAGCATTGCCATGGCATGCGGTAGGCTGAGGCCGGACATGACAAGGAACTCCAGTACGTTGTCCAGCGAGGCGCTGTCGCTCATGTTCGGCTGGATGATGGGACGCAGTTCTTTGATGTCGCCAAGGGCGGGAGAGGACAGGACGCTTTCACGCGCTTCCATCCAGCCGCGGTTACCGCGTATGGTATTGATTTCACCGTTGTGCGCCAAGAGACGGAACGGCTGTGCCAGTCCCCATGTAGGGAAGGTGTTGGTGCTGAAACGGGAGTGCACCAGAGCCAGTCCGCTGGTGAAGTAGTTGTTTGTCAGGTCGGGGAAGTAGTTACGTAACTGTAGGGAAGAGAGCATACCTTTATAGATGATGTTCTTCGTAGACAGCGACACGATATAGAAATCCTCTCGTGCGGCTATATCCGACCTGCGTACTTTGTTTTCTATTCTTTTCCTTATTATATAGAGACGGCGGTCGGCGGTTTCACTGTCCGTAAATCCGGTGATGAAGATTTGTTTGATGTCGGGTTCGTTGGCAAGTGCGGCCTCACCCAGTATTTCGGGGCAGGTAGGCACATTGCGCAGGTGCATCAGCGTCAATCCTTCTTTCTCTATTTCTTCAATGATGATACTCAGGATGGCTGCCCGGTCTTTCTCATCTTTCGGAAGAAAAAGTAGTCCTGTTCCGTATTTCCCTTTTTCGGGAACGGGGATGCCTTGCAGCAGGATGAATTCGTGCGGTATTTGCAACATGATGCCGGCGCCGTCTCCGGTCTTGTTGTCGGCACCTTCCGCTCCGCGATGACGCATATTCTCCAATACTTTCAATGCGGATTCAACCAATTCATGTGATTTGCTGCCGTGAATGTTCACTAACATTCCCACACCGCAAGCGTCGTGTTCATTGGTGGCATCGTACAGGCCCAACTGCATGGGCTGTCGTTGTGCGGGTTGTTCCTTTGTTTTGTTGTTAAAAAGCTCTTTGTTTTCCATTTTTGGTTTACTCTAATTTATGTAATACCTATTTGTTGTATCAAAATGTTTTGCAAATATATATATTTAGTTTCAAATTGATAACAATATTCCTCGATTTGTGCCTTGCTAAATACTTACACCGGGGGATGAAGTTATAATCTGATAGAAAATACCCTTTGTTTTCTTCTAATCTTAAATCAGATTTCGTCTGTTTGCTTTAAGATTATAAATTAGACCTTTTGCTTTTAAAATATTATTTTCCTTGTCTTTTTGATAATAAAATAACTTTTTTCTACTCTTTTGACAAATAAATAGTGAAAAGGTTAACTTTATGTTCTAAAGAATATATATCTTTGCAGCGCAAATCAAATACTGATATATTATGTGTGGAATAGTAGGCTATATAGGTCAAAGAAAAGCCTACCCCATTCTTATCAAAGGTTTGAAGCGGTTGGAGTACCGCGGATACGATAGTGCAGGGGTAGCATTAATCAGTGATGACCGACAACTGAACGTGTACAAGACGAAAGGAAAGGTTTCGGATTTAGAAACTTTCGTTACTCAAAAAGATATTTCCGGTAGTATAGGTATTGCACATACCCGCTGGGCTACACATGGAGAACCTTGTTCCGTTAACGCTCATCCCCATTATTCCTCTTCCGAAAGATTCGCTCTTATTCACAACGGTATCATTGAAAATTACGCCGCCCTTAAAGACAAACTCCAAGCCAAAGGCTATACTTTTAAAAGTAGTACCGACACCGAGGTACTGATACAACTCATAGAATACATTCAGGTTATAAACCGCATCGATTTACTGACTGCCGTGCAACTGGCTTTGCAGGAGGTTATCGGTGCATATGCCATTGCCGTGCTCGACAGGGAGAATCCTGATGAGATTATTGCTGCGCGCAAAAGCAGTCCGTTGGTGGTGGGTATCGGGCAGGATGAATTCTTCTTGGCATCCGATGCCACTCCGATTGTGGAATATACGGACAAGGTGGTCTATCTGGAAGATGAGGAGATAGCCGTTATTCGTTGTGGGGAGAAACTGAAAGTGGTGAATCTCAAGAATGTGGAGTGTCCGCACGAGGTAAAGACGGTGGCGCTCAATCTCGGCCAGTTGGAGAAGGGCGGTTATCCGCATTTCATGTTGAAGGAGATTTTTGAGCAACCCGATTGTATTCATGACTGTATGCGCGGACGCATTAATCTGGAGGGTACTAACGTGGTGCTTTCCGCCATTATAGATTATAAGGAACGTCTGCTTGCTGCCAAACGTTTTGTAATTGTGGCTTGTGGCACGTCGTGGCACGCTGCGCTTATAGGCAAACATCTGATAGAGAGTTTCTGCCGCATTCCGGTGGAAGTGGAGTATGCTTCGGAATTTCGTTACCGGGACCCGGTGATTGACAGTAGTGATGTGGTGATTGCCATTTCGCAAAGCGGGGAGACAGCCGATACGCTGGCTGCCATAGAACTTGCCAAAAGCCGTGGTGCATTTATATATGGCATCTGTAATGCTATCGGTTCGAGTATTCCGCGCGCTACGAATACGGGGTCTTACATTCATGTAGGGCCGGAAATAGGTGTGGCGTCCACCAAAGCCTTTACAGGTCAGGTAACTGTGCTCACCATGTTGGCATTGACTCTTGCACGGGAGAAGCGTACGATTGATGAAACGCAATACCTCGCCATAGTGAGGGAACTCGGACAGATTCCCGGAAAGATGAAAGAGGTGCTGAAGCTGAACGACCGTATAGCGGAGCTTTCCAAAATCTTCACTTACGCACACAATTTTATCTATCTGGGACGCGGTTACAGTTATCCCGTAGCGTTGGAAGGCGCTTTGAAGCTGAAAGAAATCTCGTACATCCATGCGGAAGGCTATCCGGCCGCCGAAATGAAGCATGGGCCTATTGCTTTGATAGATGCGGAAATGCCGGTGGTGGTTATTGCCACACAGAACGGATTGTACGAAAAAGTACTGAGCAATATACAGGAAATTAAAGCGCGCAAAGGCAGGGTGATAGCGATTGTTACCAAGGGAGATACGGTTATCGGTAAAATCGCTGACATTTGTATCGAACTTCCCGAAACAATGGAATGTCTTGGCCCGTTAATAACTACGGTTCCCTTGCAACTGCTCGCTTATCACATAGCCGTATGTAAAGGCATGGATGTAGACCGACCGCGTAATCTTGCCAAGTCGGTAACGGTGGAATGACCGGAAGCGGATGATGTGTATGGGTAAAACAGATAATGCGTTTGCCCTTGACAGATGATATGTTCTCAGAACATAAATAACGCGTTTTTAAAAGAAGTAATAACTCATTAGTAAATATATAAATGGAACAACTGAAGCATGAATGTGGCGTCGCCATGATACGCCTGCTGAAACCGCTGGAGTATTACGAAGAAAAGTACGGTACATGGATGTACGGGCTGAACAAGCTCTATCTTCTCATGGAGAAACAGCACAACCGGGGGCAGGAAGGCGCCGGACTGGCTTGTGTGAAACTGGAAGCGAACCCCGGCGAGGAATATATGTTTCGCGAACGGGCGCTCGGTTCGGGAGCCATCACCGAGATATTCGGCACGGTGCAAAGCAACTTTAAAGACCTTACGAAAGAACAACTGCACGACGCCGGCTATGCCAAGCGCGTGCTCCCCTTTGCGGGGGAGGTGTATATGGGGCATCTGCGTTACTCCACCACGGGGAAGTCGGGCCTCTCGTACGTGCATCCGTTTCTCAGGCGGAACAACTGGCGTGCCAAGAACCTTGCCCTGTGCGGTAACTTCAACCTGACGAACGTGGATGAAATCTTCGCACGCATCACCGCCATCGGCCAGCACCCGCGCAAGTATGCCGATACGTATATCATGCTGGAGCAGGTGGGCCACCGGCTCGACCGCGAGGTGGAGCGCCTCTTCAACCTTGCCGAAGCCGAAGGACTGACGGGCATGGACATCACGCATTACATCGAAGACCATATCGACCTCGCCAACGTCCTGCGCACCTCGAGCAAGGAGTGGGACGGGGGCTATGTGATGTGCGGACTTACCGGAAGCGGCGAGACATTCGCCGTCCGCGATCCGTGGGGCATCCGCCCTGCATTCTGGTATCAGGACGATGAGATAGCGGTGCTTGCCAGCGAGCGTCCCGTCATCCAGACCGCGCTCAACGTCTCAGCCGACCGCATCAGGGAGCTGCAACCGGGACAGGCTTTGCTAATCAACAAAGCCGGCAAGCTCCGCACGGTGCAAATCAACAAGCCGCGCGAGGTGAAGCCTTGCTCCTTCGAGCGTATCTATTTCAGCCGCGGCAGTGACATGGACATCTACAAGGAACGTAAACTGTTGGGTGAGAAACTGGTGCCCAACATCCTGAAAGCCATCGATAAGGATATAGACCACACCGTCTTTTCCTTTATACCGAATACCGCGGAAGTGGCTTTCTACGGAATGTTGCAGGGACTGGACGACTATCTCAACGAGGAGAAGGTGCGGCAGATTGCCGCTTTGGGACACAACCCCAGCCACGATGAGCTGGAGCGTATCCTGTCCCGCCGCATACGGAGCGAGAAGGTGGCCATTAAGGACATCAAGCTGCGTACTTTCATCGCCGAGGGCAACAGCCGCAACGACCTTGCCGCCCATGTGTACGACATCACTTACGGCAGCCTCGTGCCCGGTACGGACAATCTGGTTATCATAGACGACAGCATTGTGCGCGGCACTACCCTGAAGCAGAGCATCATCGGCATCCTCGACCGTCTCGGCCCGAAGAAGATAGTGATTGTAAGCTCCTCGCCGCAGGTGCGCTATCCCGACTATTACGGTATCGACATGGCGAAGATGAGCGAGTTCATAGCTTTCAAGGCTGCCATCGAGTTGCTGAAAGAACGCGAGATGCGCGATGTCATCGAGTCCGCCTACCGCAAGTCCAAAGAACAGGTGAGTCTGCCCAAAGAACAGATGGTGAACTACGTAAAGGAGATATACGCTCCCTTTACCGACGAGGAGATTTCCGCCAAAATGGTGGAACTGCTCACCCCGAAAGGTACGAAAGCCCAAGTGCAGATTGTCTATCAACCTCTCGAAGGCCTGCATGAAGCCTGCCCGCAGCACCGGGGCGACTGGTACTTCAGCGGTGATTACCCCACGCCGGGCGGTGTGAAACTGCTGAACGTGGCATTTATTAATTACATAGAACAAGTATATCAATTCTGAATATGAGAAATGTGACTCTTATCCTTGACGACGGGAGCCGTTTTCACGGCAAGTCGTTCGGTTATGAAAAGCCGGTAGCGGGAGAGGTGGTGTTCAACACTGCCATGTCGGGTTATCCCGAAAGCCTGACCGACCCTTCGTATGCCGGACAGTTGATGACGCTTACATATCCCTTGGCGGGCAATTACGGTGTGCCGCCTTTTACCTTCGCCCCCGACGGGCTGCCTGTATTTATGGAGAGCGAACGCATCCACGCCGAAGCCCTTATTGTAAGCGATTATTCCGGTAACTACAGTCATTGGAATGCCGTGGAAAGCCTCGGCAACTGGCTGAAACGCGAACAAGTGCCGGGCATTACGGGCATCGATACCCGCGAGTTGACGAAAGTGCTGCGCGAGCACGGGGTGATGATGGGCAAGATTGTCTTTGACGACGATCCCGATAATGTGCCCCAAGCTGCTTATGCGGGTGTAAACTATGTGGATAAGGTGAGTTGCAGGGAAGTTATCCGCTACAACACGGGCGAGGGCAGAAAGAAAGTGCTCCTTGTGGACTGCGGCGTCAAGGCCAACATCATCCGTTGCCTCTTGAAACGGGATGTGGAAGTAATCCGCGTTCCCTGGGATTACGACTTCAACGGACTGGAGTTCGACGGGCTGTTCATCTCCAACGGTCCCGGCGACCCCGATACCTGCGATGCCGCCGTCCGGAACATCCGCAAGGCGATGCAGAACGAGAAGCTGCCTATCTTCGGCATCTGCATGGGCAATCAGCTACTCTCCAAAGCCGGCGGAGCCGAAATATACAAATTGAAATACGGACACCGCAGCCACAACCAGCCCGTACGCATGGTGGGTACGGAGCGTTGTTTCATCACTTCGCAGAACCACGGCTATGCGGTGGACAGCAACACGCTGGGCGCAGACTGGGAACCGCTCTTCGTCAATATGAACGACGGCTCCAACGAAGGCATCCGCCATAAGCGCAATCCGTGGTTCTCCGCACAGTTTCATCCCGAAGCGGCCAGCGGACCGACGGATACGGAATTTCTGTTCGATGAGTTCG
This sequence comes from Bacteroides stercoris ATCC 43183, assembly GCF_025147325.1. Taxonomy (NCBI): domain Bacteria; kingdom Pseudomonadati; phylum Bacteroidota; class Bacteroidia; order Bacteroidales; family Bacteroidaceae; genus Bacteroides; species Bacteroides stercoris. Next base: position 2,662,956 of record NZ_CP102262.1, read on the forward strand.
TGAAACTGCTATAACCGTTTTATCGGTATCGAAAAAGATTCGGATACGTGTGAAAACAAATTATTGGTACAATCAAATCAAGACAAATGAAAGAGAACAATATAAAGAAAGTCCTGCTGCTGGGGTCCGGCGCACTGAAAATAGGTGAGGCGGGAGAGTTTGACTACTCCGGTTCGCAGGCGCTCAAGGCATTGAAGGAAGAAGGTATCCACACCGTCCTCATCAATCCGAACATTGCCACGGTGCAGACCTCGGAAGGCGTTGCCGACCGGATTTACTTCCTGCCCGTAACCCCTTACTTCGTGGAGAAGGTTATCGAAAAGGAACGTCCCGACGGCATTATGCTCGCCTTTGGCGGACAAACGGCTTTGAACTGTGGTGTGGAGCTTTACAAGGAAGGTGTTTTCGGAAAATACGGTGTCGAGGTGCTCGGTACGCCCGTACAGGCCATTATAGATACGGAAGACCGCGAGATATTCGTACAGAAGCTGAACGAAATCAATGTAAAGACCATCCGGAGCGAGGCTGTGGAGAATGCTGCGGATGCCCGCCGCGCCGCTGCGGAACTGGGCTATCCGGTTATCGTCCGTGCCGCCTACGCGCTTGGCGGGTTAGGGTCGGGCTTCTGCGACAACGAAGACGAGCTGAACGTACTGGTGGAAAAGGCTTTCTCTTTCTCCCCGCAAGTGCTGGTGGAGAAATCCCTGCGCGGCTGGAAAGAGGTGGAGTACGAAGTGGTACGCGACCGTTTCGACAACTGCATCACGGTGTGCAACATGGAGAACTTCGACCCGCTGGGCATCCACACCGGAGAGTCTATCGTGATTGCTCCGTCGCAGACACTGAGCAATACGGATTATCATAAACTGCGAGAACTGGCTATCCGCATCATCCGCCACATCGGCATTGTGGGCGAGTGCAACGTGCAGTATGCCTACGACCCCGAAAGCGAGGACTACCGCGTTATCGAGGTAAACGCCCGCTTGAGCCGTTCGTCTGCACTTGCCTCTAAGGCAACGGGTTATCCGCTGGCATTCGTTGCTGCCAAATTAGGATTGGGCTACGGCCTTTTCGAATTGAAGAACTCCGTAACCAAGACCACCGGCGCATTCTTCGAGCCGGCACTGGACTATGTGGTCTGCAAGATTCCCCGTTGGGATTTGGGCAAGTTTCATGGCGTAGATAAGGAATTGGGTTCGAGCATGAAGTCCGTGGGCGAGGTCATGGCTATCGGACGTACTTTTGAAGAAGCCATTCAGAAGGGGTTGCGCATGATAGGACAGGGGATGCACGGATTCGTGGAGAACAGGGAGCTTGTTATCCCCGACATAGACAAGGCGCTGCGCGAGCCTACCGACAAGCGTATCTTCGTTATCTCCAAGGCCTTCCGTGCCGGATATACCGTAGACCAGGTGCACGCGCTGACAAAGATAGACCGCTGGTTCCTTGAAAAGCTGATGAATATAATGGACACCAGCAGGGCGCTGCACGAATATTCGGAAAAGGTGCAGGATGAACCGGAAGCCGCACAAGGTGAAAGGATGCTTCACTCCCTCCTGAATGACAAAGCCGCGCGGGAACTGTTGCACAAGGCCAAGATACAGGGTTTCTCCGATTTCCAGATAGCCCGCGCTTTCGGCCTAGAACGGTATATGGACGGTGAGGACGCCATCCTTGCCATACGTGCCCTGCGCAAGCATGCAGGTATTCTGCCCGTAGTGAAACAAATAGACACCCTTGCTGCCGAATATCCCGCCCGTACCAACTATCTGTACCTGACGTACAGCGGCATCGCCCACGACGTGCATTACCTGGGCGACCGTAAATCCATCGTCGTACTCGGTTCGGGTGCGTACCGCATCGGTTCCTCGGTGGAGTTCGACTGGTGCGGCGTGCAGGCATTGAACACCATCCGCAAGGAAGGCTACCGCAGCGTCATGATCAACTACAACCCCGAAACCGTATCTACGGACTATGACATGTGCGACCGCCTTTATTTCGATGAGCTTACCTTCGAGCGCGTCATGGATATTCTCGAACTGGAGAATCCGCACGGCGTCATCGTATCCACCGGCGGCCAGATACCCAACAACCTCGCCTTGCGTCTCGATGCGCAGCGCGTGCCTATTCTCGGTACGAGCGCCAGGAGCATCGACAACGCCGAAGACCGCGACAAGTTCTCTGCCATGCTGGACCGCATCGGCGTAGACCAGCCCGAATGGCGTGCGCTCACCTCGCTGGAAGATATCAACGCCTTTGTCGATAAGGTAGGCTTCCCGGTGCTGGTTCGTCCCAGCTACGTGCTTTCGGGCGCGGCAATGAACGTCTGCTCCAACCGGGAAGAGCTGGAACGTTTCCTGCAACTGGCGGCAAACGTCTCGAAGAAACATCCGGTGGTGGTGAGCCAGTTCATAGAGCATGCCAAGGAGGTGGAAATGGATGCCGTGGCGCAGAACGGGGAAATCGTTGCCTATGCCATCAGCGAACACATCGAGTTTGCAGGCGTGCACTCCGGCGATGCGACTATCCAGTTCCCGCCGCAGAAACTGTATGTGGAGACGGTGCGCCGCATCAAGCGCATCAGCCGCGAGATAGCCCGCGAGCTGAACATCTCCGGCCCGTTCAATATCCAGTATCTCGCCAAGGACAACGACATCAAGGTAATCGAATGTAATCTGCGTGCGTCGCGTTCATTCCCCTTTGTAAGCAAGGTGCTCAAGATAAACTTTATCGAACTGGCTACGAAAGTAATGCTCGGCATCCCCGTGCAGAAGCCGGACAAGAACCTGTTCGACCTCGATTATGTAGGAATCAAGGCTTCTCAGTTCTCCTTCAACCGCCTGCAAAAGGCAGACCCCGTATTGGGCGTGGATATGGCGTCTACGGGCGAGGTGGGGTGCATAGGCAGTGATACTTCCTGCGCTATTCTTAAAGCGATGCTTTCGGTGGGTTACCGTATTCCGCAGAAGAATATCCTGCTCTCCACCGGTACGCCGAAGCAGAAGGTAGACATGCTTTCCGCAGCCCGCATGCTTCAAAAGAAAGGGTATAAACTGTTTGCTACCGGCGGTTCGAGCAAGTTCCTTACCGAGAACGGGGTGGAGAACACCCGTGTCTACTGGCCGAGCGAGCCCGACATGCACCCGCAGGCGCTCGAAATGCTGCACAGAAAAGAGATAGATATGGTGGTGAACATTCCGAAGAACCTCACCGCGGGCGAGTTGGACAACGGTTACAGAATACGCCGCGCCGCTATCGACCTTAATATTCCGCTGATAACGAATGCACGTCTGGCAAGTGCGTTTATCAATGCCTTCTGCACCATGACACCGGACGATTTGGCTATCAGGGCTTGGGACGAATATAAGTAAAAGTGCTTGGGCAACCGTTCCGAACTCCGGCCCGGAGCATCCGGTTTGCCGGTGTTTTTCTACGGTATCTCTGCGATATAAAGCAGAGATACCGTAGGTAAAACCCGGTTATGGAGTATTGTTTTCTTCGTCCCGTAGCTGCGGGCTGTACAGCCCGCATATGGAAACCGCAGAGCCCGCAATTGCCCCCCGTGCGGCCCGCAACTGCAAAACGGGGTTTTCCTATAAGCATTCCGTAGTTTTATCGATGGCTTTTCGATATAAATCAATGGATAAAGTATGAAAAAGCAGGCGGATAAAGAGAGCGTTTCCCCGGTTTTTTTCTTTTTAGGCACGGAATTACACGGATTTCACGGAAAAAGGATAAAATAAATCCGTATCTATCCGTGTAATTCCGTGTTTAAAAGGAAATTATCAAGTATATTTTGACAAAACCTCTTGTCATAACAATGGTCGTCACCGCTCAATGCCCCATAAACAAAGGGATAGAAAGCGAAAGTGACGAGTGATGAGAAAAAACGTGTTTTTCCTAATGTTCCAACGCTTTGTTTTAGTCAGAATGCAAAGAAGGGATAAATCAGATAGCTATTGGCATTTTTATCATACCCTTTGATGCCGATTCTGTCCCAATCATCGAGAAATCCCCAGACGATAATCCAACTGAGTTGTCGGTTGAATTCGGTACTGGTCTGGTATATACGTCTTTTACCAACTGACAGATTTCTTGCCGACCTGCCTGCTTTGCCCAATTGTGCGTTCAGCTTGTCCAGGTTTGTCGTAGCCATTGTTGTATGGTTCGTGGCTGTTGTCACATCCGTTGCAGATGAGAAGGCTGCAAAGCAGTATATTGGCAGATAGGTGTTTCATGTCGTTTCGTTTTTAGTTTATCACAACCGTTTCGCTTACCGTTTCAGTACTTCCTGTGTTCCATGTCGGAAGGCTGCCTGCTGTTACGGTGACTTTCTTCCGGGAGATGCCGAGGGTATAACTTATGGAAGCTCCTTCCGTCCACATTTCAGTCGATGGCAGTGTCTGGTTGCTCAGGATGATAGTCTGGGTGATGTCCGTATTATCGGAATTATAGGCTTGGTAGGTGTAGGTGAGGTTGAAGACACTCTCTGTTCCGTAAGGCAGCAGATAGAAGGTTGCGAGCAGTTCCTTGGGGGTTGCGGTGTTATCCGGAATATCGAAACGGGTAGCGGTGGCGGTGAATGTTTCCGTTTCGGCGGGGGCGGGATAACTCCAGCCGAATCCTTTGTCTTTACTGTCTTCCGGGATATGGCAGGTGAGGATACCGTTTTTCATTCCGCGGATGGAGAATGCCGTGATTTGCTTTCCGGTCGTGTTGTCGTCGCTTTTTACGTAGATGGCAATCCGGGTCAGGGTATGGTGGAAGCGTAACTTCACCAGGCTGTTGTCCGAAGCGGAAGTCTGGTTCATCAGCGGGACGGCGACTAAAAAAATGCGCTTTTTCGTGGAAAGGATGTTTTGGGGGACGGTATAACGGGGCTTACCGGCAGCAAAACAGGGAAAATGCTTCTGATAAAACATTTTCCCTGTCGAGTATAAGGAGGGTCGCTTGGGAGGCGAATAAATAATTTTACATTTTGTTGGTAGGGTGCAAGAGTATCCGTTATTTTATTCTTTGTCGGTCTCCTTATATATTTTCTAATTGTCCGTAATCTGCATTTTAGTAATATATGTACGTTTTCATTTCAGCAGCGTTCCCGTTGCCTTTAAATAAGTGATGTAATTCAGGTACAGTCGAAAGCATGCGTCGACTTTGGTTTCGTACGCCTGCTGCCACAGAGCTTGCGCTTCCAGGTGGTCGGACAGGGTTTCCAGTCCCACGTCGTATTGGCTGCGGCTCACTCTCATGTTTTCTTCCGCCTGTTGCAGGGAGCGTTCGGCAATGGTGCTTTCCAGCCGGGCTTCGTCGAGGTTGTTGACGGACTGTGCCAGTTCAAGCAGCATCTGTTCGTTCATGTTCTCCTGTTCGAGGCGCGCCTGCTCCAGTTTGGCTTTGGCTGCACGTACTTTATTGCTGTTTGCACCGAAATGGAAGAGCGGTACGCTTACGTTCAGAAGCACAGAGAAGCTGCCGCCGTCGAACAGGTCCTGGTCGCTGATTTCCAAGCCGTGGATGTAGTCGTACGAACCTTTCACACCGATTTTGGGCAGGAGTTCGCTGCGGTTCAGCTTCACCTGCTGCTTGGCGATGGCCACTTGCTGGTTCAGTATGGCATATTCGGGGCGGGCGGAGATGTCGGCTGTTTGCAGCCGGATGTCCTGTGCCACTTCGGGAAAAGTATCGGCAGTGCGTATATCTGCCGTCAGCGGTTTGCCGATGTAGTGGCAGAGGTTCATGGTGGCCAGGCGCAGCGCATTGTCGGCCTTGCGGATGTTGAGTTCGCTTTCGTTCAGCTTTACCTGCACTTTCAGCACGTCGTTCTGGGGTTTGAGTCCGTGTTTATGGGCGCTTTCCACGTTTTTCATCAGTTCCGTGAGCACGGCACTGTATTTGTCGGCCACTTTCTTCATCTCTTTGGCTTTGATGACTTGTGCGTATGCCTGCTCTGTCTTTACAATGACTTCCGAGGCTGTAAGCGTTTCGCTCAACTGTGCCATTTCCTTACCCAGCAGGGACATTTTGTATGCCGCACGGATTTTACCGCCCATGTAGAGCGGCTGTTCCACTTGTATGCCGCCCATATATACCATGCCTATCTTGTAGTTCAGGTCTATTCCGGGGAAGTAGGCGAACCCCTTGTTGGGAAGGAATTGCCCTGTGGCATCGGGCTGGAAAGTAGGCAGGTTGCCGCCGGCTATGCCGAGGCTGCCGTCTGATGTACTGTAGATACCCGTACCGCTGAGGCTGAAGTTGGGGAAGAAGTTGCCCTTATAGCTCTTTGCGGTGTAGCGTGCACTTTCCGTTTGTCTGGCGGCAGCTGCCATTTCTTTATTGTATTTCAGTGCCATTTCCCTGCATTGTTCCAGTGTCAGCGTCTCTTGGGCGGAGATGCAGGCAGCGGAGAGCAGGGCGGCGAGGATGAATGTTGTCTTTTTCATTATTGTTCGTTTTTTATATGAAAGAATAATGCGTATAGTACAGGGATGAACAGGAGTGTTATCAGCGTTCCGAATGTGAGGCCGCCCATGATGGAAGCTGCCAGCGAACCGAACATCGCGTCGGGCAGCAGCGGTATCATACCCAGAATGGTGGTCAGTGCAGCCATGGTCACAGGACGGAGACGGCTTTGGGCGCTATCCACCAGTGCCGTAATAGGTTCTACCCCTTGGTTGAGCTGAAGGGTGATTTCATCCATCAGTACGATGCCGTTCTTGATAAGCATGCCTATCAGTCCCAGCGTACCCACAATTGCCACGAAGTTGAACGTCTTGTCTGTAAGCAGCATCACAGCCACCACTCCCACAAGCAGCATGGGCAGACTGCAGAAGATGATAATCGGCTTGCGGTAGTCCTTGAACAGCATGATAAGAATGGCAATCATCAGGATGATGGCAAGCGGGAAGTTCTTGAACAGATACTCCATGGACTCGTCGCTGGCGCTCTTCTCGCCCTGCCAATGCAGGGTATAGCCTTGCGGAAGCTCTATCTGTTCTATCCGACGGGCGATAATCTGCCTTGCCTTTTCGGTCTCTATGCCGGGAGCGGGAGAGCATTGCACGCGCTGGCTGCGCTGTCCGTTATAGCGCGGAACAACGGGGTCTTCCCAGCGGATGTCGATGCGCTTGCTGATTTGTTTCAGCGGGGTGCTTCCCATGAGGCTTTCCACCAGTTCTTCCTTGCTCAGTGTACCTGCCTTCAGTTTCACCATGGTTTCCTCGTTCAGCAGTCCGTTCAGCGAGGGCAGGGCGGAGAATACCTGCGTATTGCCGAGGTCTTCTATCGGCTTTCCTTCCTCGTCCAGACATTTCAGGTAGATGTTGTCGCGGTGGATGCCTTCGTAGAAGAACCCGATGGGTATGCCGCCGTTGGCGGAAAGCAGGGACATGCTTACGTCGTTGCGGCTGAGATCCAGCGCGCGGGCGGCTGCCTGGTCGTACTCGATGGAGAGTACGGGTATCTGCGGTTCCCAGTCGGTGGTGATGAGGCGGACCTCCGGCGTGTGTTCCATAATGTACCGCGCGCTGTCGGCCAAGCGGTGCAGTACGGCAGGGTCGGGACCCATGAACTGCGCTTCGATAGGGTACTTCTTGAACATCAGGTTGTAGCGTTTCAGGTTGATGTAAGCATCCGGATAACGCCGTGTCAGGTATTCCTGTATCTCATCCATATTCTCTACCAGGTCGTCAGGAGAGGTGAAGTCTATAATCAGTTCGCCGTACGACAAGGACGGATTGGCGATGCTGCGCACCAGGTTGTAGCGTCCCGGCGTGCCGCCGACAGAGGCGGTGACGTGGGTAATCTCCTTGCGTGTTTTCAGGTAGGATTCTATCTCCCTTAAATCGCGTGCCACGCGGGTGGAGTTATTGCCTTCGGGCAGCTTGTACTCCATGTAGAGCTGGTCGTACACCATATCGGGGAAGAAACCCTGCCGCATGTAGCCGTAGCCGAAAATGGAAAGTCCCAGCAGGGCGAGCATCGCCAGTACGACGCTCCAGCGATGTGCCAGTCCGAAGTAGAGGGCGGTGCGCAGCAGGGCATAGGTACGTCCTTTGTATTCGCGCTTTCCGGTGGCGCTGACTTCAACGGCAGGGTGCAGCTTGCGGTTTGCCATCAGCGGCACATGCACCAGCGCCAGCACCCAACTCAGCAGTAAGGACACCGCCAGTACGATGAACAGGTCGCGGGTGTATACCCCGGCAGTGTCCGGCGACAGGAAGATGGGAAGGAAAGCGATGATGGCTATCAGTGTGGCGCCCAGCAGGGGCATTGCCGTCTGGCGGCCGATGGCTGTCATCGCTTCCATGCGGTTTTTGCCGGCTTTCAGGTCTACCAGTATGCCGTCTACGATGACAATGGCATTATCTACCAGCATACCCATTGCCAGCACGAAAGCGGCAAGCGATACACGCTGCATGGTTCCGTCCGCCGTGTACAGGAACAGGAACGAACCGAATACGGTGACAATGAGGCTGATGCCGATGATGATTCCGCTCTTGAAGCCCATGGCCAGCATCAGGATTACCACAACGATGATGACGGACTCTATCAGGTTGATGACGAAAGTACCCAAAGAGGCTCCCACACGTTCGGGCTGATAGAATACCTTGTGGCACTCCACGCCTGCGGGCAGGCGGCTTTCTTTCAGTTGCGCCAGTTTTTTCTCTACGGCAGCGCCCACTTTCACGATGTCCGAACCGCTGGAAGCTGCGATAAGGATTCCCTGCGCCCGTTCGCTGTCGAAGAACAGTTCGTTGCGGGTAGGCTCTTCGTATCCTTTCTCGATGCGGGCGATGTCGCGCATGCGGAGCTGGTCGTCGTCATGCCCTTGTATCAGCATGCTGCCTATGTCTTCCACTGTCCTGAACTTGTCGCTGACGGTGACGCGGATGCGGTTGTCGCCGTTGTCGTAGTAGCCGCTGTAGGTGGTCTTGTTCTGTCCGTTCAGGGTGGCGAGGACTTCGGCGGGCTTTACGCCGAGGTTTGCCATGCGGTCTTGCAGCAGGGAGATGTTGATGCATTCGGGACGTTTGCCGTACAGTTCCACCCGTTCTACGCCCGTCATGTCGCTTATTTCGCGCTTGATAAGCTCTGCGTAGTCGGACAGCTCCCGGTCGGACAGTCCGTCACCGGTCAGTGCGTAGAACATTCCGTATACATTGCCGAAGTCGTCTTTCACGATGGGGGTGCTCGCTCCGTCGGGCAGCAGGGCGCAGGCGTCGCTCACCTTGCGGCGCAGCATGTCCCAGCACTGCTCCACTTCATCGTCCGGGGTAATGGTGGTGAGTTCTACCTGTATCAGGGAGAGGTCGTTGTACGAGTAGCTTTCCACATTATCTATATTGCCCATGCTGCGGATGCTCTTCTCCAGCACATCCGTCACTTCCAGCTCTACCTGGTGGGCGGATGCCCCCGGATAGGTGGTTACCACCATGGCGAGTTTCACTTTTATTTCAGGGTCTTCCAGCTTGCTCATCTGGTAGCAGGAGAGGATGCCGCCTACAAACAGGACGGTCACCAGGAAGTAAACCAGATTGCGGTTTTTGAATGCCCATTTGCTTATATCCATAATTGCTGAGTTTTAAAGAAAAACAATGCTATAACAGTCCGCCGATGTTTGTGTCGCTGGCAGCAGGCAGAGGAGTCACGGTTTCTCCATCCTTTATGTGATGTATTCCTGCCGACACCACTTGGTCGCCGGGTTGCAGCCCGTCGGAAGCGATGATGCTGCGTCCGTTGCTCAGCAGGCGTACGAGGGTTACTTCGCGGCTGTGTACTTTGCTGTCGGACGGGTTGTATACGAATACGCAGGCTTTGCCGTCTTTTTGCAGGACAGCGCTGCCGGGTACGGAGAGGTTGCGTGAACTGTCATTGTTGCAAAGGATGGTAACCATGGTGTTCATGCCCGGAGAAGGAACGGGGCGGTTGTCTGTAACCAGTTGCAGGCGCATGGTGTAGAGCTGGTTCGCATTTGCTTTGGGGGTGACGCTGATGAGTTTCAGCTCATAGGTCTGTTCCGGATAAATGTCGAACGTACAGCGGTATCGGTCAAATTGCTCGCGTCGGATGTATTCGGCTGCCGGAAGGTTTATTTCCACTTCCGGGGCGCTGTTGCTTATCATGGACAGGACAGGCATTCCGGCTCCCACCGTTTCGTGCGCTTCAAACAGCCTTTTCTGTATATAGCCGCTGAAAGGGGCGTAAAGGCGGGTGTAGCCCAACTGGTCTTTGTGATGCCGGTATTTGGCGGTGATTTGTTTCAGTCCGTACACGGCCTTGTCGTTGGCATTGGGCGTGGTTCCGTTGTCTTTGTAAAGCGCCATTACGCGTTCCGCCTCTGCCTTAATCTGTTTGTATTCGGCCTCGGTGGCGTCCAGTTGCACCTGGTAGTCTGTAGGGTCCAGTTCGGCAAGCAGCTGTCCTGCCTGCACGCGGGCGCCGTCCTTTACATATATCTTCTGTATCGTGCCGCTCACTCTGAATGCGAGGCTGATGTCTTGTGCCGCTTTTACTTTTCCGGGATATTGCAGGCTGGTTTGCCCGCCGGCGGAGACAACCGTATCTGTTTTTACGGTCTGGTATTCTCGCGTGTCTTTAGCTCCGTTGCTACAGGATAACAGCGAGTAGAGTGAGATGCTTGTTAAAATCCAATAAATTCGTTTCATAATTCAAGGTATATTAGTTTTGTGACAAAATTACTCAGTCTCTTCTATATATAAAAGGTTTATAAGCATTATAAAATGTTCTGTTTATGCCCTCTCTTTGTAAAAAACGGACATTTTCCTGTCTATTGTGTTCTCTGGTATTCGGCAGGAGTCATGCCTGTTATCCGTTTGAAGAACTTCGAGAAAAAGGAAGGGTTGGGAAAGTTCAGCTCGTCCGATATTTGGAATATCAACAGATTGCTGTGTTTCAGCAATACTTTCGCTTCAAGAATAACGGATTGGTTGATCCATTGCATTACCGTCTGTCCGCTTGCCTCACGTATAACGGTGCTTAGGTAATGAGGGGTCAGGCATAGCTTGCCGGCATAGAAGTCGACGGAACGTTCCTGCTTGCTATGCTCGTTTACGAGAGCTATGAAGCGCCGGAATATTTCTTCCTGGCGTGAAAGGCGCAGCGGGGTGGCGGTACGCGTTTGCTCGTAAGTATACTTGAGGTTGTAAAGCAGGGAAATGATGAGATGCTGTACGGTTTCGCGGCGGTAGGGCGAGGAATGGAGTATATTCCACAGCAGGGTAAAGAACATCTCCGTCTGTGTCCACTCTTTCTCGTTAAATGACAGCACAATGCCATTTCCCGTGTAAGTTTCCGACAAGATAGAACCGGGCAGGGCAGGCAGGAAATTGCGTGCGGGCATTATGATTTGAAAATCATAGTCGGGACTGATTTCCAGCAGTTCTATCAGGGCATTGTCGGGGATAATTATGATTTTGCGGGCGGATGCTTCGTATTCGATGAGGTTGATGGAGATTCGCCCTGTTCCTTGCAGGACACGGATAATCCGTCCTTCTTTGGTACGGTAGGGTTGTCCGGTATGGAACAATTTGCTTCCCATTTGCGTAAAACTGATGACCATCCCCAAGTCATCGTTTATGAAGCGGTACTCAAGATGATTGATGATGTCCGGTTTATGACGGATGTCATCGAATGCAACGCTTATCGGTCTGCTTTTCTCCATATCTATAAACAGTAAGTAATTCAGTGGCAAAGATAATAAAGTATCCATATCGTTTGTCTTTTTCGGTAAAAAGTCGTACTATCGGAACATCATTGCTGACAAATGGATTGTAAACATACTAAGCTGTGCGTCTATCTTTGCATTGTGCTAAATAAAATAAGAAACAGATATGGATGTAAAACAAGCAATTCTCTCTTTAGCCTTTCTTCTTACGGCTGCATTGGCTCATGCACAACTGACCTTGGACGAGTGCCGACGTCAGGCGCAGGCCAATTATCCGTTGGTGCGCCGGTACGGACTGATAGAAAAGGCATGTGAATATGATCTTTCCAATGCCGGAAAGGGCTATCTGCCCCGGTTCTCATTGTCGGGAAAGGCCACGTATCAGAGTGATATAACCCGGCTGCCCGTCGAGATACCGGGTATTGATGTAGAGACAGCTCCCAAAGACCAGTATCAGGTGATGCTCGAATTGCAGCAAACCATTTGGGACGGCGGGGATATCCGCAACCGGAAACGTCTGACACGTGCGGCATCGGATGTGGACATGGAAAAGCAGCATGTAGATATGTACGCATTGAACGACCGTATCAACCAGCTGTTTTTCGGTATCCTGCTGCTGGACGAACAACTGAAGCAGAACCGGCTTTTGCAGGATGATTTGGGACGGACGCACAAGCAGGTGTCTGACTATATGGCAAACGGTATAGCTACCCAAAGCGATTTGGATGCCGTCAGTGTGGAGCAGTTGAATGCCGGACAGCACCGCATCGAACTGGAAACATCGCGTCAGGCATACGTAAACATGCTTTCCGCTTTTATAGGAAAAGAAATCCCTGCCGGAACTGTTTTTCAAAAGCCTGCACCGGAAAGTACCGTCAGTGTGGCGGGTGGGATAAATAACCGTCCTGAACTCCGCCTTTTCGAGGCTCAGACAGAACAGCTCAGCGTGCAGGAAGCTACATTGAATGCAAGGGTAATGCCCCGTTTCGGGCTTTTTGTGCAGGGTGCCTACGGCAATCCGGGGCTGAATATGCTGAAAGATGAATTCAGTGCATACTATATGGCAGGTGTACGCATGTCGTGGAATTTCGGCAGCCTCTATACCCTGAAGAACGACCGCCGCAGGATAGACAACAGCCGCCGGCAGATAGAAACAAGCAGAGACGTGTTTCTGTTCAATACCCGTTTGCAGGCCACACAGCAGGATGCGGGCGTATTGTCCATGCGCAGGTAAATGGCGGATGATGATGAAATTATCCGCTTGCGTGAGAATATCCGTCGTGCAGCCGAGGCCAAAGTGGAGAACGGAACGCTGACCGTTACCGACCTGCTTCGCGAGATAACCAATGAGAATCTGGCACGCCGGACCAAGGCATTGCATGAAGTGCAACTGTTGATGAATATCTGGCAGTTGAAATACACTTTGAATAATTGAGATTTTAGAATTGATGGTAACAATAAAATCCTATGATATGAAATCATTTACATTATTTCCAGTATTGTTCTTTCTTGTCGCTTGCAGCAGCGGTACACCCGAATATGATGCTACGGGAACTTTCGAGGCTACCGATGTCGTAGTCTCTGCCGAAGCGTCCGGAAAGATACTCGGTCTGGATGTGGAAGAAGGTACTGTTTTGAAAGCCGGGCAGGAAGCCGGCATTATCGACACAGTTCAGCTTTATCTGAAAAAACTCCAGTTGGAAGCCGGTGTTAAGTCCGTGGAAGGGCAACGCCCCGATATTCTGAAACAAGTGGCGGCAACCAAAGAACAAATCGTTCAGGCGCAACGCGAACGCGACCGTGTAGCCAATCTGCTTCGTGTAGGTGCAGCCAATCAGAAGCAGTTGGATGATGCCGAATCACTGCTTAAGGTACTCCGCAAACAACTTGCCGCACAAAACTCCACGTTGCAGAACAGCGACCAGAGTCTGACCTGGCAGAGTTCGTCGGTCGGTATTCAGGTTGCCCAGGTTGAAGACCAGTTAAAGAAATGCCACATCGTTGCTCCGCTGACCGGAACTGTCCTTGCCAAATATGCAGAAGCGGGAGAGCTGGCCGCACCGGGTACTCCGTTGTTCAAGATGGCTGATATGGAACAGATTTATCTGCGTGCCTATATCACTTCCGAGCAACTGTCCGAGGTGAAGCTGGGGCAGAAAGTGACTGTATATGCCGATTACGGTAAAGATGTCCGGACTGCATATCCGGGAGTCGTCACCTGGATTTCGGACAGTTCAGAGTTTACTCCCAAAACGATTCTTACGAAAGATGAACGTGCCAATCTGGTATATGCCGTTAAAGTGGCCGTGAAGAATGACGGTATGTTGAAAATCGGAATGTATGGGGGAGTGGATTTATAATTCGTCATTCGATACCGTCATGGATTTTGCAGTAACTGTCGATAATGTTTTTAAACGCTACGGCCAGGTGGAAGCCTTGCAAGGCGTTTCACTGTCCGTCCGTCCGGGTGAACTTTTCGGAGTCATCGGCCCTGACGGTGCGGGGAAAACGTCTCTGTTCCGTATTCTTGCCACCTTGCTGCTTGCCGATGAAGGCAAGGCTACGGTATGCGGGCTGGATATGGTGAAGGATTATAAGGCTATCCGCCAACGGGTAGGGTATATGCCCGGACGCTTCTCTCTCTATCAGGATCTGACGGTAGAGGAGAACCTGAGTTTCTTCGCTACGGTTTTTCATACTACCATCGAAGAGAATTATGATTTGGTGCGTGACATCTACCGGCAGATAGAACCTTTCCGCAAGCGTCGTGCCGGAGCATTGTCCGGTGGCATGAAGTAGAAGCTTGCCCTAAGCTGTGCGCTTATCCATAAACCGGATGTCCTTTTTCTGGATGAGCCTACTACCGGTGTAGATCCGGTTTCGCGCAAGGAGTTCTGGGAGATGCTTCGCCGCCTCAAAGAACAGGGTATCACCATCATTGCCTCTACTCCAATTGTGGACGAGGCGCGTCAATGCGACCGTATTGCCTTTATCAATGAAGGCCGGATACATGGCATTGATACTCCCGACTGCATTATGAAGCAGTTTGCAGACATACTTTGTCCTTCGGGACTGTTGCACGAGAAAGCGGATAACCGTGAGAATTACGTAATAGAGGTGGACGGACTGACAAAACGTTTCGGTACTTTTACGGCTGTGGAGCATATCTCCTTCAAAGTCCGTCAAGGTGAAATATTCGGCTTTCTGGGAGCCAATGGAGCCGGTAAGACTACCGCTATGCGCATGCTCACGGGGTTAAGTCGTCCTACAGACGGTAAGGCTTGCGTGGCTGGTTTTGATGTTGCCACCCAATCCGAAGCCGTGAAGAAGAATATCGGCTATATGAGCCAGAAGTTTTCTTTGTACGAAGACCTCAAGGTATGGGAGAATATCCGCCTTTTTGCCGGTATCTACGGAATGCCCGAAGCCGAGATTGCTCCGAGAACAGATGAATTGCTTCAGCGCCTGGGTCTGGAAAAGGAACGTAATACGCTCGTAAAGAGCCTGCCGCTGGGCTGGAAACAGAAGCTGGCTTTCTCAGTCTCCATTTTTCATCATCCCAGGATTGTTTTCCTGGATGAACCTACAGGGGGTGTCGATCCTGCCACTCGCCGCCAGTTTTGGGAATTGATTTATCAGGCAGCCGACCGGGGCATCACCGTTTTTGTCACGACCCATTTTATGGATGAGGCAGAATATTGCGACCGTATTTCTATCATGGTGGACGGCGTAATCCGTGCGCTTGACACTCCCGACAGACTGAAACGGCAGTTTGGAGCCGATACCATGGACGATGTGTTCCAACAGTTGGCTCGTGAGGCTGTAAGAACGGTAGACTGATACAGATATAAAATTCAAAACAGATTGTTATATAACCATGAAACAATTCATAGCTTTTGTCCGAAAAGAATTCTTTCACATCTTCCGCGACCGGCGCACGATGCTGATTCTGCTGGGTATGCCCGTTGTGCAGATAATCCTTTTCGGCTTTGCCATCACTACGGAAGTAAGGAATGTGCGTGTGGCCGTTCTCGACCCTTCCAATGATGCCGTAACCCGACGCATAATCGATCGTGTGGATGCCAGTGAGTACTTTACCGTTATCCGCCGTCTGCATTCTCCCGAAGAAGCAGAACGCTTTTTCAGGAGCGGTGACATTGATATGGCAATAGTCTTTAGCGAACGTTTCTCGGACAATCTCTATACCGGTGAGGCCGGAGTACAGATTATTTCCGATGCCACCGACCCTAATATGGCTACCATGCAGGCGGGATATGCCACAAATATCATCTCCATGGTCAGACAGGATATGCTTCCGCCCGGAGTACGCGTATCCGCCATTGTGCCCCAAGTCAAGCTGCTTTATAATCCGCAGATGAAGAGTGCCTATAATTTTGTTCCCGGTGTTATGGGGCTTATCCTGATGCTGATTTGCGCAATGATGACTTCCATCTCCATCGTGCGCGAGAAGGAGACGGGAACTATGGAAGTGTTGTTGGTTTCTCCCGTAAAGCCGCTGTTTATCATTCTTGCCAAAGCAGTGCCGTACTTTGTGTTGTCATTTGTCAATCTGATTACGATTCTGCTGCTTTCGGTCTATGTCCTTCATGTTCCGGTTGCAGGCAGCCTGTTTTGGCTGATTGCCGTATCACTGCTTTTCATTTTCGTATCATTGGCTTTGGGACTGCTTATCTCCACTGTTACCCGTACACAGGTGGCAGCTATGCTGGTATCCGGCTTGATGCTGATGATGCCCACTATGTTGCTTTCGGGAATGATATTTCCTATTGAGAGCATGCCTGCCATTTTGCAAGGTATTTCTACGGTGATTCCCGCACGTTGGTATATTCAAGCGGTACGCAAATTGATGATAGAGGGTGTGGATATATCACTGGTGCTGACCGAAATCGGTATACTGACTGTTATGGCGGTACTCCTGATAGCCGTTAGCTTCAAGAAATTCAAAAACCGGTTGGAGTGAAGTTGTTCCGATTATAATTATTCACCGGCTGGCAAAGTCAACGTATCCGTGTGTTAAATATGTAAGATGTGTCATAACCGTAGAGCATAAACAGTAGTATCCTTATGATTAAATATCTGATAGAAAAAGAATTCAAGCAGTTGTTCCGCAACTCATTCTTGCCTAAGCTGATTTTCATATTCCCTTGTATGATTATGATACTGATGCCTTGGGCTGCCAATCTGGAGATAAAGAATATCAATCTCAATGTCGTCGATAATGACCGTAGCGTTGTGTCCCGCCGTCTGGTGGATAAGCTCGGCGCTTCCACTTATTTCCGTCTGACAGCGTTGCCCGATACGTATGATGAGGCTTTGTACGGTATTGAGGCTGGTACGGCAGATGTTATTTTGGAGATTCCCCGTGATTTCGAGAAAGACTGGATAAACGGCAAAGCTCCCCGTCTGCTTGTTGCCGCCAATGCGGTGAACGGAACAAAAGGAAGTTTGGGCGGTTCTTATCTTTCTGCCATCATCGGTGACTATACCCGTGAACTGAAGTCGGAAATGGCTGTAAGACCATTGGCAGACAAACCACTTCCCCGTATCGGTATTTCCACATTGAATCTCTATAATCCTACGCTGAACTATAAGCTCTTTATGGTTCCTGCACTTATGGTGATGCTGCTGACGCTGATTTGCGGCTTTCTTCCCGCCCTTAATGTGGTGGGCGAGAAAGAGGCGGGTACAATTGAACAGATCAATGTGACACCGGTCGGTAAATTCACGTTTATTACTGCCAAATTGATACCTTATTGGCTGATAGGTTTTGTGGTACTTACCATTTGTTTTGTCCTTGCATGGTTGCTTTACGGCATTCTGCCTGCCGGACATTTTTTCACTATTTACGGTTTTGCGCTGATATTTCTGCCGGTTGTATCCGGATTCGGTCTGGTTATATCCAATCATTCGGCAACGTTACAGCAAGCCATGTTCGTTATGTGGTTCTTTATGCTTGTACTTATTTTGTTGAGCGGGCTTTTTACGCCGGTCCATAGTATGCCCGAATGGGCGCAATGGATTACCCGTATCAATCCGTTGAGGTATTTTGTAGAGGTGATGCGTACGATATACCTTCGCGGCGGTGGTTTTGCGGAGTTGCTTCCCCAATTGGGTATCTTGTCCGTATTTGCTGTGGCAGCTAATGTTTGGGCGGTAAAGAGCTACAGGAAAAGTAATTGAGAAAGTCGGTAAGGTAATTTTCTCCTGATTGTTCTGTGAAAGCATGGTCAGTCATTCCTTTTTTCTATCTTTGCAGGCAAATTAATCAATACCTTATACCGAATGAACACGCAAAACTCTTATCTTGCTTCAAAGCCGCATTACGAGATACTCGATGGGCTTCGTGGCGTAGCTGCCGTAATGGTAGTCGCTTTTCATCTGCTGGAAGCGCATTCCGGCGGCAATCACTTGGAACAAATTATCAATCACGGTTACCTGGCGGTAGATTTTTTCTTTATGCTTTCCGGTTTTGTTATCGGTTATGCCTATGACGACCGCTGGAGCAGGATGAGCATCGGTACTTTCTTCAAGCGGCGTATTATCCGTTTGCATCCTATGGTGATAGTGGGAAGCATAGTGGGTGCGGTGTTCTTTTATTTTCAGGAGTCGCCCTGCTTTCCGGCTATTCAGGATACATCGGCAGGGACTATGCTGCTGGTAATGCTGCTGGGGTGTACGCTGCTTCCGCTTCCTTTGAAATGGGACATTCGCGGCTGGACCGAGATGCATCCGCTCAACGGACCGGCCTGGTCGCTTTACTACGAATACATAGGCAATATTCTTTATGCATTGTTCATCCGCAAGTTCAGCAAGACAGCTTTATCCGTTCTCGTTGTTGTGGCGGGATGTTTTACGGTGCACCTTTGTCTTACCGCACCTGCAGGTGATATTGTCGGCGGCTGGGCGTTGAATTGGGAGCAGCAGTACGTAGGGCTTGTCCGGTTGATGTATCCTTTCTTTGGCGGATTACTGCTGTCTCGTCTGGGGTGGATTGTTCGTATTGAGAAGCGTGCGTTCTGGTGGTGCAGTCTGATGATTGTGGCAGTTTTGGCATTTCCCCGTCTGGGCGGTGAAAATCATTATTGGATGAACGGACTCTATGAGGCCTGCTGCATTCTTTTTGTCTTTCCTGTGATTGTGTCCATGGGGGCGGGAGGTAAGGTGACGGGCAAACGTTCTACCGCTGTGTGCAAGTTTCTGGGAAATATTTCGTATCCGGTATACATAACGCATTATCCGTTGGTGTATACCTACACGGCGTGGGTGTGCAATAATAATGCTACTTTAGCGGAAAGCATTCCTTATATGATACTGACCTTTGCCGGTGCTTTCGTGCTTGCCTATGCCTGTCTGAAACTCTATGACGAACCTATACGCAAATGGCTGACAGACCGATTCCTGAAAGGAAAGAAAACTGTTAAAAGTTAGTTCTCGTGTAGTGAGGTAAACGCATGTACAATGTAATCCAGTTCAGGTATGATAAAAAAGTCCCGATGCAGTTTATTCAGAATCTGCACCGGGACTTTTCTCTAATTACCAGTTATCTTATTTTACGTCAATGAATCTTTTGGCCTTTTCTTTTTCCTGTTCGGAAAACTTCGGCAAGTCTATGTTCAACACGCCGTTTTCTACTTGTGCGGAAATCTTTTCTTTGTCTACATCGTCCGGAAGGATCATTGTCTGTTGGAATTTGGAGTATGAGAATTCGCGACGCAGATAGCGGCCTTCTTTCTTCTCTTCCTTGTTTTCCGTTTTCTTCTCCATGCTGATGACCAAGTTGTTTTCTTCGTCGATATGGACGTTGAAGTCTTCTTTGGTCATTCCGGGAGCTGCCAACTCTACCTTGTATTCCTTTTCTGTTTCAAATACGTTGATGGCGGGAGCCGTTGCATTGGCTTTTACCATCCAATCGTTATCAAAGAAATCGTTAAAGATACTTGGTAACCAATTCTGAGTTCTTCTTACAGGCATCATAATCATAGTCTCCTATCTTTAAAAAGTTATACATTCGTTTTGCTCTGAACTTCGGTTTTCGATGTTCCCCGATGTTTGCCTTTCGGCTTTCACCGTCTGTATCTTGAACCGTCGTTCACTTACTGTTATGGCAAACTGTATGCCAACTGGTTTGTACTCACTTTATTGACTAATTGTCATTGTTGGTCTGACTATTTTACCTGTATAATGCCAATATTGCTATCTTTTTATTTAAAATTGATTGAATTTCATACTAATTTAAAACGCATTCGCCAGCGCTTGCTTTCTTCGTCCCAGTCGTGGCTGATAATTTTGAAAGTTCCTATCTCGGAAGTGTTGACAACGTGTGTACCGATGCAAAGGCATTCGTCATAATCACCGACTTTTACTATACGTACGGTTTCCGAAGCATCTTCGGGTAACCGTTCCAAATCGAACCGTCCTTTGGCTTCTGCCTGAGCGATGAACTCGGTAGTGACAGGCAGATGCCGTGCTATCACTTCATTTACCGCTTTTTCCAGACTCTCTATTTGCTCTTCCGTGGGGCAGGCATTGAGCCGATAATCCAATTTACTTTTTTTGCGTTCTATATGAGCGGAGACGGAACGGCCGCAACCGAATAATCTGATCATTGTCTGATTAATGATGTGTTCGGTGGTGTGCATAGGCGGGTATTCCTGTTTGTTGTGCTCATTGAGTTTCGCTTGTTGTTCCATAAGTTCTTCTTTTAAAATACTGTATACATGTATGTCCGCATATTCTCCCGAAGCCAATAACTCTCCGGCCCGTTCCGTTCCTTCAAGGCGGAAGCCAAGCCTGACGGGAATGCCGTTGCTTGCTACATTGCCCGTGGCACAACGTATCTGTATGCGTTTTATATTTTTGGTTTCGACGGCCCATCGGCATAGGCGGCGGACACAATCGGTCATGATGCCCTGATGCTGGTATTCGGGCAGAAGCCAGTAACCGATTTCCGTGCGGTGATTGGCAAAGTCGGAAAAATGAAAACCTATCAGTCCGCAAATTTCATTCTCTCTGTTCCAAATACCGAATATAGGTTCGTAGCTGTCGGCAGGGGCGGAGAGGACCCTTTTCAGAAAGTTTTCCTCATCGGCTACGGACTTCAGGTTGTCTACAAAAGGCAACCATGTCCGCATATAGTTGCGGTGGGTATCTATGGCATGGTATATGGCAGCGGCATCTTCTACCGTTACTTCACGCAGCACAATATCCGGACGGATTTCAAAAGATACATTTAAATGGTTGAAAGGCTTTGTCTCTTTCTGCCTGTCCTGTATCCTTTCCTTGAGTTTGCTCCAGGCGTGGGTGTCGAACAGGCAGCTTTCGCGCATGGTGTGATACATCTCCTTGAACCGGGACATCGGAATGGTGAAGCTTAATAACTCTGCCTCGAAATGAGGGCGGACAGACGGGTCGAAGAATCCCAAAAAGGTTCGTTTGCCTTGTTTCCGGTTTTCAAGGATAGCCTGAGTCACTACGGAACAACAGCCCGAACCGAAAGGAGCTGATACGGCATCCGTTGCATTGCTGTCGAAAAAAGCCCATGTGGCAAGTCCTGCCAGCATGTCCGGCGTGGCAAGAAACAATATGCCTTCCACTTTGTCGAAAGAACCAATCTTGTCGATTCGTGCAAAGTGCAGGTAGGCTTTTTCCGCTTTAGGCACTTGCAATTCCTGTATGAAGTCAATAACCATATCGGGTGTTTTCTTGTATTTCTCTTTCAAAGAGACGAAGCCGGGCACATGTTCCGGCATATCCGTGAAGCCTGTGTAGAACTTGCCGCCTCCACAGCCTATTGTTTCGGCATTGAGGCTGATTATTTTTCCGTTTCTTACTTGCGCCATGCTTTTAAAGAAGCACCCGTTTACTTTCTCTGCCGGAGCTTCCGGTTGGTCGGAGTACCAAAATACGATGGGAAGTTCGGCCTGCTGCCCGAAAGCTTCCCGATAATTGCCTATAAACGTATGTATATCCATTCCCTTCTATTTTTCACCAAAGATAATTAATATTCCGGGAATTTCTTTTCCGGTATGCGAAAATACGGTTTTATGCTAACCGATCAGCGCCATATAAGCCAGTTCTCCGATGATAAACAAGCTGACTGCACCTATCAGAACCGCTTCGCCCAGCAAATACCCTAATGCTGCATGCAAAATAGTGCAGTGGTATTTGGATATTTCGCTATGATGCCGATGCCGCCAGGCTATCATTCCACACAAGGCGGGAGCAACGAACAGCAGGAATATGAATCCCGCTGTCGATGCTCCCGACCACATGCCGCTTATTCCTAACAGAATTTCCATGAGCAAAGTTCCGCAGATAAGAAAAAGCATGAATAAGGAGAATTTCGGAATGGCAGTTATCTGCTCTCTGCGCATTTTACGGATTAACCGTATGTAGGCTACTACTCCTGCAATGGGCAATGCAAGAAGAAAAAGAAGGATGATAGTGGCCATTATATAGGACAAGATTATCTTCATTTTCGGTAAATATTATTTTTCTTTTCCAAACAGTAAGTACATATAATTAGCTAATGGAGTATTTTATTGATACAAACTGATTTAAACTATTTGCTTCTCTCAAATTAAAAGGTACTGACGAGAACCTTTGATGCAAATATATAAGAAAGAAAATATAAAACCAAACAACCGATTGGTTTTTGAAAAATAAGAAAGAAAAACCGGAAAAGTGGCTGGAAAATTAATCAGGAGTGGACAGGAAAACCGGGAGTGTTATAATTGTTTCTGAATACGAGATACATTATGATTCCCGTTAAAGCATGCTATAAATAGAGGAAATGGTGGTAAAAGGCACTGCAACGTAAAAAAGATGGTTCCGAAAAAAGAAGCGGATGAAATGCATGGGCATAAAAAAAGGAGTACCGCTGTACTCCAACCTTTGTTAACCTTAAATCTAATACTATGAAAAACACGTTGCAAAGATACGGACATTTGATAAATCTGCAAATTATCCAAGAAAAAAAGCATGTTTTATAACATTTATTATAAGATTGAACTTCTTTTTCGGACTTGTTTAAATTTTGTTCGGTATTCTTCTCAGAGCTGTTTTGCAGTTGTCTGAGGAGTATAACGGGCTATGTGACGAATAAAAACAAGAGAACAAGCCGGAAAGAGACTCGGAAGAAGCCTGAATAAAATTCTTTTTTAGCTTGTAAATGTCAGGGGAAATTGTGAATATTTGTATTATAAAAATCATAACTCTGCTAAGAGCGGTATATATTAACTGAATTATCGGTATATGATATGACAAATAAACAAATGAACCCGGAGAGCATTGACAGAATAGAACATAGTACTTATACGCCTCTGGAAAAGAAATATCTGAAAGTGCAGTTTGTCAAAGTGGCATTGGTTTATCTCAGCCTTATGGCTGTTTCGCTTTTTCTTCTTTGTGCAGAGGGGTTTGCCTACCGGTATGCCGCTACTATCATTGTTGAATGCGGTTTGCTTGTAGCATCCGTTGTTAATTTGCTGATTCTTCCCAAGGCATACAACTATAAAGGATTCGTTATTCGTGAGCACGATATAACCTTTCGCTCCGGGATTATCTTTCCTTCGGTTATTACCGTTCCTTTCTGTAAAATTCAGCAGGTGAGTGTTTGTCAGAATCCTGTTACACGTCTGTTTGGACTGTATTCCGTTGACTTGGTAAACGGAGCCCAATTGTTGGCTACAATCAGAATTCCCGGACTGACGGAAGAGAGAGCAGATAAAGTGAAGGCGCTTGTCATAGAAAGTATAAAAAATGAAAACAAATGATTTCTCTGCGCCGAGGCGAATGAGTAAAAGCGCGTTCGTAATATTCCTTGTCAACAACCTATGGCTTTATGCGAAGTATTTTCTTTTTATAGTCATTCTTGAATTGTTTAATTCGGAAAAGAAATTATCTTTTATTGAAGCGGCTTTGGATTTTTTGGTTGTTTTGGCAATCTGTCTGACCTTGGCAGCAGTCATTGCTTTTATCAATTATTATTCCAAAAAGTATTATGTGGAGAATGGAAATCTGATTTTCATTCACGGTTTGGTACGTAAGGAAATTACCAGTATATCTTTGACGAAAATTCATTCTTTGCGTACTAAACAGGGATTGATTTATCGTTTGCTGGATATGAAGGGAGTATCATTTGATACGCTTGCATCGCAATCGGAAGAAATAGAAATGATTCTTGACAATGAAGATTGGGAAGCATTGCTCAGCCGGATAGAAACTTTGGATAGTCAGACACAGATACAGGCATCCGAAGCAGATAAGATTGAAGAGAAAACCGATGGATACACTACCAAGTTGAGCGTTGGTAATTTGAATCTGATTAAAGGAGCACTTTGTCAAAACCACCTTCGGGGCATGGTTGTATTTGGAAGTATTTTAGTTACTTTATATGACCAGATTATATCGGTCAATGAAAATGCTGTGGAATATTTTTATGGTTACATGGCTACACATGCCGATTTCTTACGGCTTTCATTATCAAGTTGTATCACTGTTGCCGCTATCTTGTATATAGTTACATTGCTACTATGGTTGGGTAAAGTCTTTTTGCGCTATTTCAATATGGATATACGTATAGACCGGGAACAGCTGTTCTTTGAGAGCGGACTGATTTCGCGTAATAGCAGCCGGTTCTCATACGATAAGATTTGTACTGTTTATATCAAGCGGAATATCATTGAAAAATGGTTGGCTTGCAGCACTGTTATGCTGAAACAGGCATTGAATGCCACTGACAGGAATAGAGGAGCGGATGTCAGAATTTATGGTTCAGACTCTGCTACAACTTTTCTGGACTGGTGGTTGGGAAAGGATTATGCATCTTCGCAACCTATCGTTTCTGCTCAATCCGGATACGGCTTATTAGGCTATACCATCCGGTTCGATCTGTTGGTTTCGCTTGCAGCCGGTATAGCCTTATGCTATTTTCAATATTACGGTTGGCTTTGGCTCCCGGTCGTTTATATGCTGATATCCCTGATAAAAGGGATTTTTGCCGTACGTCGGAGTTCTATCACTTTAAAAGAGGATTATGTGGAAATCAATTCAGGAAAGTTTGCAGAAGTGAAAAACTATTTCAAATATTCGAACATGGAAGTGGTTCGCATGACAGCTACTCCTTTTACTCCTTTTTATCACAGAGTAAATCTTGTCATTTCTACCAATGGTTCCCTACCAATGGTTCCTCCTTTACCATAAGAAGCCTGAAAGAACAAGAAGCTAAGGAAATCTATGAATTGCTGCTGTATAATTGCTATATCAAATGAGGCTGATGGAGGCTTGCTGTTTATTCCATCGGCGGAATTATCTGTGCACATATATTAATTCCGCCGTTTTTTCTCTATCTCTTTTTTAGGAATTTCAGCCTTTGGCTTCCTGATACATAAAGCGTTTGATACTCTTCTTGGCGGTCTTTTCAAACTCCTCGAAGTGTATTTTTACTTTGGTAATCTGGCAATATGCCGGCAGAAGCAGGTTCAGTTCGTTCCGGTTGGCTTCCATTGCCTTTTCTATATCGGTTTGTTGCAGGCCGTGGGCAAAGGCATCGTCGAAGTCGGGATAAATCAGGGCTACGAGTTTGTCATGCTGCAATACAATCAACGATTCCGAGACGTAAGGCATGTTATTCAGTTTGCTTTCTATCTCTTCGGGATAAATGTTCTGTCCGCTGGAAGTGAGAAGCATATTCTTGCTGCGCCCGCGTACGGTGACGTAGCCGTCGGCATCCATTGTGGCGAGGTCGCCTGTGTGCAGCCAGCCGTTGACATCTATGATTTGGGAAGTGGCTTCGGCATTCTTGTAATAGCCCAGCATAAGGTTGCTTCCCCGGCAGATGATTTCGCCCGCTACATGCTGAGGATCGGGAGAATCTATCTTTACTTCCATGCGGGTAGTGGCCTTTCCGCACGAAGCGAGCTTCAGGGTTTCCCAGCGGCTAGAGCAGATGATAGGACCGCATTCCGTCATGCCGTAGGCAATGGTGTAGGGGAAGCCTATCTGTTTGAGGAAGCGTTCCACGTCGGCGTTGAAAGGTGCGCCGCCGATGATGATTTCATCGAAATTGCCGCCGAAGACATCCATAGCCTTTTTGCGCATGTCCGCTTTTATCTTATCGTTGACGATAGGCATCCGTAACAGCAGCTTGCCTATCTTGTTGTCTATGAGTGGCAGGATGTTTTTCTTGATAATCTTCTCTACGATGAGCGGCACGCAGGATATGACGCGCGGCTTGATTTCGGAGAATGACTGCGCGATAATCTTTGGCGACGGCATGCGGGTGAGGAAATAAAGGTGTGCACCTGCCGAGAAACCGTAAAGAAAATCGTAGACCATGCCGAAAACATGCCCCAGAGGGAGCATGGATACGATATGGTCGCCGGGACGTACGGGCAGCATTTCGTGGCAATAGGCTATATTGGACCATAAGCTGCGGTAGGGCAGCATCACGCCTTTGGAATAGCCGGTAGTGCCGGACGTATAATTGATAACCGCCAACTCTTCGGGCGACTGTTCTTTGCGGTAGCAGATATGTTCAGGACGGAAGTTCTTAGGATAGCGCGTGCCGTAGATGGCGTTGCGGTGTTCGAAAGCTTCCATGAGCCGTTCGTCCCGGCAGACAACCGGAGTAAAATCCGTCAGCAAGACAACTCCCATAAGCAACGGCATGGCTTCTTCGTTCAAGTTCTCCCAAGCCCGGTCGCCGACAAAAAGGAGTTTGGCTTCGGAGTGGTTGACGATATTATGTATGTTGTCTGCTTTGAATTCGTGAAGAATAGGAACGATTACAGCACCATAAGTCACTGTTGCCAAAAAGCAAACCGCCCAATGGGCACTGTTACGACCGCATACGGCTATTTTATCACCGGGCTGGATACCGGCGCTTTCCAATACGATATGAAATTTAGCGATCTTGCGGGCAACATCTTTATATTGTAGGGTTATTCCTTGATAGTCTGTCAGAGCGTTTCTGTCCCAGTTTTGTATGATGCTTTGTTCGATATAGTCGATGAACAGTTGTTCTTGTTTCATGCGTATATTTGCACACTTTAGTTAAAACTGCGCAAATATAGGGCTTATAGTGATGCAATGCAAGTGGTTTAAAGTTTTTTTCATGAGGGTATGTCAAATTTAAAATTCGCTTACTATTTGTTTTTTTAGGCATGGGATTACATAGGTTTCACGGAAAAAGAATAAAGAAAATCTGTGTTTTCCGTATAATTCCGTGCCTAAAAAAACAAATAGTGTATTTTCTCCCTCTTATTTCCTATTCTTTGGTCTTTTCAGAAATAAGCAGCAATTTGTCTCCCACATGAAGTTTCAGAGTGCCGTTGGGTATCAGGTATTCGTTGTCGCGTTTCACTATCATAACGAGAGTTCCCTGGGGCAGGTTCATGTCTTTGAGGGTATCGCCTTTCGCGTCGAGCATCTCCCGGGTGACGGTTACATCGCGCAGGTCGGAGTCGATATCTTCGGGCAGTTCCACTCCGAAGTCGTTACCTGTCTTTTCCATCGGGGTGGAAAGCCCCATGATGCGTGCTACTTTAGAGACGGTAGTACCTTGGATGACGAGTGAGAGGATGGTGATGAAGAACACGATGTTGAAGATTACATCTGCTCCCGGCACACCTGCCACTACCGGATAGGTAGCGAAGATAATGGGAACCGCGCCTCGCAACCCTACCCAGGACACAAACATTTTGGACTTCATATTGATACGTTTCCCGAACGGGAGCAGGCAGAGGAATATGCTGAGCGGACGTCCTATGACAATCATGAATACGCCGATGAGCAATGCCACGACTGCCACTTCCAGCATTTCGTGCGGGTTCACCAGCAGACCGAGACAGAGGAACATGATGATCTGGAAAAGCCATGTCAGTCCATCCATAAACGTGTAAATCTCTTTGCGGTGCATGATTTTGTTGTTACCCACCATCATGCCGGCAATGTAGACGGCGAGGTATCCGTTGCCCTTCATCAGATCGGTAATGGAGAAGGTAAAGAATACGAACGACAACAGCAGAATGGGGTAGAGCGACTGGTTGTCTATATTCAGCCTGTTGAGCATAAGGATGGCCAGCTTGCCCAGCAGATAGCCGGCGGCAGCACCTACCACAAATTGTATTACGAAAGAGAAAGCTATCTGCGAAGCACCCATACCCGAGGACTGGATGAGCTGGATAAGTACGACAGTCAGCATATAGGCCATCGGGTCGTTGCTTCCGCTTTCCAACTCCAGCATGGGACGCAGATTGTGCTTCAGGTTCATCTTCTGCGAGCGCAGGATGGCGAATACCGATGCCGAGTCCGTAGACGACATAGTGGAAGCCAGCAGCAGGGAGGTGATGAGCGGCAGGTGGATATTGGTCCAGCTCATGCCCGACAACCACCATATAAACAGTCCGGTAAACAGTGCCGTCAGCAGCACACCGAAAGTAGACAGTACAATACCGGGGGAGAGGATAGGCTTGATTTCGGTGAACTTGGTATCCATTCCGCCCGAAAACAGGATAATGCTCAAAGCCACCATACCGATGAACTGCGCTTCTTTGGCGTTGTGGAATTGCAATCCGAGTCCGTCGCTGCCGAAAAGCATGCCCACCACAAGAAAAAGTAACAAGGCGGGAACTCCGAAACGGTAACCGGTTTTGCCAACGATGATGCTGACAAAAAGTAAAATAGAACCTACAAGTAAAATGTTTTCAGCTGTAAATAGCATAAATAGTGTGTTATGAGTTTTATTGGAAAATGCTTTTCGTACCTTTGTGTACAAAGATATTCATTCTTGACAACAAAACCAAAACTTAATTGGTTCAATTAAATTTCAATACAAAAGTTGTCTCCTTCCCGGCTATCAGAGAGAGGCTTCCGCCGGATAAGCGCATGATTTGCCGGGAGATGCTCAGTCCGATGCCGCTTCCGTTTTCTTTGGTGGTGAAGAAAGGAATGAAAATATGCCCGGCAATGTCCGGGGGGATGGCAGGGCCGTTGTTGGATATTTCTATCAGTACGGCTTCGGCTTCGTTGCAGTAGGCGCGTATGTTGATGTGTTTTTCCGTAGTCGCTGCGTTTGTTTCCGCTGTTGTTTCCGCATTTGTCCCCGTTGCTGCCGGAGCACCCGTTTCAAAAGCCTGTATGGCGTTTTTCAGTAAGTTTATGATGACTTGCGAAATGAGGTTTTCGTCGGCATAGAGTATCAAATCGTCGGGAACGATGGAAACATTGAACGTAACCGGGGTGTCGGGATATTGATGGCGCGCCAGTTCCGCCATACGGTTGATGAAGCCTTTGAGGTAGAACAGGGACGGTTCGGGAGTGGGGATGCGCGTAAACCTGCGGTAGGATTCTACGAAAGCGAGCAACCCTTTGCCTGTGGTACTGATTGTTTGCAGACCGTGCCGCATCTCTTCTTTCGATATCCGGGCTTCGGTCAGTTTCAGCAGGGTGTCGCTCAGGGAAGTGATGGGGGTTACGGCGTTCATGATTTCATGGGTCAGCACGCGTGTAAGGCGTATCCAGGAGTCTATCTCCTTTTCGTCCAGTTCGTTGTTGATGTCGTTCAGGGCGAGGATGCGCAGGTGCTCTTGGCGTACGGTGATGTCGCTGACGCGGACAGATAGGTTTACGGTTCCGCGTTCGTTGCCGAATGCCGCCTGGAACTTGTCGCCGGGACGGCAGGCGGTGAGCGTATCCGTCAGATGGGCGTCCACGCGCGACAGTTGGCGGACGTGCGTAAATACTTCCAGTCCGAGCAGGCGCAGGGCTTCGTTGTTCTTTTGATAGACGGCTCCGTTGTCGTTCAGCACGATGATACCGGTGTTTACACAGTCGAGGATAAGCTCGTAGTACTTCTCCCGTTGGGCGGTTTCACTCTTTACATTATGCAGGATACGGGCTACGCGGTTCAGCGAACGGTTTACGAGGCGGTTGTCTTCGGTTCCATCCGTTTCGGAGAAGTGGATGGTGGTATCGTTGTTTTCGATGGCATCGAGCATGAAAAGAACTTTACGGGTGTGGCGGCGGTACAACCGCTGCTGCCAGTATACTGCCAAAGGAAGAAGCACGGTGAACAGGACAGCCCAGAGCAGAGGGTCGCCCCAACCATACGCACCCGGCGGCTTCAGAAAGAACAGCGTCCACATTATGCTGGCAGCCGTGGCTGTGAGCAGGCTGACGACAGTCCGGAAAACGTAATATTGGCTGATATCCTTAGATTTTTCAAAGCCCATACTTCTTCATTTTATTGTAAAGCGTCTGCCGGGTAATTCCCAGTTGCGAGGCCACCGCCGAGAGATTGCCGCCGCACTTGTCCAGCGTGTGGCGTATCATTTGCTTTTCCATGTCTTCAAGAGTGGATGCGGCAGGCATTTCCGGGGCTTCGTTCCTGCGTTGCAACTGGAACAATCCGGCAGAGAGGAATGCACCGTCGCAGATGATAACGGCTTTCTCGATGGCATGTTCCAGTTCGCGGATGTTGCCGGACCAGGGGTGCAGCATCAGCTTCTCCCGCGCCGCATTGTCCAGACGCAAGGCCGGCTTCCCGTATTGCTTGCAGAAACGTGTGATGAAACGCTCTGCCAGTGGGATGATATCTTCCTGCCGTTCACGCAGCGCAGGAATTTCAAGATGGATGGTGTTGATGCGGTAGAGCAGGTCTTCACGGAATTCTCCTTTATCCGCCATTTCGGACAGGTTGCGGTTGGTGGCGCAGATAAGGCGGATATCTACGGGAACAGGCATATTGCTGCCCACCC
This sequence comes from Bacteroides stercoris ATCC 43183, assembly GCF_025147325.1. Classification (NCBI taxonomy): domain Bacteria; kingdom Pseudomonadati; phylum Bacteroidota; class Bacteroidia; order Bacteroidales; family Bacteroidaceae; genus Bacteroides; species Bacteroides stercoris. The sequence continues at coordinate 2,693,418 of NZ_CP102262.1, forward strand.
GCACGATGCTGCGGCGCTGGATGGCGGTCAGCAGTTTGGCTTGCAGGTGATAGGGGAGGTTGCCTATTTCATCGAGGAAGAGCGTGCTGTGGTCGGCAACCTCGAACTTTCCGGGACGGTCGGCATGGGCATCGGTGAACGCCCCCTTCACATGGCCGAAAAGCTCGCTTTCAAAAAGGCTTTCGGTAATGGCACCCATGTCCACGCTTACCATTTCCTTGCGGTGGCGTGCGGAGAGGGCATGTATCTCGCGGGCAAGCATCTCTTTGCCCGTGCCGTTCTCGCCGGTGATGAGGATGTTGGCATCGGTGGCCGCTACCTTTTCTACCAGCATGCGAAGCTGCTGCATGACGGGGCTTTCTCCCCAGTACATGGAAGAAGCGGTGCTTGCAGGCGTGGTTGCTGTTTTCTTCCCGGATGCAGGGGCGTTTTGTGCGGCATTCAGCAGGGTTTCCACTAACTTTCCGTTATCCCAGGGCTTGACGATAAAGTCCGTTGCTCCTTCCTTTATCCCCCGTACGGCAAGGTCTATGTCGGCATAGGCGGTGAACAGCACTACGGGGAGCGCCGGATATTGTTTCTTTATTTCGTGCAGCCAGTAAAGCCCCTCGTTTCCGGTATTGATGCCGGATGTGAAATTCATATCGAGAAGCACTGCCTGCCACGTATCTTCGCGTAAGGTGGCGGGAAGGGTAACCGGTGAAGAAAGGACGGTTATTTTATCAAAATAAGGCTTCAACAGCAGTTGCAATGCGGTGAGTACGCCGCGATTGTCATCAACGATAAGAATGTTTCCGGATTTCTTCATGGCAGAACGATGTCTTGTTATATTTGTGAGGGCAAATATATTCTATTTTCCCGAGAAAGAAGGAAAAGGGGCGGAATAATTCGGGGACTTTTTCATTGGGCTTTGCTGCCCGGCAAGACACATGGATGTTTTTTTATAAGGAGCGGAAGTAACAAAAGCAGTAGCAGAAGAGGGGCTGCGCTACGTTCCGCCTCAGGGTACATGCCGTACCACGACAAGGTAGGTGTCATACCACGGTGTGGTATACGTTGTACCACGGCATGGTAGGTGCTGTACCACCGCAGGGTACATGCCGTACCATAGCGAGGTACTTCTTGTACCACCGTGGGATACATCTCGTACCACTGCAAGATACAGCCGGCAACCTTGCGGTAACTGTAATTTCACTTGAAAGACATGTCTTACAGCAACTGTAGCTTCACTCCGAAGGACAAGCTCAGGTAATCCTTCGGCTTCAGGTACTTGTTGGTGAATGCACTTACGATGTACAGGTCGCAGGTACTGATTTCGTAGAACAGCGTAATGGCTTTTGCCGTAAATCTGCGGCGCGGGTCGATATCATACGTAATGCGTTGTCCGAGGAAAGCGTGGATGCGTACTTTGGACGAGAAACCGTAGTAGCCTTTCGGATAACGATCCGGTTCGTTCACCCAGAATTCATCGCCGAACACGGTATTGAAGTACATACCGCAGGTAAGGGGTTCTGCCGAGAACCGGCTTTCTTTGATTTGCAGGCTCCAGGGGATGTAGTTCTGCTTCAAGGTAAATGTCAATTTGGTGCAGTCGGACTGATATTTGGGCAGGACACCCAGAAAAATATCCGTTTCCCATTGGTTGCGCTTGCCGTAATCCCAGCCTGTGCCCAGCGAGAGGAGTCCCATATTGCCGGCAAACTGTATCTTGGTGTGTGTCGGAATCAAAGCTTCCCACCGTTTGCGGTAGCGGTGCACGCGCCGGTCGTAACGGCTGTGGCGTGTACGGCCGGTAACGACGGTGTCGGGTTTGCGTTGCAGGTAAACTGTATCGTGCTTTACAATAATCACCGTATCCCGTTCCTGTGCGGAAAGCGGGCTGCACCACAGCAACAGCAGGCAGATGGCGGCGAGTGCCGGCAGATTAGAAATAGACCACTTCGCGCTCATATCCTTCGGGTGTTATGGTGAATACATAGTAGTTGCGGTTCTTCATGCAGTCGCTCATGTAGTACATGATGCCGTCCTCAAAGAGGTTTTCCTCGAAGACGTGGTGCTCGTGGGCGGCAGTGCAGAACTGTATGCCGGGAAATTCGGTTACGTAGCGGTGAAAGACGCGTGCCACGTTATTATTGAACTGGTCGGCATAGGGACGTACGTGCATGGACACAACGGTTTTGTCGAATTCGTCCTTGCGGTCGGTAAGCTCTTTTTCGAGGAACGTGAAGTCGGGAATGGGGCGGGAGTAGTCAAACTCCATAGCGTTGGTGTTGAGGCATACGAACTTCACCCGTCCGGCAATGAATGAGAAGTTAGGGTCGCCGAATACGGCGCGGTATGTTTCTTCTCCCGTGCCGAGGCAGTCGTGGTTGCCTATCAGGGCTACGTAGGGCACACGGAGCTTGTTCATGATGTCGCGCTGCCACAGAAACTCGTCCGTCACGCCGAAGTCGCTCATGTCACCGCCGTGGATAACGAAGTCGATGTCATCGCGCTTGTTTATCTCTCCCACGAAGTCCAGCGTTTCGTCGTACCAGCGTTGCGAGTCGCCCATGGTCACGAACTTAATCGTTGTCTTGTCCTTGCATTTCTGCTCTATCTCCGCAATATTATGGGCGTTTACATCGGTTTCACCGTTGATGCGTACATCATACGGATGATAGTCTATCATGTCGCAACTGCCCATAAGCAGGCAGAGGAATGACAGAAGTAAAGGTTTATATGGCTTCATCATAATAACTCTATACAGTCTATATCTATGAAAGTTGAATTATCTGTCAGTATATATCTATGGAAACTGAGGGCAAAGGTAAAGTTTTCATTCGATAGAAAAGTTGTCCTATTTTCCGTTTTTCTGTTCTGTAAGTGATGATTTGGCTAATCAGGCCAGGGGTTGCAAAGAATAAATGTCTGTTTATCTGATTTGTAGGCAGGCATTAAGCAGATAGTATTTGATTATTCGGCAGGTGGTGTCTAATTATTGGACGGGTGGTGTCTAATTTTTAGACACTTGCATAAGGATTATTTATGCAGGATTACCTGATAATCAAAATCATAACTCCTTTGGCACGCTTTCTGCATTATTATAGGCAGGAAAACATGGCGGCAAGCCATGTATTTCCGATACTGTAGGTTTACGAATTATAAATTAGTATACGATGAAACAAATCTATTATGTCATTCAAACCCTGCTTCGGGGACGCGGCTCGAATATCATCAAGATAATCTCTTTGGGATTAAGCCTGACGATGAGTATCCTGCTGTTCTCCCGCGTGGCGTACGAGCAGAGTTTCGACACCTGCTACAAAGACTACGACAATCTCTACCAAATCTGGTCGGTATTTACCGTTAAGGGCGAGAAGTACCCGCCGCAAGAGCAGAATTGCGGCCCTGTGGCGGGCGCCATACTGGAGAACTTTCCCGAACAGGTGGAAGCTGCTACCAGCACCTGCCATTGGATGAATGCCCCGTTATACAATGAAAACGCCCGTTTTGACGAAAGAAAGATAGTGGCGGATTCACTCTTTTTCAAGACAATGGGTATCGAAGTGCTGAGCGGTAATCCGGTGAAAGACCTTCAGCAGCCCAATGTGATTTTCCTAAGCGACCGCTTTGCCGGGAGAATATTCGGCGGAGAGAATCCGGTGGGAAAGACCGTCAACTACAATCACGAGAAAGACTTTACGGTGAAAGGTACTTATGAGGCATTGCCCGAAAATGCAACCGTCCATCCTGAAGCCGTTATCTCTATGCCCACCTTGTGGAACGACGGAGTCGGCAACTACTCATGGCGCGGGGGAGACAGTTATCCTGAATACATCCGTTTCCGTCCCGGTGCGGACAAGTCGGTGGTGAATGCGCGTATAGACGCTATGATAGAGAAATATCGCCCGGAAGAGGACAAAAAGAAGTATGGCTATACGGCGTTTGTAAAGCCTATCCGTGACACCTACCGCAATTACGAAAGCGTAGAGCGGATGCGTAATATCATGACCGTCCTCGGCCTTGCCATTCTTTTCATTGCAGCGCTGAACTACGTGCTGATTTCCATTTCCTCACTTACATACCGTGCCAAAGCGGTAGGCGTGCATAAATGCAACGGGGCGAGCGGTGGCAAGATATTCGGCATGTTCCTTTTGGAAACGGGCATTATCATTGCGGCGGCATTGCTCCTGATGGCTTTGGTGCTGCTGAATTTCCGGGAGTTCTTTGAAGATACCGCTGCGGCGAAACTTTCTTTGCTGCTTGCTCCGGAACGTATCTGGGTTCCGCTGACGGTGGTCGGCATACTGTTTTTGGTGGGCGGAGTATTGCCGGGACGTTTGTTTGCCCGTATTCCCGTATCCCAAGTGTTCCGCCGCTATACCGAAGGGAAGAAAGGCTGGAAGCGTCCGCTGCTTTTCATCCAGTTTGCAGGCGTGGCATTCATTTGCGGACTTATGTGCGTGGTGATGGTGCAGTATCAATATGTGCTGAACAAGGATATGGGGTATAATCCGCAGCGGATGGCGTTTGCCAATGCCTATTGGAACGAGGATAAAGAGAGTGATGCCGCTCTCCGGTTCTTTAAAGGGCTTCCTTATGTAGAGGCGGTGACCAGCGCCAACAATACGCCTGTCAGCGGATATAGCGGCTCTATGATTCGTGACGCATCGGGCAATGTGCTTTTTTCCACACGTGCCTGTTTCTATATGCGGGAGGACTATCCGGCAATGATGGGCATGGCGTTCAAGGCGGGGCGTATGGCACGTACGAAAGATGAGATAATCGTAAATGAAACATTTGTGGACATGATGCATTGGGGAAAGGATGCCGTGGGGCGTACCGTCGATGTAGACAATGCTGCACAGATGAAAGTGGCTGGGGTGCTGAAAGATTTCCAGATAGGGGATTTCACGGAAGCCAAGATGCCTTTTGTCGCCCGCTATAATCAACATTTCACGGGGACGGTACATGTCCGTTTGAAAGAACCTTTTGTACAGAACCTGCGGCAACTGAACAAGGACGCAGCCGATGCCTTTGGCAATCAGACCATCGACTTCGTCAGCTTCCTATATGAAAAGCAGATTACCGACAACAGTGTCCGCGTGTTCCGCAATGCCACACTGATGGCGGCCGTAACGATGTTCTTCGTCATGCTGATGGGGCTGATAGGATATACTGCCGATGAAGTACGCCGTCGCGGCAAGGAGATTGCCATCCGCAAGGTCAACGGTGCGGAAGCATCCTCTATCCTGGAATTGCTTTCCAAAGACGTGCTTGTCGTAGCATTGCCGGCAGTTGTTCTCGGAACTCTTGCATCGTGGTATATCAACGGTATCTGGATGGAGCAGTTTGCCGAGCAGGTTCCTCTCGGTTGGGTTGTATATCTGCTGGTGGTAATCGCCAATCTGGCGGTAATCGTAGGCTGCGTCCTTTGGAAGTCCTGGCGGATAGCCAACGAGAACCCTGTGAACAGTATCAAGAGTGAATAAAAAAGCGTATAACATAGAAAAACAAAACAATATGATTAAGATAAACGACATCAGTAAAGTATTCCGTACCTCGGAAGTGGAGACGGTAGCGTTGAACCATGTAAACCTCGAAGTGAAAGAAGGGGAATTTGTAGCCATCATGGGCCCGTCCGGTTGCGGCAAGTCTACCTTATTGAACATACTCGGTCTGCTGGACAATCCTACGGAAGGCAGTTATAAATTGCTCGGGCAGGAAGTGGCGGACCTGAAAGAGAAAGAACGTACCCGCGTGCGCAAAGGCAAGTTAGGATTCGTGTTCCAGAGCTTCAACCTGATAGATGAGCTGAACGTTTACGAAAATGTAGAACTGCCTCTTACCTATTTGGGCGTGAAAGCGGGTGAACGCAAGCGCATGGTAGATGATATCCTGAAACGGATGAACATCAGTCACCGTGCCAAGCACTTTCCGCAACAGCTTTCCGGCGGTCAGCAGCAGCGTGTAGCCATTGCCCGCGCCGTGGTGACGAACCCGAAACTGATTCTTGCCGATGAGCCTACCGGTAATCTGGACTCCAAGAACGGTGCGGAAGTGATGAATCTGCTGACGGAACTGAACCGGGAAGGCACTACCATTGTCATGGTGACGCACTCCCGGCACGATGCCTCGTTTGCACACCGTACGGTACACTTGTTCGACGGCAGTGTGGTGGCGAGCGTAGCCTCGAACGATTTATAAGGATTAAGACTGGAGAGGAGACAACCTCTTCAGTTTCTTTACATATATCCACAAGGCAATGACCGCCGTAACGAATGCAAAGAAGTCCGATACGGGCATACACGTCCAGATACCGTCCAGCCCCATGTAGCGGGGCAGGATAATCAGTCCCGGCAGCAGGTACAACAACTGCCGGGTAAGGGACAGGAATATGCTGATTTTCGCCTTGCCGATGCTTTGGAAGAAGTTGCCGATAACGATTTGCGCACCTACCAGCGGGAACATGGCTATGCCGATACGCACTCCTCTGGAAGCCATGTCAATCAGTTGCCCGTCACTGGTAAAGACAGCCGATACGGCATGCGGAAACAGTTCGCAGATGATAAAGCCCGTACTGGTGATGCACACGCCCGTAAGGATGCTCAGGCGCAGCGTAGCCTTTACGCGGTCGTACTTCTGTGCTCCGAAGTTGTAGCCCACGATAGGCTGCATGCCCATGGTCAGTCCCAGTACAATCATTACGTACAGCACCAGCAGCCGGTTCATGATGCCGTAAGCGCCGATAGCCATGTCGCCGCCGTAACGTTGCAGGCTGTTGTTGACGATGATGACGATGACGCATGCCGTTACATTCATCAGGAACGGAGACATCCCTATGGAGAAAATGCTGCTGATAATGCGCTTTTTCATCTTCCAGAAACCCGGTTGCAAGCGTACGATGCTTGTCTTTTGCAGGAAGTGGCTTACTACCCATATCATGCCGATAAATTGCGAAATGACCGTTGCCGTTGCTGCGCCGCGGATACCCCAGTCGAAGTGGAAGATGAAGATAGGGGCGAGAATAATGTTGCACACCACCGTAACCATCGAAGTCAGCATCGCTTTCTTGGGATACCCCGTGGCACGCATGATGTTGTTCAATCCTATCATTGTATATGTCACCGGCGTACCCAACAGGATTATCTGCATAAAGTTCCGTGCATACGGCAGCGTTTCGTTGCTGGCACCGAAAAAGCGCAGGATTTCGTCCAGGAAGATAAAGGAGATGCCGCCGAACAGGAATGCGTTGACAAGGCACAGCATCAGGGTGTGGTTCAGCACTTCTGTGGCTCCGTCCGTATCTTTCTGCCCCAGGCGTATGGATGATATGGTGGAGCCGCCTGCCGAGACTACCGTACAGAAAGCGACCACCAGGTTCATCAGCGGAAAGGTGATGGCAAGCCCGGCAATACCCATGGCGCCTACGCCATGACCGATGAATATACTGTCGATGATATTATATAACGAAGTAATTGTCATACCGATAATGGCGGGGATGGAATACTGCACAAGCAGTTTGCCTATTCGTTCGGTTCCCAAAATATGCGGATCGTTCATTGGATATACGTCAATTAAGTGTTTGCAAAGATAGTGAAAGCTTCCTATCTTATCAAAAGATAGTGAATATTTGCTCAGTTCGATGATTATTCAGACCTTTGCGGCCGAATATTATATTTGTTTTTTTAATATGGATACAACAAAAACAACGGCCGTCCTGTTCGATTTCGACGGAGTGGTAATGGATACCGAAACGCAGTATTCCGTCTTTTGGCATAAAGCGGGGGTGAACTATCTGGGCATGGACGATTTGGAGAGCCGCATAAAGGGGCAGACCATGACCTACATCTACGACACTTTCTTTGCCGGAAAGACAAAGGAACAGCAGGAAATCACCGCCGCCCTCAACGCTTTTGAGCGGGACATGGCGTATGATTACATCCCCGGTGTGCTCGATTTCATTGCCGACCTGCGCCGTAACCACGTGAAAATGGCGGTTGTCACCAGTTCCAACGACCGGAAAATGGCTGCCGTCTACCGTGCCCGCCCCGAGGTAAGGACTATGTTCGACCGGATTCTTACCGCAGAGATGTTTTCCCGTTCAAAGCCGGCTCCCGACTGCTTCCTGCTCGGTATGGAAGTATTCGGCACGACTCCCGGCACCACCTATGTATTCGAGGACTCCTTTAACGGACTGAAAGCGGGTATGGCATCCGAAGCCACCGTGATAGGACTGGCAACGACCAACTCCCGTGAGGCTATAGCTCCGTTATGTCATTGTGTATTGGATGATTTTACGGGATTCACTTACGATAAAATGCTTCAAGTGCACAAGTAATGGGAAAAAGCGCTAACTTTGCGCGCTATTTTAATTGATAACTCATTAACACATTCATTAAGATTATGGCTGGATATATTTCAGACGACACTCGTAAAGTAACTACGCATCGCCTTGTTGAGATGAAACAGAGAGGCGAAAAAATATCGATGCTGACCTCGTACGACTATACCATGGCGCAGATTGTCGACGGCGCAGGTATGGACGTCATCCTGGTGGGCGACTCCGCTTCCAACGTAATGGCGGGCAACGTGACTACACTGCCCATAACCCTCGACCAGATGATTTATCATGCCAAGTCCGTCGTGCGCGGCGTAAAGCGCGCAATGGTAGTGGTGGATATGCCTTTCGGTTCTTATCAGGGAAACGAAATGGAAGGTCTTGCATCTGCCATCCGAATCATGAAGGAGAGCCATGCCGATGCCCTGAAGCTGGAAGGCGGGGAAGAAATCATCGGTACGGTAAAACGCATTCTCAGTGCCGGTATTCCTATTATGGGACACCTCGGACTGATGCCTCAGTCCATCAATAAGTACGGAACATACACGGTACGCGCCAAGGACGATGCCGAAGCGGAGAAGCTGGTACGCGACGCCCACCTGCTGGAAGAAGCCGGATGCTTTGCCCTTGTACTGGAGAAGATTCCCGCTGCGTTGGCAGAGCGTGTGGCAGGCGAGCTGACTATTCCCGTCATCGGCATCGGCGCCGGTAGCGGCGTGGACGGCCAGGTGCTGGTAGTACAGGATATGCTGGGCATGAACAACGGTTTCCGCCCCCGTTTCCTGCGCCGTTATGCCGACCTGCATACTGTAATGACCGATGCTATCAGCCATTACATTTCCGATGTGAAGAACTTAGACTTCCCGAATGAGAAAGAACAGTACTGACAGGCTTATGACGCTGAACTTCTGGCGGATGTGCACAGCTAATCTGCTACTGTTCGCATCCGTCTACATGCTTTTTCCCGTACTTTCGTTCGTAATGCCGGAGCAGTTGGGAATGTCCGTTTCCCGGACAGGCGACATGTTTCTGGCATTCATTGCGGCGATGTTTGCGGCAGGCCCGTTTCATGCCTATCTGTGCGATGAGTATAAGCGGAAGAACGTATTGCTTTCCTCTGCTTTCGTCATGCTGGCTGCAATGGCGGGGTATGCCTTTGCCGACAGCTATCTCAAGCTGATGCTGCTTGCTTCGGTACAGGGCGTATGTTTCGGACTGGCAACGACGGCGGGCATTACGGTGGCTATCGACATTACCACATCTACAAGGCGCAGTGCCGGCAATCTGGTCTATGCGTGGTCTGCCCGGCTGGGTATGCTGGCAGGGGCGTGCGCAGGCTTCCTGCTGTACGACCTTTACGGTTTCCGCACGGTTGTTTATGCAGCCGTTGCCGTGGGAGTTCTCGGCATGTATTTCGCATCGAGGGTATATGTGGCTTTCCGTGCGCCTATCGGGATGAGGCTGTGCAGCCTGGACCGCTTCCTGCTGCCGCGTGCATGGGTTCCTGCGCTGAATATGCTGCTGATAGCTTTCGTGCCGGGCGTATTACTGCCACTGCTCTATATAGGCGACTACATTGCATTCCTGGCATTGGCGGCGTTGACGTTTCTGACGCTGCCGTTTACAAGGATGTTCGTAAAGCTATCTCATCACTGCCAGCGGGGAACGGGCAACACGACTTGCCACCTGGTTATGGAAACCGGACTTCTGGCGGGTCTGGCAACGGCTTGCCGCCTGGCAGATGCGTTCCTGCTTTACCACGCCGCCGGTGTAGCCGCCATACTTGCCTTGTTCTTCTTCGTCCTGCTGACGTATCCCTACTATAAAAGGAAAAGGGTAAGATAACGTCTGCCTTTAAAGATACGGTATAAAGATTATCAATCCTATAATTGCCGCCGCAACAGCGCACACCAGCACTGCTCCGGCGGCAATGTCTTTTACCTGCCCCGCAACGGGGTGCCGTTCGGGAGATACCAGGTCCACCAGCCTTTCGATAGCGGTGTTGAACAGCTCGGCGGCAATCACCACACCGAAACAGAGGATAACGACCGTCCATTCCGTGCGTGTAATGCCTAAAACAAATCCCGCAAGGGTTACTGCCGCCATGGCAATCAGATGAAAACTCAGGTTCTGCTCCTTGCCTGCGCAGCTCCGGATGCCCTGCCAGGCATAACCGAAACTGCGGAGCTGTTTTTTGAAATCGTATCGCATAGTTGGTAAATTGAGAATTGAGAATTAAAACATTGAGAAATAAGGGCGGGGGAGACGCAGTGTTGGACTTGGGAAACGTAGAGTTCTACTTTAGGATTGTAAAGTAGAACTTTAGCGTCGCCAAGTAGCACTTTAGAAACGTAGTGTAGCACTTTACGGTCCGCAATGTTGAACTTGGGATTTACCCCGTCAGTTGCGCGATACCTGCTTTACTCCCTTTACCGTCCTCAGCTTCTTGATGAGCGCTTCCAGTCTTCCGGTGTCGCCTACCATGATGGTAAGCGTTCCCGAGAATAATCCGTCGTGCGAGTCTATGCCGATGCTCCGCAGCGTAATGCCGGTCTCTTTGGAGATGATGGAAGTGATATTGGTAACGATGCCTATGTCGTCGTGTCCCACCACACGCAGCGTAATGGGGTATTGCGTGCCTTGCGACTTGCCAGCCCAGCGTGCCTTTACGATGCGGTACCCGAAGCGTTCGCGCAAGTCGCTTGCATTCGGACAGTCGCAGCGGTGTATCTTGATGCCGCCGCTTACGGTTACGAAACCGAATACCTCATCTCCGTAGATAGGATTGCAGCAGCGTGCCAGCTTGAAGTCCAGCCCTTTCAGGTTCTGGTCGATGACGAGCACGTCCTCTTTGGCGGTGGTCTCTTCGGGCAGGGCGGCAGCCTGCAGGTTATAGCCTTCGGCGCTGCGGTACACGATGTCGTCGTGCGTGTCGTTCTCCCGTTTCTGGAGTTCGAGGTACTTGTCGATGATGCCGTTCACGTCGAGCGTTTCATCGGCAATGCTCTGGTAGAAGTCCGTCACCACCTTGAAGCCGAGCCGCTTGATGAGACGCATCATCGTACCCTCGTCATACTCTATTTTCCGGTTCTTGAACTTACGTTCCAATGTCTCCTTGGCAAAGGCGTGCTGGCGGGCAGCCATTTCCTTGAGCGCCTGCCGTATCTTGGTGCGCGCCTTGGAAGTGGTGACAATGTTCAGCCAGTCCTGCTTGGGCGTCTGTGTATTGGACGTCATGATTTCCACCTGGTCGCCGCTGTTCAGTATCTGCTTCAACTGTGCGTTCTTGCCGTTTACCTTGGCTCCTATACATTTGCAGCCCAGCTTGCTGTGGATGTGGAAGGCGAAGTCGAGCACGGTGGAACCCTTGCCCAGTTTGAACAAGTCTCCCTTGGGGGTAAAGACGAACACTTCGTCTTCGTATAAGTCCAGCTTGAACTGGTCCATGGTCTCCAGTCCGCTGCTGTCGGAGTTCTCCAGCGCTTCACGTACGGAAGTCAGCCATTCGTCCAGTCCGCTTTCGCCTTTCACGCCCTTGTACCGCCAGTGGGCGGCAAGCCCCCGTTCGGCTATCTCGTCCATGCGTTCGGTGCGTATCTGCACTTCCACCCATTTGCCTTCAGGCCCCATGACGGTGATGTGCAGCGATTCGTAGCCGTTGCTCTTGGGCACGGACAGCCAGTCGCGCAGACGCTTCGGGTTGGGCTGGTACATATCCGTTACAATGGAATATGCCTGCCAGCACTCCAGCTTCTCTTTTTCCACTTGGGAGTCCAGGATTACACGGATGGCAAACAGGTCGTACACACCCTCGAAAGGACACTTCTGCTTCTTCATCTTCTGGTAGATGGAGTGGATGGACTTGGTGCGCCCCTTGATGTGGAAATGCAGTCCCGCCTCTTCCAGCTTCTTCTGTACCGGAGCGATGAAAGCGGCTATATACTTGTCGCGCGATGCCTTGGTTTCGTTCAGTTTCTCCTTGATGTGGTAGTAGACTTCCTTCTCCGTGTACTTCAGCGAAAGGTCTTCCAGTTCCGACTTCAGTTTGTACAGACCCAGCTTATGGGCGAGGGGAGCGTACAGATAGGCGGCTTCATTGGCCACCTGCCTGCGTGCTTCGTCGTTCTCGCACTCCTTTATCTGGCGCATGATGTTCACGCGGTCGGCAATCATGATGAGGATAACGCGCATGTCCTCTGCAAAGGACAGCAGCAGGTTGCGGAAGTTCTCCGACTCGATGGTGGGGCTTTTGGCGTAAAGTTCGTTTACCCGTATCAGTCCGCGTATGATGCCCGCCACATCCTCGCCGTAGTTCCGTTCCACTTCTTCGGCGGTACAGGTGCCGCAGCGCACGGAGTCGTGGAGCATCAGTCCCAGGATGGATGCCCGCCTCATGCCTATCTCTTCCGCCACGATAACGGCGGTCTGCATATCCTTTATAATCGGGTTCAGCCCGAAGATATCCCGCTGTATGCGGTTGTTCTGTATAGAGTTTACAAGATGTGTTTTCAGCTTTCTGCAATCGCCCTTGCGGAGCGTCTCTCCGGAAAGCTGCAATAATTTTCGGTAGAGCACGAAGAGCAAACGCTTCTCTTCGGCTGTGAAAAATTCATCTGTTTCCATAATTGTCCGTATTTTCTGCTGTAAAGGTAGTTTTTTTCTTCCTTTTCATGACGGTGCTTGTGCTTTTTTTGTATTTTTGGGCATCAATTAATTAATTTAGATATTATGATAACACTCCAAGACAAAGAACTACTTGCCAAGAAAGGCATATCGGAAGAACAGATAGCCGAACAGCTGGCCTGCTTCGAAAAGGGATTTCCATATTTAAAGTTGTCTGCCGCTGCTTCCGTGGAGCAGGGTATACTGGCTCCGGATGCCGATGAGCAGAAAAAATATCTGAATGCGTGGGAAGCATATACTCAGACAGACAAAACGGTGGTGAAATTTGTTCCGGCATCGGGCGCGGCAAGCCGTATGTTTAAGAATTTATTTGAATTCCTCGGAGCGGAATACGATGCTCCGCAGTCGGACTTTGAGAAAACATTCTTCGGGAAAATCGGGAAGTTCGCTTTCTATGACGACCTGAACGCCGCTTGCCTGAAAACAACCAGCAAGGATATTCCCGCTCTGATTGCCGCCGGCAATTACAAGGCGGTGGTTGCCGCCCTGCTCGAATCGGCAGGATTGAATTACGGCGCGCTTCCGAAAGGATTGCTGAAGTTTCATAAATACGAGGACGGCAGCCGTACCCCGCTCGAAGAACATCTGGTGGAAGGTGCGCTTTATGCTGCCAACAAGAGCGGTAAGGTAAACGTGCACTTCACCGTATCTCCCGAACACCGTGCGCTGTTCAAGGCGTTGGTAGACGAGAAAGCCGCGGCTTATGCCAGAAAGTACGGCGTGGATTACAACATCAGCTTCTCCGAGCAGAAACCGAGCACCGATACCGTTGCCGCCGATATGGAGAACAAGCCTTTCCGCGATAACGGCAAGCTTCTGTTCCGTCCGGGCGGTCACGGCGCATTGATAGAGAACCTGAACGACCTCGATGCCGATGTCATCTTCATTAAGAACATCGACAACGTAGTGCCCGATAAACTGAAAGGCGATACCGTATTATATAAGAAGCTGATTGCCGGTGTGCTCATCACCTTGCAGCAGCAGGCTTTTGCCTATCTGCAACTGCTGGACAGCGGCAAGTACACGCACGAGCAGGTTCTCGACATCCTGCAGTTTGTACAGAAGAAGCTGTTCTGCAAGAACCCCGAAACGAAGAATCTGGAAGATGCCGAACTGGTGATTTACCTGAAAGAGAAGCTGAACCGTCCGATGCGTGTCTGCGGCATGGTGAAGAACGTAGGCGAGCCGGGTGGCGGTCCGTTCCTTGCTTACAACAGCGACGGTACGATTTCCCTGCAAATCCTCGAAAGTTCTCAGATTGACATGAATGACCCTGAGAAGAAGGATATGTTTGAAAAAGGTACGCACTTCAATCCGGTAGACCTGGTATGTGCAGTGCGCGACTATAAGGGCCATAAGTTCGATTTGGTGAAGTATGTGGACAAGGCTACGGGCTTCATCTCCTATAAGTCGAAGAACGGCAAAGACCTGAAAGCTCTGGAACTTCCCGGATTGTGGAACGGTGCCATGAGCGACTGGAATACGGTCTTTGTAGAAGTACCTCTGACTACATTCAATCCGGTAAAGACGGTGAATGACCTGTTGAGAGAACAGCACCAGTGATGATAACTGCAAGTTGACGGTTTACGGTTTACTATTTCCGCAGTGCGGTGGCGGTAGGCCGTAAATCGTCAGTTTTATGCCTGAACATCCAATAATAAACAACAAATTGCCAATTATAGAAAACAATAATAATAGGTAGTAAATAAATTAGTAACCGATGAAAAAGATTTTACTGTTAGGTTCCGGTGAACTGGGTAAAGAGTTTGTAATTTCAGCTCAACGTAAAGGGCAATATATCATAGCCTGCGACTCTTACGCCGGAGCACCCGCCATGCAGGTGGCGGACGAGTGCGAAGTGTTCAGCATGCTGGACGGGGAAGCATTGGAACGTGTGGTGCGTAAACACCGGCCGGACATTATAGTACCCGAAATAGAGGCTATCCGTACGGAACGCCTGTACGATTTCGAGAAAGAAGGTATTCAGGTTGTGCCCAGCGCGCGTGCGGTCAACTTTACAATGAACCGTAAGGCTATCCGCGACCTTGCTGCCAAGGAACTGGGACTGAAAACAGCCAGATACTTCTATGCCAAATCCCTGGATGAGCTGAAGGCTGCTGCCGAAAAAATCGGTTTCCCCTGTGTGGTAAAGCCGCTGATGTCCTCTTCCGGTAAGGGGCAGTCGCTCGTAAAGAGTGCCGACGAACTGGAGCATGCCTGGGAGTACGGCTGCAACGGAAGCCGTGGCGACATCAAGGAGCTTATCATTGAGGAGTTTATCAAGTTCGATAGTGAAATCACCTTGCTGACGGTTACCCAAAAGAATGGCCCTACCTTGTTCTGCCCGCCTATCGGACATGTGCAGAAAGGCGGCGACTATCGCGAGAGCTTTCAGCCTGCCCATATCGACCCTGCTCATTTAAAGGAAGCGCAGGATATGGCGGAGAAAGTGACCCGTGCCCTGACCGGCGCCGGTTTGTGGGGAGTGGAATTCTTCCTGAGCCACGAGAACGGCGTTTACTTCTCCGAACTCTC
Source organism: Bacteroides stercoris ATCC 43183 (assembly GCF_025147325.1). Taxonomy (NCBI): domain Bacteria; kingdom Pseudomonadati; phylum Bacteroidota; class Bacteroidia; order Bacteroidales; family Bacteroidaceae; genus Bacteroides; species Bacteroides stercoris. The sequence continues at coordinate 2,708,959 of NZ_CP102262.1, forward strand.
TCCGCGTCCGCACGATACGGGTATGGTGACACTGGCAGGAACACAGAACCTGAACGAATTTGAATTGCATTGCCGCGCCGTACTCGGTTTGCCCATTCCGGGTATCAAGCAGGAGCGGATAGGGGCGAGTGCCGTTATTCTTTCGCCCATTGCCAGTCAGGAGCGTCCCAACTACCGCGGCATGGAAGAGGTGACCAAAGAAGAAGATACTTACTTGCGTATCTTCGGCAAGCCTACCACCCGCGTCAATCGCCGTATGGGTGTTGTATTGTGCTATGCCCCGTTGGACAGCGACCTCGATGCGCTGCGCGATAAAGCCAAACGGATAGCCGCGAAAGTAGAAGTGTACTGAGTTTAAGTATAAAATATAAAGTATGAGGTATAACCGTGCTCCATCCGCATGGTTATACCTCATACTTTTATGCTTAATTAAAGAGTCCCGGGTAAATCTCTCCGCCCAGTTCACTCACATTCAGTTGCCGTTGCAGCTTTCCGTCCGGTGCATAGAACAGTTGGAATTCTTCACCGGAGTTGTAGCCTTCCACTTCGATAACGATTACCGCAGGACGTTTGGGAAACGTGACTATCCTTACATCCCTCAATCTCATGGAAGCCATAATGCTTTCCATAAATGCTTCCGCAACGGGAGCGGGAACTTTCTCCAGCGACTCCACATCATTCTCCATCATTACCCATTGGGCATTTTCATCGAACCACACATCTGTTTCCCTGCCGTCAATAACGAATTCTGCTACGTAACATCCTGCCATCTGTTCCCACTGGGCATTTGCAACATACGGGTACATCTTTTCGAAAGCAGCCTGTATGCTTGTGGGAACTCCTTTGGCAACGGTGGAAACGGAAATAAACAGTAGCATGCCTGCTACCAAACAAAATCTGAATCTTTTCATCCTGAAATTAAGTATGAAGTATAAAATATAGGGTATAACAATGTCCCGTCCGCATGGTTCATTCCTCATACTTTATATTTCATACTTTTAAACGGTCAGTTTCCCTTTATATACGAATGCTTTTTCACCGAAGTCTACATCCGGCAATACGGCATCCGCCGCAAACAGTCCGTACACCGATGATCCCGAACCGCTCATCGAAGCATAGACAGCGCCTTGCCGGTACATTTCTTCCTTGATTGCCCCGATAGCGGGAAACTGCGGGAACACGCTCTCTTCGAAGTCATTCACCATATACTCTTTCCATGCTTCAATGGGCAGCTGCACCGTCTCCTTCAGTGACCGTTCCGGACGGTGCGGCTTTATTTGTGAGAAAGCATCCCGTGTGGAAACGAATATATCCGGTTTTACCAGCCAGAGCTGATACCCTTTCAGCGACAAGGATATAGGCGAGAACACATTTCCGATGCCTTCCGCATAGGTAGGAGCATTCCGGATGAAGAAAGCGCAATCCGCTCCCAGGCGGGCGGCATACTCTTCCAGAGTCCCGGTACTCAGTCCAAGGCCGAACTTCTCATTCAGCATTTTCAGCATAAATGCAGCATCTGCCGAGCCGCCACCCAATCCGGCCCCCGATGGGATATGCTTGAACAGATGAATATCCACCGGCGGCAGGTCGAACAACCCGTCCAGCAGCTTATACGCCTTCACCACGAGGTTGTTTTCCGCTTCTCCCGTTATTTCCATACCTGCCTGATGCAGGCAATATTTTCCGTCACCCTCGCGCAGCGGGTTTATTTCCAGCGCATCTTCCACGGGAATAGGGTAGAAGATGGTCTCCAGGTTATGGTAGCCGTCCGGTCGTTTTTCTGTAATATTCAGTCCCAGGTTTATTTTAGCATTCGGAAAAGTAAGCATCGTTAAATTGAGAATTAAGAATTGAAATTAAAAAAATAAAAACGGGCCTGTCAAAGCAGGCTTCGGAGACAAAGTTAATGAATTCTGTTCATAGTAGATTGAAAACTTAACAACGATTTGTTGATTGCTATCAATAAAATCATTTATCTTTGCTTTCCCTTTTGAAAGGCGGACTATTTATTTCTTAATTTTTAAATTTCAATTCTTAATTCATAAAGTGGCAGAACAAAGACGAACAACCCGCACCCCGAAGTCGAAATCACCTCAGCCGGTCAACGATTACGGGCGTATCCAGCCGCAGGCGCCGGAACTGGAAGAAGCCGTTTTGGGTGCATTGATGATCGAGAAAGACGCTTATTCGCTGGTGAGCGAAATTCTCCGTCCCGAATCTTTTTACGAACACCGGCATCAGCTGATATACTCCGCTATCACAGACCTTGCCGTCAATCAGAAACCGGTGGACATTCTCACCGTGAAGGAGCAGCTTGCCAAGCGCGGAGATTTGGAAGAGGTGGGCGGCCCGTTCTACATCACCCAGCTCAGCAGCAAGGTGGCATCCTCTGCGCATATCGAGTATCACGCCCGTATCATTGCCCAAAAGGCGTTGGCGCGTGAGCTGATAACTTTCACCAGTAACATACAGTCCAAAGCATTCGACGAGACGCTCGATGTGGACGACCTGATGCAGGAAGCCGAAGGCAAGCTCTTCGAGATTTCGCAGCAGAACATGAAGAAGGACTATACGCAAATCAATCCGGTCATTGCCGAAGCGTACGACCTTATTCAGAAAGCCGCCGCCCGTACCGACGGTTTGAGCGGTCTTGAGAGCGGATTTACGAAACTGGACAAGATGACTTCCGGCTGGCAGAACTCCGACCTCATTATCATAGCCGCCCGTCCTGCCATGGGTAAGACGGCGTTCGTGCTCTCCATGGCGAAGAACATTGCCGTGAACTTCCGCAATCCCGTTGCCTTGTTCTCCCTTGAAATGAGCAACGTACAGTTGGTGAACCGTCTTATCTCCAACGTGTGCGAGATACCGAGCGAGAAAATCAAAAGCGGACAGCTTGCCGATTACGAATGGCAGCAGTTGGACTATAAGCTGCGCGACCTGCTGGATGCGCCTCTGTACGTGGATGATACTCCCTCGCTTTCCGTATTCGAACTTCGTACCAAGGCCCGCCGTCTGGTTCGCGAGCATGGGGTGAAGGTAATTATTATCGACTACCTGCAATTGATGAATGCCAGCGGCATGTCGTTCGGCAGCCGTCAGGAAGAGGTGAGTACGATTTCGCGTTCTTTGAAGGGGTTGGCCAAGGAGTTGAACATTCCCATTATTGCCCTGTCTCAGTTGAACCGTGGTGTAGAGAACCGTGAGGGGGAAGAGGGCAAGCGTCCGCAGTTGAGCGACCTTCGCGAGTCCGGAGCCATCGAGCAGGATGCCGATATGGTGTGCTTCATCCACCGTCCCGAATATTACAAGATTTATACTTCCGCCGACGGCACAGACCTGCGCGGCATGGCGGAAATTATCATAGCCAAGCACCGTAACGGTGCCGTGGGCGATGTGCGCCTGCGCTTTATCGGCCAGTACACCCGCTTCCAGAATCCGGAAGACGATATGGTTATTCCGCCGCCTACCGAGGGTATGGGAGGAGCCACGTTCGGTTCGCGTATGAATGCGCCCATTGGCAGTCCCTCTACACCACCGCCTCCGTCTGCCTCCGACTATATGCCTCAAACGGACAATCCGTTTGGCGGGGTGGGATTGGACGGGCCTGTACCGTTTTAATGGCATTGGGCAGCTTACATGAAAAAATGTCTGTTATATATATGTATTAGTTTTACTGTTACGATTATATCGGCTTTGGATATGTAGGTCTATATAAAATAGTCTTCCCCGCACTTCACAGTGCAGGGAAGACACAGCAAACAAACAAAACATTTCCGATTTGAATAGGGGATATTCTTATCGGATGGTTTTGTCTATGGTTTAATCTTGGACACAACGTATTGTAAATGCGTGATTCCTTGCATTTACGGATGCTGGTGGAGTATAGCCAACAGCGAAACCTAAATAATACGATGATGTATTTCCGCTATATACACTACTGCTCCAATAATAACCTCCTGCACCGGTACGATACTGTTTTTTGTCAGCAGCATGCCAGTAACCGGAGGCAGGAAAACGAGTTACACCGTCAGTGAAAGTATAAGTTTTGTAACCGTTTATAGTACTGGTTCCATAAATGTTGGTAGAAAGGTCTCCCCAATTTCCATTTGTTGTATATTTGTCAATATCTCCAAACTCTTTGTAAGTAGGCATACGCCAACTGCCTGTAACAGCACCAGTCTTGCTTAAATATCGGCAAATATCACCTTTATAGGCTTGATAAAATTCATCAGTATTGAGAGCATTATCATTCAAGTAGGTATTGTTTGGGTCAATACTGTTACTTAAAACTTCATTGTAAAAGCAATAAATAGAGTTAAAGTCGTATGATTTGCAATCCCAAGTACTATTTTGGGGAGAGGTAGGATTATATATCGGAATATAATATGCACTTGGAGCAGAGTTTCCCGAAGATGGTATACCTATTAGTGACCCCCAACGGAAGTGTACACCTTGTTTTAAATCGGAATCATTGGATATAGCAGTATCAAATGTAAGTTTGCTGCCGTCCCAATAAATATTGCTTCCTGCCCAGATAATGCTACTTTTTTTGTATGTAACCCGTGTGTCGGTAGTTGTGGGTTTGAGTGTAATATTATAAGTATAGTTACAGTTACGTTTGATATTGAAATTTGTTGTAGTGGTAGCTCCAAGATATATTTCCCAGGACAGAAATTTATATCCGGTGGCTTTGCCGTAAATTACAACATAGGTTGCAGAATCCGGTGCGTTTGCTTTTATTTTTTCTTTTTGCTGGGTTATTGTGGTATTTATTCCTGCCCGATTTTCGAACATGTAGAATATTGTATTTATGTTTGTAGGGGAGTTCGGGGAAATACTTCCACTGTCTGTCCAATCCGTCGGTTGGGAAGGGATAGCCGCATCTTTTGCCCGGGTTGTTTGTGTATCGGTTGGTTCGGATTCAGTGTCTAACGGGTGTAATACATAGTACGTTTTATTTGGGATGCCATAAATGCGGTAACTGTCAATGTTGATTCCGTAACCTTGATCTATATTTACATTTAGTGTGATTTTTGCAGCTATTCGTTTTACTGTTATATCCGGAAGCGAATTGTTTCCAGTAGCTATATTTATGTGGCTTTGGCTTCCTGTCATAGGCAATACATTGTTTTTTGTCAGACTGTTCCAATCATAGAGAGAGTAAGTCTTGTTTTTCAGATTGTTTTCCCAATGAATGTCATAGCTGTTGAAGAGTTCCGGAGTTCCTGTATTTGCAATAGCATAAATGGTACAATCAGTAGCGCTGTGGGTATTTATTGTAACTGTATTGTTCGTGGTATATTTTTGTCCAATCAAATTTCCATTGCTGTCATATATAAGTATATGTAAGTCCTTGATGAGATTCTCTTCCACTCGTGTCGTTGCGTCTGTTTGTTGTTCACTTTTTACATGCAGGTATATTATGGCAGATGCTTCTTTTGCATCTTTGATACAGGCATCTTGTTGGCAAGAAGTGCATATTACTGCTTGTATCAACAAAACAGTTGTTAGTGATAATGCTGTAAGTACTTTTAAACGAAAAGAGGTGGAGATGCTCATATTGCTATATAATTTACTCAGATGACTTAATCATTTACAATTCTGTATCTTGATGAATATTCTCCCAAGGCAGTACATCCATTGTTATCAAAGGAGGAGTATAATGAAAGTCTATATTGATATCTGTTTGTTTACCGGCAGGTGCATGTAATTTCTTGAAGCTGTTGTCTTGTGTTATAGTGTATATTATTTCATGTTCCCGGTATATGTCTATTTCTATGTATTCCTCTTGTGCGGTAGGAAATATTCGGAAAGGAAGTGTATATACATCTCCTTGTTTGTCTGTGTATGATATGGGTTTATATCCTGCACTTTTACCGGTAATCTTTCCTGTAAAATTCACTTCTGTTCCTGTGCCTCTGACGATGAGCGTATACGGTTTCCCATTATATGGGCAATGTTTTGTCAGATAATTGGTACGTATATTCAGGCTTGCTGACATACGTTCCATAACCAGTGTTAGATATTCTACCTGTCTGCTTCTTGTAGTTGCATTGTTCACTTCCTTTTTGCAATAGAAAATATCAGTAATGGGCAAATGACTTCCTTCTGTATCTTCTCTGAGTCGGAAACGTGCTTCTTCGATAGTAGTGCCTATGGGAATATCGGGAGCAATTAAGGTATCTTTCTTTATATTTCCCCATACCACGAGGGTAAGCCTTTCGTTTTTATCATCTCTGAAAATCAGATCAGATGAAATATCTGTGGGTATTTTCCTTATAAATCCTTTCTCGTTGAATAGATAGACTTCCACTTTTTGCAAGGCGTCTGTTGCAGTGAGGTCGTTTCCCTCGGAGTCTACAGCTTGCATATCGAGCACATATTGTATGCAGTCTCCGGTGTCTTCCCGCACGCATGATGTGTACAGAAAGGTGAGACTAACATACAATATCGTGAATAGGAATATGCGGGCAGGCTTCATGGCGGTTGTTCTGAACTTTTGAATATTTGGTAATTATTCGAATGTCACGTCCTGCGTGATGTTCAGTGCCCAGTCGGCTACACTCACTGTCAGTTCGAGTGAAGTAGGGTTTATCTCTCCGGTGGGGTCATCGGTTCCTATATTCTTGATAGTTGCCTTGATGGCATAGGTCGTGTTGCGGGCAATGTTTGAAGTACCCGTGCCCGAAGCTCCGGTGATATTTGTTCCGGTCTGGCTCTTGTTGACGATTATCGGATAATAGATGGTGGTTCCTGCATCACTTGCACTTTTCTTGAACATTCCTTCCAGTACCAATGCCGTACGGGTGGCCTCTTCGTTGGGGAGTATATAGAACCAGTAGTCGGTTTTATGCTCGATACCTACGCTTACCGGGGGAGTGACCGAATTTGCCAGATAAGCTACAGTTCCGCTGGAGCCGGTGTAGTTTCCGGTCAGATAATCCGGTGTGCTCATTTTGGTGGTGCTGTATCCTCCCGTGCCCGGTACAGCTTCTTTCACGGCATTCCGCACAAAGATGTTTTTCAGTTCGTAGGATGCCGCCGAGTACTGTCCGTTGGGGTCAAATTCGGTTCTGATGCCGCTTACGGACACTCTTGCAACGAGCCTGCTCAGCCGGGCTGTCATACCGGTGTTGATGCCTGCGCCCAGTGTGAAGGTGGCGTTGCCATCACCGTTTTTTACGTCTCCGCTCATGGGCAGACAATCCTTGGTCTGGGCATCACCCAGTTCAATTGTTCTCTTCAGGAAGTCGGTCTTGTTCAGGACGCCTGAAAAATAACCGTCTGTAGGGGCGTTGGCTACCACGATGCCCGTACAGCTCGTTGCCGGAGTACAGTTGATGGTTGTTGCCGGAGTGGTGTTATTGGTTACGGTCTGTATGGCATTCACCGATTCGTCACTGTTGAAGATGGCGACGGTGAAACGCTTCACCGTATTCTCTTCGTTTTGTGTAGGTAATGCGCTTCCGGTTGCCTTGGTGCTCACTCCGCTTCCCGTCAGGCGCAGTTCGAGTTGTGCCGTCTTTCCCTGCGGCATGGGTTCCGTTATTCCGTTTTCTTCACTGCCGCATCCGGCTAGTGTAAAGGTTGCTGCTGCCAGCATGCTCCATAAATAGCTGTTTGTTTTCATGTATGCCTGTTTTATAGGTTAATATACTTTTGGTGTTCCCGGTCATTTTGCTTTCCTATTTGTTTTTCAACTCTTTCAGCACCCTGTCAGCCTGCTCTATGCCGGCTGCCGCTGCCATGGTAAGATATACTTCCGCCTTGTCCCGTTTTCCTTCCTGTAGGCAGAGTATGCCCATGTTGTTGTATGCGATTGGCATGGTTGCGAATCTCTCCAGATAGCGCCGCGCTTTGGCCGTTTCCCCTTTGGTGAGTGCCACGGCCGCTGCATTGATATTGGCTTCGGGGCTGTCGGGAAACAGGCGGGCTGTGAGGTCGAGTACATCGTTGTATTCCGTAGATCCTTTCGGGTAACTGCCCGCTACCGCAAAGAGCTCGTTCAGGCGCAGTGTCTGACGTTCTCCAGTACGGGACATCCTCAGGCTCTCCGCCGCATCCGGCTGCTGGCGGGTGTACTCTATCCTGTAGTCGACCCGCATAACTTCGGGAAATATCTTTTCCGCCAGGTATCTGTAGGGCTTTCCGTCGGCAAGTTTCATCAGCATTCGTTCCCGCCCTTTATCCATGTCTACACTCCCTATCAGGTCTAGGGCGGCCTCCCTGAACATCATGCCGCTTTGTCTTGTCAGTGCGGCAATGGAGTCCCAGTCTTCCGGAATCCAGGTTACTTCCAGCGGAATGCCAGTTGCAAGTCGGTTTTCCCGCAGGTATGCTTTAAGGTTCAGTGAGCGTGCCAGTGCATTCATTTCGTTCTTTTTCAGGTTTCCGGCAGGTGCCCCGTATCCTGTAACCTTCACTTTCAGGAGTTCCGTTCCCTCTTCCCGTCGGATGTTCTGCAAAGCATTGCGCAGCCGGTGGTATATTTCTAAGTTCTGTTTGCTTTCGGACAATTCTCCCAGCGTTTTCTCTCCTTTTTCCTGCTTCCCTTTGCCAAAGTAGGGGATGGACCCCGTCACTGCATGCAGTGTGTCTTTGCCGGGTGCAGGCTCGATGAAGTTCACCCAGGCCAGGTATTTCCTGTCCGTATCCATGTCCCAGGCTGAAGTGCGGTTTTCGGGCAGGTTCAGCCTGCCGGCAATCCTGTCTTCGTAGGCCTTGCCCTGTTTGCCGTGGCAGGCGCATTCCTGCGTTCTCATCAGGAGCCGGGCGTCCTTCATCCATTCCTTATAGGGCACTGCCACCCGGTATCGGAAGGAGCGCGCCATCCTGGCGTCGTTCCTTATCACTACTGCGGGTATGGGGGCCGGATGCCCGTTTCCGGCAAATTCCTTTTGCCGCTGGTACACTTTCTGCTTTTCCTTGCCGTTGATGAGTACCGCCGGCAGGGCTTGTTCGTTTTCCCCGCTGATGAGTACGGGCGTCAGGGTCAGTGATTCGTCCGAGGGCATTCTCAGTCCTTCGAAATCGACTGAGAGGTCAATGTTCAGACGCCCGTCCGCAAGCGAGAACTGCTGCCCGGTGACGAACATTTCCCCCCGGTAGAATTCCTGTGCATGACCTGCCCGGCAGCAGAGCGCCGATAGTGCCATTATCATAGGAATACGGATTAAGTTTTTCATACTTTCAATTTGCTGTTGTAATTTATCTTGTTATTATTGCATCATATACACTAAGGATATGGAGGCTTTGGTGGGAGCGATGAAATTCCTGTTTCCGCTTCCTGTCTTTTCTCCGCAGTGCGCGCAGCGGTAGCGTTCGTATCGGGTGTGCAGGAATCCTACGCCGATGCTTGTCTCCAGTCCCCAGCGGGGGGAGAGGATGAAGTGATAGCCGTATGATATTCCCACTCCCGTAAAGTCTCCCTCGTATCTTTCGGAACGTACCCCTTTGAACAGCCCGAAAGGCAGCCTTGCCTTGGCTACGTTGTACACGCCGTACATCAGGCCTGTCCCGAAGAAATGTCCTCCGTAGGGCTGGCACATCCAGTAGCGCAGCTCCGGCTGCACGAACCAGTGTTTCCAGCGTTTGTCTCCTCCTGCCGGAAAGAAGGTGTGTCGTAATGCACGATGCACCTCTTTTTTGTTCATCACTATACAAATCTGTTCATTTTCTTTAAGCTGCGATAATTCGAAGATTTCTTTGATTTATGTGTCTCCAGCATCTAAATAAAGCGACAGTAAGTTCATAAAACCATCCAATCAGCCATTTCGTATCTTCTTTTGTCAGTTTTGCACACATTTTTTTTATATTGAAGGCAATGGCTAGGAAGGCAAAGTCCATGAAGACCTTGTCCTTTCCAAAATGTCGGAAACGTTTGTAGTTCATATTGTTTTTAATTTGTCCGAACACGGCCTCCGGTTCTATGCATTTCTGCCCTCTGTGTTTCAGTCCTTTCTCAGAGCAGAGCAGTTCTTTGGCTCTCCGCTTGTATTGTCTAAGCCTATGATTCAGTTCTATCGTCCTGTTTCCTTTTGCTTTAAAACAGCGGCATCGCAGGGGACAACCTTCACACCTGACAGCTCTGTACCGTGCATTTTCGCTGACATATCCGGATGCGGTTTTCACATTCCTGGTGCCTATCCTCCGCATCCTTTGCCCCATAGGGCAGATGCAGAAGTCATGTTCTTCATTGTAGTAGAAGTTTTCGGCCTTGAACGGGGCCGGTTTGAATCTCGGCCGCTGCTCCATGTGGAAATAGTTGTACTTTACGTAGGCTTCCATGCCGTTTTCGGACATGAAGCGGTAATTCTCTTCGGAGCCATAGCCGGAATCAGCAACCACCGTATGGGCCATCCGTTCATACCTGTTTGAAAAAGATTGCAGGAAAGGAATCAGGGTCAGTGTATCCGTAGGGTTCGGGAAGAGTGCAAAATCGGTGATGAACTGATTTTCGGTGCCGATTTGAAGGTTGTAACCGGGCTTCGTCTGTCCGTTGCGCATGGCATCCTCCTTCATTCTCATAAAAGTAGCGTCCTTGTCCGTCTTGGAATAGGAATTCCTCTCTTGCAGTGTTTCCAGATGGCAGTCGTATTCCTGCAGTTTGTCCCTGTGTTCTTCCAGTTCCTTCAGCTGTTTGCGTTTCTTTTTCAGTTCAGTCTTTTCCTCTTTCGCGGATGGCTCGGAAACCTGTTCCAGTGCATGACGCAATTCTCCTGCCATTTCAGTCAGCATGGCCGGAGTGAACTCAACTTCCTCATTGTTCTCTGATGACTTCTCCTGAGCAATGACATCGTCTATCTGCCCTAACAGGACATGTATCTTCTTCATCAGGCGTTCACGGTTCCGCTCAACCGTTTTTCGCCAGACGAAAGTGTACTTGTTGGCTTTGGATTCGAGCTTTGTCCCGTCAATATATTCCACATTCAGGCTGATGAAGCCTTTGGAAGAGAGAAGAAGTACGGTTTGCGTAAACACTTCGTTAATTTCCTTCTTCACCCGGTTGCGGAAACGGTTGATGGTAATGAAATCCGGTTTCTCATATCCGGCCAGCCAGATATAATGGATGTCACGGTGAAGGAGTTTTTCAATTTTCCGGCAGGAGTAGATGTTGTTCATATAGGCATACAGAATGACCTTGAGCATCATCTTGGGGTGGTAAGGGCTGCGACCGCATTCCTTATACAGTTTTCTGAAACTTTCAAGATTCAAGCCCTCAACCAGGGCGTCAACCATGCGCACCGGATCGTTTTCTGCAATATCCTCATCAATTCTTTGAGGAAAAAGAACGGTTTGGTTGGGATTGTAAGGACGAAAATGTATCTTTGTCATAGTAAAGAACTTATGCTTAAAGATACAAAATCTTTAGGTAATAACAAAGCCCCAGCTTGTGAAAGTCGGGGCTTTGTGCGTAAAAAACAGAAGGTGTGCATTTTGACACACCTTCGGCCTCCAGCGTGAAACGTTCCGACAGCTTTAGTTCCACACCGAGGTTGGGCGAGGCGAGCATGCCCCCCGTAAGCAGGTCGCTTTTCACGGCAACGGTTTGCGCCCCTGCCTTGCCTGCACACGACAGCAGGGCAAGGAGCATCAGCATCGGTATGTATTTTCTGCTTCTCAATTTCTTTGTTCCTGTTATAAATCTGTCAGTGTAATCTCCTTCAGGTATATCCTGGTTATCTGGTTTACTATTCCGAGTTTTTGTGCGGCTCTTCCGTATTGTGCATAGAACCGCTCGGTAATGGGGCTGTTGCAGTTCAGATGTCCTCCCGTGGCTTCGAGAATATCCAGCAGGGATATTTCCATGGCTTTTTTAGCAGGAATATAGGACTGTATTTCCAGCGGATGTTCCTTTTCTTTCAGGATGATAAGTCCGGCATTGGTGAGCTGTGTCAGCAATACCCGCATCTGCCCTTCTGTAAGTGTGTATGGTTTTATGCAAGTACCGTAGTCTCTTGCATAGATGCATTTGAGTACTGCAATGGCAGTCTGTGTTTTGGGCGTTATCATGTAGTTTTCTTGTTTGTTTGATTGTTGGTATCCGGCCGTTACTTTGTAGGTAACGGAAGATTGCCTTTAGGCACCCTGCAGAAGCGTCTGCCGCATATGCATCCGGGTTGTATAACCGATAAAGTTATATAACAGACGTTTTCCCGCTTTCCTACCGGAAGGCGGCAAGGGGGGCTTTGCTTTATTGGTTGAAGTCGGTTTGTTCTGTTTTGTCTGCTGCCGGTCTTTTATGCCGTATATGATAAGATTTTATCTTTTTTATTTTGTTTTTCAAGTTTTATAGTTACTTTTGCGGTAGGAATATCCTCCGTTACCTACAAAGTAATCCCTTTGTAATAATCTGTATCATAGTTATATACATGGAATGCTCCCTTGTCATCCTTGTCGGATACTGCATTTCTTCACGTAAGCGATAATTTTTTTATTGGTCCTGTCCAGCATTTCGTTTTCGAAGGGTTTCAGATAGGTTTCCGTAACCTTTACCGATGAATGCCCCAGTGCGTTGCTTATTACTCCCACGGCGACTCTGGTGTGGAACGCCGTTGTTGCCCATGTGTGCCTTGCGGTGTAGGACGACAGCTTTCTGCCCAGTCTGAGGGCTGCCGCCAGCAGTTTGAGTTTCCGGTTGAATCTCCGCAGGACCTGTTGGTAATGTCGGTATTCTTCACGCCTTCCCAGGGGGAAACGGCAGTTTTCGTCCCCCAGTATGTTGAGCAGGTAGGGCGAGTCCGTGCGGCGGTCGGCGCATCGGCGGATAAGCTCAGCGGCTTCTTCGGTTACGTGTACACGTATCTGCCTTCCCGTTTTCTGTCTTCGGTAGGTAATTACCCCGTCCTTGAAATCGCATTTACGCAGCCTTGCGAGGTCTGCAAACGGCATTCCCCGCAAGAGGAAGAGCAGTGCGAACCATATCTGCGCTTCTTTGAGTTCCCGGTGCAAGGAAGCGGAGATGTCGAGTGCTTGTCCCATTTCGGCAGGTGGGAGTGCGCGTTTCACGTCGGCACGGGTTCCGGTATATACATGTTTGAACAGTCCGGGCACGTAGCCGGTGAGGCCTGCCAGCAGCGCGCGGTTGTATACAGCCCGCAACATGCGCAGGTAGGTGGACATGGTGTTCAGCTTGAGCATCCTCTCCAGCAGGTGCCTTTCGAATTTGTGTATCGTGGCGATATCAAACACTTTCCGCATGCGTATTTCGTTTTTTGGATGTTCGCTTTCCCAGTACCGTTGGAAAGCCCGTAGCATGCTGCGGTATACATGGGCGGTTCCGAACCGCCCCTCGTCTTCCAGTTCCTGTATGACTGAAAGCGTAAAGGTTGTTAAATCTTTCATAATCTGTTGGCTTTATAATATTTACAGTCTTTGCGTGCGCCATTGCTGCACGCGATATAATATATTGCATTTTATTGGAATTTGTTTGCTTGCGGACAATGTTCCGGCTTCGCAGAGGCTTTACATCCTCTCTTTGCAGGTACGGACACACCAAGCGTATCGCTACATTGGTTCCTTCCTTGAAGAACCGTTTTTATGGGTGCACGCCGAGACGTCAGGAGCGTTGTTCATGCCAAAAGTAGTTTAAGATAGTGTATAGGAAGTAAACGCATGGTCTGTACGGTACAAACAGATGGTCTGTTTACACCATACAGACCATCTGTTTTAAAAGAAAGCATGCACTCATTCTTCCCTTTCCCGTTTGGATTGTGCTTCCGGACGGGATTTCTTTTGAGGGATACTGTCCGGAGCGGACGTATTCTTCTCCGCTTGTTTCCTTTTCAGCCTTTTCAACTTCCACTTGTTCCAAAAGAGCAGTTCATTCCATTTGTTGAAATCCTTCTTGAAGATGATGCCTATACCCTGAGTGGTGAGGTTGGTCTTGGTGTAATAGCGGTCGTTGGTTTCGTTATACGCTTTCAGACGGATATCGCCGGAACGGTTTACGAGCCATTCGGCTTGGAAGTCACCTACGAAGTTGGTGTTCGCCATCGGATTCTCGCGATAGCCGAAGTTACCGTTTATGAGCAGGCGGTTATTCAGCAGTTGCCCGGAAAGCATTGTCTCGAACTCCATGTCCGTCCAGCCTTTTTCTCCGGTACTGAAGTTTGTGCCGAAGTTCCAGTTATTGCTGTCGATAATCTGCGAGAGCGCATTGTTCAGTTGTCCGGAAAGGGTAGAAGAGAGCACGCTCGACATCATGTTGGAGTTGCCGGTGGCGTCTACATTCTCCGGAGTATAGAACTTGCCGATACCTAAAAGGTAGAGTATCTGCATGTTCATCTGCTCGTCCGTAGGGATATAATTCCGTACCAATGCCTGTACTTCATCGCGTTCGTTGGGCAGCTCCAGGCTCATTTTGATGTCCGGTGAGGTGAGCTGTCCGGTCAGTGCCATGAGGCAGTTAACCTTGATGTTGGTCTGGTTGACGTAATTGCCGGCATCGGGAACGAGGTCGTTTAGCGAAGCGGAGTTTACAAGATAGCCTGCCTGGATGTCGAGGGTGGCATTGAGCGGCGCGCCGTTAAAGGTGATGGTACTTCCGTCTTTGATGATGAAGTCTTTGCGGATAACTTCTTGCAGGCTGAATTTATAAACTCCCTGGCTGATGCGGTAGCTGCCGAACATTTTCACATCTCCTTTATTGTAGAATTCGGTGCGGATATTCCCCGTTCCTTTACCGCTGATGTAGTCACCTGCAATGGGGTCCATGATGATTTTCATGGTGGCGTCCGGAGTTGCGTCTATCAGGAGATTCAGTCGTATGTCGGTGTCACTTTCCTTTTCCATGACTTCTTTCTGCGCCTGCTCGTATTCGGACATCAGCATGATGGAATCCTGAAGTACGCGGCGCGGTGTCTTGTCTACGAAGCGTATGAACTGGTTGCTCACTGCCGAGGCGACACCTTCTTTCATATAAGTGAAGTTGGTGTTGCGGTTGGTGGTCATTGCCACGTCGATATTCACCCCGTCTGCCGCATTGCCGGCAATGGTGGCGTTGCCTGTGCCATACACCGTGCCGTAGAAGGGGAAGTCGGGTGATTCTTTGGTGTTCATAACCAGCATATTGTCCACATCGAACCGGAAGCGGTATTCCAAATCCTTGAAATGCCGGTAGTGCAGGTAACCGTTGGCTCTGCCCTGATGCCCTTGCGTATCGAAGATGCGGTTGTTGCGGAAAGTAAGTCCGCCCGGTTCGATAAGTATGCTGTCTTTCAGGGAGAAAGTAGTGTTGAGTACATCTACCTTGAGGGAGGCGTCACCGAATACGCGACCTTCCATTGTCAGCGCCTTGAACTTGCCGTAGAAATGTACGTGGCCGCTGGCACGCCCGTTGAATTCAGGGGTGATGCTCTGCATGTAGTGGTGGATGAACTTCAGGTTGGTGCTGTCGGCTTCGATTTGCAAGTCGAGTGCACTGGTGGGCTTTATAGGATAGATGTACCCGTATACATGGCTTTTGGCAATGTCTTTCTCGCGGATATGGGCATCCAGGTAGATGCCTTTCACGTCGTGATGCCATTCGCCGTGTATGTTGGCATCGCCTAAAAGACCCTCGTTCAAGCCGAGGTTGCGTATGAAGAGGTCGGTACTCATCACCGGCTTTTTAAGTATTCCGCTGGCATATGCCGGGCCCGTGGCCTCGCCTTTGAAGTTGACACCCAGGTCGGCTATATCGAATACGTATCCTATGTTTATCTCTTTCAGGTTCAGGCGTACGGTGTCCTGAGGTTGTTCGGATACGGTTCCGTTGATTTGCAAGTGACGTTCTTTATGGCTGAAGTAGAAATTGTTGACGTGCACTTTGCCCGAGTCGACCACGATTTGCGAAGGGTGTATCTTCCATACAGTGTCGTTGAGGATTACGTTCGTTTCCTGTACGTTGACAATCGTTTTCAGGGCGGGTTTCTCTTTTTGGGCTTGACGGGAGGGTTTTGTGTGTATTTTGTCGTCGCCAGCTTCTTGGGAAGAGTTGCGGACGAATTGAGTGAGAGCCGCTATCTTGCCGCTGTAAGTTACAGCGCTGCTGTTTCCCCAGTTGAATATGGTTTGTATCCGGTCATCCTTTGCCTTGGCTTCGAGGGCTACGTTTACCGCGCCGGTTGTTTTCCGGTTGGTGAAGCGGACTTTTGCCTGGAACTGTTCACCCGGATTTTCGCAGAGAACCACGCCCGACTCAAAGAACTTTTCGCCGTAACTCAGCCGCGGGAAGTACCCCTCTACGCGCAACCGTTGCGCTTTGTCGTTGAAATAACCCTTCAGAGTAGAGTGGGTATATACTTTCAGCGGTATCTGGAATACGGTGGAGAGTATCTCCGTATCGTAGATATGGAGGTCGAAATGGAAATTGTTTTCTGTTTTCTGCGGTTTCCTGGCGGGCTGTATCAGAGCCGGGATGTAACGCCGCATGATGTTGAGCACGCTGGCGGGTAATGTCTGATAGGAATAATCGCCTTCAATAGTACCGCGCAGGAAGTTGGAGCTGATAGTCAGCCGTTTCTGGCGCTCGTCGCTCTGAGTGGCAGCAATCCGCAGGTTGTCCATGAAGAAGTTCTGTTCCGGAGCGATGTATTGGAGACTGTCGACGTTGATTTCACCGTTCATGTCGTTGATGGAGCTACCGGTGAAGTCGGCTTTTATCTTTACGGCCAATTCCGTGTCCTTGTATTTGGGTGTGAGGTGCAGGGTGTTGGGGCGGAAATGGTCGATAGCGGCACGGAAGTTGAAGGTGGGTGTCTTGCCGGCAGTATTGATAGAGCCGTTCAGTTGTATGGCGCCGTTTTCGTCGTTGAGCGATACGTTACCGTTGAAGCCGCCTTGCTTATACTCTCCGTCCAAAGTGATGTTTTCGTAGGTATAGTCACTGTAGTCTATGGATGCTACCAGCCCTTTCATGGTAATGGCGGGGTATCTTTGGGCATAATGATTGCCTTTGACGTCCATGTTGAAGGTGACTTTTCCAAGCTTGTCGTTGTTCAGCATCCTGCCCAGTTCGAATCCGGTTGTCTTTACCGCACCCGAATAAGCGAAATAGCCTTTGTCTTTGTCGGAACTGAGTTTGACATCTGTCTTGATAGTGCCTATATCCGTGCGGACTTCGCCATAGGTCACCAGGTCCGTGAAGTATCCGGAAATCTCTCCACGGAAAGATACCGTGCCCAGATTCTGCAATACCGGAGGAACTCCTTTGTAATCTTTACTCAGGTTGCGTACAAAGAATGCAATACCGTCCGGGTCGGCATATAAATTGGACAGATTGCCGAATATGTATGCATCTTGCGGATGAGACAGATCCTGCAGGGATACATTGCCTTTCAGCAGGAAGTGGTCGTTGGAAGAGATAAGCAGCTTCGGGCAGTTGAGCCGGTTGACCGTTCCGGCGGCTTCCATTTCCAACTTCAACTTTTCCTTGAAGGGCTTGAAGGCAGGCACGAATGCCGATATATCCTGTAATGCTACTTCCGAAGGCAGCATACGGAACGAAAAACGGACATCATCGGTGAAATGGCCGAGTGATTCCAGGCTGTCGTATTCCATACGGATGGTATCCATTGCCAAAGAGGTGTTGGGCAAATCTATGGCGAAGTTCTCTATCCGCATCTTCCGGTTGTTGGCTATTATCTTCAGACTCAGTTTTTTCAGTTCGAAGCCGGAGTGCTCCTCTTCAACGCTCATTCGCTTGATGGCAGCGTTGACCGAGTCGTTCTGGAGTGCTTTCAGCGAGATGTTGGCAAGAATGTTGGACAGGCGGATGTGTTGCGGGTTGAACTTGCCCGGAGTGCTTTCGGCCGACAACACATCGTAAGATACCTTTCCGCGCCGTATCAGGAGTGAGTTGATGCGCAGGTCCAGATTGCTCTTCTTCTTGACGGTGTCTTTGGAAGCGAAAGCATCGAGCACGAATTGGAAGTTGGTGCTTGCCTGGGGAGTAGGTCTTTCCAGATTGGCATTGAAACTGAAAAGCTGTACGTTACCGATGGATATCTTTCCGCTGAATAGCGGCAGTATCTCGAACTTAGCGGACAGACGGCCTATTTTCAGCAACTCTTTTCCCGATTGGTCGTTCAGCACCAGGTCGTCGATGATAATCCGGTTCAGCAGTCCTATGTTTATCCGCCCTACTGTGAGCTCGCTACCTAATACGGTGCTCAGCTCCTTGGCAACGAGTACAGACATGCGGTGCTGGACATAAGGAATGTTCAGCAGCAAAATTATTCCGATATAGAGTCCTAACACTATACCGATTATCCAGCGTACTGTCGTTTTCAGCGTTCTGATAGGCGGTTATTTTTTTAATTCAGCCAACAAAAATATGAAATAATACGTTATGGATACTACTTTTATCACTACTTTTGCAGCGTTTAAACGTAAATAAACACTATGAGTACAATAATCTTAGGAATTGAATCTTCATGTGATGACACTTCCGCAGCGGTCATCAAGGATGGCTACCTGCTGTCGAATGTCGTTGCCAGTCAGGCTGTTCACGAAGCTTATGGTGGGGTAGTGCCCGAACTGGCTTCGCGTGCGCATCAACAGAATATAGTGCCGGTGGTGCACGAGGCTTTGAAACGTGCCGGAGTTACCAAGGAAGAATTAAGTGCCGTGGCGTTTACGCGCGGTCCGGGACTGATGGGGTCTTTGCTGGTGGGTGTGTCCTTTGCCAAAGGGTTCGCCCGTGCGTTGGGGATACCTATGATAGATGTCAATCACTTGACCGGACATGTATTAGCTCATTTTATTAAAGCGGAAGGTGAAGAGAATGTGCAGCCGGAATTTCCTTTCCTTTGCCTGCTGGTTTCCGGTGGCAACTCTCAGATTATTTTAGTAAAGGCCTACAACGACATGGAAATCCTGGGGCAGACAATTGATGATGCTGCAGGTGAAGCCATCGACAAATGCTCCAAGGTAATGGGACTGGGTTATCCCGGCGGACCGATTATCGACCGGCTTGCCCGCCAGGGAAATCCTAAAGCCTTTACTTTCAGCAAACCGCATATTCCCGGACTGGATTACAGCTTCAGCGGCTTGAAGACTTCGTTTCTGTATTCCTTGCGCGATTGGATAAAGGATGACCCCGATTTCATCGAACATCACAAGACAGACCTGGCGGCATCGCTGGAAGCTACTGTTGTCGATATTCTGATGGATAAGTTGCGTAAAGCGGCAAAACAGTACAAGATAAAGGATGTGGCCGTTGCAGGTGGTGTATCGGCAAACAATGGTCTGCGTAACTCATTCCGCGAACATGCTGAGAAGTATGGATGGAATATTTTCATTCCCAAGTTCAGCTATACAACGGATAATGCTGCGATGATTGCCATAACCGGATACTTCAAGTATTTGGATAAGGATTTCTGTCCGATGGAAGCGCCGGCTTATTCACGTGTCACTTTATAAGGAAAAAGTATATTGCATATATATAATAAGGTATGAAGACGGAAGAGAAGGTAGGGGAACTGCTGAAAGCAAAGAATTTCTCCCTTTCCACCGCTGAAAGTTGTACCGGTGGTGGAATAGCTGCCTTGATAACTTCGGTTCCGGGGAGCTCGGAGTATTTTAAAGGCGGAATTGTGGCGTATTCCAACGAAGTAAAGGCGGATTTGCTCCATGTTTCTGTCGAGACGCTGGCGCAGTACGGTGCAGTGAGCAGGGAGACGGTTGTTGAAATGGTGAAAGGTGCGATGAAAACGTTGAAAACGGATTGCGCGGTTGCCACTTCGGGAATTGCCGGTCCCGGTGGCGGTACACCGGAGAAACCGGTAGGTACTGTGTGGATAGCGGCTGCCTGCAAAAACGAAATTGTAACCATGAAGCAGGAAGGTGATCGCGGAAGGGTGGAAAATGTACAGTCGGCTATTCAAAATGCGCTGTTTATGCTCTGTAGTATGCTGAAATGAGGAAAAAATGTTTTCGTACAACGAATTATTTTAGGAAAAACTTGTTTCGTAACGATAAAAGTGCTTACTTTGCGCTCTGTTTGAAATAAGTATAGATAAAAACTATAAAATAAAGATAGAAATGTCGAAGATTTGTCAAATTACCGGAAAGAAAGCCATGATTGGCAACAATGTTTCACACTCAAAGAGAAGAACAAAAAGAACCTTTGATTTGAACTTGTTTAACAAGAAATTCTATTATGTAGAACAGGACTGCTGGATCAGTCTGAGCATTTGCGCCAACGGTCTGCGCATTATTAACAAAAAAGGTTTGGATGCTGCTTTGAAGGATGCAGTAGCTAAGGGTTATTGTGATTGGAAAAGCATTAAAGTAATTGGCTAAAAGTAGAGGAGAATAACTGATTATGGCAAAGAAAGCAAAAGGTAACAGAGTACAGGTGATTCTGGAATGCACAGAACACAAGGATAGCGGTATGCCGGGAACTTCTCGTTATATTACAACGAAGAACAGAAAGAACACTACCGAGAGATTGGAGTTGAAGAAATACAACCCGATTCTGAAGAGAGTAACAGTACACAAGGAAATTAAATAATAATAGTATAACCCATGGCAAAGAAAACAGTAGCAAGTTTGCACGATGGTTCTAAGGAAGGTCGTGCTTATACGAAGGTTATCAAGATGGTTAAGTCTCCGAAGACCGGTGCTTACATCTTCGATGAGCAAATGGTTCCTAACGAAAAAGTACAGGACTTTTTCAAGAAATAAGATAAATGCAGTTGCTGTAAGGCGCTGATTACTTATAAAGCTCCTCTCGCCGATATATCGGCGGGGGGATTTTTTTTGCTATTAAATCGTTTCGGCTTTTATTATTTGTTAATTTTGTTATATCTTTGTGGCATAATGTATTGTACAAAAAAGTAGACTATGGGATTTTTTAGTTTTTTCTCAAAAGAAAAGAAGGAAACATTAGATAAAGGATTATCTAAAACAAAAGAGAGTGTGTTTGGGAAGATTGCCCGTGCTATAGCCGGTAAATCGAAAGTGGATGATGAGGTGCTGGATAATCTGGAAGAGGTGTTGATTACTTCGGATGTGGGCGTAGAAACTACGTTGAAGATTATAGAACGTATCGAGAAGCGTGCTGCAGACGAGAAATATATGAATGCGAAGGAGCTGAATGTGATTCTGCGCGATGAAATCGCTGCTTTGCTCACAGAGAACAACTCGGATGATGTGGACGACTTTGAAACTCCTGTTACGAAGAAGCCATACGTGATTATGGTAGTGGGAGTGAATGGTGTAGGAAAAACCACGACTATAGGCAAACTGGCTTATCAGTTTAAGAAAGCCGGCAAATCCGTTTATCTGGGTGCTGCCGATACTTTCCGTGCGGCGGCGGTGGAGCAGCTGGTTATCTGGGGCGAACGTGTGGGAGTTCCCGTTATCAAGCAGAAAATGGGTGCTGACCCTGCTTCTGTGGCATTTGATACTTTGAGTTCAGCAGTAGCCAATAATGCTGATGTGGTGATTATAGATACCGCCGGACGTCTGCATAATAAAGTGGGTCTGATGAACGAGCTGACCAAAATTAAGAATGTAATGAAGAAAGTTGTGCCGGATGCTCCGAATGAGGTACTGCTTGTTTTGGACGGTTCCACCGGACAGAATGCATTTGAGCAGGCCAAACAGTTTACTTTGGCAACGGAGGTTACGGCAATGGCTGTAACCAAGCTGGACGGAACGGCTAAAGGCGGCGTTGTAATCGGAATTTCCGACCAGTTTAAGATTCCGGTAAAGTACATCGGTCTGGGAGAAGGTATAGAGGACTTGCAGGTGTTCCGTAAAAAAGAGTTTGTCGATTCGTTGTTCGGAGGGAATGCATGAAACGGAAAACCATTGATATCATAACATTAGGCTGCTCTAAAAATTTAGTGGACTCGGAGCATTTGATGCGCCAGTTGGAGGAAGCGGGTTTTCATGTGACGCATGATGCCGAGCGTCCGAAAGGAGAGATTGCCGTAATTAATACCTGTGGCTTCATCGGCGATGCAAAAGAGGAGTCCATTAATATGATTCTTGAATTTGCGCAGGCCAAGGAAGAAGGCGAACTGGAGAAACTCTATGTCATGGGTTGCCTTTCGGAACGTTATCTGAAGGAACTGGCAATTGAAATTCCTCAGGTGGATAAATTTTATGGTAAGTTCAATTGGAAAGAGTTGCTGCAGGACTTGGGTAAGGCATACCATGATGAACTGCACATAGAGCGTACACTGACCACTCCTCAGCATTATGCCTATCTGAAAATATCGGAAGGATGCGACCGCAAATGTTCTTATTGTGCCATCCCTATTATTACGGGCCGACATGTGTCGCGTCCTATGGAAGAAATCCTGGACGAGGTGAAGTATCTTGTGGCCCGCGGAGTGAAAGAGTTTCAGGTTATTGCGCAGGAATTGACCTATTATGGCGTAGATTTATATAAGAGGCAGATGTTGCCCCAATTAATTGAAAAAATCTCAGAAATTCCAGGTGTGGAATGGATACGTTTGCATTATGCTTATCCGGCTCATTTCCCGATGGATTTATTCCGCGTGATGCGCGAGCGTCCCAATGTATGTAAATATATGGATATTGCCTTGCAGCATATCAGTGATAATATGTTGGAGAAAATGCGCCGTCATGTTACTAAAGAGGATACTTATCGGCTGATAGAAAAGTTTCGGGAAGAAGTTCCGGGAATTCACTTGCGCACTACGCTTATGGTGGGGCATCCTGGAGAAACGGAAGCTGACTTTGAAGAGCTGAAGGAGTTTGTCCGTAAGGTGCGCTTCGACAGAATGGGGGCATTTGCGTATTCCGAGGAGGAAGGTACGTATGCCGCTGCCCATTACGAAGACAGCATTCCTCAAGAAGTAAAGCAAGCCCGGTTGGATGAATTGATGTCCATCCAGCAAGGTATTTCTGCCGAACTGAGCGCAGCAAAGGTAGGCAGGCAGATGAGAGTAATAATCGACCGTCTGGAAGGTGATTACTATATCGGACGTACGGAGTTCGATTCTCCCGAAGTAGACCCGGAAGTGCTGATTGAATGTGGTGATGAACCGTTGGAGATTGGCGGCTTTTATCAGGTAGAGATAATAAATTCCGATGATTTCGACCTTTTTGGACGGATTATTTAAATATTTCCTTTCGTACTTCTTGTGTATGTGGGGAAGATTTGCTAATATAGCACAGTAGTTCACAATTTTAAAGCTTGGATTTTGAATAACAAAGAATTTACTTCGGAATTGTCACGCAGGTTAGGGTATACTTTGAAGGATACTTCGGAGTTGGTTACTTCTTTACTGTCGGATATGACGCGGCAACTGGAAGAAGGGAATATGATTTCCATACAAGGTTTTGGAACATTCGAAGTGAAAAAGAAAGCGGAACGTATATCCGTAAATCCAACAACCAAACAGCGTATGCTGGTTCCGCCTAAACTGGTGCTGACATATAAACCCAGTACCTTGCTAAAGGATAAGTTTAAGTAATCTTTCTTTTTAAATCTTCCATATTATGAATGAAAAACTAAACATACAGGATCTGATTGATTTGCTGGCTGAAAAGCATGGCATGAGCAAGAAGAATGCCGATAGTTTTGTGAAAGAGTTTTTCCAACTGATTGAAGAAGCGTTGGAAAAAGACAAGTATGTGAAGATTAAAGGTCTGGGCGCTTTTAAACTGATTGATGTGGAAAGCCGGGAGAGTGTAAATGTCAATACTGGGGAACGCTTTGAGATACAAGGCCATACCAAAGTTTCATTTACTCCGGAGCCTGCTTTGAAAGATATTATCAATAAGCCGTTTGCGCATTTTGAAACAGTAGTGCTCAATGAAGGTACTGTTTTAGAAGATACCCCGGTAGATAGTGACAGTGAGGAGGATGAAGATACGGAGCAGAAAGTGGAAGATGCTGTGCCGGAAGTGGTTGCCGGTAGTGCGGTTGAGACACCGGAGATTGCGGAGAAAATCGATAGTCCTGTCGAACCGGAACCTGTAGAAGAAGCCGTTGTTCCTGTGGAGACTGTGGCTTCGGAGGAAGTTAATGAAGAGAGGGTGGAGGTTATCAAAACTGCCGGTCCGGCTGAATCTTCCGCAATGAAATACTTCATTGCCATCGTGGCTCTTGTGGTATTGCTATGTGCAGGAACCGTCGCTTATTTGTATTATCCTGATTGGTTTGACGGATTATCGACTGAACCGCCTGTGGAGGAAACCGCTGGCAATGAAGCTGGTAATGCGGCAGGTAATACGGTTTTAATGGATAGTATCGGTGTTAAGGATAGTGTGGCGATTGCCGTAAAAGATACTGTGTCGAAGAAGCTGATTGCTGAACCTGTAATAAAACAGCAGGAAGCACCAGTTGTCGTCAAACAGACTGTAGTAGCCGCTACATCTGCCTCCCAGCCGAAAAAGCAGAAGAAAGTTGAGTATGTACCCGATTCTACCAATTATACCATTGCAGGAACGCAGGCGACATACACGATAAAGCCGGGTGAGACATTGACCAGAGTGGCTCTTCGTTTTTATGGAACTAAAGCGTTATATCCATATATAGTAAAGCATAATCCGGACGTTATCAAAAAACCGGATAATGTACCTGCGGGCACAACAATAAAGATACCTAAATTAGTGAAGAAGCAGTAAAAAGATACTGCTTCTTTTTTGTTAAATACTCAGAGCTTGTTTAAATATTCTTGAAGAAGTATTTTCTTCAACTCCTTTTGAGTTTCTTCCCGGTCTGTATTCCTCTTTTTATCCGTTACATAGCCTGCTATGCTTTTAGTAAAAACAGAAAAATATTTTCAAAGAAGAACTCTTGAAAAGAATGCTGAACAAAATTAAACAGGCTCTAAACTCTATGAAAGTAGTTTAATCTAAAGGTTTCACATTGTTTTTTAATAAAAATTAGTTGCTATGGTTAATTTATTCCCGTACTTTTGGAAGCGAATTATAATTACCGGTGTATGGCCGGACGAAAACGAAAAATTAAACATTAAAATACATTGATTTATGGCTGAAACAATTGATATCCGCGAATTGAACGAGCGGATTGAAAGACAAAGTGCTTTCGTTACCAATCTTACTACGGGCATGGACCAGGTTATTGTAGGACAAAAGCACCTGGTAGAGTCGTTGTTAATCGGTTTGTTGTCTGACGGACATGTGTTGTTGGAAGGTGTGCCCGGTTTGGCAAAAACATTGGCTATCAAAACACTGGCTTCATTGATTGATGCACAATATAGCCGTATCCAGTTTACACCTGACTTGTTGCCGGCGGACGTTATCGGTACGATGGTTTACAGCCAGAAAGATGAAACTTTTCAGGTAAAGAAAGGACCTGTATTTGCCAATTTTGTATTGGCCGATGAAATTAACCGTGCTCCGGCCAAGGTGCAAAGTGCTTTATTGGAAGCTATGCAGGAACGTCAGGTTACCATAGGTAAGGAAACATTCAGACTGCCTGAACCTTTTTTGGTGCTTGCAACTCAGAATCCTATCGAACAAGAGGGTACGTATCCGTTGCCTGAAGCGCAGGTAGACCGTTTCATGCTGAAGGTAGTTATCGACTATCCTAAACTGGAAGAAGAAAAATTAATTATACGCCAGAATATAAACGGAGAAAGACTGAATGTAAAGCCTATTCTGAAAGCAGATGAGATTATCGAAGCGCGTAAGGTCGTACGTCAGGTATATCTGGATGAAAAGATTGAAAAATATATTGTCGATATTGTATTTGCAACCCGTTATCCGGAGAAGTATGATTTGAAAGAACTGAAAGATATGATCGGATTCGGCGGTTCGCCTCGTGCATCTATCAATCTGGCATTGGCGGCACGCAGTTATGCTTTCATTAAACGCCGTGGCTATGTTATCCCGGAAGATGTGCGCGCAGTGGCACATGATGTATTGCGCCACCGCATCGGTCTGACTTATGAAGCTGAAGCAAGCAATATGACTTCGGATGAAATCGTCAGCAAAATATTGAATAAGGTTGAAGTGCCCTAATGTAAACAATTTGTTTACTATTTATGTATTACTGAATGGAAACAACTGATTTATTAAAAAAAGTCCGTCAGATTGAGATAAAGACGCGCGGATTGTCCAATAATATTTTTGCAGGCCAGTATCATTCGGCTTTCAAAGGTAGAGGTATGGCTTTTTCCGAAGTGCGTGAATATCAGTTTGGTGACGATATACGCGACATAGACTGGAATGTAACGGCTCGTTTTCATAAACCCTTTGTGAAGGTGTTTGAAGAAGAACGTGAACTGACTGTAATGTTGCTGGTAGATGTTTCCGGTAGTCTGGAGTTCGGTACTGTGAAGCAGATGAAGAAAGATATGGTGACGGAAATAGCTGCTACATTGGCTTTTTCCGCCATTCAAAATAATGATAAAATCGGTGTCATCTTCTTTTCAGACCGGATAGAAAAGTTTATTCCACCCAAGAAGGGACGTAAACATATACTATATATCATTCGCGAATTGCTTGATTTCCGTCCGGAAAGTCGCCGGACCAATATCCGTCTCGGCTTGGAGTATCTTACGAATGTTATGAAGCGTCGTTGTACGGCTTTTGTCTTATCGGACTTCATCGACCAGGAGAGTTTTAAAAATGCCATGACTATTGCCAATCGGAAGCATGATGTTGTGGCTATTCAGGTATACGACCGCCGTGTAGAGGAGTTACCTGCTGTGGGGCTGATGAAAATAAAAGATGCGGAAACGGGTCACGAACAATGGATTGATACTTCTTCGCGTGCCGTACGGCGTGCTCATCGTGATTGGTGGGTGAATAAGCAGACGGAACTGAATGATACATTTACTAAGAGCAATGTAGATAATGTGTCAGTACGTACGGACCAGGATTATGTGAAAGCATTGATGAATTTATTTGCGAAAAGAAACTAATCGGAGAATGAAAAGATATTTATTTCTGATAACGCTGTTGACAGCATTGACGGGTAGGATAATAGCCCAGTCGGTGACAGTGGATGCTACAATTGATTCCTTGCAAATCCTTATCGGGGAGCAGGCCAAGATTAAGCTTCAGGTTTCATTGGACACTGATAAGCGCGCTATTCTTCCTGCCTATACTGATACTTTGGTGCGTGGAGTGGAAATTGTTGATATAGCCAAGCCCGATACACAGATGCTGAATGACGGCAGGCGCTCGTTGATAACTCAGGAGTACACCGTAACTTCCTTTGACTCGGCATTATATTATTTGCCCCCGATGGAGGTGCTTGTTGATAATAAGGCATATCGCTCCAAAGCTTTGGCATTGAAAGTGTATTCCATGCCGGTAGATACGTTGCATCCCGATCAGTTTTTTGGTCCTAAACCCGTAATGAAAGCACCTTTTGCATGGGAAGACTGGTATACGTCTATCGCTTGTGCTGTATTGTTTGTGCCGTTCCTGTTGCTGTTTATCTATCTTGTGAAACGTATTCGCGATAACAAACCGATAATTCGTAAGGTGAAGGTAGAACCGAAACTGCCGCCGCATCAGTTGGCTATGCAGGAAATAGAACGCATCAAAGGTGAGAAAGTATGGCAGAAAGGACAATCGAAGGAGTATTATACAGAATTAACAGATGCTATTCGTACTTATATAAAAGACCGTTTCGGTTTCAATGCATTGGAAATGACTTCCTCTGAAATCATTGATAAACTATTGGAAATGAATGATAAAAATGCAATATCGGATTTGCGTATCCTGTTCCAAACCGCGGATTTAGTGAAGTTTGCCAAACATAATCCACTGATGAATGAGAATGATGCAAATTTGATTAATGCGATTGACTTTATCAATGAAACAAAGGAAAAAGAAGATGAAAATGCCAAGCCGCAGCCTACTGAAATTACTATCATTGAAAAACGTTCCTTGCGTACCAAGATACTGCTTGGTGCAGGTATCGTTGCTTTAACGGCAGCACTTGCCGGTTCACTGATATATATAGGTTTGGAGCTGTATAACTATTTTGCCTGAAAGTAAAAGCAGGGAGATACGCTTCAATCATAAATCATAATTTGTAAAATTGTAAATATCATGGTTTTTGCCAATATTGAATATTTATTTTTGCTGCTGTTGCTTATACCTTATATAGTATGGTATATCATGAGGCGGAAGAATAGTGAAGCCACGCTTCAAATTTCAGACGCTCGTGTATATGCGCATGCTCCTAAGAGCTATAAGAATTACTTGCTGCATGCACCATTTGCATTGAGGATAATAGCTTTAGCTTTGATTATTATCGTTTTAGCCAGGCCGCAAACTACTGATAGCTGGCAGAATAGTGAAATAGAGGGTATTGATATAATGCTTGCCATAGACGTTTCCACCAGTATGTTGGCTGAAGATTTGAAGCCGAATCGCCTGGAAGCGGCCAAGGATGTGGCGGCAGAGTTTATCAATGGTCGTCCGAATGACAATGTCGGCATCACGCTATTCGCCGGAGAAAGTTTTACGCAATGTCCGTTGACGGTAGATCACGCCGTGCTTTTGAATTTGATAAAGGACGTAAAATGTGGTCTTATTGAGGATGGCACGGCAGTGGGTATGGGTATTGCCAATGCGGTTACCCGGCTGAAAGACAGCAAAGCCAAATCGA
Organism: Bacteroides stercoris ATCC 43183; assembly: GCF_025147325.1. NCBI lineage: Bacteria > Pseudomonadati > Bacteroidota > Bacteroidia > Bacteroidales > Bacteroidaceae > Bacteroides > Bacteroides stercoris. Next base: position 2,737,526 of record NZ_CP102262.1, read on the forward strand.
AAGTGATTATTCTTTTAACAGACGGCACGAATAATAGAGGAGATATTTCTCCGTTGACGGCTGCCGAGATAGCTAAAAGTTTCGGTATCCGTGTTTATACTATCGGTGTAGGTACTAACGGTATGGCTCCATATCCTTATCCGGTAGGTGGAACTGTGCAGTATGTCAATATGCCGGTTGAGATTGACGAAAAGACCCTGACACAAATTGCCGGAACAACGGATGGTAATTATTTTCGCGCTACGAGCAATTCGAAGTTGAAAGAGGTATACGAGGAAATAGATAAGCTGGAGAAAACGAAACTGAACGTAAAAGAATACAGCAAGCGCCAGGAAGAGTATCGCTGGTTTGCTCTGGCAGCTTTCTTATGTGTGCTGTTGGAAGTTCTGTTACGTAATTCAATATTGAAGAAGATACCGTAGTATACGCATCCTTTTTCTCAGGATATTGTATCTTGTACAAGTTTAGTAAATAGTAAATCGTAAAAATAATAAATAAAGAAATGTTTCGATTTGAAGAACCTGCATATTTGTACTTGTTGCTGTTGTTGCCCTTGTTAGCAGCCTTCTACTTGTATTCCAATTATCGGCGACGGAAGAATATCCGCAAATTCGGTGATCCGGAACTGATGGCACAATTGATGCCGGACGTATCCAAGTATCGTCCGGATGTGAAGTTTTGGATGGTATTTGTTGCTATCGGTCTGTTTTCTGTATTGTTGGCGCGTCCGCAGTTTGGTTCTAAACTGGAAACAGTGAAGCGTCAGGGAGTTGAAGTGATGATTGCATTGGATATTTCCAATTCGATGCTGGCACAAGACGTACAGCCCAGTCGTTTGCAGAAGGCAAAGAGACTTGTTGCGCAGTTGGTGGATAAAATGGAGAATGATAAAGTAGGTATGATTGTTTTTGCGGGTGATGCATTTACACAGCTTCCTATTACAAGCGATTATATATCAGCCAAGATGTTTTTGGAGTCTATAGATCCTTCATTGATTTCCAAACAAGGTACAGCAATTGGGGCAGCCATTAATTTGGCCTCCCGTAGTTTTACTCCGCAAGAGGGGGTAGGGCGTGCAGTGATTGTCATTACCGATGGTGAAAATCATGAAGGTGATGCAGTGGAAGCTGCTAAAGATGCCGCAGAAAAAGGTATTCAAGTGAATGTTCTTGGTGTAGGTATGCCTGAGGGAGCTCCCATCCCGGCAGAAGGGACAAATGATTATCGTCGCGACCGTGACGGGAACGTGATTGTAACCCGTTTGAACGAACAGATGTGTCAGGAGATAGCTAAGGCGGGCAATGGTATCTATGTGCGTGTAGATAATACAAATGGTGCTCAAAAGGCGATTAGCCGGGAAATTAATAAAATGGCGAAAGCTGATGTGGAAACACAGGTATACACAGAGTTTAATGAGCAGTTCCAGGCTGTGGCATGGATTATTCTGTTGCTTTTATTGGCAGAAATGCTGGTATTGGAACGCAAGAATCCTCTGTTCCGTAATATTCATTTGTTTTCCAATAAGAAATGATGCGTATGTTACAGAAAAAATATATAAGCTTTTTTTTATTGCTGCTAATGGCAGCTACAGCTTCGGCTCAGAAAGCCGAACGTGATTTTATCCGTAAAGGGAACCGTTTTTTTAAAGATAGCGTGTATGTGGATGCGGAGGTAAATTATCGTAAAGCTTTGGAGACGAATCCTCAGTCTACAGTCTCAATGTTTAATTTGGGGAATACATTGGCTCAGCAGAATAAACTGCAAGAGGCTATGGAACAATATGTTGCCGCTACAAAAATAGAAAAGGACAAGAATGATTTAGCGCAAATCTATCATAATATGGGGGTGATTTTTCAATCACAGAAAGATTATGGCAAAGCGGTAGAAGCATATAAGCAGTCATTACGTAATAACCCGAAAGATGATGAAACACGTTATAATTTGGCTTTGGCACAAAAGATGCTGAAAGACCAGCAGCAGAATCAGCAAAACCAGGACCAGAATAAACAGCAGCAACAGGACCAGCAGGAGGATAAAAAGGACCAAAATAAAGATCAACAGCAGAATAAAGACCAACAACAACCGCCGCAACCACAGAAAAAGGACAGTGAGATGTCTAAAGAGAATGCTGAGCAGCTTTTAAATTCTGTGATGCAAGATGAAAAAGATGTGCAGGATAAAGTAAAGAAACAGCAGGTTATTCAAGGTGGTCGTTTGGAAAAAGATTGGTAATAAATATAACAGGAAATAATATATGAGAAAAATAATTGTCTTATGGATGGTGCTGATGATAGTCAGTTTGCGTGCTTTTGCAGATAGCAAGGTTTCGTTTACTGCATCTGCACCTGATGTTGTGGCAGTAGGTGATCAATTCAGGCTGTCATATACAGTGACCACACAGAAAGTGAGAGATTTCCGGGCTCCTTCTATAAAAGGTTTTGATGTACTGATGGGTCCCAGTCGTTCACAACAAAAGAATGTGCAAGTTATCAATGGGCAGACAACCTCTACAAGTAGCATAACATTTACTTATATATTGATGGCTACGGCTGAAGGTAGTTTTACTATACCCGGGGCTACTATAATGGCAGAGGGCAATCAGATGGTTTCCAATTCTGTGCACGTAAAAGTACTTCCTGCTGATAGAACAAATGGAGGGGCTTCCGGAAATAGTGGAAGACAAAGTGGCTCTGCAAGTCGTGCTTCATCAGGAACGTCAGTATCGAATAACGATTTGTTTATTACAGCTACTGCCAATAAGACGAACCTGTATGAGCAAGAGGCTCTCTTGTTAACATATAAGATATATACTTTAGTAGACTTGAGAGGTTTTGACAACGTGAAACTTCCTGATTTTAAAGGGTTTCATTCTCAGGAAGTCGAATTGCCTAATGACCGTAAATGGAGTCTTGAACACTATAAAGGAAGAAACTATCAGACGACCGTATACCGCCAATTTGTATTATTTCCGCAACAACCGGGAAAAATAACGATTGATGCGGCACGTTTTGATGCATCTATAGCCAAGGTTACTCATGTGGACGATCCTTTCGAAGCTTTCTTCAATGGAGGTTCTAATTACGTAGAAGTGAAGAAGACATTAATGACCCCTAAATTGGTTGTTGATGTAAAAGCTTTACCGGATGGTAAGCCTTCGGGATTTTCCGGAGGAGTGGGAGAATTCAGTATTTCTTCTTCTATAAATAGTACGAATGTTAAGACAAACGATGCTGTTACTGTGAGGCTTGTTATTTCGGGTACGGGTAATCTGAAATTAATCTCTACTCCGGAAGTTAAATTCCCAGAAGACTTTGAAGTCTATGACCCGAAGGTTGATAATAAGTTCCGTTTGACAAATTCCGGACTCTCCGGCAGTCAGGTGATTGAGTATCTTGCCATTCCTCGTAATGCGGGAACATATAAGATTCCTGCTGTAAAGTTCAGCTATTTCGATATTAAATCTCGTACATACAAGACTTTAACGACCGAGGAATACGAACTCCATGTAGAAAAGGGAAGTGGTAATGCAGCTCAGACTATTGCCAATTTTACTAATAAAGAAGATTTGAAAGTTTTGAATGAGGACATACGTTATATCAAGCAGAATAACGTAACTCTTTCCCAAAAAGGAGATTTCTTCTTCGGTTCTTTGGCTTATTGGCTGTTTTACATAGTGCCCGGCATTGCATTTGTCCTGTTCTTCATTGTTTATCGTAAACAGATTGCAGCCAATGCCAATGTTGCTAAAATGCGTACGAAGAAAGCAAATAAGGTTGCTGTGAAACGTATGAAGTTAGCGGGGAAATTGTTGGCAGATAACAAGAAAGATGCATTTTATGATGAAGTATTGAAAGCATTGTGGGGATATATTAGCGATAAATTGAGTATTCCGGTTTCACGTTTATCTAAAGATAATGTCGAGGGAGAGCTTCTCAATTACGGTGTTGATGATGCACTGATAAAAGATTTCCTTGATGCATTGAACAATTGTGAGTTTGCCCGTTTTGCTCCCGGAGATGATAATCAGGCTATGGATAAAGTTTATTCAGATTCTTTGGAAGTTATCAGTAAAATGGAAAACTCTATAAAACATTAAATTGGGAGGATGTATAATGATGAAGAAAGTAATATCCTTAGTATTTGGTCTACTGATAGGATTAGCTGTTTGGGCGCAAGAAACGGCAGATACTTCGGCTTCTGCCAAAGATTCTGTGTCTATAGGTTCGCATACGGAATTTTCTGCAACTAAATCAGCTGACAATGTTACGAAAGCACAAGGTGACAGTGCATATATGCGTAATGATTATGCTTCTGCCATTCAAATATATGAGAGCTTATTGAAAAAAGGTGAAGCTGCTGAAGTTTATTATAATTTGGGTAATAGCTATTATAAAGCAGACGATATAGCAAAGGCAATTTTAAATTATGAACGCGCTTTGTTATTGCAACCGGGTAATGCAGATATTCGCGCTAATTTGGAAATAGCACGTTCCAAGACGATAGATAAGGTAGTTTCTGTACCTGATATATTTTTTGTAGCTTGGATTAAGTCGTTGACAAATTGTTTAAGTGTAGATGCTTGGGCTAAATTAGGTATTGTGTTTTTTATTCTTTTGCTTATCTCGTTTTCCCTATTCTTTTTTTCCAAACAGATTATCTGGAAAAAAAGTGGGTTTATAGCAGGAATTCTATTTTTGGTATTTACTGTATTAAGTAATATTTTTGCTTCGGAGCAGAAAAGTGAATTACTGGATAGGAATGATGCAATAGTCTTGTCTCCCAGTGTTACAGTACGGAGTACTCCCAGTGAAAGTGGTACTGGTTTATTCGTTCTGCATGAAGGGCATAAAATTGAAATTAAAGATAATTCCATGCGCGAATGGAAAGAGATTCGCTTGGAAGATGGTAAGGTAGGGTGGATTCCTGCTTCTGCAATAGAAGTGATTTAAGAGTATTCATTGCTGAATATAGAAGCCCGTATGAAATAAAGGAAACTATTTCCTTTTACTTCATACGGGTTCTTTTTGTATTTATGGGAATGTTAAACATATAATGGAAAAATACAGATAAATAGTTTGTTTTATCTTTTTTTTTCCTTAAGTTTATAGCGTGATAAAGAAATAACAAAGTATTAACCATTAAATTTATGAATATGAGAACGATAACATTTAATGAACTCCGTAAGATTAAAGACTCATTACCTAGTGGTAGTATGCATAGAATAGCCGATGAACTTGGACTTAATGTTGACACTGTAAGAAATTTCTTTGGCGGTCATAACTTTAAGGAGGGTAAAAGTGTTGGAATTCACTTAGAACCCGGTCCGGATGGCGGTTTAGTAATGATTGATGATACTACCGTTCTTGATCGGGCTTTAAAAATTTTAGATGAAATGGCAGGTGAAACTGCTGAACCTGTTCAGGCTTAAGAAAAGAAAGTAAAGAAGGATCCCAATTGTTTCTCAGCAATTGGGATTTCTTGTTTGTTTTGTAAATAAATATAATAGACGACTTATGGAAGATAAATTAGTAACATTAGCGATTCTTACGTATGCTAAGGCACAAATACTAAAGAATGTTCTCGAAAATGAAGGTATTGAGACTTACATTCATAATGTAAATCAAATACAGCCGGTTGTATCTTCCGGTGTGCGTGTTCGTATAAAAGAAAGCGACTTACCGCATGCTTTGAAAATTACGGAAAGCTCGGCATGGTTGTCCGAAGAAGTAGTGGGAGAGAAGATGCCCCAAATAGAGAAAGGCAGTAATAAGGTCTTGATTCCTGTCGATTTTTCAAGTTATTCATTGAAAGCATGTGAGTTCGGTTTTAATTTTGCAAAAAACATAGATGCTGAAGTAGTTTTGCTTCATGTATATTTTACACCTATCTATGCGACTTCATTGCCATACGGTGATGTTTTTAACTATCAGTTGAGTGATGAAGAGAATGTCCGGAATATATTGCAGAAAGTACATTCGGATTTGAATGCTTTGTCCGATAAAGTAAAAGCTAAAGTTACATCCGGAGAGTTTCCTGATATAAAATACACTTGCGTATTGAGAGAAGGCATTCCAGAAGAAGAGATATTACGCTATTCTAAAGAAAATCGTCCGAGAATTATCATCATGGGAACGCGTGGTAAGAATCAGAAAGATATTGATTTGATTGGTAGTGTAACCGCTGAAGTTATCGAGCGTAGTCGCGTACCGGTTTTAGCCATTCCGGAGAATACACCGTTCAAAGAATTTAACGCTGTAAAACGTATTGCATTTATTACGAATTTTGACCAGCGCGATTTGATAGCTTTTGATTCATTAATTAATAGTTTAAAGCCATTTTGCTTCTCTGTTTCTTTAATACACTTAGCTGATGTAAAAGACACTTGGAATGAGATAAAGTTGGGTGGCATTAAAGAGTATTTCCAAAAACAGTATCCGCAATTGGAAATTCATTATGATGTAGTGAAGAATGATGATTTCCTTAATAGCTTGGATGAATATATTAAAACTAATCACATAGATATTATTACATTGACATCATATAAGCGAAATATATTTTCTCGTTTGTTTAATCCAGGAATTGCCAGAAAAATGATTTTCCATTCTGATACACCATTGCTGGTTATCTATGGGCGGCCTAATTGAAATGATAATTTTAATCTGTCTAGGTAAGGACGTGGGCTACCGCTAAATGCTGAATTAGTTTTAGTGGAGTCCACTTATTTTTTATCTTTTCATGGTTATACTATTACATGTCCCATTTCCTATGTTTGTGATGTAATATCAATATTATGTTTAATATATAACACCATAAACTAAAATAAACCTTTATTCTTCTCTAATTTGGAAGAAAATTATACCAAAGATAGCTTACATATTCAAGCTATCTTTGGTAATAGTAGCAATTCAATTATTGCATCAATTTTTCTATTTCATCAAATTCAGGACCCATTTGTAAGTTATAATAAACTCTGTATAATCCATTTAGCCACAAATCTTTCTGTTCAGGTTTCAGTTCTCTTGCTTTTTCATAATTAGGTCTTGCCTTTTCATAGAAAACTTTCAGTGTAGCTTGGTCTTCTTTGTATTTTGGATTATTGACATCAGTAGTAGCTTTTTCAGAGAAATCCTGAGCTTGCAGGCAATAGATTAAGCCCAAGTTGGAATATGCTTCTGCATAGTTAGGATCTACTTCAATGGTTTTGTTGTAGAATTCAATGGCTTTTTCATAATCTTTCATGTTATGATAAAGGTATCCTTTTACGTACAAATAGAATGTGTTATTAGGATCTTTAGCCAACATATCATCTGCAAACTGCATTGCTTCGTCAAACTTATTATTATTGCTATAATAATCAATCAGATGTCCAAAGAAGAATGAATGTTCAGGATACTTTTGGATACCATCTTTTAAGGAAGCGATCCACTTGACAGTATCACCTTGAGCTTTCAATGCTGTAGAAATAAATTCCATGGCATATTTACCCACTTCTTTGTCCTCCTTTGCATAAGGTGCATATTTCAACACGCTTGGATAATCTTCCATTTTGGCTGCAGCTAAGCTTGCATAATAAGCAATTTGGGGCAATACAGTATCTGTTTGAAGCAGATTCTCCTTTTCAAACATAGGATTGATGGCAATGTCTACATAAGTTGCGAAGAAATCCAAAGCCTCTTTATTCTTATCTAAATTAAAGAACTGGATACCACCGTTAATCAGGTTGGGACGCGCAGCTAATATAGCAGCACTGTTCGATCTTCTGAACTTATTTTTGATTTTACCTTTTTCGTTAGGAATCTGTGCAAGTTCATCGCATTTAAAGTAGTATTTGCACATATTCAGTGCGCTGTTATACACTTTAAGAGTATCATAAGGCTTTCTTAAATAAGCATTCTCCATTTCCTTTTCATTGATTCTCTTTTGAATAAAGCCGGCTACATCCCATGTTTCGGCGTTGTCTTTGGTTTCAGCATTGTTCAGAGCTTCATTGATGAGCTTCTCTGCTTGTGCAAAATCCGGTTTTACGTCGTTAGCGATGCTTTTTGCCTCTTTCACGCTCTTTTCCTGAGCGAAGGTAAAGCCTGCCGCAAGTAGTAAAACCATTGAAAATAATACTCTTTTCATGATTGTAGAAAATTTTAAATTAATATTGTGTCTATTCTTCATTTTCATTGTTTACTATATCGTTCTGAGTTTTTTCTGATGCATCGCTATCCTCTTCTGCAATGATATCCTCTTCGGTTTCCGAGGTAACTTTACATACGGATCCAATTTCATCATTACGTTTTTCAAGATTAATCAGTCGTACTCCCTGCGTAGCACGTCCCATTATACGAACATCTGCTACTTTCAGACGGATGGTGATACCCGATTTATTGATAATCATTAAATCATTCTCGTCTGTTACAGACTTGATTGTTACCAGTTTGCCGGTTTTATCGGTGATATTCATAGTTTTTACACCTTTACCGCCACGGTTTGTCTTACGATAATCCTCAATATCAGAACGTTTACCGTATCCTTGTTCTGACACAACCATGATTGTCTCAGTTTCAGGGTCTTTGATGCAAATCATTCCGACAACTTCGTCTTGCCCGTCTTCATCGAGCGTCATGCCGCGTACACCGGTAGCTGTACGTCCCATTACGCGTACGGCACTTTCGTGGAAACGGATAGCACGTCCGTTGCGATTGGCAATGATAATCTCATTGTCACCGTTAGTCATGCGCACCTCGATTACGCGGTCATCTTCGCGGATTGTAATGGCATTGACACCATTTTGGCGAGGACGGGAATATTGTTCGAGCAATGTTTTCTTAATGACGCCATTCTTTGTGCAGAACAGTACATAATGACTGTTAATGAAATCCTGGTCGTTCAGGTTCTTCACGCGCAGGTATGCATTTACGGCGTCATCAGAGTCTATATTCAATAGGTTCTGAATGGCGCGTCCCTTAGAATTTTTGGTTCCTTCGGGTATCTCATATACTTTCAGCCAATAGCACTTACCTTTTTGAGTGAAGAACATCATGGTATTGTGCATTGTTGCAGGATATATATGTTCTACAAAGTCCTCATCGCGTGTCTCTGTTCCCTTAGAACCTACCCCACCGCGGTTTTGGGCACGGAATTCGCTTAACGGCGTACGCTTGATATATCCCATATGAGAAATGGTAATAATCATTTCATCGTCTGCATAGAAATCTTCCGGGTTGAATTCTTCCGACGAATAAACTATTTCAGAGCGGCGTTCATCACCGTATTTAGTTTTAATCTCGATTAATTCATCTTTGATAACCTTGCGGCAGAGTTCGTCGTTAACAAGGATTTCTTCCAGATAAGCAATCTGCTTTTGGATTTCCTCATACTCGGCATGGAGTTGGTCCTGCATGAGTCCGGTTAACTGGCGCAGACGCATCTCTACGATGGCGCGCGATTGGATTTCAGTTAATTCAAAACGCTCCATCAAACCGCTGATTGCGTCATTCGGAGTTTTGGCGGCACGGATGATTTTGATTACCTCGTCAATATTGTCCGATGCGATAATCAAACCTTCTAAGATATGGGCACGTTCTTTAGCTTTACGCAAATCATATTGTGTACGGCGGATAACTACGTCGTGACGATGCTCTACGAAATACTTGATGAGGTCTTTCAGGTTCAGCAATCGAGGACGCCCGTGTACCAATGCCACGTTGTTTACGCCGAAAGAAGTCTGCAACAATGTCATCTTGTAGAGCTTGTTCAGCACTACACTGGCGTTGGCATCGCGTTTTACGTCGATGACGATGCGCATACCTTCGCGGTCAGACTCGTCGTTGGCATTGGAAATGCCCTCTATCTTTTTTTCGTTGGCTAAATCGGCGATGGATTTGATTAATTCGGCCTTATTTACTCCGTAAGGAATTTCGGTTACGACGATTTTGTCATGCGTGGAAGATGTTTCAATCTCAGCCTTGGCGCGCATTACGACACGTCCGCGACCAGTCATGTAGGCTTCGCGCACACCGCTCATACCATATATATAACCGCCTGTCGGGAAGTCGGGAGCTTTGACGTAAGTCATCAAATCTTCGATGTCGATATCATTATTGTCGATATATGCGACGCAGGCATCTATCACTTCGGACAGATTATGGGTCGGCATATTCGTGGCCATACCTACGGCGATACCGGAAGCACCGTTAACAAGAAGGTTCGGAATGCGGGTCGGCATTACGGTAGGTTCCAGCAACGAGTCATCGAAGTTGGTTTGCATGTCTACAGTCTCTTTATCAAGATCCTGCATCATTTCTTCTCCAATCTTTTGCAAGCGGCATTCCGTGTAACGCATGGCGGCTGCGCTGTCACCGTCCACAGAACCGTAGTTGCCTTGTCCGTCTACAAGCATGTAGCGCATAGCCCACGGCTGTGCCATACGGACGAGAGCGCCATATACGGATGAGTCACCGTGCGGGTGATATTTACCTAATACCTCACCGACAACTCTCGCAGATTTCTTATAGGGTTTATCCGACGTATTTCCCAGTCCCATCATACCGAAAAGAATTCTTCGGTGAACAGGTTTAAAACCATCTCTAACATCCGGAAGGGCACGTGAAACAATGACCGACATGGAGTAGTCAATGTACGAAGACTTCATTTCCTCCTCGATGTTAATCTTTATAATTCTGTCTTGTTCAAGCATTTAAAAAGATTATTAATTATACATTTGCGGGTTTGTGAAAAACCACGCTAAAGTACTGCTTTTTTACGATATACAAAAGTTTTCCCTCATAAACTTTGTTGCAGATTTCCATGCTTGAAACCCCGTTTGGATGTATGGTTTTTCGTTTGATGTATAATCGGTTAAAAATAAGACAGATACAAGTACCAGAAAGATACCTCCCTTTGGTACTCGGTGTACCTTACTAAGGTACGAGCCGTACCAAGCTTAGGTATATGAAGTTTCTTAGGTTGGTACATCGAATACCAACCGTTGGTACGGATGAAATTCCCACGTATTATAATATAATGTGTAGGGCGAACCGGAAAGATGTGATTTATGGCACGGGATTTGTATATTATTAATCCAGTTTATGGTATGCAATATAAAGAAATGCGTATCTTTGTCAGTCAAAACCTTTAATTAAGGAGATAAAAATTATATGAACAATCAATTTTCACAAAGAGTTTCTGATATTATAACTTATAGCAAGGAAGAAGCCAATCGACTGAGAAATAGATATATTGGCCCGGAGCATCTTCTGCTCGGCATGCTACGTGACGGTGGAGGAAAAGCTATCGAGATATTGATGAAACTCGATATAGACTTGAAGCAAGTAAAAAAGCGCATTGAAAGCTTCTTGAGAGATGCCGAAGACGACACCCTATTACCCGATGCGGATGTGCCATTGTCGCCAATGGCCGCTAAGATATTGAAGATGTGCATTCTGGAAGCGCGCATTTTAAAGAGTTCAACAGCCGATGCCGAACATGTGCTGTTGGCTATACTGAAGGATGGCGACAACCTGGCTGCCACCGTCCTGGAAGAGAACCAGGTGAATTATCAAGCTGTATTTGAACAGCTTACAATGCAATCCACCAACCCGAATGCTGGTATGGGATTTCCGGAAGAAGAGGAAGAAGAGGATGAAGACATGAACATGTCCCACTCTTCTCGCAATGCAGGACAAGGAGCGGCTTCTTCTGCACAGACTGCCTCGAAGAAGTCTTCCAATGATACTCCGGTCCTGGATAACTTCGGTACGGACATGACCCGTGCGGCAGAAGAAGGCAAGCTCGATCCGGTTGTAGGGCGTGAGCGTGAGATAGAACGCTTGGCGCAGATATTGAGTCGTCGTAAGAAAAACAATCCGGTGCTGATTGGTGAGCCGGGTGTCGGCAAGTCGGCTATTGTAGAGGGGTTGGCACTGCGTATCGTTCAAAAGAAAGTATCCCGTATCTTGTTTGACAAGCGGGTGATAATGCTCGATATGGCCTCTGTTGTAGCCGGAACCAAATACCGCGGACAGTTTGAAGAGCGCATTCGCTCCATTATCAATGAGTTGCAGAAGAATCCGAACGTAATCTTGTTCATAGACGAGATTCATACTATTGTAGGCGCCGGTGCAGCTGCCGGTTCTATGGATGCAGCCAATATGTTGAAGCCGGCTTTGGCTCGCGGCGAAATACAATGTATCGGTGCTACCACGCTTGACGAATACAGAAAGAATATCGAGAAAGACGGTGCTTTGGAGCGTCGTTTTCAGAAAGTTATAGTAGAACCCACTACTCCGGAAGAAACGCTCCAGATACTGAGAAACATAAAAGAGAAGTACGAAGACCATCATAATGTGAGCTATACGGACGAAGCGTTAGAGGCATGTGTCAAGTTGGCAGAGCGTTATATAACCGACCGTAACTTCCCGGATAAAGCCATTGATGCTTTGGACGAAGCCGGTTCGCGTGTGCATCTGACGAACATTAATGTTCCCAAAGAGATTGAAGAGCAAGAAAAGCTGATAGAAGACGCACGTGTTTTGAAGGCTGAAGCCGTAAAGTCGCAGAACTTTGAACTGGCCGCCAGTTATCGGGATAGAGAGAAAGAACTTTCCGCTCGCCTGGATGAAATGAAAGAGGAATGGGAAGTACGTCTCAAAGACGACCGTCAGCTCGTTGGAGAGGAAGAAATAGCCAATGTCATATCGATGATGTCCGGTATTCCGGTGCAACGTATGGCTCAGGCGGAAAGCCTTAAGCTTGCAGGTATGAAAGAAGATTTGCAGGCAAAAGTTGTGGCTCAGGATGCTGCGATAGAAAAACTTACCAAAGCCATCCTGCGCAGCCGTGTAGGCTTGAAAGACCCTAACCGCCCTATCGGAACGTTTATGTTTCTCGGTCCTACCGGCGTGGGTAAAACGCATTTGGCCAAGCAGTTGGCTAAATATATGTTTGGTTCCAGCGATGCGCTGATACGCATTGATATGAGCGAATATATGGAGAAATATACGGTGTCCCGTATGATTGGAGCGGCCCCGGGGTATGTCGGTTATGAGGAAGGCGGACAGTTGACTGAGAAGGTACGCCGGAAACCTTATTCCATAGTGCTGTTGGACGAAATTGAAAAAGCTCACCCGGATGTGTTCAATATCTTGTTGCAGGTGTTGGATGAGGGACGTCTTACTGACAATTATGGCAGAACGATTGACTTTAAGAATACAGTCATCATCATGACCTCCAATATCGGTACCCGCCAGTTGAAAGAGTTCGGTCGTGGCGTAGGTTTTGCGGCACAGGCACGTACGGATGATAACGAGTACTCGCGCAGTGTGATTCAGAAAGCATTGAACAAGACCTTTGCTCCTGAGTTCCTGAACCGTCTGGATGAAATCATAACGTTTGACCAGCTTTCGCTGGATGCCATTACGAAGATTGTGGACATAGAGCTGAAAGGTTTGTATGAACGGATTGAAGCCATTGGCTATAAGATGGTTGTAGATGATGAAGCCAAGAGATTCCTTGCTGCCAAAGGCTACGATGTGCAGTTTGGCGCCCGTCCGTTGAAGCGTGCCATTCAGAATTATCTGGAAGACGGACTTTCGGAGCTGATTGTGTCTGCCGGATTACAGCCCGGTGATACGGTTAATGTTTCTGTCGATAAGGAAAAAGATGAGTTGAGTATAACCAAAGCCTAACAAGCCTTTATAATAAAACAGTCAAAATGTCAGTTCTCCGGGACTGGCATTTTTTTTGTGTTCAGTTTGCCAAAACAATAAAAATACAAATCTAAAAATATAAACTTAGTATGCAAAAAGGAAATATTGGGGTAACTACAGAGAATATCTTCCCCGTTATCAAAAAGTTTTTGTACAGTGACCATGAAATCTTCCTTCGTGAGTTAGTCTCTAATGCCGTCGATGCTACCCAGAAACTTAAAACACTGGCTTCTATCGGTGAGTTTAAGGGTGAACTCGGTGATTTGACCGTGCATGTGTCCTTAGGCAAGGATACGATTACCGTATCCGATCGTGGTATCGGCCTGACGGCAGAAGAAATAGATAAATACATCAATCAGATTGCATTCTCGGGAGCCAACGACTTCCTGGAGAAATATAAGAATGATGCCAATGCCATTATCGGTCATTTCGGACTTGGCTTTTACTCGGCTTTTATGGTTGCCAAGAAGGTCGAAATCATCACCAAATCCTATCAGGATGGTGCTAAAGCCGTGAAATGGACTTGCGACGGTAGTCCGGAGTTTACCATCGAAGATACGGACAAGGCAGAACGCGGAACGGATATCGTTCTTTATATAGACGACGATTGCAAGGAATTCCTTGAAGAAGCGCGCATCTCTTCTCTTTTGAAGAAGTATTGCAGCTTCCTTCCTGTTCCCGTTGCATTCGGCAAGAAAAAAGAATGGAAAGACGGCAAGCAGGTTGAAACATCCGAAGATAACATCATCAACAACGCTAATCCATTGTGGACGCTGAAGCCCAGCGAATTAAAAGACGAGGATTACAAGAAGTTCTATCGCGACCTCTATCCGATGTCCGATGAACCCTTGTTCTGGATACATCTGAACGTGGATTATCCGTTCCATCTTACTGGTATTCTGTACTTCCCGAAGGTAAAGAGCAATATAGAGTTGAACAAGAACAAAATCCAGCTTTATTGCAATCAGGTCTATGTAACGGACTCTGTAGAGGGTATTGTTCCAGACTTTCTGACATTGCTGCACGGTGTACTCGATTCGCCGGATATTCCGCTGAACGTATCCCGTTCCTATTTGCAAAGTGACTCCAATGTGAAGAAAATCTCTACATATATTACGAAGAAAGTATCCGACCGCTTGCAATCCATATTCAAGAACGACCGTAAGCAATTTGAAGAGAAGTGGAACGATTTGAAAATCTTCATCAACTACGGAATGCTCACACAAGAGGATTTCTATGATAGGGCAAAGGATTTCGCCTTTCTCTCCGATACGGATGACAAGTATTATACCTTCGAAGAGTATAAGACCTTGATAAAGGATAGCCAGACGGATAAGGATGGTAATCTGATTTATCTGTATGCCAACAACAAAGACGAGCAATACAGCTATATCGAGGCTGCCAAGAATAAGGGATATAATGTGCTGTTGATGGGCGGCCAGCTTGATGTTGCCATGGTAAGCATGCTGGAGCAAAAGTTTGAGAAAGTGCGTTTCACCCGTGTAGACAGTGATGTCGTTGACAATCTGATAGTGAAGGAAGACAAGGCGAAAGATGCCTTGGAAGCCGATAAACAGGAGGTTCTCTCTGTTATCTTCAAGAGCCAGTTGCCGCAGATAGAAAAAACAGAGTTCAATGTAATGGCTCAAGCCTTGGGTGAAAATGCTTCACCGGTCATGATTACTCAAAGCGAGTACATGCGTCGTATGAAAGAAATGGCTAATATCCAGGCAGGAATGAGTTTCTATGGCGAAATGCCGGACATGTTCAACCTGGTATTGAATGCCGACCATAAACTGGTAAAGGAGATTCTGGCTGATGAAGACAAGGAATGTGCGGCTGCCGTTGCTCCGATTCAAAAAGAAATGGACGATGTAAATACTCGTCGTAATGAATTGAAAAAGAAGCAGGAGGGCAAGAAAGACGAGGACATTCCTACAGCCGAAAAGGATGAGGTAAATGATTTGGATAAGAAGTGGGAAGATTTGAAAAACCGGAAAAATGGATTGTTTGCCGACTATGCCGCTCAGAATAAGGTTGTCCGTCAACTTATTGATTTGGCATTGCTTCAAAATGGCATGTTGAAAGGTGAAGCTTTGAATAATTTTGTAAAGAGAAGCATCGATTTGATTAAATAAGCCCCTTTAGATTTCTATTATAACAGGGCATTGCAGCTAATATGAGTTGTAATGCCCTTTTTTTGTCTGTTTTTTCGTAATAGGTCTGTTTTTTTTCGTTGGATACGAGGTTTTTGGAAACAATTGTCTATATTTGAGCATTGAATAAATTAGTATATTTCACTCGAAACCGTATTCATGAAAAGATTTTTTTTGTTTTTGTCAGTCTGTTTATTGCTTCTGCCGTTTGTGCAAGCTCAGAAAGTAGGACTTGTTTTGAGTGGCGGAGGTGCGAAAGGCATGACCCATATCGGTATCATTCGCGCTTTGGAGGAAAACAATATTCCTATCGACTACATTACGGGTACTTCTATGGGAGCTATCATAGGTTCACTCTATGCTATGGGATACTCTCCCGATGATATGGAGGCTTTATTGCGTTCCGAAGACTTCAAACGCTGGTATTCAGGACAGGTAGAACCCGAATACGGGTATTATTTTAAACAGAACCGGCCGACCCCGGAGTTTTTCAATATCCGTTTCTCCTTTAAGGACTCGCTGCATATCAAGCCTCAGATACTGCCTACAAGCATGGTAAATCCCATTCAGATGAATCTGGTCTTTGTGGAGCTATTTGCACGGGCTACGGCTGCATGCAGCGGCGATTTTAACCGCCTGTTTGTGCCTTTCCGGTGTATTGCCTCCGATGTATATAACAAGAAACCGTTGATTATGCGTAGAGGAGATTTGGGAGATGCGGTACGCGCTTCCATGAGTTTTCCGTTTGTTTTCAAACCGATAGAGATTGATAGCGTTTTAGCTTATGACGGTGGAATTTATAATAATTTCCCCACAGATATTATGCGTGAGGACTTTAAACCGGAAGTCATCATAGGTAGCGTGGTAGCCGCCAACCCCGGTAAGCCGAAAGAGAATGATTTGATGAGCCAGCTTGAAAATATGATTATGCAGAAGACGGATTATACTCTTCCGGATTCTTTAGGCATTATTATGACATTCAAGTATGACGATGTAAGCCTTTTGGACTTTGACCGTTTGCAGGAGTTGCACGATATCGGCTATAACCGGACTATCAGTTTAATGGATTCTATAAAAGGCCGTATTCATCGGAGGGTAAGTGCGGAAAATGTTCGTTTAAGGCGGTTGGTCTACCGCAGTAATTTGCCTCAATTCCGCTTTAGGGACATCTATATAGAGGGCGCCAATCCACAACAGCAGGCGTATATCAAAAAAGAATTTCATGACGAAGACCATGAGGTGTTTACATATGAAGATTTGAAACGTGGATATTTCCGTTTGCTGTCTGATAATATGATATCGGAGATTATACCTCATGCTGTATATGACTCTGAAAACGATTTGTATTCGCTGCATCTGAAAGTGAAAATGGAAGATAATTTTTCTGTAAGGATGGGTGGAAGTGTATCGACAACCAGCTCTAATCAGATTTATTTGGGGTTGGGTTATCAGGACTTGAATTATTATTCCAAAGAAATAACCCTTGACGGCCAGATTGGCAAGGTATATAATAATGCGCAGCTTATGGCCAAGATAGACCTTCCTACCCGTATTCCAACCTCCTACCGCCTTATTGCTTCTTTAAGTACGTTCGATTATTATAAAAAGGACAAACTCTTTTCTAAGAATGATAAGCCCTCTTTTAACTCTAAAGATGAACGTTTTGTCAAGTTGATGGTAGCCTTGCCTTTTTTGGCCAATAAACGGGCGGAAATAAGCATCGGATATGGGAAACTTCAAGACAATTACTTTCAGTCCAGCGTGATTAATTTTGACAAGGACCGTTCGGATAGGAGTACCTACAACCTTTTGGGAGGGGCTATCGGCTTTTATGGGAGTACGCTGAATGCACGACAGTATGCCACTAAAGGGTATTTTGAAAAACTGGTGGCACAGGTCTTTAGCGGAAAGGAGAAATTTGTACCGGGAAATCCGACGGAAACGAGTGTTACGACTAAAGAAAGGCAATCTTGGCTGCAAATTTCTTATATGAAATATGCCTATCATACTATGAGTCCCAAATTTACTTTGGGATGGATGGCAGAGATGCTGTATTCATCGAAGAACTTTTCGGAGAATTATACGGCAACCATGTTGCAGGCGGCAGATTTTTCTCCTACTCCTCATAGTAAGCTGATGTATAATGAAGCATTCCGGGCCAACCAATTCTTGGCAGCGGGTATCAAGCCTATTTTTGTTTTCAATGATATGTTCCAATTCCGTTCTGAATTTTATGGTTTCGTACCGATATTTCCTATTAAAAAGAATGCATTGAACAAAGCTTATTATGGAAAAGCGTTTTCGCGCTTTGAATATATAGGAGAAATTTCTGTAATATGCCAATTGCCCTTTGGAGCAATATCTGCATATGTAAATCATTATAGCTCACCGAAAAAGGAGTGGAATGTGGGGTTGACACTCGGCTGGCAGCTGTTTAATTATCGGTTCATCGAGTAATTTTTTTCAAAAAAGTTTGCGTATCTCTTGCTAATTCAAAAAAAGTACGTATCTTTGCACCCGTAAAACAAACAAGGCCGCGTAGCTCAACTGAATAGAGTAGCTGACTACGGATCAGCCGGTTACAGGTTTGAATCCTGTCGCGGTCACAAATTGTTAATAATAAAGGTCGCGTAGCTCAACTGAATAGAGTAGCTGACTACGGATCAGCCGGTTACAGGTTTGAATCCTGTCGCGATCACAGAGATCCTCTACAAATATATTTTGTAGAGGATTTTTGTTTTTTGCACAGAAACTTCGGGTCAACTTCGGGTCAACGTAAAAACCTGAGGGATTCATAGCTTATGCATAAATTTTGGGTCAGCGGATTTCCCCGGTTGGCAAGCTTTCTTTTAAGCGTATAGCCTAGCCAGTCTGAACATGAAGAATTTCAGATCAGCCACCCCTCTTAACTGGCTTCGAAAAGCTTTGATTTTAGCATTGAACGACTCCGCTGAAGCATTTGTCAATCGTTCTTCAAAATAATTTATGATGGTCGTACTATGGTTTGAAAACGTATCAAGTACCTTGTTGAACTCCATATAGTCAAACTTTTCCACTTCATTGTACCATCTTGCGAGATTTAGCCTTGCTTCATCGAGACCTGACTTCTTGTTGAAGATGTCTGTCAGTTTCATGCTAAGGCTGTATCCTTCCAGAAGCTTGGGGAATTTATCAAAGAGAATGGCAGCCCTGGTCTTTTGCTGTTCATTCCATTTGCTCCAGTGTTTCAGTATAATGTGCTTGCTTCTGCTTACTATCTGTGACAGGGTTTCTCCGTTCTCCATTCTTTCAGGTTCCCATTTCCCTATTCTTTCCCTTTCCGCCTTACTCTTTGTTTCTTTCTTCTTTTGGCGATGCTCCCTGATAGCCTGATTTTCCGCATCAAGTACTTTCCACCGATAGCGTATTCTTAACTGGTCAACAGCTTCAGACATGAGCTGCTGTACATGAAAACGGTCATTGATCAGCTTTGCGGCAGGAAACACCTTTCTGACTGTCAGCATCATGGCTGAAGATAAATCTGTAGTGACAGTCTTGACAGACAGCCGTTTCCGGTGCGGAAGCCTGCGCAAGATTCCGCTTACCGCATCTGTGGCCACTCCACGAACTATTGCAACTAAAGCACCCTTACGACCTTTAGCTGCTTTATTGGTCAGAATCGTATAAACATCTCCATTGCTCAGGCAAGTTTCATCCAAAGAAAGCTTTTCTCCAATATTTTCAGGATAAAGGAGATAGTCATGCGCATGTTCGAGCTGATCCCAGTTCCGGTAATCACTGATTTTCTCCTTGTATTGTTTACGAAGAGTCTGCCCTTTTACGCCATAACGTTCCGCAAGCACACTGATGCTCACAGGAGTAGATTCAATCTCCTTCTTTTAAAAAAGAGACGAACTCAGAATTGAGCCGTGTACCGTCAAATTCGGATAAATCCCAGTCATAACTGAAGATTTCATTGGAAGATTTGTCAAGCCATTTACGTTTACGAACATGGAGATAAGTGGCGCGACCACGAATAGGATAGTCTTGGATTGTACGATACTCACCAAAACCATAGGATATGATATCCGGATTGATCTTATCTTCTTTTAGTTGAACTTTTTTTTCATCAAGATAAATATCAAAACGGTCAGCACTCTTGTCGAAATTGACAATATCAAAGTTGTCTATAAGCACATCCGGAAGGATGGCACGAAGGAGTTGTGCGGGTTTCATAAAACAAAGGTAAGCAAAGATAGCTAATTTTAAAACTTACCAACCAGATATTTCCGCTGAGCCTAAATTTTCGCCAGTCTGAACAGGAAGAAAGCTCTGTCCTTTACTCCTCTGAATTGTGTGCGGAACTCCTTTATTTTTGCATTGAACGATTCGGAAGCAGCGTTT
Source organism: Bacteroides stercoris ATCC 43183 (assembly GCF_025147325.1). Classification (NCBI taxonomy): domain Bacteria; kingdom Pseudomonadati; phylum Bacteroidota; class Bacteroidia; order Bacteroidales; family Bacteroidaceae; genus Bacteroides; species Bacteroides stercoris. The sequence continues at coordinate 2,757,762 of NZ_CP102262.1, forward strand.
GTTGAACGTCTGTCAAAGAAGTTGATTATTTCCCGGTAATGCATCTGTACGGAACGTGCCACTCTTCCGAAAGCAAGAAACCCTGATTTTTCCACCTCGTCATACCAGCGGGCAAGATGCGTCAATGCCGCATCCTTGTACCTGCATTGGTGGTATATCAGTCCGAGCCTCATGGAGAGGTAGTATGCTTTCTTAATATCGGGATACTCCCGGAACAGGATGCCGGCGCGTACGCGCTGTGATTCCGTCCACAAGGATTCCTTCTTATATAACAGGTAAATGCTTCTCGAAAGAAGCTGTTTGCGTGAATCACCGTTTTCAAAGACCGGCGCATGATATATCTTCCCGCAGGCTTTGGCATGGGCGATCTGAACAGATTCTTCGTCCAAAGCCTCCCAACGTGCTTTAACGCGCATATCCTGAACCGCCTCATAAGCGAGTTTCTGCACATGGAAACGGTCTGTGACGCGGCGTGCGGCGGGAAAACAGAGGCGGGCGATCTGCTCCATGTTCGGAGCCATATCCATGGTTATCTCCCTGACCTGAAAGCGTCTGCGGCGGGAAAGACGGAGCAGTACGGAGGTCACGGTCTTTACATCTGTTCCTTTCACAACGGCGATAAGACTGCCCGAACGGCCTTTTCTCTCCTTGTTTATCAACACGGTATATAATTCTCCGCGGGAAAGGCAGACTTCATCCAGTCCCACATAAACACCGATGTTCTTCTCGAAAAGAAGCCATTCTTCGGCATGAGGAAGCTGCTCCCAACAGAGATAACCGCTCAGGTGATTCCGGTATTGCCGCTCGAGCAGTTCCCCGTCGACCCCGAACAGCGTTCCCAACAGCCTGCAGCCCACCGGCAGCTTATCAATATAATTCTTTTAAAAAAGACGCAAATTCATGCGTCATACGGCTACCACCGGCAACCAGTTTCCAGTCACGGCTCACGTAACGGTTCTCATCCTTGACAACCCACCTGCGCCGGCGCACGTTCAGAAAAAGCTTCTTGCCGCGTATGGGGAAATCCTGAACCACAACAGGTTCGTAAAAACCCTTGCTCTCAACTTTCATTCCTGCGTATTCTTTAGGAACTTCATTCTTTTCTTCTAAATAAATCACTATTTCCGATGCGCTTTCCTTTACGTCCGAGATGATGAAATAATCCAATGTCCCTTCAGGAAGAAGGAGACGGTAGCCGTTGTTGTCCATAAGATTTCTGAGTTAGTTTTATGCAAAGATAGGATTTTTACAAATATTACCCCTCAGGTTTTTACATTGACCCGAACTTTACATAAAAAAAGAGATGTGTCAATTTTGACACATCTCTTCCATATATACTAAATAAGATTTGTACTCAGCATTTAATATTCAATTCATCCAATATCTTCCGCATTGCTTCAAAAGTCGTGATTCTGGTAGGCACTAATGGTAGGCGAAGTTTGTTCTCAATCATTCCCATTGCATTCAACATGGCTTTTACTCCGGCTGGATTACCGTCTACAAAGAGTAATTTGAATAATTCTGCAAATTTGTGGTGGATGGTCAGCGCATTTGAGTAATCTCCTTGCAATGCCAGACGTACCATACGACTAAATTCACGCGGAAAGGCATTTCCTATGACCGAGATGATACCAACGGCTCCTAAGGTAATCAGAGGGAAGGTAATGCCGTCATCGCCTGAAATAACGTCAAAATTGGCGGGTTTATTTTTTATGATGTCATCCATCTGGCTGATATCTCCCGATGCTTCTTTAATTGCTATTACATTCTTAAAGTCGCGTGCGATGCGCAAGGTTGTTTCGGCTTTCATATTTACTCCGGTACGTCCCGGTACATTATAAAGTACAATCGGAAGGTCGGTAGCCTCGGAAATCGCTTTATAATGCTGATAAATCCCTTCTTGGGAAGGCTTGTTATAATAAGGAACAACAGAAAGAATGGCATCCACTCCGGTAAAATCGTCATTCTTCAGAGTTTCTACTATAGCGCGAGTGTTATTTCCACCTACTCCAAGCAGAATAGGTATTTTCCCATTCACGCGCTCGATAACCATTTTCTTGATTTTCTTTTTTTCTTCTTCAGTCAGCGTCGGAGTTTCTGCTGTAGTGCCAAGTACGCATAAAAAATCAGTGTTGTTTTGGAGCTGATAGTCTACTAAACGCATCAATGCATCGTAATCAACGCTTTCATCCTCTTTAAATGGAGTAATCAGCGCTACCCCCATTCCTTTCAATCTAGTCTGTATCATGAGTATTATAAAGTAATCTCTAATTAAACGACTCGCAAAAGTACGATTTTTTTCAATTTACCATACAAATATAAGCCATAAAAAAGCTTTTTGTAGAAATTTGTTAGGATATGAGTGTCAGAAACTCATCTTCGCTCATGAGCTTTATCCCTAATTTATGAGCTTTTTCCAATTTGGCGGGTCCCATATTCTCGCCCGCCAGAATAAAACTGGTTTTGGCAGAGATACTGCCTACATTTTTTCCACCGTTTTTTTCTATCAGCTCTTTGTATTCATCTCGTGAATGATGTGTGAAAACACCGCTTATGACAATGGATTGTCCTGCCAACTTATCCGTATATCCGCTTAAATCTTCTTCTCTGCGATAGAGCTGTAATCCGGTGGATTTCAAACGTTCTATCAACTCGCAGTTCAATGGATTTGCGAAATACGTCAGAATGCTTTGTGCTATTTTTTCCCCGATTTCATCGATGTTTATCAGTTTTTCGAGGTTGGCATTTTCCAGCTCGTCTATGTCATTAAAAGACTTGGCTATTTTCTTGGCTACAGTTTCGCCTACAAAACGGATGCCTAAAGCGAAGAGCACTCTTTCAAATGGAACCTCTTTGCTCGCTTCGATTCCTTTGATGATATTCTCCGCTGATTTTTCACCCATACGGTCCAGGTTCTTAATATCATCTGCTGTGAGCTGATATAAATCTGCCGTATTCTTGATTAGTCCCAAACGGTAGAACATATCTACGGTTTCCGGGCCTAAGCCATCTATATTCATTGCCTTACGGCTAATGAAATGCTCTATCTTACCTTTAATTTGAGGTGGGCAGGATGTTTCGTTAGGACAATAATGGGCTGCTTCCCCTTCGTATCGTATCAGTTTACTGCCACATTCGGGACAGTGAGTGATAAATTTCACTTTTTCACCGATAAGCATGCTGCGGGCGTCTTTGTCTACTCCCGTAATTTTAGGAATGATTTCTCCACCTTTCTCTACATAAACCATGTCTCCGATATGTAAATCCAGCCCTTCAATAATATCGGCATTGTGCAGAGAAGCCCTCTTCACGATAGTGCCGGACAGTTGTACCGGATCTAAATTGGCAACAGGAGTTACGGCTCCGGTGCGTCCTACTTGATAAGTGACCTTGTTTAAACGAGTCAAGGCGCGTTCTGCCTGAAACTTATATGCTATAGCCCATCGGGGAGATTTTGCGGTAAAACCGAGGTTTTTCTGCTGGCGCATACTGTTGACTTTTAAAACAATACCGTCTGTTGCTACCGGCAAGTTCTTTCGTTCGGTGTCCCAATATCTGATATATTCAAATACTTCTTCCAGGCTATGAGCCTTTTTCATGTGTTCCGAGGTTTTAAATCCCCAACCGGCTGCTGCTTGTAAATTTTCATAATGTCCGTCACAGGGCAATTCTTCTCCTAACAGATAATACAAATAGGCATCAAGCTTGCGTGAGGCTACAATAGCGGAATTTTGCAACTTTAAAGTACCGGAAGCTGCATTGCGCGGATTGGCGAAAAGCGGTTCTTCACGCGCTTCTTTTTCCCGGTTCAGTTCTTCAAACACTTCCCAGGGCATTAATATTTCTCCTCTGATTTCAAACGACTCAGGATAGCTGCCGTGGAGCACTAATGGTATCGTGCGGATCGTTTTTACATTATCCGTTACATCATCACCTTTTTCACCGTCACCACGGGTTACGGCACGTACCAATTTGCCGTTTTCGTAGGTCAGTGAAATGGATGTGCCGTCGTATTTCAATTCACAGCATATTTCAAAGTCTTCGTTCAGAGCCTTCTTCACCCGGTCATAAAAGTCTGTCACTTCACTTTCCGAATAGGTGTTTCCCAATGAGAGCATGGGATATTTATGGGCTACCTGTGTGAAGTTTTTATTCAAATCGCTTCCTACGCGCATGGTAGGCGAATTGTCGTCCTGGTATTCGGGATGTTCCTTTTCAAGCTCTTGTAATTCGCGCATCCTGTCATCGAACTCTTTGTCTGATATTTCGGGAGCGTTCAATACATAATAATTGTAGTTGTGCCGATGTAAGTCGGCGCGTAGCTGGTCTATCTTTTCTTTTACTGTCATAACGATTTTGGAGTTTGGACACAAAAATACGGGTTTCTCCCGAATATTTTTTGCTTTTACTCTTAACTTACACTATTTTTGCGGAAAAAATAAAATATATGCGTATTGATATCATTACTGTTCTGCCGGAAATGATTGAAGGCTTCTTCAATTGCTCTATAATGAAACGTGCTCAAAATAAAGGGCTTGCAGAAATACATATTCATAACCTTCGTGATTATACTGAAGATAAATACCGTCGGGTGGATGATTATCCTTTTGGTGGTTTTGCCGGAATGGTTATGAAGATAGAACCTATAGAGCGCTGCATCAATGCTTTGAAAGCCGAACGGGAGTATGATGAGGTCATTTTCACGACTCCGGATGGTGAACAGTTTAACCAGCCTATGGCTAATACGCTGTCTCTCGCTAAAAATCTTATAATTCTTTGCGGGCATTTTAAGGGAATTGATTACCGTATCCGCGAACATCTCATAACGAAGGAAATCAGTATCGGAGACTATGTATTGACTGGTGGCGAACTGGCGGCGGCCGTTATGGCTGATGCTATTGTACGTATTATTCCCGGAGTTATCTCTGACGAGCAATCGGCCCTTTCCGATTCTTTTCAGGATAATCTGTTAGCTGCTCCCGTTTATACGCGCCCGGCTGATTACAAAGGATGGAAAGTTCCGGAAATTTTACTATCCGGTCATGAGGCTAAAATTAAGGAATGGGAGCTGCAACAGTCATTGGAAAGAACTCGGAAATTACGTCCGGATTTGTTAGGTGAGTAATCTGTAAGATGTAAATAAAAATAAAAAGGGCATTCAGTTTGAATGTCCTTTTTTATGAAAATAGTTTGCGAATGGCTATGCTTTGTTATTCGTCATACCTCAAGTGCACCGATTATTTCTTTAACTGACTTATATCCGTGTCTGTTCAGATAGTCATCAATACCTTCTGCAACTTTCACGGTGATTGCCGGATCAATAAAGTTTGCAGTACCGATTTGAATGGCAGAGGCACCTGCGAGCATAAATTCCACAGCATCTTTCCAATTCATGATGCCCCCTAAACCTATGACCGGTATTTTTACTGCCTTAGCAACCTGCCATACCATACGGAGTGCAATAGGTTTCACTGCTGCTCCGGACATGCCGCCTGTTACCGTGGAAAGGATGGGACGTCTGCGTTCTGCATCTACAGCCATTCCTAACAAGGTATTGATGAGTGATACGCTGTCTGCACCGCCATTTTCAGCAGCACGTGCTATTTCTGTGATGTCTGTAACATTGGGTGACAGTTTTACGATAAGTGTCTTTTTGTAAACTGAGCGTACGGCTTTTACCACTTCCTCCGCTCCTTTGGCTGTGACACCAAATGCCATTCCACCTTGCTTTACATTAGGGCAGGATATGTTTAATTCTATGGCAGGAATATTTACAAGTTCATTAATGATTGCAGCCGTTTCCATATAATCTTCGATAGCAGAGCCTGAAACATTCACAATCATATTGGTTTTTATATCCTTGATACGCGGATAGATATGTTCAACAAAGTAATGTACACCCTTATTTTGCAGTCCCACAGCGTTTAACATACCTGATGGAGTCTCTGCCATACGCGGATACGGATTACCTTCACGTTTGTGAAGAGTAGTTCCCTTTACAATTATACCACCTATTCGCGATATATCGATGAAATCGGCGAATTCTTCACCATATCCAAAAGTTCCGGATGCTGTCATCACCGGATTTTTCATTTGCAATTCACCAATGTTTACACTTAAATCTGCCATAATAGTTTGTTTATATTAAAAACCGGACCTTCTTTACATACGCATAAATGACCTTCTGTGGTATTTTCCACACAACATAAGCAAGCGCCTATGCCGCATGCCATCATGTTTTCTAAAGACACTTCACAATTAGTGCCTTTACTTTTGGCATATTTGGCTACAGCCATCATCATTGGTTTAGGACCGCAGGTATATATTTGTTCGAAGTTCACCTTGCTCAATATAGAATGTTGGGTGACATATCCTTTTTCGCCATGACTGCCGTCTTCCGTGGTGGTATATACATCTCCATAGGCAGCAAAATCTTCTAATTGCAACAAGTCTTTATCGCTTCTGGCACCTAATAAGAAGGTGGGTTTGCTTCCGTTTTTCGCCAATTGCTCGCCTAAATACAACATCGGTGCTGTACCTACGCCGCCACCTACTAATAAGAGCTTATCCGAGGGCTTTTCAGGCATTGTGAAGCTGTTTCCTAATGGAAGTACCACATTGATTATATCTCCTTGTTTTGCCGCTCCTAATCGCTTGGTTCCATCTCCTACAAGTTGGATTAGAAACCACACCTCATTCCGTTGTTTGTCTACATAATTAATAGAGATAGGGCGTCGCAGGAAAGTAGTGGGTGAACCGTCTACGCGAATTTCGGCAAATTGTCCCGGAAGCATTTCCGGGAGCAGGGACGGGGAAGTCAATTTCAGCAGCGCATAATTGGCATGCAGTCGGACGTTCTCGGTCACTGTCAGATCTAAAATATATTTTTTCATATTATCTATAAAGAAGGATTATCTTTTGACTGCAAAGATACGGGAATTTGTGCAAATAGCCGTAGTTGCCTCTTAATTTTCCGGTTTGAATGTTTCATAAGTATTATCATCAAAGAAAATTCTTATTTCTGTTATTTTTTTAGGTGGTCTTTCTTTATAGATAATCTCTTGTTTTACAATCTCTTTAGGCGTATTTACTGGAGCTTCTAACGCGATTTCCTTGCGATTTTCCGGAGTGCTTGGCTCATTGGACGGATTTTCCGGATTGTCAGCAAATAAAGGATAGTCGAATCCGTTGTTTTCAACGGATGGAGAATTATTGCTCATGTTTCCTTTTCCTGTTAGCAGCCATTCAAGGTTGATGTCATTATACCGCTTGTGAAGTTTCAGAATAACTTCTGTACTTGGATTATTACGGGAGGCTAATATATGGGAAATAGTGGCTTGAGCTACTTCTATACTTTCGGCAAATGCTCCAGCAGTTAACTGCTCCCTGTCCATTATCATCTTAAATCTATCCTTTATACTCATGGCGTAGATATTATTACAATTGTATAAGTCTTTAAATCCGATTACAAAAGTAAATAATAGGATTTACAAAAGCAAATTATGAGTGTAATATTTTAAAATTTACAATCGTACTCGGCAAATTTACTTATGTCAAGCTTATATTTGTAAAGAGGTTATTTTTCATGAAAAACATCTCTAATATTAGCTTTAATAAAATACATTATTATGCTGATTTACAGTTTAATATATTGTATTGTAATAGGAGTATTACAGAGATTACAAATGTTTTGACGTCTATTTCTTATATTTATAATTTAAAAGTCTAATAAATAGTTATATATATCAGATTTATAATGATATATACTATGATTAATATGTTGTTAACTGCTCACGGGATAAAGATGTAATAATGTATATAATAGACGTAAACACCCCTATTTACAAAAGTGTTAATCATCTATTATGTATACATGTAATATGTTTAGCTTTGTAATATATACATTTGTGAATACTGTGTATTACATTGGTAATGCTTCATAGTTGTATAGTACAACTATTCCTCTATCCGGTTTATAAATCCTGGTAAAGTAATACTCGATTCTAAAAGAAAATTGGTGACAAAATTGGGAAGCGACTCTATGTTATCAGTTTTATGAAGGTCAACAATAAATTCTTTGCTTTATTTCAATATAAATACCCGAATGATTGAAAAGAAACGATTCTCAGAGGCTTATTTTGAATGTATTATACTGTATTATAGTATATTATGTGTATATTTAATTGCCGGATAAATCATGATAATAGAAAAAAAGGGGGAAAATCCCCCTAAATATGATAAAATGACACATAAATGAATCATTTTCGTATTTTCTTCTTTTATTAAAAAGATATGGAATGAGAAAATCAATGCAGGATTTTAAAGACCAATTCCCGTAAAAGGTCGCTATCGTTTAAGGAAGGGTTTCCTACTCCTTTAGACTTGGCATCTGTATATCGTATCTCTCCGATGATCTGCATGGTTTTTATTCCATTGTACATCCTCATGGCATTTAGATATTCGCGGGACTGCCACGGGCTCTTCAGACCTAAGAATGCTGCGATGCCTTGCTCTGATTTTTCGGGGGCATAATAGGCTAGCATCAGATTGGAAAAGAATCCGAAAAGTAAAGATAAAGTCATTTGAATCGGATTGGTTTTCGGATTTTCTTCAAAATATTTTATTATTCTGTTAGCCTTTAGAACATCCTTTTCCACGATGGCGCTGCGGAGTTCAAAGTTATTATAATCCTTGCTGATTCCTATGTTGCGTTCTATCTGTTCGGGGGTGACACGTGTCTGACCTTTTGGAAGTGTAATAATCAGTTTTTCCAGTTCTCCGGTAAGGCGGCTGAGGTCTGTCCCTACGAAGTCGGCAAGCATGGAAGTGGCTTTCGGTTCAAGGTCTATTCCTTTACGTTTCATATAGGATGTGATGAATACCGGCAGTTGGGATTCTTTCACTTTCCTGGACTCAAACAGTATGCCCGACTTCTCTATTTCAGCTGCGAGTTTTTTCCTTTTATCCAATACGCCATGTTTGTGGCATATTACCAATATTGTAGATAGCAAGGGTTTTTGAAGGTAGTAGGAAAGCTCTTCTATATTGCGTATGTTCTGTGCTTCCTTCACTACTACCACTTGGTGCTCGGACATCATGGGATAGCGTTTGGCTGCATTGATAATTGCAGCCACGTCCACATCTGCGCCATATACAACGGTGAGGTTGAATTCTTTTTCAGTTTCATTCAGTACGTTGTCCGTTATATAATCCGAGATGAGGTCGATGTAATACGGTTCTTCGCCCATCAGGTAATAGATGGGACGATATTGCCCAGCTTTCAGTTCTCTTAGGATATCATCGCACGTAATTTCTTGCTTGGCCATATTTCTTGGTTTTACCAGTCGAATTTCAGATGTTTTACGGTTTTCTTCGCATCAATAATCATGCGCAGAGATGCAATGCCGATTTCAACATGTTCCTTTACATAGTTTTGGGTTACTATGTTATCGCTTTTATCGGTTTTGACGCCTTCCGGAATCATCGGTTGGTCGGACACCAGCAACAAAGCTCCGGTGGGGATATGATTGGCAAAGCCGCAACTGAACAAGGTTGCCGTTTCCATATCGACTGCCATGGCACGGGTTTTTTTGAGATACTCCTTAAAGTCCTCATCGTGTTCCCAAATACGGCGGTTGGTGGTATATACAGTACCGGTCCAGTAATCGCGGGCATGGTCGCGAATGGCGGAAGAAACGGCACGTTGCAGCATAAAAGCCGGCAGTGAAGGAACTTCCGGCGGGAAGTAGTCGTTTGAAGTACCCTCACCGCGGATAGCGGCGATTGGAAGGATAAGATCCCCTATCCTGTTTTTCTTGTCGATGCCTCCGCACTTGCCCAAAAACAGGCATGCTTTGGGCTGAATGGCACTTAATAAGTCCATGATGATGGCGGCGTTGGGGCTTCCCATTCCGAAGTTTACGATCGTTATTCCTTCCGCACTGGCCGAAATCATATTAGCGTCCCTGCCTAGTATGGGAACATTGAATTTTTCGGCAAAAATTTCGACATACTTGTTGAAGTTGGTCAACAGAATATACTCTTCAAAATCCTCCAGGTTACGTTTTGTGTAACGGGGCAGCCAATTAGCTACGATTTCTTCTTTTGTTTTCATAAGATTTCATTAAATTTGTTCCGTAAAACCGTTAGGGAACGATTATTTAACTCACAAAAATACAATAAAAAAGTAAAAACAAGAAATTAAAATAGAATGTTCTCACTGAACCTGCCGGCGTTTGAAGCCAAGATTATTACAAGGGATGGAAAAAGAAGTATTTTCGATGTTATCCGCCGCCGATATGTTGCCTTGACCCCGGAAGAATGGGTGCGGCAGCATTTCGTACATTTTCTCATGACGCATAAGGGCTATCCGCAGGCACTGATGGCAAATGAGGTGCAGGTGCAGTTGAACGGTACTAAAAAGCGCTGCGATACAGTTCTTTACAGGCGTGACCTTACGGCACGCATGATTGTGGAATATAAGGCTCCCGAGGTGGAAATCACTCAGAAGGTCTTCGACCAGATTACCCGTTACAACATGGTGTTGAAAGTGGACTATCTGATAGTAAGTAACGGTATCCGGCATTATTGCTGCCGTATGGATTACGAACAGAACAGTTATACTTTTTTACAAGATATTCCAGACTACGCAAGCCTCTGATTTTACCGGCTGAATGAACCGTAATGAATCAGGGAATGAAAGGCAATGAGGCAGGGAGTGAATGCCTTTCATTCCCTAACTCATTACATCCCCTTTCAGAACACCTTCCTGAGGGGATTGAAAAGAACGGCAACCATGTAAACACGATAGCAAAAAAGATGCACTTCCCCCACTCTTTCCTACTTCATTTCATCGTATACCATCCGGGAAATGTGTGCGATGATAGCGGCATCCTCTTCGTCCGTTTCACTTGAGTCCGTTACGAAGACAGCGATATAATACTTCTTGCCACCGGGCATGATTACTATTCCGGCATCATTATCCGCCATCTTCACGCCTTTCAAATTACGATCGGAAGAACCGGTTTTATGCCCCACAACCGTATTGGAAGGCAATAAGCCTTTTAGTTTGTTGCTTCCTGTGGCTGTTTCTGTCATAGTTTTCCAAAGGAAATCCCGGTACACGGGGGCGAATAAATTTTTCTCATCGGCCATTTTCAGTAACCGTACCATTTCAGAAGGGGTGCTCCAATTGGCGTATGCCTTTTGGGGATTCCGGTGCATGGAATCTTCCGTTTCGGACAAATTGAAATCATTGATGCCCAATTTCCTGATGTACTGATGAATATGCCCTATTCCACCGGCATATTCTATGAGGATGTCGCAGGCATTGTTATCGCTTAGCGAGATGCTGTATTGTAAAAGCTCTCCCAATGATATATCCAGGTCTTGACCGGAATGCTTTTGCTGCAGCGGACTGTAGGTATTTGGCTGTAATTGGGAAGCTTTTACATGAACAATATGTTTCAATGGGATTTCCTCTCTGTTCATTTTATCCAATACGGCCAGGGCTACATGGAATTTGAATACGCTCAGAAGCGGATAGTGCACCTTGTTGTTGTGCAGTATGGTTTCGTCTTTGTCTGTCAGTACGGCTACGCCGACCGTGGCTTTCTTCCCTTTAAGGAAACCGGCAATTTTGCCTTCCAATGCCTGCTGTTGTGCTTGTAGAACGATGTTTATGCTGAAACACAACACGCCTATCAAAGTATATCTAAGCTTCATATTATTAATTTCATACATTTGTTCGAGTCAACAAATGTATGAAATTAATTTAAAGAGAAAAACTGCATTTCCTTATTTGCCCTTATTCTTTCCGAATTTTTCCTGCAGCTTTTGCATCAGCTCATAGAAGTTGGGAATATAGACCGTTGCCAGCAATGTATTCAGCGCCATACCGAATACTACTGCCGCTCCAAGGGCGACGCGGCTTCCCGCTCCCGCCCCTGTGGCGAACAGAAGCGGCATAACTCCCAATACAAACGCCAATGAGGTCATCAGAATGGGACGAAGCCGGATATGTCCTGCCTGGAACGCGGCGTCACGGATACTGTTGCCCTGTGCACGGAAGTCGCGTGCAAACTCCACAATCAGGATACCGTTTTTGGCGGATAGCGCCACTAACAGGATTATACCGATTTGCGTATAGATGCTGACCGGAGTTCCCATCACATAGCAACCCAGCATTGCGCCGAGTAATGCCACCGGAATTCCCATTACTGCTGCCACCGGACTTGTCCAGCTTTCATACTGTGCGGCAAGTACAAGGAAGGCCACTAACAACGCCATGATAAAGACTACGGTAGTGGTGGTTCCTGCCTGCGTTTCCTGGTAGGCAACGGAAGTCCATTCATAGCCGAATTCATTGCCGAGTTGGGTCTTTATCAAGTTTTCCGCTTGCTTGATGGCTTCTCCGGAACTGCTTCCCGGGGCTGCATTGCAGGTGACGGATGCGGTAGAGTACATATTATACCGGTTGATTTGGTCCATACCCAGTTGCTCGTCTATCTGTGTGAAGGAAGAGAAAGGAACCATTTCTCCCGAAGCATTGGGTACGCCTAACTTGAGGACGTCGTCGATAATACGTTGGGCACGGTCGCCAGCACCCAGCTTCACCTGATATATACGTCCGAACTGTACATAATCATTAATGTAGGCTTCTCCCATATAATACCCTAAAGCCGTGAAAACACTGTTCAACTGTATGCCCATCAATTGCACTTTGTCGCGGTCTATATTCAGGAAATATTGGGGGACATTGGCCTGATACTGGCTGCTGACGGATGCCAAAGCCGGATAATTGCGGTAATTTTCCATTAAAGTTTCCACGGCACGCTGCATTTCGGTGGCGCCGAGATTGTTACGGTCTTCCAATTGCAGTTGCAGTCCGCCGGTAGCGCCCAGCCCCGGAATGGCAGGCGGAACCATTGCAAAGACCTCAGCTTCCTGAATGCCATAGGCTTCCATGTTGAAACGATCGACAATGGCCGCTGCCGTGTGTTTTTTCCCCTTACGCTCATCCCAGTTTTTCAGGACTACGAAGTAGGTAGCGGCATTACTCTGCTCTCCGCCACCCATAACGGAAAAGCCGGATATGCCGATGTAATCCTTTACTTCGGGATAGGTGTCGAGCAGAGCGTTTATTTGTTTCCCCACCTCTTGCGTGCGCTCCAGGCTCGATGCAGGTGGAAGTTGCACAACAGCGAGGAAATATCCGTCGTCTTCTTCCGGTATGAAAGTAGAGGGCCACTTAACGAACAGCAACACAGCGATTATCGTAAATGCAGCGTATGAAATCACTGCGGCAAAAGGTCTTTGCAGCAGATAGCCCACTGTTTTGTCATACATTCCTTGTGTCTTGTCATACAGACGGTTGAAGCCTTTATACAGAGGGAATTTCGAGGGTTTGGTGGGCTGGAGCATCAATGCGCAGAGTGCGGGCGTCAGCGTCAGTGAGTTGATGCCGCTTAGCACGGTACTGGCAGCAATGGTCAAGGCAAACTGCTTGTACAATTGTCCCGAAATCCCGCTGACAAGCATGGTAGGGATAAATACGGCAAGCAACACCAGCACTACTCCCACAATGGGGCCTGTAATCTCTCCCATTGCTTCGGTTACGGCTTGCCGGGCGGTGTACCGTCCCGTATCCAACAGACGTGTGGAGTTTTCCACGACCACAATGGCGTCGTCCACCACGATGGCAACCGCCAATATCAGCCCGAACAACGTTAAAGTATTGATAGAGAAACCGAATAATGACATGATTGCCAACGTACCGATCAGTGAAACGGGAATTGTGATACAAGGAATGATGACAGCCCGCCAATTCTGCAGAAAAAGGAAGATTACAAGCACTACCAATAGCGTTGTTTCAAAGAAAGTTACCATTACTTCATCGATGGATGCATGGATAACGTCTGTTGTATCGAGCGTTACATTATATTGTACACCTGCCGGAAAATTCTGCGATAATTCCTGCATCTTCGCTTTGACGCCCGTCGATACATCCAGTGAATTACTGCCCGGTTGTTGGTAGATGGCGATGGCAGCCGTAGGCTTTCCGTCCAGTTGGGAAACAACGCTGTAAGATGCCGATCCCAGGTCTATATGGGCTACGTCACGCAGACGGAGAATCCGCCCGCCGCTTTCCGTACGGAGGATAATGTTACCGAACTCTTCGGGTGAAGTGAGCCGCCCCTTTACAGTCAGGCTGTATTGATAGGCATTCTTGTTCTCATTTCCGATGGGTTGTCCTACGTTGCCGGCACTGACCTCTACGTTCTGCGTCTGAATGGCTTGATACACATCAGCCGGTGAGAGATTGCGGATGCGCATGGCGGCAGGGTCGAGCCAGATACGCATGGAATAGTCCCCTGCTCCCATTACGTTGACTGCACCCACACCGGGCACGCGGGTCAGTTGGTCTACGAGGTTCAGTTTGGCATAGTTGCTGAGGTAAAGACCGTCGTAATCTTTGTTGTCGGACTTCATGGTCAGGAACATAACGATATTGCTGGACTGCTTCTGCACCGTAACCCCCTGCACTACTACGGGAGTAGGCAGCGATGACTGTGCTACGCTGACGCGGTTCTGTACCTGTACGGTGGCCATGTCGATATCTGTGCCTACTGCAAAAGTGACAGTGAGCGAATACGCCCCCGATGAGGATGAGTTGGACGACATATAAAGCATTCCGTCCACTCCGTTGACCTGCTGTTCGATAGGAATGCCGACGGTTTGAGCTACCGTCTGCGCATTGGCTCCGGGATAAACGGCGCTCACCTGCACCGTAGGAGGTGTTATGTCCGGATATTGCGCAATGGGCAGAATACCCAGTGTGACCAGTCCCGCTACGACGATGAGCAGTGCCAGTACGGTTGCGAATATGGGACGGTCTATGAAGAATTTTGAAAACATGATTCTTTGGTTTTGAATGGTTATATATACAGTGTGGATTATTGAACGGGATTTATCCGCATGCCGTTTCTGACTTTCATCAGGGCTTTCGTCACATACCGCTCCTGCGGGGAAAGTCCTTGTTTTATCTGGCGCAGACTGTCACCTATCAGTTGTCCTGTTTCGATGTGACGGTAGTGTACGATGTCCGAGTCGTTGACTACGTACACGTATTTACCCAACTGGTCTGTGCCGATAGAAGCATCGGGTATCAGGATTGCGTTTTTCTGTTTTCCGTAAGGCAGCGTGATGCTGACATAAAGCCCGCTCTTCAAGATTCCTTTGGGATTATCCAGCCGGGCACGGATATTCAGCGTCCCGGTGTTCAAGTCTACATTGGGCGACAGATAATCCAACTGTGCCGGGTAATTCAGTATGCCGTCTTTCCCCAGGCTGACGTTAACCTGTTTGGGAATGCTGTCTCCTTGCTGCAATAACATGGCAAGCCATTGATTGTCGGCTACATTAAAATAAGAGTACAGATGATCGTCTTTATAGACAGTGGCCAAAGTTACAGGTTGTACGCTGCCGTTTATATAGCTTCCTGCATCTGCAAGGTTGCGGCTGATTGTTCCGTTGAACGGGGCACGTACCGTACAGTAGCTCAAATTGGTCCGTGCCGTATTTAATGCAGCTTCGGCATTGCTTACCGCTGCCAGCGAAGTAGCTACATCCGACTTGGATTGCAATACCTGTATCTGGCTGACGGCATCTGTTTTTGCTGCTTCCTGCATACGCGCATAATTACTCTGTGCATATTCAAGATTGGCACGTGCCGTATTCAAAGCGGCTTCCGCTTGCCTCACATTATCCTGATAAACAGTAGGCTCAATCTGGAAGAGCACCTGCCCCTGGCGTACCCGGCTGCCGGGTGCATAGGCTATGGTCTGCAACGTTCCGCTGACTCTGCCCACTAAATCCACTGTTTTTTCAGAAGTCAGATAGCCGGGATAGTTTTTGGTAAGCGTAATGTTTTGCACACTTGGGCGGGCTACACTGATTTCCGGTACGGGCATTGCATGCGACGTTTCTTTTTTATTCCCGCATCCTGCCAACAAAGGTAGGGCAAGCAGGGCGATGTACATTTGATTTTTCATATATGGTTCAGTTTAAATTCAGTTGAGTATGTATATATTATATATGTTTATTTATGATTTGCGGCTGATGTACCTAAAATCATAATCCTGAAATGATGTTTCCGTACCCTCCCCCTAATGCTTTATAGAGAGAGATGAGTTCCTGCAGTGAGTTTCCTTGTGCTTGCGTCAGTTGGTTTTGATAAGCCAGCAATGAACGAAGGGCATCCAGAACATTTTGAAAAGGGGTTAGCCCCTGCTTATAGAGGTCTAATGACAGCTTCAACGTCTCCTCTCCCTGATTGCATACTTCGCGCAGGGCTACAATCTGCTTGATGGAATTGCGGTAGCCGTTCATGGCATTGTCTGTTTCCTGTACGGCTGTGAGCACGGTTTGGTTAAACTGATGGATAGACTCGTCCAATTGCGCACGTGCCAGCCGGGTGGCATTAACCAGTTTTGTACCGTTGAAGAGTGTCCAACTGAGGCTTGGCGCTATTTCAAACGTCATACTGTTCCGTTTGGTGAAATCTTTCAGGTCATGGGAAGAATATCCTACGGAACCTTTTAGGAAAACCTGCGGCAGCCAATCGCTTTTAGAGGCACCGAGCAGGGCTGCCTGTGCGTTGATTTGCCGTTCGGCCTGCCGGATATCCGGACGACGGAGCAGTAAGTCGGCAGGAATACCTATGCCTACAGGTTCCATATAGTCGGGAAGTTTGCCGTTCTGTTCCAATGTGGGACGAAGGTCTTGGGGATAAGTTCCGAGCAGAATGGCCAGAGTGGTGATGTATTGATTGATACCTGCCTCCAGTTGGGGAACAGACGCTTTGGTACTGTAATATACAGACTTGGCTTGAGACACATCCAGTTTGGAAACCAATCCGGTCTTGTAGCGCACTTGGGTAATCTCAAGCACTGCGGCTTGCGTATTGCAATTGCGGATGACCACTTTTAATTCCTGCTGTAATTCACGCAGCCCGATGTAGGCCGATGCTACCTGCGCGCATAGCGATATCATGACAGAGGTATATTCTTCCTTGCTGGCGGCAAAATTTTCACGTTGCGCTTTTACCCGTTGCCGGATACTGCCGAATATATCCAGTTCCCAGCTTGCATTGAGCGAGGCGCTGTATGCCCCGGTTATGGATTGCGGTGCTTCACTTACATTGCCGCTGCTTTGTTGGCGTGCCCATCCGCCATTCAGGGAAACGGAAGGGAAGAAACTCCCCCGCTCTATCCGCCAATTGGCTTTAGCCATATCCATACGGTCTATGGCTGAAAGCACCGAAAAATTCCCGGCGGATGCCGTTGCTATCAGCGAATCGAGCATCGGATCGCCAAAGGCTTTCCACCATTTATCGTCTACCGGCTGTATTTGGCTGCCGAACAGATTATCGTCTCCGGGAATGGTATGGGCAGTGCCGGTTCCCCAGCCTTGCGGAAGCGGCTTTTCCAAGTAGCTATTGCCTTTTTGCGCCCATGCCGCAAAAGAGAAACATAGAATGAGCAATGTACTGCTCCAAGCTTTTAGAGTCATAAAAAAAGGTTTAAGTTGTTATTTTATGGGATTGATAACAACCTAAACCTTTATTTGTTTATCGCGATTCTTGCGGAATTTATTCAGCGTCTGCTGCTTTCTTTCTGCTCCTTGTTGTCTTTTCCTTTACCGGTTCCTCTTTCACTTCCGGAGCAATACCTGCCAGTTCCGGGTCAATCATGATACGTCCGCAGTACTCGCAAACGATGATTTTCTTACGTGAACGGATGTCCAGTTGTCTTTGGGGCGGGATCTTGTTGAAACAGCCGCCGCAAGCATCGCGCTGTACGTAAACGATACCCAGACCGTTGCGTGAGTTCTTGCGGATACGCTTGAAGGATTGAAGCAGACGCGGCTCTATTTTAGTTTCGAGTTCTTTGGCTTTGTCTCTCAGCTTTTCTTCTTCCTGTTTGGTTTCGGAGATGATTTCGTCCAGCTCATTCTTCTTTACTTCAAGGTCTTTTTGTCTTTCTTCCAAGGCAGCGGTGCTGTCTGCGGCTTCCTGAGACTTTACTTCTTCATCGGCAGAGAACTCTTTGATTCTCTTTTCGCAGAGTTCGATTTCCAAGGTCTGGAACTCGATTTCTTTGCTCAGGAAGTCATACTCGCGGTTATTGCGCACATTTTCCTGCTGCTCTTTATATTTGGCTACAGAAGCCTTTGCGGTTTCGATTTCCACTTTCTTCGTTGCGATAGCAGATTTCAAATCGGCAACTTCCGACTGGATTCTTTCGATGCGGGTGCTCAGACCGGCAATTTCATCTTCCAAGTCTTGCACTTCCAAAGGAAGCTCGCCTCTCAACGTCTTGATTTCATCAATTTTAGACAACATGGTCTGTAGCTGGAACAAGGCTTTCAATTTCTGTTCCACTGTCAATTCCTGGGGATCTTTTTTTGCTTCTTTAGCCATTTTAATTACATGTATTTTATGGGATTTGTATTTATCTTGCTTTGTTGTACTTCAACATTAGGAAATAAATCCCGGATTATTGTATAAAATATTTCTTTTGTATATTGTTCGCTTTCATAATGCCCTATCTCTGCCAGCAGGATATCCGTGTCATGGCCGAAATAATCGTGATACTTTATTTCACCCGTGATGAAAACGTCTGCACGGTTGCGTATGGCAAGCGGCATGAGAAAAGCTCCTGCACCGCCACACAAGGCAACGGTCTGTATCTCCCGCCCGGTGAGCTTGTTGTGTTTCAGACAACCCACTTCAAAGGTTTTCTTGATACGCTTTAGGAACTCCAACTCGGTTTCCGGAGTTTCCAATTCGCCGATAACGCCTGCTCCGGCTTGTTGCCAGGAGTTCTGCAACGGATATAAATCAAATGCAGGTTCTTCGTACGGATGTGCGGCAAGTAACGCTTTGATAACTTCTGCTTTCCGGTAAGTCGGCAGAATGGTTTCGATGCGCGTCTCCTTTTCCACA
Organism: Bacteroides stercoris ATCC 43183; assembly: GCF_025147325.1. Lineage (NCBI taxonomy): Bacteria > Pseudomonadati > Bacteroidota > Bacteroidia > Bacteroidales > Bacteroidaceae > Bacteroides > Bacteroides stercoris. Next base: position 2,776,768 of record NZ_CP102262.1, read on the forward strand.
TGCAGCTCGCCGATTTTTCCGCAATAAGGATTGGCGCTTTCAAGAGCACGGAACATCCCCTCGCCTTCCACATTGTAGCTGCACGAATCATAATTGCCGATACATCCGCATCCGGCAGATGCCAATGCTGTGCGTACTTCTTCCGCCCGGGTTGCGGAAACAAATGTTACCAATTTCAGCAAAGCGTTTTCCTTAGCTTCCAGTACACGTACATTCTTCAATCCGATTTTTTCGGCAATCTTGAAATTCACTCCTTCCGGCGCATTATCCAGATTAGTGTGGGCGGAATAGATAACAATGTCGTTCTTGATAGCTTTCAAGATACAACGCTCCACGTAATCTTTTCCCGTAATGGATTTATAACCCTTAAAAATAAGCGGATGATGCGATATCACAAGATTATATCCTAACGCAATCGCTTCATCCAGCACGGCTTCAGTAACGTCAAGACACAACAAAGCCCCTGTTGCTTCCGCATCTGTCAATCCGATTTGCAGGCCGGCATTATCAAATCCGTCTTGCAATGGCAGAGGCGCGAACCGTTCAAGGGCGCTTACTATCTCCTTAATTTTCATTATCAGTAGAAAATTTGGTTGCAAAGATATGAAAAAGTAGCGAATTACGGCTTACTTTTACCTTTTTTTTCTACCATGACCGGCCGTAGCTTTCCATAAGCGTCGAAAGACTTACGCGAAGCCAGTGAAATGGTTATCATCAGCGAAAGCATGGATGCCGTAAATGTGATAACCATAATCATCATCTGATATTTGATGGCGACATTCGGACTGCTTCCCCCTAATATCTGTCCGATCATTGTTCCGGGAAACGCCACCAAGCCCATGACGGAGATATTGGCGATGAGCGGACTGAATGCCTTGATAATAGCCTGACGGATAAACGGTGCCTGCGCTTCTGTACGGGTAGCCCCGTTGCCAAGCAGATAGCGGTAAAGCTGTTGCTCGCGTTTCAATCCGCTATAATAGGTATTCAGGGCTATAACATTGCTGGATAGCATGTTTCCCATCAGTATGCCGAAAATAGGAATGAAGTATTGAGCGCTGAATACATTTTCAAGACGCAACACGATTCCTATAAAATACATCCCCACGCATACTACGCTACATAGGAAACCTACGGATATAGGTATCAGCAGTATCTTGCGCTTCAGTTGTGTACGCGCCAGTGCCGTTTGCGAAGCTACGAGTATCATGACGATTACCCACAGGAAATTAATCCACGGATTATTCCAAAGAAAAAGGTATTTCAGATAAATGCCGATGAAGAAAAGCTGCACAATCATGCGTGCCGTACCGATAAGGGTTGCACGTAGCAGGCCGGTCTTGAATTTCCATATATAGAATAATGGGACTGACAACAAGAGCAGTCCGATACCCAGGCTGAGGTATGATATGTCGATAGTTCCCATGAATACTTTGAATTAGCGGGTAAATAGGAAAACCAATACAGATGCAATAATAATGCAAACTCCCATAACAATCAGCATCATGCGTACAGTATGTTTCTGTTCGGAACATTCCTTTTGCCGGGTAAGTCTGGTTATTTTCTCCATATCTTCTGCGGTTGTGTTGTGGGGCATGCCGCACCCTTTGTGCATTTTATCCAAACGCTCGTTGAGACGTTCCCGGCGAAGAAGGCGTAAATTACGGTTCTCCTTATCACGGCGTATCATATCAAAAACAAATCCGGCAAAACTCATGGCTTTATTTTTATCAGGTTTATTACATTATTATATGTCTGTCGCATCCTTTGGCGAAACCCATGTCGTGCGATACCGCCAGTATGGCGGTTCCCTTTCGGGTTTGATGCCGTAAAAAGGCAAGAACTCTTTCCGTAGAGCCCGAATCGAGTGCCGAAGTTGGCTCGTCCACAATGATTAACGGCTTGTTGGTCATGGAAGCTACAGCTATCATCATACGTTGGCGTTGGCCGCCGGATATCTCATTTACACGTTTATAATATAGCTCTCTTTCCAAACCTAATTCTTCAAAGCAATTGAATAATTGCCTTTCGGAGAACGGTGTGGCTCGATTGGCTTTCAGGCTGAAAGGCAGTTGTATCATGTCTTTTACCCATTCTAACGGTAGTGCCAATTCTTGTGGAATCCAGGCTATTTGTTTGCGAATAAGGTCTATGCTGTTTTTATCCGATACGATGTCATTGACCGTAATACGTCCTTCTTTTAATGGAGTAAATCCCAGTATGGCATTGAGAAGAGATGTTTTTCCACACCCCGACGAGCCGGAAATGCTGGCAATCTCTCCCCTCTCCAATTGCAGGTTGAAGTTGGAGAATAGCACATCATTACCGTATGCAATACTGGCATCCTCTATTTGTAGCATAAATAAATTCTTTAGTCGTTAGTTGCAAAGGTAAGGAAAAAAGATTTGCATACATAACTTTATACTTTTATCTTTGTGTCACTAATTAATTCGGGAGAAAAAGTATGATACAGAACGAACGGGATTGCCGCCATGAACATGTGCTGGGCGTGGCAAGGCAAATGATGACTGCCGCACGCACAGCTCCTAAAGGGAAAGGTGTAGATGTAATAGAAGCAGCACTGGTTACAGGAGAAGACCTGAAAAAGCTTTCAGAAAAAATGAATGCTATGGCAGAAGAACTGGGTATGAAGTTCTTTCTGCGTGATGCGGCAAATGTCCTGCAGGCAGAATGTGTCGTTATAATAGGTACGCGCGAGCAGGCGCAGGGATTGAACTGCGGTCATTGTGGCTTTCCTACTTGTGCCGGGCGTACGGAGGGTGTGCCATGTGCCTTGAATACGGTTGATGTGGGGATTGCCGTCGGCTCCGCTTGTGCCACGGCTGCCGACATGCGGGTAGATACCCGGGTAATGTTCTCTGCCGGACTGGCCGCACAGCGAATGAACTGGCTGAAAGATTGCAAGACTGTATTCGCCATTCCGGTCAGTGCCTCTTCCAAGAACCCGTTCTTTGACAGGAAGCCTAAGGAAGAAAAGAAATAAAATGCATTGCCGAATCTGAAGTTGAGAACGGGAAACGTAAAGTTGAACTTTAGCGGCGTAGAGTTGAACTTCAGAACTCTAAAGTGGCACTTTAGAAATGCAGAATAGAACTTTGCGTAAATTAAGATTAGGGAGCATCGGTATTCAGGCTTCATTATCTTACTTGACGAATTAAATAACTTAGAATTGATATGGGATATTTTGTTGGAATTCCATTGGGCGGAGCTGCCGAAAAGGACTGTCAGGTGCGTTTCGGTAAGAACATGACCTTTCAAGTGGAAACGCGCGCTCCTCACCTGCCGGCGGAGTGGGCATTGCAGAGTGGCGTACAGCTTACATGGCCTCATGCGGATACGGATTGGGCCTATATGCTTGAAGAAGTGCAGCAATGTTTTATTGCCATTGCTTCCGAGATAGCCAAGCGGGAGTTGCTGTTGATTGTAACTCCGGAACCTGAAGAGGTAAGAAAGCAAATTTCCGCGACAGTGGATATGGATAATGTTCGCTTCCTGAAATGTGAAACGAATGATACCTGGGCACGCGACCATGGAGCTGTCACTATGGTAGATACGGACGGTCCGTCTCTGCTTGATTTTACTTTTAATGGCTGGGGACTGAAGTTTGCTTCGGATAAAGATAATCAAATTACACGTCGGGCTGTTGAAGCCGAAATCTTAAAAGGCCGGTATATAAACCGTTTGGGCTTTGTGCTGGAAGGCGGCTCCATTGAGAGTGACGGCATGGGAACATTGCTTACCACTTCAGAATGCCTGTTGTCGCCTAACCGTAACGGCCAGTTGAATAAGGTGGAGATTGAGGAGTATCTTCGGTCTACATTCCATCTTGAACGGGTACTTTGGCTGGATTACGGTTATCTGGCCGGAGATGATACGGACAGTCATATAGATACGCTTGCCCGTTTTTGTTCGCCGGATACGATTGCCTATGTGCAGTGCAGGGACGTGAATGACGAGCATTATGAGGAGCTGCACCGAATGGAAGAACAGCTTAAAACGTTCCGGACACTTGCCGGAGAACCTTATAGACTGTTGGCATTGCCGATGGCCGATAAGATAGAAGCGGAGGGCGAAAGGCTGCCGGCTACGTATGCCAACTTCTTGATAATGAATGATGCAGTGTTATATCCCACATATAACCAGCCGGAGAATGATATGCATGCCAAAGAGGTGTTGCAAATGGCTTTTCCCAAGCATGAAATTGTAGGTGTAGACTGCCGTGCTTTGATAAAACAACATGGCTCGCTGCATTGTGTCACGATGCAATATCCGATAGGAGTAATCAGATAAAGGTATGAAAGTTATCAATTTCGTTTTTTGTGGGATATTTATAAAAAACATTTAAAAGAAATATAGATTATGAGAAAAATAAAAGTCGGTATTATTCAGCAGGCCAATGTGGCGGATATGCGCATTAATCTGATGAATCTGGCCAAGAGTATCGAATCGTGTGCTGCTCATGGTGCACAATTAGTGGTGTTGCAGGAGTTGCATAACTCACTCTATTTTTGCCAGACGGAGAATACACAACTGTTTGATTTGGCAGAACCTATTCCCGGACCATCGACCGGTTTCTATTCGGAGTTGGCGGCTGCCAACAACATAGTATTGGTAACTTCATTGTTCGAAAAGCGTGCTCCGGGACTGTATCATAATACGGCCGTTGTGTTTGAGCGTGACGGTAGCATTGCCGGGAAATACCGCAAGATGCACATCCCTGATGATCCGGCCTATTATGAGAAGTTTTATTTCACTCCCGGAGATTTGGGCTTCGAACCTATCCAAACGTCTTTGGGAAAATTGGGCGTTTTGGTTTGTTGGGACCAGTGGTATCCCGAAGCAGCACGTCTCATGGCGCTGAAAGGAGCTGAATTATTGATTTATCCTACCGCCATCGGTTGGGAAAGCAGCGATACTGATGATGAGAAAGTCCGCCAACTCAACGCATGGATAATCTCGCAACGCGGACATGCCGTAGCAAACGGACTCCCGGTTATTTCGGTAAATCGTGTGGGACACGAGCCAGATCCTTCTATGCAAACAAATGGCATCCAATTTTGGGGGAACAGTTTTGTTGTTGGACCGCAAGGTGAGTTTTTGGCACAGGCAGGCAATGAGCAGCCGGAAAATATTGTGGTGGAAGTGGATTTGGAACGTTCGGAGAATGTCCGCCGTTGGTGGCCATTCCTGCGCGATCGCAGAATTGACGCCTATGAGGGATTGACAAAACGTTTTTTAGACTGAGGGTTTGTTTGAATTCTATAAGAAAAGAATTCTCAAAAGCATGCTGAATAAAAATCAGGCAAGTTCCGAAGAAAGGAGCGCTTCTATTTAAATGTAACTTTTTTGTTCATCAGGAAGTTGACTCCGCCATATACAAATAATCCTAAGAACTGGGCGAGGTATTCATTACAGTTCAATCCCTCTACCAAGCCGATGAGGAAAAGGAATTGCGCACAATAAGCCATTCCGAAAGCTATGGAAAAGAGCAACACTTGCCGCCAAGTGTTGCTCTTCTTTTCTGTTGGGAATACCCAATACTTGCACCAGATAAAATTATGAGTCTGTGCCAGTATATATGCAGTGACATTGGAGAGCATGTAATTAATGTCCAACTCATCCATCATTACCCAGATGGTGATTGCTGTTATCAAGGCGTTTAATGTACCGATTACTGCAAAACGGCAAATACGTGTGGACTCTTTCACTCTCTCCTATTCTCTTGTTTTTATTCTTTTACCTCTACAATAAGGTTAAGCTCGTCCAATTGTTTTTGGTCGATAACCGAAGGTGCATCCAGCATAACATCGCGACCGGAATTATTCTTCGGGAACGCAATGCAGTCACGAATACTGTCAAGACCGGCAAAGATACTTACCCAACGGTCGAGACCGTAAGCCAAACCACCATGAGGAGGTGCGCCGAACTTGAAGGCATTCATCAGGAAACCGAATTGTTCTTCAGCCTTTTCCGGTGTGAATCCCAATATCTCAAACATCTTGGCCTGCAATTGAGCGTCATGGATACGGATCGAACCGCCACCGACTTCAATACCGTTACATACCATATCATAAGCATCGGCACGAACGGCTGCAGGATCTGTGTCCAACAAAGGAATATCTTCATCCTTCGGATGGGTAAACGGATGATGCATAGCCATCAGGCGGCCTTCTTCTTCGCTCCATTCAAACATCGGGAAGTCAACTATCCAAAGCAATGCAAACTTATTCTTGTCGCGTAAGCCTAATTGGTTACCCATTTCAAGGCGAAGCTCATTCAGTTGCTTGCGGGTCTTCATTACGTCATCGCCGCTCAAAATAAGAATCAAATCGCCCGGTTTTGCACCGAAAGCGGCTTTCATCTCTTGCAGCACCTCTTGCGTGTAGAATTTATCGACACTTGATTTCACAGTGCCGTCAGCTTCTACACGGGCATATACCATTCCTTTGGCTCCGATTTGCGGTTTCTTTACGAACTCGGTCAAGGCATCCAGTTGCTTGCGGGTGTAGCTTGCAGCGCCTTCCGCACAGATACCGCCGATGTATGCGGCATTGTCAAATACAGAGAAGCCATGACCTTTCATGATATCCATTAACTCTACGAACTTCATGCCGAAGCGCAAATCAGGTTTGTCGCTACCGTAATATTTCATAGCATCTGCCCATGGCATACGTTGGAACGGTTCGGTCAACTCAACACCGCGCAGTTCTTTGAAGAGGTATTTTGCCATACCTTCGAAAAGTTCGATTACATCGTCCTGCTGTACGAAAGACATTTCACAGTCGATCTGTGTAAATTCCGGTTGACGGTCGGCACGGAGGTCCTCATCGCGGAAGCATTTTGCGATTTGGAAGTAACGGTCAAAACCCGAAACCATCAGCAACTGTTTCAATGTTTGAGGGCTTTGCGGCAATGCGTAGAATTGTCCCGGATTCATGCGTGAAGGAACGACAAAGTCGCGTGCACCTTCCGGTGTAGAACCGATGAGAAGAGGAGTCTCTACTTCAATGAATCCTTTGCTGTCCAGGTATTTACGCACTTCAATAGTCATCTTATGGCGTAATTCCAAATTCTTGCGTACTGCTGCACGGCGTAAATCCAGATAACGGTATTTCATACGGATATCGTCACCGCCGTCTGTATTGTCTTCAATTGTAAAAGGAGGAGTTAAGGCTGAATTCAGCACATTCAATTCCGATACGATGATTTCGATATCTCCCGTAGGAATATTTTTGTTTTTGCTGAAACGTTCGTTGACCGTTCCTACTATTTGAATTACGAACTCACGGCCCAAGCGGTTGGCCTGTTCGCAAAGTTCGGCATCTACTTCTTCATTAAACACTAATTGGGTAATTCCGTAACGGTCGCGGAGGTCTACGAATGTCATGCCGCCCATTTTACGGCTGCGCTGTACCCAACCTGCCAGCGTCACTTGCTTATTAACGTCGGAGATACGCAATTCTCCACAGGTGTGTGATCTATACATCTTATTATTTACTATTTTACAATTTACTGTTTACTGTTTGGCGATGCAACATCAGAGATGTACCATTGCTAAAAACGGATAAATATCGTGCAAAAATACATAAAACATATTACAGACGTATCAAAACAGATAAGTTTATTTTTAAAAAGCGACTTTATATAATAGCCGGACAGAAAAATACCAATCTTCCATACTGTTCCGGCTCTCTTGCAGAAGGCGTTAGTTCTTTCTAAGTTTTTTAATCTGTTCTTTGCCTTTATCCAATATCATTCTGTTTGTATGGGTAATATCTTCCAGAATGGCTTCGTTTATTTGTTTCAAGCCATTGATGTAGTCCTGGGCACGCTGCAATACATTCGAGGAATCTTTTTCCACATTCTTGGGCACAATGACCTGCAATCCTCTTTTGATTATGTTTACGTCGATGTTCTCTCCCATTATCATCGGATCTCCATCGAAATGTATAACCCCCTGTTTGGAACGATGGATGCGGAGCGTCTTACAGCGGAAAGTCTTTATACGGCTATTCTGGTCGATAGTCTTGTTGAACAACTGGAATGATAATGCCGGTACATCCAATACGGTAAAAGGCTCCAGAATTGTAACGTCCAGCAATCCGTCATTTAATGTGGCTTGCGGAGTGATATAAGCATTATTCCCATACTGTGAGGCATTGCCGCATGCTATCAGGAAAGCCTTGTATCGCAGTGTGCTGCCATCCATTTCCAATTCGTATGTCTCCGGTTTATATTTTAGGCTTTCAAGCAATGTCTTCTCCAGATATATGAGCGGACCTCTCCTGCCGGCTTTGGAAAACTGTAGGCTGACAAATGCGTCGAACCCTACCCCGCAGGTACAGAAGAAAGGAACATCATTGATTTTGCCATAGTCAATAATGTCTATCAATCCTTCGTTAATGATGTTGATTGCTTTTTTGGCATCCATAGGGATTTGCAGATGGCGTGCAAGCCCGTTTCCCGAACCGCATGGAATGATTCCCAATGCAGTTTTGGTATGTACCAGTGAACGTGCTATTTCATTAATAGTTCCGTCTCCGCCGATAGCAACAACGGCAAAAGCTTCTTCTTTAGCTTTTAGGGCGGCTATTTCAACTGCGTGCCCCGCCCGTTCCGTATAGATTACTTCCGGTATATACCGGCTTTTATCCAACTTTTCATCAAGCCATTTCAATATTTGCTCCTTACCCTGAGTACCGGATATGGGGTTTATTATAAATGATATTTTCTTTTTACTATCGTCCATTTAAACGGATATTACTATAGGAAATTTCTTCATGCAAAAGTAATATAAATCCTTTAAATTTTAACCATATGAATCTCTTAAAACGAGTTAGGGCAGATTTTTTAGAGTAAATGAAACAGATAACAACATATTTTGCTATCTTTGCCCCCTGTTTTTAAGAACTTGTTTTTAATAGGATTAATATTCATTATATAAAAGACATTTCATGGGTTTACTGCAAGACAAATTCGCGAAATATGATTTGCCGCAACAATTTATGGCAAAAGGGGTATACCCGTATTTCCGCACGATTAACAGCCATCAGGATACAGAGGTAATGATGGATGGCAAAAAAGTTCTGATGTTCGGTTCAAATGCATATATGGGACTGACATATGACAAGCGAATCATTGACGCTTCGATAGCTGCCACTGAAAAATATGGTACAGGGTGTGCCGGTTCCCGCTTTTTGAATGGTACTCTTGATATACATGTTGAACTGGAAAAAGAATTGGCCGAGTTCGTAGGAAAAGACGAAGCGCTCTGTTTTTCTACCGGTTTTACTGTGAACGAGGGCATTATTCCCGCAGTGGTAGGACGTGGTGACTATATCATCTGCGATGACCGCGACCACGCTTCTATTGTAGACGGACGCCGCCTTTCGTTCGCCACACAGTTAAAGTATAAGCACAATGACATGGAAGACCTTGAAAAAGAGCTTCAGAAGTGCGAACCGGATGCGGTGAAACTGATTATTGTAGATGGTGTATTCTCAATGGAAGGCGATTTGGCCAACCTGCCGGAAATCGTTCGTCTGAAAAAGAAATATAATGCCAGCATTTATGTGGATGAAGCTCACGGATTAGGTGTATTCGGTAAGCAAGGCCGCGGTGTATGCGATCATTTCGGAGTAACCGAAGATATTGACTTGATAATGGGAACATTCAGCAAGTCATTGGCTTCTATCGGTGGTTTTATTGCTGGCGACAAGGAGGTTATCAACTGGTTGCGCCACAATGCCCGCTCTTATATATTCCAGGCAAGTAGTACGCCGGCGGCAACGGCAGCGGCTCGTGAAGCACTGCACATTATTAAATCCGAACCGGAACGTATCCAACGTCTGTGGGATATCACTAACTATGCATTGAAGAGTTTCCGTGATGCAGGTTTTGAGATTGGTGAAACAGAGTCGCCCATTATACCTTTGTATGTGCGTGATACGGAAAAGACCTTTGTCGTAACGAAGATGGCTTTTGATGAAGGCATCTTTATCAATCCGGTTATACCGCCTGCATGCGCTCCTCAGGATACATTGGTACGTGTGGCATTAATGGCTACCCATACTAAAGAACAAGTGGATTATGCAGTTGAGAAGTTGACAAAATGCTTTAGGGAATTGGGGATAATCAAGTAAAGGAACAATTTGAAGCAAAGATAAAAGCCGTTTAATCGTGAATCGGTTAAACGGCTTTCTTTTTATAAACCCATTTAAACTAACCAAACAACATGAAAAAACAAATTCTGATTTTTACTGCTGTTGTATGTGGAATGACTTGTACTACAACTGCTTATGCGCAATTTAAAATTGGTGGTAAGAAAATAAATGTAGGTAAGGTTGTTCAAGCCGGTACGGATGCTGCTAAAGCTATAACTCTTTCGGATGCTGATATTGCAGCTATGAGCAGGGAGTATATGCAATGGATGGATACTCACAATCCTTTGACGAAGCCTGATACGGAATATGGCAAGCGTCTGGAGAAACTGACCGGACATATCAAAGAAGTGGATGGTTTGAAAGTGAATTTTGGGGTTTATGAAGTGGTTGACGTAAACGCTTTTGCCTGCGGTGACGGCAGCGTACGTATTTGCGCCGGATTAATGGATATTATGACGGATGATGAAGTAATGGCTGTAGTAGGCCATGAGATAGGTCACGTAATTCATACGGACTCCAAAGATGCAATGAAGAGCGCATATCTTCGTTCTGCCGTGAAGAATGCTGCGGGTGCTGCGAGTTCTACCGTGTCAAAGCTGACCGACTCCGAGTTGGGAGCTATGGCGGAAGCCTTGGCTGGTGCGCAATATTCGCAGAAGCAGGAAACGGAAGCGGACGATTACGGTTTTGAATTTTCTATAAAGCATAATTTGGATCCTTATGCCATGTATAATGCATTGAATAAACTGCTGGAACTTTCAGCGGACGCTCCCAAAGAATCTAAATTCCAAAAGATGTTTTCATCTCATCCGGATACGGCAAAACGAGTAGCCCGTGCTAAGGAGAAAGCTGATGAATATATGAAAAACAAGCAATAAGAGGTTGCATTTCCAAATTACAGAAAGAGGCGGGATTCCATTTGAATTCTGCCTCTTTTCTTTATAATAAAAGAATAAAATGTACTTTTGCTTCAAATTATTGACTTTACTTATCCGATTGCTTTGATATTGGTTTTATTTTAGTATGTTTGCTGTTATTATTAATGAAAAGCATAACATTTGAATGAAAAAGCAAGATTTCCTTTTCGTTTTCATCCTAATCGTAATCTTCTTACCTTTTTTCGTGAGTGATGCAGTTTACGGCTGGTATAAGTCTTTCAATGCCGCACATGGTATGGTAATGAGTTTCTTGAAATTCGGAGTGCTTGCTACTTTAGGTGAGATGCTGGGGCTTCGCATCAGTGCCGGAGTATATAACAGAAAAGGATTTGGAGTGCTTTCCCGTGCGGTCGTATGGGGTATCTTAGGCATGGGAATCAATATGGCGATGATTGTATTTTCTAAAGGTGTGCCGCAGTTCATGGAGTATATGGGGATGGCGGATGCTTCGGCGATAATTAACGGCGATTGCTGTTTGGACAAGTTATGGATTGCTTTGGCTGTATCTGTTGCCATGAACACAATCTTTGCTCCTGTATTTATGACATTTCATAAGATAACGGATACACACATTCTGGATTGTGACGGTTCGCTCCGCAGCCTTATTACCCCTATTCCGATGGCGCGTATCATTACGCATCTTAATTGGGATACGCAATGGAATTTTGTTTTTAAGAAAACGATTCCTTTTTTCTGGTATCCGGCTCATACCATTACTTTCTTGTTGCCGGATGAGGTAAGAGTTTTGTTTGCCGCTATCTTGGGCGTTGCGCTCGGGGTACTGCTGGCTATTGCTGCAAGGATGAAATAATGGTTCTCTATTTCCATACCGTTGCCAATGCTTTTTACTGTGAGATAAAGTTCATCTCCCCGTTGCTCCCAATATTTGTATACCAGTGTAGCCATATTAATGGAAGAGGCATCTCCACCCTCTTCCAGTTTGATACTCTGCATTTTTCCCGGTTGCCCTTCGATAGGCATTATCCATGAGTCAATGATAGAGTCCTTGCTTTTCTTTTCATTACAAGCAGACATTGCAATAACCAATACGGCGGTTGCCAATAAAAGTCTTTTTATACTATATATTTTTAAAAGTGAGTCAATGTATTTTCGTTATGGCAGATGCAATATTAATGCCAGGCTCATCTTCGGTGATCGTGTATGAAACCTCTAATGTATCTCCTATTAATAGTCCTTTGTAAACCCATTCATGGCAGCATCCATGACTATGCCTTGTGCTTGATGTACGGAATCGTTAATCTCTTCTGTGCCGAGCTCGGCATTTTCTTGTTCCATAGTTCCGGCTTTATTTTTGCAGGAAGCACATCCCAACAAGATAATGGAAACAAATAAAAAAGGTTTAGTCAACTTCATATTCTCTGATCTTATTAAGATTATTTCTACAAAAATAGATATAAAAGAGAATGTATCAAAGAGGCAGAGAATAATTAACCGTTCCTGTATATTGTATTTCAGATATTTATAATTTTATTTCAGATAAAGTTATAAAAATATTTGGTCTATATCAAAAAAGATTTTACCTTTGCACTCGCTTTTAAGAAGTAAAGCACTCGGGGTGTAGCGCAGTCCGGTTAGCGCACCTGCTTTGGGAGCAGGGGGTCGTGGGTTCGAATCCCGCTACCCCGACTGATAAGAATCAAGGAGTTACAGTAAAATGTAGCTCCTTTTTTGTTGCTCGATTGGGCGGTTGTATTGACGGCTTAACGTAGAAATGGGGTCAACGTAACAATCTGAGGGATTTTATATTTAAGCATATAATTTAGCAAGTCTATATAAGAAAAAAGCTCTATCTCTTACTCCTCTGAACTGTGCTCTAAATGCTTTGATTTTAGCATTGAATGACTCTGCTGCGGCATTGGTTGCCCTCCTTTCAAAGAAATTGATTATATCCAGATAATGTGTTTGTATAGAACGTGCGACCCTTCCAAAGGTGAGGAACCCTGATTTATCTACTTCATCATACCACCTTGCCAGCCTTGTCAAAGCAATATCCTTAAACTTACACTGATGATAGATTAAGCCTAACTGCATAGACAGATAATATCCTTTCTTTATATCGGGATATTCCTTGAAAAGAATTTCAGCCCGTATTCTTTGAGACTGAGTCCATAAGGATTCCTTCTTGTAAAGCAGATAAATACTTCTCGCTAACAACTGCTTTCTTGTATCTCCATTAGCGAAAACAGGTGCATGATACATCTTTCCACAGGCCTTTGCATAAGCAATCTGAGTGGACTCTTCATCCAAAGCCTCCCAGCGAGCTTTTACACGCATCTCCTGCACAGCTTCATAAGCTAACTTCTGTACGTGAAAGCGATCGGTAACACGTTTGGCCGCAGGAAAGCAGATGCGTGCAATCTGCTCCATGTTAGGAGCCATATCCAAGGTTATCTCGCGCACTTGGTAACGGCGGCGACGGGATAGCTTAAGCAGGACAGAAGTGACCGTATGAACGTCCGTACCTTTAATGATGGCAATCATACTGCCTTTACCACCGTGAGCTTCTTTATTGGTCAGTACAGTATAGAGTTCCCCACGCGAGAGGGCTACCTCATCAATACAGATATAAGCACCGATATTCTTTTCGAATAGTAGCCAATCCTCTGCATGAACAAGTTGGTCCCAATGGAGATAACCACTTAGATGGTTACGGTATTGACGCTCCAATAAATCCCCGTCAACTCCATATAAAACACCTAAGAGCTTGCAACTGATCGGATAGTTATCAATACAGTTCTTTTAAAAAAGACGCAAAATCCTGCGTCATACGAGTACCTTCAGCCACCATACGCCAGTTACGGGAGATATACTCATTATGCTTCTTTAAGAGCCAGCGACGACGACGAATATTAAGGAAGACCTTCTTGCCACGAAGAGGAAAATCCTGAACAATAACAGGAGCATAAAAGCCTTTACTCTCAGTATCCTGAGCTGTATACTTCTCAGGAACGATATTTTTCTCCTCAAGGTAGATCACAACTTCATTTACGCTTTCCTTCACATCAACAAGATCAAAGTAATCTAAAGTGCCTTCAGGAAGAAGAAGGCGATAACCGTTTAATTCCATAAGCTATGAATTTGGAGACAAAGATAACAATTTATAAATTTACCCCTCAGGTTTTTACATTGACCCGTAGAAATCCGATTCGACTATAATTTTCGTGGTTCAGGGGATGTTTAACCCTAAGGGGTTCTTGTTGCTATGTATAAATTATGGCGGGTTACAATAATCCATTAGACCTTATTTCGCATTTATTACTGCCTTTGACTGCAAATAATAATTCGTCAGACATCTGTTGCCCTTTCGTTAAACAACCGTCTAACGCAAGAGTAACAGATGTCTGACGCAAGGGCAATAACTGTTTAACGAATTAAGAATAGTAGCCGGACTATTTGTTGGCAATACATTTTCCTACTATCCATAGAGACTTTCTTTATTCTTTATGAGTTATCAAGAACATTACATCTTTAAATAAAAGTCTTTGGTCAGCGCAATGTACTCCGGGGTAAATTGTTCGTGTTTCTCTCCTTCTATGTAAAGACTGTCCTCAATACATGATATGCTTTGCCGGCCGAAAGTCAGCAACACGCGCCGGCAAGGTTTTCCGGGTTTGGTAAAAACATGCAAACGGCGATGTGGATGAAAATTATATTTCCAGGCCGTATCAATCACTGTTCTTTCAACTTCGGCCGGAATGATAATGCTTATAACTCCCTGTTCCGATAATAAGTGCGCCGAATGCCCAAAAAGAAGTTCATAGTTCAGCTCACTCGTGTGCCGTGCCATGCAGCGCTGATTGTCAGGGCATCTCAGGGCGTCAACAAAATAAGGCGGGTTGGAAACGATCAGGTCGAATTTATCTTCCGGGTGATACTTGCGGAAGTCGCAGCATACAACTTCCATCCGATTGCTCCAGGGGGACGATTGAATATTCTCTTGGGCTTGTGCCGCCGCTGCCGGATCTATCTCGACAGAGGTAATTACCGCTTCCGGATTACGCTGTGCTAATTGTAAGGATATTAAGCCACTACCCGCTCCTACATCAAGAATCCGTTTAACATCTTGAACCGGAGCCCACGCTCCTAATAACACCCCGTCTGTACCTACCTTCATGGCACATTTGTCGTGTCGGACGGTAAATTGTTTGAACTGAAAATAAGGATTCGGCATATTTGTCTTTGTTAATCGGACTCAAAAATAATCAAAGCCGACAAAATAACGGCAATTTTGGCATCGTTTTTGTCTTTTTAAAGAAAGGACACCCGTTTATACAGAAGAAATAGCTAACTTTGCAAGCGCCTTATTGGCCTGCCAATATGACATAAACTAAAAAGAATGAAATGAAGAAAAGAAATTACTTTAGTGATATCGAAGATAGGAATGAAAATGCATTTTCTGTAATTGCTGATTTTGAGGGGAATGAAGAACAATTGATGGATATTGAGGTTGATGAAATCCTTCCGGTATTGCCTCTTCGGAACATGGTTTTGTTTCCGGGTGTGTTTATGCCGGTATCCGTTGGAAGAAAGTCTTCCTTAAAATTGGTGCGTGAGGCAGAAAAGAAAAGTTCATATATAGCTGTAGTGTGTCAGAAAGCCGCTGATACGGAGGAGCCTGTACTTGAGGACTTGCATACAATCGGTACGGTTGCCAAGATTGTCCGTGTATTGGAAATGCCGGATCAGACAACGACTGTTATTCTGCAAGGTTCCAAACGCATTGAGTTGAAAGAAATAATGGAAGTGGCTCCTTATTTGAAAGGGCGTGTAACTACCCTCAATGAAGAGATACCTGCTAAAGATGACAAGGAATTTCAGGCATTGGTAGAAGCATGTAAGGATTTGACCGTGCGTTACATAAAATCCTCGGAAATGTTTCCGCAAGACTCTGCATTTGCCATCAAAAACATTAATAACCCGATGTTTTTGGTAGATTTTATCTGTACCAATCTGCCCTTGAAGAAGGATGAAAAGATAGAGTTGCTGCGTATTGACGCATTGCGTGCCCGCACTTATCGTTTGCTTGAGATTTTGAATCGGGAAGTGCAGCTTGCCGAGATCAAGGAGTCTATCCAAATGCGCGCCCGCGAGGATATAGACCAGCAACAGCGCGAATATTTCCTGCAACAGCAGATTAAAACCATTCAGGATGAATTGGGTGGTGGCAGCCAGGAGCAGGAGCTGGAAGAAATGCGCAAAAAAGCTGAAACCATAAAATGGAATGAAGAAGTAAAAAGTACATTCCTGAAAGAAGTGGATAAGTTGGAGCGCATGCATCCGCAATCGCCCGATTACAGTGTGCAACTGAACTACTTGCAGACTATGATGAGTTTGCCGTGGGGCGTTTATACAACGGATAATCTGAACCTGACTAATGCAGAGAAGACGTTGAATAAAGACCATTACGGCTTGGAGAAGGTAAAAGAGCGTATATTGGAGCACCTTGCCGTATTGAAGCTGAAAGGAGATATGAAGTCGCCTATCATCTGTCTGTATGGTCCTCCGGGTGTGGGTAAGACCTCTTTGGGGCGCTCTATAGCGGCTGCTTTGAAGCGGAAGTATATCCGTATGTCCTTGGGTGGCGTACATGATGAAGCGGAAGTACGCGGACACCGCAAGACGTATATCGGAGCAATGCCCGGACGTATTATCAAGAGTCTGGTTAAAGCCGGTTCTTCCAATCCCGTATTTATATTGGACGAGATAGACAAGGTGAGTGCCGACCGTCAGGGCGACCCTTCTTCCGCTCTGCTCGAAGTGCTTGATCCGGAACAGAATACTACGTTCCACGACAACTTCCTGGATGTGGATTATGACTTGTCGAAGGTGATGTTCATTGCTACCGCCAATAATCTGAACACAATTCCGGGGCCGTTGCTCGACCGTATGGAGTTGATTGAAGTAAGCGGCTACATAACCGAAGAAAAGATAGAAATTGCCCGTCGCCACTTGGTTCCGAAAGAGCTGGAAGCAAACGGTATGAAGAAGAGCGATATCAAGATTCCAAAGAATACGTTGGAAGCAATCATCGAGTCTTATACCCGTGAAAGCGGTGTACGTGAATTGGAAAAGAAGATTGGAAAAATTCTTCGCAAATCGGCTCGCCAATATGCCACGGACGGCTATTTCGCAAAAACAGAAATCAAGCCGGGCGATTTGTACGAATTCCTGGGTGCTCCCGAATATACACGCGACAAATATCAAGGCAATGAATATGCCGGTGTAGTTACGGGCTTGGCATGGACTGCTGTCGGCGGTGAGATTCTGTTTGTCGAAACCAGTCTCAGCCGCGGTAAAGGCGGTCGCTTGACACTGACCGGAAACCTGGGTGATGTAATGAAAGAATCGGCTATGCTGGCATTGGAGTATATCAAGTCTCATGCTTCGCTGCTGAATCTTGATGAAGAGATTTTCGACAATTGGAATATCCATGTTCATGTTCCCGAAGGAGCTATCCCCAAAGATGGCCCGTCGGCAGGTATAACAATGGCTACTTCGCTGGCATCCGCACTTACGCAGAGAAAAGTAAAGGCCAATCTTGCCATGACAGGCGAAATCACGCTGCGCGGAAAAGTTCTTCCCGTAGGTGGTATCAAGGAAAAGATTCTGGCTGCCAAACGTGCCGGTATCAAGGAGATTATCCTCAGCGACGAGAATCGTAAGAACATTGAAGAGATACAGGAAATTTATCTGAAAGGACTGACTTTCCACTATGTGAAAGACGTAAAAGAAGTGTTTGCCATTGCGCTGACTGATGAAAAGGTAGCTGATGCCATTGACTTGTCCGTTAAAAAAGAAAAGATAGAAAAGTAAGAAGAATGACATTTGAGTTACAGTATACAGACAGCAAGACAAATGCCCGTGCAGGTTTGATTACCACCGACCACGGACAGATTGAAACGCCTATCTTTATGCCGGTAGGTACGTTGGGAACCGTAAAAGGCGTGCATTTGACAGAGTTGAAAGAAGATATAAAGGCGCAGATAATATTAGGTAATACCTATCATCTTTATTTGCGTCCCGGATTGGATGTTATTGAAAAAGCCGGCGGATTGCACAAGTTCAACGACTTCGACCGTCCGATGCTGACCGATAGCGGCGGTTTTCAGGTCTTTTCCTTGGCAGGTATCCGCAAGTTGCGTGAAGAAGGTGCTGAGTTCCGTTCGCACATCGACGGAAGCAAACACATTTTCACTCCGGAAAGGGTAATGGATATTGAACGTACCATCGGGGCAGACATCATGATGGCTTTTGACGAGTGTACTCCGGGTGATGCAGAGTATGCCTATGCCAAGAAGTCCATGGAAATGACGCATCGTTGGCTGGACCGTTGTATCACGCGGTTCAATGAAACGGAACCCAAATACGGCTATCATCAGGCTCTTTTCCCTATCGTGCAGGGGTGTGTTTATCCCGACCTTCGCAAGCGCTCGGCCGAGTTCATAGCCTCCAAAGGAGCCGAGGGCAATGCCATCGGCGGTTTGGCTGTGGGCGAACCTACGGAGAAGATGTACGAAATGATAGAGCTGGTGAATGAGATACTGCCGAAGGACAAGCCTCGTTATCTGATGGGTGTAGGTACACCTGTGAACATTCTGGAAGGCATCGAACGCGGAGTTGACATGTTCGACTGCGTAATGCCTACACGTAACGGACGCAACGGTATGCTGTTTACAAAAGACGGTATCATCAACATGCGTAACAAGAAATGGGAAACCGACTTCTCTCCTATTGAGGCAGACGGTGCATCTTACGTAGATACATTATATAGTAAGGCCTATCTGCGCCACCTCTTCCATGCACAGGAGTTGCTGGCCATGCAGATTGCTTCCATTCACAATCTGGCATTTTACCTTTGGCTTGCCGGTGAAGCCCGCAAGCATATTATTGCCGGTGATTTCTCTACATGGAAACCGATGATGGTACAACGTGTATCGACAAGATTATGAGAAAGATTGACTGGAAGATGCTGAAAGACATCAAGCTGCCTGTCGGGAAAAATAAGTTCCTCAAGCGGTTGGACTGGTACATCATCAAGAAGTTCCTGGGAACATACGTGTTTGCCATAGCCCTGATTATTTCTATCGCCGTAGTATTCGACTTTAATGAAAAAATGGACCGCTTCATGTCTCATGAAGCGCCATGGCAAGCCATTATCTTCGATTACTACATGAACTTCATCCCCTACTTTGCCAATCTGTTCAGTCCGCTGTTTGTCTTCATCGCAGTAATCTTCTTTACTTCCAAACTTGCGGAGAACTCGGAGATTATCGCAATGTTCTCTACGGGAATGAGTTTTAAGCGCATGCTGCGTCCTTATATGGTGTCGGCGGCTATTATCGCAATCACTACGTTCTGTCTCGGTTCGTATGTCATTCCTAAAGGCAGTGTTACGCGACTTAATTTTGAGGACAAATACTATAAGCCCCGCAAGTCCACCACAGCCCGCAATATTCAGTTGGAGGTCGATTCGGGAGTCATTGCCTATATAGAGCGCTTTGAGGATTACAGCAAAACGGGTTACCGCTTTTCGCTCGATAAGTTCAAGGACAAGCAGTTAGTGTCCCATCTTACCGCACGCAGCATTACTTACGATACGGCAGCCGTTCACAAATGGAAGGTGAAGGACTACATGATCCGTGAAATGGACGGTATGCGCGAAAGCATCGTTAAAGGAGAGCGGCTGGATACCATTCTCTTTATGGAACCTGCCGACTTCCTCATAATGAAAAACCAGCAGGAAATGCTCACCAGCCCTCAGTTGAGCGAGTACATAGACCGGCAACGGCAACGCGGTTTTGCCAATATCAAGGAGTTCGAGATAGAATATCATAAACGCATAGCCATGTCTTTTGCCTCGTTTATCCTGACGCTGATTGGCGTATCTCTTTCTTCGAAAAAGACAAAAGGCGGCATGGGATTGCACTTGGGTATAGGTTTGGGATTAAGTTTCTCGTATATCCTGTTCCAGACGATTGCCTCTACATTTGCAGTGAATGGTAATGTGCCGCCTGTCATAGCGGTATGGATACCGAACCTGCTTTATGCATTCATAGCATTCTATTTGTATAAGAAAGCGCCGAAGTAAGCAACTGTAGAAAGCTGCTGTCAAAGCATACCGCAGAATAGTGTAAAAAATAAGAAGCCGTCCCGCTCTTGTGTTTCCACAAGTGCGGGACGGCTTTTTTGTTGTATTCATTTCCTCTTTTGTTTTGTTCTTCTTTCTTTTCAGGCGGACAGACCGCCTTTGTCGGAAGAAACCCCACTTTCTTCTTACAGGTTCTTTAATCCCTTCATTGTCATGCTGTGCATTGAAGCGCTTAATTCAAGTAAGCCGAAAGCTCTGCAGCAGAGATGTTTTTGGCAATAATCACACCATTTTCATCCAGTAAATAGTTAGTAAATCCGCGACCTAAGCGATATTTCTTGAATAAGCCGGAGGACTCGCCTTTAGTTTCCACGAAACAGGTGGGCGTAACTATTTGGTCCTTACGAACGGTTTCCTTAAAGATAGACTGATACTCATCGAATGAGACGGAAACCATTTCTACATTTTCATTGCGGGAAGCGGAACGAAGCACATTGCTCAAACTCGCGTTTTGCATCCGGGAGTGCGCGTCATAACTTGCCCAAAAGCTAAGCAACACATATTTGCCTTTCATGTCCGAAAGTTCGGCTAACGGTTGCCCGGCAGACATAGATTGGATTTTGAAGTCCGGGGCTATGTCACCCACATTCAAACCGCCGGTCGGTTTGTCTTTTTCTACAAAAGAAGTCAAGGAACCAATTAGTAATACAACAAAAATCCATTTTACATATTTCATGTAACACGATTTTGGTTAATACTATCCGGGACTGTCCTTTTTGGCAGTGATTTCTTCCCGGAATGTCATCTTCTCAGACCTTGCAATGAGAGGAATTCATTGATACTCAAAGTCTTTAATTCTGAAATCGGGTGCAAAGGTAAGTAATTCTTAAAGAAACTTCCAAATAAACAAGCGATTTTCTCACTTTTTCAGTGCAATTTTTTATGTTATTTAGCATAAAAGGCGGGATTTTTCCTTACTTTTGTGGCTTGTTATCCTATTAATAGACAACTTATGAAACCATTAAGTACAGAACTTATCCTGATCCGCGTAACAGGTGAAGACCGTCCGGGACTGACGGCTTCGGTTACAGAAATTCTTGCCAAGTACGATGCAACTATCCTTGACATCGGACAAGCCGATATCCATAACACCCTGTCGTTAGGTATTTTATGTAAGACGGAAGAACAACATTCCGGCTTTATCATGAAAGAGCTGCTTTTCAAGGCATCGTCTTTGGGTGTCACCATCCGTTTCTACCCTATTACAGCAAAAGAATATGAGGACTGGGTGAGCATGCAGGGCAAGAACCGTTACATTCTCACGTTGCTCGGACGTAAGTTGTCTGCCCGTCAGATTTCGGCGGTGACCCGTATTCTGGCAGAGCAAGGAATGAACATTGATGCCATCAAACGTCTTACAGGGCGTATTCCGTTGGACGAATGCGATACAAAGACGCGTGCCTGCATTGAATTTTCCGTACGAGGCACCCCTAAAGACCGTATCGGCATGCAAGAAGAACTGATGCGGCTGGCCAGTGAGCTGGAAATGGATTTCTCTTTCCAACTGGATAATATGTATCGCCGTATGCGCCGCCTTATCTGTTTTGACATGGACTCCACACTGATAGAGACCGAAGTTATCGACGAACTGGCCATTCGTGCAGGTGTCGGCGAGCAGGTAAAGGCTATCACGGAACGTGCCATGCGGGGAGAAATAGACTTTACGGAGAGCTTTCGTGAGCGGGTGGCATTATTAAAAGGATTGGATGAATCTGTCATGCAGGAGATTGCCGAGAACCTGCCTATTACGGAGGGGGTCGACCGACTGATGTATGTTCTGAAGAAATATGGTTATAAAATAGCTATTCTTTCAGGTGGTTTCACTTACTTCGGACATTATCTCCAGCAGAAATACGGCATTGACTATGTATATGCCAATGAACTGGAAATAGAGAATGGCAAACTGACCGGACGTTATCTCGGCGATGTAGTGGACGGCAAACGCAAAGCGGAACTGCTGCGTCTGATAGCGCAGGTTGAGAAAGTGGATATAGCACAGACCATTGCAGTAGGTGACGGAGCCAATGACTTGCCGATGCTGGGGATAGCCGGATTGGGCATCGCTTTTCATGCCAAGCCTAAAGTTGTGGCAAATGCCAAGCAGTCCATTAATACCATCGGCTTGGACGGAGTGCTTTATTTCTTGGGATTCAAGGATTCCTATATAGATATTCCGCGGTAAAATAAGTCCGTACGATAAAATTCACAGGCTCCTGCGATAATTAATTATCATAGGAGCCTGTTTTTTAAGCGGGCTTATTTTGTTCTGCCCCCGGTTTGCATTATCTTTGCAGCAAATATAAAGAAATACATGAAGTTTTCTGAACTAAATTTAAATGACAATGTGCTTGAAGCACTGGACGCAATGCGCTTTGACGAGTGCACTCCGATACAAGAAAAATCAATACCTGTTATACTCGAAGGCCGGGATTTGATAGCTGTTGCACAAACCGGGACCGGAAAAACAGCCGCCTATCTGTTACCTATATTGAACAAGCTTTCGGAAGGCGGGCATCCCGAAGATTCCATCAACTGTATAGTAATGGCCCCTACACGGGAACTGGCTCAGCAGATAGACCAGCAGATGGAAGGTTTCTCCTATTTCATGCCGGTGAGCAGCGTGGCCGTGTACGGCGGTAATGACGGAGTGCTTTTCGAGCAGCAAAAAAGAGGACTGACTTTGGGAGCGGATGTTGTAATCGCTACTCCGGGACGTCTGATAGCTCATCTCAGTCTGGGATATGTAGACCTTTCACGCGTCTCCTATTTCATTTTGGATGAAGCAGACCGTATGCTCGATATGGGATTTTATGATGACATTATGCAGATTGTGAAATTCCTGCCTAAGGAGCGTCAGACCATTATGTTTTCGGCTACGATGCCTGCCAAGATACAACAGTTGGCGCAAAACATTCTGCATAATCCGGCAGAAGTGAAACTTGCCGTTTCCAAACCTGCCGAGAAAATCGTACAGGCTGCCTATATATGCTATGAGAACCAGAAATTGGGTATCATCCGCAGTCTTTTCGCTGAGCAGACCCCCGAACGTGTCATTATCTTCGCTTCTTCCAAGTTGAAGGTGAAAGAGGTGGCCAAAGCCCTGAAGCAAATGAAGCTGAACGTTGGGGAAATGCACTCCGACCTTGAGCAGGCGCAGCGTGAGGAAGTAATGTACGAGTTCAAGGCGGGACGAATCAATATTCTGGTTGCCACCGATATTGTGGCGCGCGGTATAGATATAGATGACATCCGTTTGGTTATCAATTATGATGTGCCGCATGATAGTGAAGATTATGTGCACCGCATCGGACGTACGGCACGTGCCAATAATGACGGTGTAGCCCTTACTTTCGTCAATGAAAAGGAACAGACGAATTTCAAGAGCATAGAGAATTTCCTGGAAAAAGAAATCTATAAGATACCTGTGCCGGAAGAGTTGGGTGAAGCTCCCGAATACAAGCCGCGCTCCAATGACGGACGCAAACGCAGCAGCTTTAAAGGTGGCGGACGTCGGAACAACGGAACCGGCAAAGGCGGCAATAGAAATAATAACAAACGCAGGGACGGCAGCAAAAAGCCCACTCAGGCTGAGAAGCAGGAATAAGTAAAAAGCGGAATTTATTCCGCTTTTTTTATGTCCATCCGATTATCGAATCCGATGGTAATATCTGCCAGACTATATACGGAGCTTTCCGGCACGCGTAAGGTTGCCTGATATTGGTAGCCTTTATTATCAACTCCCATAAAATTCATATCGGCAAGAATCATCTGACTCAGAATATCTTCGGGAAAGATGCCGGCAAATGCCTTCTTGGTAATGTCTTTGCCATACAACATTCGTCTGCCCTCATACACGCAAATATGTATGACATTGTCATAGTAGACATTGTCCACGCTGATGCCACCCTCTGAATAGGATGAGCGGACGACTTTCATTGTCGAAGGGTTGACGTACACATATCCCCGGTAGCGTGTGCCTTTGTACATCACTACGCTGTCCTTTTTCACCACTTCCGTGGTGGGTATGACTTCCACTTCCTTGTTTTCAAAGGCGAGTATATCCTCCGGATTTTCCGATTTATGCAGTTTTATAATCTCATCCGCCAATGAATGAAACCAGAAGCTGTATTCTGTCTGTCGGTCAATCTTGTAAGTCACGGTATGATTGCCGTACACATACATCGTATCTCGTATAATCTTGAATGATACGGGGATATTCTGAGGATCGGCATAGTATATGGTATCTCCTTCTATACGCATCAGGGGCAGTTCGGTTTCATCATTTATCCAGACACCTTGAAGCAGAGCCTTGGCCGTAGCGTCTTCTTCGAGTGTTTTTTGCTCTTTACCATTACCGCATGCAGCCAACGCTATGACGCAGCACAACTCTATTACGAGTTTTTTCATGTCTATCTCCTTCCTTTATTTACCTATACAGTGGTAGGTAAATCCAAGTTCTTCTATTTCTTTCTTTTCGTAGATATTACGACCGTCCAGTAACACCGGGGTTCTCATGGTTTTTTTGATAACGGCCCATGACGGCAGGCGGAATTCTTTCCATTCCGTCACCAGCATCAAGGCATCCGCATCGAGTGCGGCATCGTACATATCGGTGGCATAGCAGACGCTGTCGCCTATCCTGCGGCGGCACTCCGTCATGGCAGCCGGATCGTACACACGCACTTTACAACCGGCATTCAGCAACTTGTCAATCAGAATCAGCGAAGGCGCCTCGCGCATGTCGTCTGTTTCCGGCTTGAAAGCCAACCCCCACAAGGCAATTGTCTTATCACGCAAATCGCCGCTGAAGTGGCGTTGCAGTTTTTCAAACAAGATGCTTTTCTGCTTTTCATTGACTTCCTCTACAGCCTGGAGCACACGCATCCGGTAACCGTTCTGTTCGGCGGTTTTGATTAATGCCTTTACGTCTTTCGGGAAGCACGAACCGCCATATCCGATGCCCGGATAGAGGAACTTACGGCCGATACGCGTATCGGAACCGATGCCGCTGCGTACCATATTGACGTCGGCTCCCACCAGCTCGCACAGGTTGGCAATGTCGTTCATGAAGCTGATGCGGGTGGCAAGCATGGAGTTGGCTGCGTATTTGGTCATTTCGGCAGACGGAATATCCATGAAGATAACGCGGAAGTTGTTCAGCAGAAACGGTTTGTAGAGTTTGCTCATCAGTTTCTTTGCACGTTCGGACTCCACTCCCACCACTACCCGGTCGGGGCTCATGAAGTCTGCTACCGCATTTCCTTCTTTCAGGAATTCGGGATTGGAAGCTACATCGAAGTCTATCTGTACTCCCCGCTTATCCAATTCGTCCTGGATAGCCATGCGCACCTTTCCGGCGGTGCCTACGGGCACGGTGCTTTTGGTTACCACCAATACATATTTCGTCATGTTACGCCCGATGGTACGCGCCACTTCAAGCACATAACTCAGGTCTGCACTGCCATCCTCGTCGGGCGGAGTACCCACGGCGCTGAATATAACATCCACTTCGTTCAGGCAACTTTCCAGAGAAGTCGTGAATTGCAGGCGTCCTGCTTTCGCGTTCCGGTTTACCATTTCCTCCAATCCGTTTTCGTAGATTGGGATAATACCCTGCTTCAATGCTTCTATCTTTTCGCTGTTTGTGTCGACGCAAATGACATTGACACCTATTTCAGCAAAACAAGTACCGGTTACCAAACCGACGTACCCCGTACCAACAATGGCTATCTTCATATCTTATTCAAAATATTCCGCATCTTTGAAAGATACGGCATGTCCGTCTTTCTCCGATAATATGAACTGAGATTCCGCAACCGGCCAGTCGATGCCTATGGTTTCATCATTGAAGCGAATCGACGCTTCCGCCTGCGGAGCATAACCGTTATCTACTTTGTAGGTAAAGATTGCCTCTTCGCTCAGTACCAGAAAGCCATGGGCAAATCCGCGGGGAATAAAGAACTGACGCTTGTTCTCTTCGCTCAGTTCCACGCTGACGTACTTGCCGAACGTAGGAGAAGAACGGCGTAAATCGACCGCAACATCCAAAACTTTACCTTTTATGACACGTACCAGTTTCGCCTGGCTGTATTCGCCTTTCTGGTAATGCAACCCGCGCAGTACGCCGAAAGAGGATTTTGATTCGTTGTCCTGTACAAAATGTACATCGCCGATATTGGCACGGAATTCTTCTTCCTTAAAGGCTTCCATGAAGTAGCCGCGTGCATCATTGAACACTTTCGGTTCGATGATCCATACGCCGTCAATTTCTGTCTGTATGTAGTTCATTGCTTTAGAATGTTTTATGTATTTTCATTTGAAATCCGAAGTTGTCTCCGTATATATCTCCCATGTCCAGAGCGAGAGAGGCGTTGAAGTTCCAGCCTTTCCATCTTTCGGGAGAATAAGAGAACGAGGCATAGGCCGAAAAGTTCTCCAGAATATCCAGTGTGGGAGCACCGGGAGTACCCCATGTTCTGTTGTGGCTCATTTTGGCTATGTAGCTCCATTCGGAAGTTATTTGTCCGCTCCAGCCGATGTGCAGCGCTTTTATGCGGTTGTACTTGAACGTCATGTCACCGTCCTGGTTATAGATAGGCGAAGCAATCAGAGGATTGGCTATCATCATGCCCCAATGCGCCCAGCCGGGGTAAAGGCCGTTGTTGTAATAGTTGTCGGAACCGCCGGTCTTGTGTACGGGACCTTCTTCTGGTTCGTGCAAGCCGTGCAGCGGACCGCTCATATTGGTGGTCTGCAGGAACTCGAACACAACCGCATTGACGGGCTTGAAGTTGTTGAAGTTCATTTCAAGTCCCCACAATCCGTCCCAACCGTTCTGCTTGCCCATAGCGGAGAAGTCGTCGAAATGATTGCACAGGTATGCGCTGATAGAGAATTTATCGGAACGGTGGGTCAGCTTTATCTGTTCGCTGCCCAGGAAGTTGCCCTGATAGAAGTTACTGTCGTTCCAGGGTTTGTCTTCACCGCCGGAGCCGGGGATAAATACTCTGAAATAATCTTTCAGCGTATTGCCCAGATTTACCATGCTGCCGTCCGCATTCACCAGTGTTCCGCCGAATTGCGTATCGAGCGTCATGCCGATGTCGAGCTGCCATTTCCCGTTGGGCACGCCGACGCGGACAAATCCTTCTTTATGATGATATTTGATGTCTTTTGTGTACCAATGCCCAGCTCCTACCTTCCGTTCCTGGTAGTTGTTATCGGTGAACCATCCGTAAGAGATTTCACCTTTAATGGCGAAACGCGGAAGGACATACAAGTATTCGGGGATGCCTATCATTATTTGCGGAATCGGCCTCGCGTTGCCCGACCATGTCATGTCGCCGCTACTCAAAGCGTTATTCAGCAATGGAGCGCCTTTCTCGCGGCTTCCGGCAAAAATTCCCAGCCACTTGTAACGTGCATCTATATAGGCCTGCTGGATAAAAATGTCTTTATCGCCCTTGAAGTTCATGCCCACGGCTGCTACCATGTCCAGCTTTTCTTCGAACTTCCACTTGCCGAGCCGGTGTTTGTAGCCCAGTCCGCCCCGTATATACGTATTGTCGTAAATAGAACCGAGCCCCTGTTGGTTGCTCACTTGCCACAAAGGAGTATTGTCGCCCGTGTGCACGGTGGCTCCGTATTCCACAAAAGGCGAAACCTGTGCCGTTGCCATACCGCTACCTGCAAGAATAATGGCCAACAAACAGATAGGAATACGCATTACGGCAAATAGTCTGTATTTGGTTAAGTGCTGACAGTTATCTGTGTTCATTATCGAATATATAATATAGTTTATAGTCCTGATTAAAGAGAAACGTAGAAAACGGTGCAAAAGTAGGAAAAAAATCTAATATATCGGTCATGGGCGATAAAGGAGTTTCCAAAGTTTGCCGTGTTTATAAATTCTTAGTAAGAAAAGCAGCCCGAAAGTGGCATATATCCGATAAAACCGCTACTTTTGTAGCATGATTGAATTAGCACAGCACATAGAAGCATTATTATTGGAGAATGATTGTGTCATTGTTCCGGGGTTGGGCGGATTTGTCGCTCACTACACTCCGGCAATGAGAGTGGCGGAAGAAAATACGTTTTTGCCCCCTACCCGCATCATCGGCTTCAATCCGCAACTGAAGATGAACGACGGGCTGTTGGTACAATCCTACATGGCTGTGTATGATACGGATTTTTCCGATGCCACCAGGATTGTAGGCAAATCGGTGAAAGAACTGCTGGCTCTTCTTCATGAGAATGGAAAAGCGGATTTGCCCAATATCGGCGAATTGCGCTATAACATTCATGATTCCTACGATTTCACACCTTACGATGATAAGCTTACCACTCCTTACTTATACGGGCTTGGCAGTTTTGAAATGCAGGAACTGGCAGTCTTGCACAAGCCCTGCCGGAACGGAAGCAAGACTATTCCTTTCGCACCGGTTGTCCGGGAAGAAAAGAAGCGTAAGTATGGGATGCGAATCAACACTTCTTATCTGGCGAATGCCGTTGCCATGATTGCCGTTGCGGCTCTGTTCTTTTTTCTTCCCGCACCCGTAGAAAACACCGAAGTGATGGAAGCCAACTATGCGCGGCTGCTGCCCGGTGATTTGTTCGGGCAGATAGAAAAGCAGTCATTGGCCATCACTCCGATTGTCATCCATCAGCAGGAGACGGGTAAGAAGGCGAAAACCACCCGTAGCGCCGGCAAGAAACCGGTTGCTCCCGTTGCCGTAAAAGAAGTAAAAGTCCGTCAGCAGACTGCAACAATTGCGGCTCAGCCTAAAGCAGCGCCCACAGTTGCCGCTCCTGCCGTTCAAGCCGTAAAGACACCTTATCATATTATCATAGCCAGCGTGGGTTCTGAAAAAGACGCCGACACCATGGCACAGCAGTTGGTTGCCAAAGGTTATGCAGGAGCTAAAGCGATTATCGGCGACGGCAAGATGCGCGTCAGCATTCAGTCCTGTGCCACGGAAAAAGAGGCATACCGCGCCTTGAACCTGATTCGCCAGAATGAAGCATACAAGAGTGCCTGGGTTCTGAAAAGATAATTTTCTTCACAGTCAATTATTAACCATCAACTATTCCGACAATTCAATGAAACGTATCCGTTGCCCCAAATGTGAGAACTATCTGACTTTCGACGAAACAAAATATACGGAAGGCCAGTCCCTGGTATTTGTCTGCGAGAACTGTAAGAAGCAGTTCAGCATACGTTTGGGCAAGACAAAGATGAAAGCTCCGCAGAAAGAGGAGAATCCGGACGAAACCGAATACAAGGAAGCCTTCGGAAGCATTACGGTCATTGAGAATGTTTTCGGATTCAAGCAAGTGCTGCCGCTACAGGAGGGAGACAATAAAATCGGCCGCCGCTGCGTAGGGACGGTTGTCAATGTCCCGATAGAAACCTCGGACATGAGCATGGACCGTACGCACTGCATTATCAATGTGAAGCGCAACAAGCAAGGCAACCTTATCTATACCCTGCGCGACGCCCCCAGCCTGACGGGCACTTTCCTGAACAATGAAATTCTGGGTGACAAAGACCGTATCCGCATTGAAGACGGAGCCATTGTAACCATCGGCGCCACCACTTTTATTCTTCGGGCGGCGGAGTAAAGAGATTGCCTTTCCGGTTTATCCACCAATAGCGTATAAACAATACTCCGGTGAAGATGAGCGCAAGCGACAGCCCGGTATAGAACACCGAAATAAATGCGTCCGGCAATATATGGAACGAGCGCATCGTGACGCCGAACGTTATCATGAAGACCATTACAATCCAGCCTTTTACGTCAAAGAAAGAAAAAGGGCAGTTCTTCTCTTTCTTCTTTTCTCCGATACGTTTGGTGTGCTTGTAATAAAGCCTTTTGAAAACAAACAAAAAGAAGAGAAGGAACACGACTGTGGCCTCTCCTATCTTGAAAAGCCAGTATTGGGAATCTGTCAGCCATGTCATTATTCCTATCCTGAAGATATTGGCCCCGGCTATAATCCATACCACTCCGGCGGTTATAAGCAATACTTTTCTGTTTACTCCGTATTTCATGTTTCCGTTTTGTATAATCCTGCTGATACAGGGAACAAAGATAGTGAAAATATGTTCGTAAATTCATATTGTGTACCTTGCTGGCGGTCAGTTGTATGCATGTACCAATAAATTTCTTTGCTTGGTACTGTCCATACCACAGTTTGGTACGAGAAGTACCTTACTAAGGTACGGCGCGTACCACTGCGTGGTACAAGAGCTACCAACGGTTGGTATTCCCTGTACCACCTGCCGGTAGTTGAGGTATCCTGTGGTGGAATGCCGGCTACCCTGCGGTGGAATACCGACAGTGTGCTTACCAGTCGTATTCCTCGGTGTACCGATCGAACTGTATCTCCTCTTTCCAGCCATGCTTCCGGCATACCTGGCGGATGCACTCCTGCTGCTTCGGAGTAAGTCCCAGCTTCTGGTTGCGATACCGGTAATAGGGCGAATGGTTGAATATGGCTTCCAGATTGAGGTGAATGGCACGGGAGATGCGTGCGGGCATATCATCGTAAAGCTTCTTGAAGCCCCATGCCACCCGTATTTTCTTGTTGCTGCGGAAGTGCGGGCACTCTTTCCCTGCCGCCGGATAGCAGAGGGGGTTGATGACGGACAGCCGGATGTTTTGCGCCGTGGTGTATTGTGTCATACTGTGCCGCAGGCAGTTTTCGGCTTTCGGGCATCGGGTGTTGAAGCACAATGTGTATTGGGCTGCTTGATTGTTTAAGTCGGAGTTGTTTTCCATTAGTTATCAGAATTTTGATGAATATCGCTTTATCCGGTAAAGATACGCGAAAAAATCCGGCCGGCACCATATAACGGCTGTTTTATTGGGTAGGTCGGGCATAAAAAAACAAGGCAAAGCCGAAGCCCTGCCCTGTTTTTCTTTTGTTATACCGGTTCTTTATCAGAGAATGCTTTTTACTGTTTCCAGCATACCCTTCTCCTGGATAGAGTTCAGGAAGCCGGTTACCATATCCGTCAGTCCCGGAATGGCGTTCAAGTCTCCGTGCTCGCCCCAGATGAGGTCTTTGGCTGCCAATACGCCTTCCGCTACTTTGCGGGTATCGCCTGTTGCCCAAAGTTCTTTCAGCAGTTGCATGATTTCGGGAGCATCGTTCGGGGTGATTTCAGCGCCGTCGGCACGCACGCCGCCCTTGTAATATGTGATGATGGCGGCAAGACCGAGTACGAGGCCTTTCGGAAGTTCGCCCTTGCGTTCCAGATAAGTCTTCAAGCCCGGCAGGTCGCGGGTCTGGTATTTCGGGAAGGAATTCAGCATGATGCTGGTTACCTGGTGCTCTACGTAAGGATTGTCGAAACGTTCCAATACATCGGCTGCGAACTTCTTCAGTTCGTCCATAGGCAGATTCAGTGTCTGCATCAGTTCGTCGAACTGTACTTTACGGACATACTTGCCGATAACGGGATGGTTGCAGGCATCGCGCACGATGTTTACGCCGCTCAGGTAAGCCACCGGAGAAAGCACGGTGTGAGGACCGTTCAGCAAAGTAACCTTTCTTTCGTGGTAAGGGGCTTCGGACTTCACGAAGAGTACGTTCAATCCCGCCTTGTTTGCAGGGAATTCCTCTGCCAACTGGCGGAGAGAGAGATTCTCGGCTGCCTCGATAACCCACAGGTGGAAGATTTCGGCCTGTACAACCAGGTTGTCGGCATAACAGATTTTCTTTTGAATCTGCGCAATCTCCTTGCGCGGGAAGCCCGGAACGATGCGGTCTACCAGAGTGGCGCATACATAGCAGTACTTTGTAAACCAGGTCTTGAACTTCTCGTAATCCGCTCCGAAGTCGTCTTTCCACAGTTCGATGTACTGGTAGATACATTCTTTCAGGTGATGTCCGTTCAGGAAAATCAATTCGCAAGGCATGATGATAAGACCTTTGCTCTTGTCGCCCTTGAACGTCTTGAAGCGACGGAACAGCAACTGGGTCAGCTTGCCCGGATAAGAAGATGCGGGGGCGTCGCTGAACTTGCAGTTCGGGTCGAACGCGATGCCGGCTTCCGTGGTGTTGGAGATAACGAAACGGATTTCGGGCTGGTCGGCAAGCGCCATGAATGCAGAGTTCTGAGAATAGGGATTCAATGCGCGGCTGATGCAGTCGATACGCGTGAGGCTGTTTACCGCTTCACCGTTCAAACGGCCCTGCAGGTTGACATGGTAAAGGCAGTCCTGGCCGTTCAGCCATTCCGCCATTCCTTTTTCGATAGGCTGAACCACTACAACACTGCCGTTGAAGTCGGTCTTTTGGTTCATGTTGTAAACAATCCAGTCTACAAATGCACGAAGGAAGTTACCTTCACCGAACTGGATGATTCGTTCGGGAGCAACGGACTTGGGAGCCGTCTGTTTGTTTAATGCTTTCATCTTGAAAATGATTTTAATTATGATTGTTGGATTATGATTGATAGTCTTTCTTACTATATGCAGGATTATTCAAACTCAAAATAGAAGTCGATGTTTTCCTTCATCAGGATGTCGATAGGCATATATTTTACGGCTGTGACCGGTTTTTTGAATACCACGTGATTGCACAGCGCTTTAATGCCGCAATAGCCTTGCAGTCCCGGCCGCTGCCCGATGAGATAGTTCACTTCACCGTTTTTCAGGTGTTCCACATTCTTCTGAAGCAGGTCGTAGCCGACCAGTGCATCCAGCTTCAGATTCTTTTTCTGCAAGTAGTCCGCCACTTGATACACGCGTGAGTTGAACACGACCCCTAAAGCGGCTTTGGGATGTCCGGAGAAGAAAGCATCCAGCACTTCCTCGTTGGCGGCGGTGTCTTCTTTGTGGAGAACGACATCGTGTATAGTCAGGTTTTTGTGCTCGGCCGCAAGATACTGCATAAAGCCTTCCAGGCGCCGTTGCATCTGCACCTCGGCGGGGCTGTTTTTCTGATTGTTCAGGAAAAGCGCCAGCTCCTGCCCTTCCCGGTAGCGGCGCATCAGTATTTTGGCGGCAATGTATCCGCTGACTTTGGAGTCCTGGCCTATATAGCATAGTGCATGAGTCTGCTCCATATTGAAGTCGATGAAGGCATAAGGTATCTTTTTATCTTCCAGATACGACGTCAGCTTCAGGGTATCATCCTGAAAATTCGGGGCTATCAACACCCCGTCGGCAACAACGGATTGAAGTTGCGCACATGCCGTTTCATAGGACGCTTTATCCGCATGGCTGTAAAAAAGATAGTCCACCCCTACGTTGAACGGCCGCAGCTCTTGCGCGGCACGGTCTATGCCCGCCGCAACGGAGTGCCAGTAATCATGCTCTATATAATAAGGTATGATACATACTATATGGTAGCGTTTCTTTGCCGCCAGACCTATGGCAAACATGTTGGGATGATAATCGATTTCATCGAGGACTTTTTGAACCTTATCTCTGCTTGCACGGGATACGTCGCCCCGGTTATGAAGCACGCGGTCTACGGTTCCGGCAGAGACGCCGGCCATGCGTGCAATGTCTTTTATCGTATAATTCTTGTTTTCCATCTTCTCCCGCCCTAAGGTGTTTAAAGGTCTTACATTTAAAACTTAAATATTATAAATATTTGCCGCAAAGATACGAATTATTTTGTTTCTCCAAGTAAAATTTCTACTTTTGTGTTCGATAACGGTTAATAAAAGCAAAAAGCGTTATCGAGCCTATTAGCTTTACAATCAATACTATATAGGTGTAACGACAAGAAAGTAAAATTTTTAGATACTTAAAACACAAGAAGATGAAAAACTTTATGGACGAGAACTTCCTGTTGCAGACTGAAACCGCGCAGAAGTTGTACCACGAACATGCGGCTAAAATGCCGATTATTGACTATCACTGTCATTTAATTCCACAAATGGTAGCAGACGACTACCAATTCAAGTCACTGACGGAAATCTGGCTGGGAGGCGACCACTACAAGTGGCGTGCCATGCGCACCAACGGTGTGGACGAACGTTTCTGTACCGGCAAGGACACCACCGATTGGGAAAAGTTTGAGAAATGGGCGGAAACCGTACCTTATACTTTCCGCAATCCTTTGTATCACTGGACGCACCTGGAGTTGAAGACGGCATTCGGCATTGACAAGATTCTGAACCCCAAGACCGCACGTGAAATCTACGACGAATGTAACGAGAAACTGAAACAACCCGAATATTCTGCCCGCGGCATGATGCGCCGTTATCACGTGGAAACCGTGTGTACTACGGACGACCCCATTGACTCGCTGGAATATCATATCAAGACCCGTGAGAGCGGATTTGAGATAAAGATGCTTCCTACCTGGCGCCCCGACAAGGCGATGGCGGTGGAAGTTCCCGGCGATTTCCGTGCTTACGTAGAGAAGCTGGCGGAAGTAAGCGGTGTGACTATTTCTACTTTCGACGATATGATTGCCGCTTTGCGCAAGCGTCATGACTTCTTTGCCGCCCAAGGATGCAAGCTGTCCGACCACGGCATCGAAGAATTCTATGCGGAAGACTATACGGATGCGGAAATTAAGGCAATCTTCAATAAGGTATATGGCGGTACTGCACTGACTAAGGAAGAAATCCTGAAGTTCAAGTCGGCTATGCTGGTTGCCTTTGGCGAGATGGATTGGGAAAAGGGCTGGACACAGCAATTCCACTACGGGGCTATCCGCAACAACAACAGCAAAATGTTCAAACTGCTCGGTCCCGACACTGGTTTCGACTCTATCGGCGAGTTTACAACCGCCAAGGCGATGGCTAAATTCCTCGACCGTCTGAATTCGGAAGGCAAACTGACAAAGACCATTCTGTATAATCTGAACCCATGTGCCAATGAGGTAATCGCTACCATGTTGGGCAACTTCCAGGACGGTACTGTTGCCGGCAAGATTCAATTCGGTTCGGGATGGTGGTTCCTCGACCAGAAAGACGGTATGGAAAAACAGATGAATGCACTCTCCGTACTCGGCCTGCTGAGCCGTTTCGTAGGTATGCTGACAGACTCGCGTTCTTTCCTCTCCTACCCGCGTCATGAATACTTCCGCCGCACGTTGTGTAACCTCGTAGGCCGTGATGTGGAAAACGGTGAAATTCCTGTTTCCGAAATGGAACGCGTCAATCAGATGATTGAGGACATCAGTTATTACAACGCCAAGAAGTTCTTCCAGTTCTAAAAGACGGGAATGAGATAATTTTAAAATCAGCCCTTCCATGCTTGATACCTTATGGCAAGCGTGGAAGGGCTTTTCATTGGATACCGCTGAATTAAGCTTTCCTGTGCAGCAGATACCTTACAGGAGATATTCCATTATATCCGTGATGTTTTTTAACCGGATGAAGTTGGGATGCGCAATATCCCCATCATGGGTTTCATACTGCCAGGTGACGTGGTAAGGAATGTGGGCTGCATATCCGCCCAGCTCCAAAACCGGCAGTATGTCCGACTTGACGGAGTTTCCCAACATCAGGAAATTCTGCGGGGCGCATTCCACGGTGGTAAGTAGTTTCCGATAATCGGCTTCTTTCTTGTCACTCATTATCTCGATGTGGCAGAAGTAGTGCATCAATCCCGACTCCCGGACTTTTCTTCTTTGGTCGAACAGGTCTCCTTTGGTCGCCAGTACCAGCCTGTATTTTCCTTGCAGGCGGAGCAGCACCTCTTCCACCCCGTCCAGAAGCGTTACGGGTCTTTGAAGAAGCTCCTGCCCCAACCTGACGATTTCTTTCACGCAATGCATGTTACCTTCTCCTCCGGTAATCCGGCAGGCTGTTTCAATCATGCTGAGCATCATGCTTTTCAAACCGTAGCCATACATGTGCAGGTTTTTCATCTCTGTCTTGAACAGTTCCTGCGAAACGGCACTCTGCGGTTGGTACGCTTTCAGTAAATCACAGAACTGATGCTCAAACTCCTGAAAATAAACCTCGTTTTCCCAAAGGGTATCGTCTGCATCGAATGCTACTACTTCTATTTTATCTTTCATACGTTGTCCGTTTTATTGTTATTGAGTATATTTGCTGCAAATATAAGTAATTAAAACATAACTATTAATCAGTAAAGGATGACTCAATCACCCCAAACTAATGCCAAAGGTTTCAGCAAAGCCTTTTGGGTAAGCAACACAGTAGAACTTTTTGAACGCATGGCATATTATGCCGTATTTATTGTTCTTACCATTTATCTGTCCAACATTTTAGGTTTTAACGATTTTGAAGCGAGTATGATTTCCGGCCTGTTTTCGGGCGGACTGTATCTGCTTCCCATTTTTACCGGAGCTTATGCCGATAAGATAGGTTTCCGTAAATCAATGATTATCGCATTTTCCTTACTGTCTGCAGGATATTTGGGTCTGGGCGTGCTGCCTACACTGCTGGAAGCTGCCGGACTGGTGGAATATGGCGAAGTTACGCGCTTTTCAGGGCTGGCCGACAGTAGCGAACGGTGGATGATTGTTCCCGTTTTGTTTGTCATCATGCTCGGCGGTTCGTTCATCAAATCTATCATATCCGCATCGGTTGCGAAAGAAACCACCGAAGCAACCCGCGCCCGTGGTTATTCAATCTTTTATATGATGGTGAACTTCGGTGCTTTTACCGGAAAGACCATTATCGACCCCTTACGCAACGCTATCGGTGAGCAGGCCTATATCTATATCAACTTCTTCTCTGCCACAATGACTATTCTGGCGTTGCTGTCCGTTGTCCTTCTGTATAAATCGGCACATACGGCAGGCGAAGGTAAAAGTATGCGCGAAATAGGCCAAGGTTTTCTGCGCATCATCACCAACTGGCGTTTATTGATTCTTATCCTTATCGTAACTGGATTCTGGATGGTACAGCAACAATTATATGCCACAATGCCCAAGTATGTTATCCGTATGGCGGGCGAAACGGCCAAGCCGGGCTGGATAGCCAATGTAAATCCTTTTGTTGTGGTTTGCTGTGTAAGTTTCATCACCAGGTGGATGGCAAAGCGTACGGCTATTACGTCCATGAACATCGGTATGTTCCTGATTCCTGTTTCCGCGTTACTGATGGCGTGTGGAAACCTGCTGGGCAACGAGATTATTTCCGGCATGAGCAATATTACATTGATGATGATACTCGGTATTGTAGTTCAAGCTTTGGCGGAATGCTTTATTTCTCCGCGCTATCTGGAATATTTCTCTTTACAGGCTCCTGAGGGAGAAGAAGGCATGTATCTCGGATTCAGCCATCTCCATTCTTTCCTGTCCTCTATTTTCGGTTTTGGCATAGCGGGTGTATTGCTTACCAAATATTGTCCCGACCCGGCTTTATTTGCAACCCGGGAAGCTTGGGAAGCTGCCAGCGTCAATGCGCATTACATCTGGTATTACTTTGCGGGAATAGGATTGGTGGCTGCCATAGCGTTGCTGATTTTTGCCAAAACCACCGAATCCATCGACAAAAAGAAGAAAGTATAATCTTTTATATTGCATATTTTCGCTATATTTGTCGCCCGATGTAAAGACAGGTCGCATCCGGCATAAATTAAGCATGCTTAATTCTGTCCTCATGGCACTGTCTTTGAGGGGTGTCGAAATACACTTGATGATTTTTTAGGCACGGATTACACGGATTTCACGGAAAAAAGAATAAAGAAAATCTGTGCTTTCCATGTAATCCGTGCCTAAAAAGAAACAAATAATAAGCGAATTTTAACATACCCTCTTTTTAATTAAGGAGATTAGAATGAAAGTAAGATTTATAAGCCTTGCAAGTGGTAGCAGTGGCAACTGCTATTATATAGGCACAGAAAAATACGGAATACTTATTGATGCCGGTATCGCTGTCCGTACCATAAAAAAAGGATTAAAAGAGGCAGGTATCAACATGGAAATGATACGTGCGGTGTTTGTTACCCATGACCATGCCGACCATATAAAAGCGGTAGGCGGATTGGGAGAAAAACTGAATATACCTATTTATACAACGGCACGCATTCACGAAGGTATTAATAAGAGTTATTGCATGACGGAGAAGTTGCATTCATCCGTCCGCTATCTGGAGAAACAACAGCCTATGCAACTGGAAGATTTCCGTATCGAATCTTTTGAAGTTCCTCATGACGGTACGGACAATGTGGGATATTGCATCGAGATAGACGGAAAGGTATTCTCTTTTCTTACCGACCTCGGAGAAATAACTCCTACCGCAGCACATTATATCTGCAAAGCCAACTATTTGATACTGGAAGCCAATTACGATGATGAAATGCTGCGTATGGGTACTTATCCCCAATACCTGAAAGAGCGCATAACCGGTCGTACCGGACACATGAGTAACATTGATACCGCAGAATTCCTTGCAGAAAATTTCACAGAACATCTGCAATACATCTGGCTTTGCCATCTAAGTAAAGATAACAATCACCCGGAGCTGGCCTATAAAACTGTTGAATGGAAATTAAGAGAAAAAGGTATCATCGTAGGTAAAGACGTACAACTCTGCGCTTTAAAGAGAACTACGCCTTCCGAACTATATGAGTTTGAATAAAAATATGCCGATTTCATCGAAAAAAACTCCTGGAATTGTTTGCAAAATAAAATAAAAGGACTACCTTTGCACCCGCAAATGAGACATTGGCGATGCACTCTTAGCTCAGTTGGTAGAGCAACTGACTCTTAATCAGTGGGTCCAGGGTTCGAATCCCTGAGGGTGTACGAATAAAAAAAGTAAATTGAAGAAAAGACTCTGAAAGTTATTGACTTTCAGAGATTTTTCTTTTATGCCCCCAGAAATATACAGAAACAACGGCTCGGTTTGGACCCACGTAAAAAGGGTCAACGTAAAAACCTGAGGGATTCATAGCTTATGCATAAATTTTCGCCAGTCTGAACAGGAAGAAAGCTCTGTCCTTTACTCCTCTGAATTGTGTGCGGAACTCCTTTATTTTTGCATTGAACGATTCGGAAGCAGCGTTTGTTGAACGTCTGTCAAAGAAGTTGATTATTTCCCGGTAATGCATCTGTACGGAACGTGCCACTCTTCCGAAAGCAAGAAACCCTGATTTTTCCACCTCGTCATACCAGCGGGCAAGATGCGTCAATGCCGCATCCTTGTACCTGCATTGGTGGTATATCAGTCCGAGCCTCATGGAGAGGTAGTATGCTTTCTTAATATCGGGATACTCCCGGAACAGGATGCCGGCGCGTACGCGCTGTGATTCCGTCCACAAGGATTCCTTCTTATATAACAGGTAAATGCTTCTCGAAAGAAGCTGTTTGCGTGAATCACCGTTTTCAAAGACCGGCGCATGATATATCTTCCCGCAGGCTTTGGCATGGGCGATCTGAACAGATTCTTCGTCCAAAGCCTCCCAACGTGCTTTAACGCGCATATCCTGAACCGCCTCATAAGCGAGTTTCTGCACATGGAAACGGTCTGTGACGCGGCGTGCGGCGGGAAAACAGAGGCGGGCGATCTGCTCCATGTTCGGAGCCATATCCATGGTTATCTCCCTGACCTGAAAGCGTCTGCGGCGGGAAAGACGGAGCAGTACGGAGGTCACGGTCTTTACATCTGTTCCTTTCACAACGGCGATAAGACTGCCCGAACGGCCTTTTCTCTCCTTGTTTATCAACACGGTATATAATTCTCCGCGGGAAAGGCAGACTTCATCCAGTCCCACATAAACACCGATGTTCTTCTCGAAAAGAAGCCATTCTTCGGCATGAGGAAGCTGCTCCCAACAGAGATAACCGCTCAGGTGATTCCGGTATTGCCGCTCGAGCAGTTCCCCGTCGACCCCGAACAGCGTTCCCAACAGCCTGCAGCCCACCGGCAGCTTATCAATATAATTCTTTTAAAAAAGACGCAAATTCATGCGTCATACGGCTACCACCGGCAACCAGTTTCCAGTCACGGCTCACGTAACGGTTCTCATCCTTGACAACCCACCTGCGCCGGCGCACGTTCAGAAAAAGCTTCTTGCCGCGTATGGGGAAATCCTGAACCACAACAGGTTCGTAAAAACCCTTGCTCTCAACTTTCATTCCTGCGTATTCTTTAGGAACTTCATTCTTTTCTTCTAAATAAATCACTATTTCCGATGCGCTTTCCTTTACGTCCGAGATGATGAAATAATCCAATGTCCCTTCAGGAAGAAGGAGACGGTAGCCGTTGTTGTCCATAAGATTTCTGAGTTAGTTTTATGCAAAGATAGGATTTTTACAAATATTACCCCTCAGGTTTTTACATTGACCCGCAGAGGAACACTGTAATGGGGATGACAAGATGGAAGATGTTTGTTTGATTGCAGAGGAAATGCAGAAAAACGGCTGGTGTCCTGCCGGGCAAATGCCTCAGAGTGTCATCGCTTGGGATTTGGTGCGTTTGGTGAATCTGGGACGTTGGGCATATCTTTGCGATTATATCCGTGAAGATGAGATGTGGCATATCATGCAGGTAGCGGCAGATACTGCGCTCGAACACTTTTCTTCATGGGAAGAATACGGACGGAGTTTCATCATGGGGCGTGGAGTATGGCATGGCGATCCGACAGACAGCGAAACAGCATACGAGATAGTAGAGCTCTTGCTGAAGAACGGTGAATCACCCTGGAAACAGTCTATGTGGAAAGAATAACGGCAGAAACCTTTATAAGTATGAAATAATATGGACAACAATTTTTGGATATCCGCTGCAATAGCTGCTGTTGTGGGTGGGGCCTGGCTTTTCAAGAAAGGGAAAAGTACATATTCATTTATCAGAAAAATACGCAGGTCTTTTAAAGGCGTATGTCTGAACCCTAAATCAAGATTGACCGACGAGCAATGCAAGAAGATTGCCATCGGTGCTATGTATGCTTCTCAGCAAGGAGCATATCAGAACTCGATAGAAACCGGTATTCCCGATATGCTCCCCAAAATACTTGGAGAATGGTGGGGAATTGAGACTACGGAAGATGCCCGGAAAGAACTGGACTATCTTTGCCAAAAAGGATACCGGTATTATTTTCCCTTTGTCTATCAGGCATTCCTGCTGGACAAACCGGAAGAACAAGATGAAATCTTTCAGCAGAACATGACTTCTCAAGAAGATTACGACAAGATTGTCATGCAATTTCAGAATTTGCAGGAAACCTATGAGGAACTGCTTTCCTGCAAAGTGATTGTGAGCAAGGAAGATTTAAAGCGTTATGGCGTTGCCGGTTGGGATGCGGGACGAATCTGCTTCCTTGCCCGTGCTTGCTGCGAAATGGACTACATCTCCGAAGCGGATGCCTGGAGATACATAGATGTGGCATACGACATGGCACATTCGGCATTCTCTTCGTGGAATGATATGGCTATGAGCTATGTTATCGGACGTTCCTTGTGGGGAGGAAAAAGTGCATACAATTCTGTAATGAAAAGTACTGCCGATGAATTGATGACACATGAAAACAGCCCGTGGAGAAAATACGTTTGGTAAACAACTTTTTTACAACTCTACTTTAGTAAGAAACCGGCTTTTCACAGATACCGCATTATCTGTCTTGTCTGTATGAAATGCGGTTTCTTCTATTTATAATTTCAATTATAGGACATATATCATACATGTAGCACAAGAAAAAGAATAACACAAGCAATATATATTACAACTTGTGTTTACATTTATTTTGTATAATTTAATTATGGCAACAGGATTCAGACCGAAATATGAGCGGACAATAGAGTTAGCCGGATATTCATCCGAAGAGCTGATGCTTCTTGCCATTGAGGCATCCAAATCTCTCGGTTGGCAAGCGGGCAGTATAAAACGTGATAAATCAGATTTTTATACGCCTACAAGTTTTAGATCGTGGCAAGAAAAGGTTATTCTTTCTGCAATAGACGGGAAGGACGGACAACTTCTTGCTACAAGCATATGCACATCCATGCAGTTCATGGACTGGGGAAAGAACAAGCAGAACCTTAATAAGCTTACAGCTACCATGCAGCAGTTGCAAAATGTTCATAATATCTCTCCGACGGAAGCCGATACTGTAAATAAAACCACGTGTGCATATACTCCGGAAGAAAAGAATACTGTCATTGCTCATATCCGTCACTTCTATGGAGGTATTAAAGGCATCACAAAAAACATTGTTTCACCGTCAGGAGTGGAAATCCTCATTGTTGAACCAACAAGCAGGTTTGACTGCTATACATTGGTAACATGTGGAGCAGGTGCTTCTGTTATGCCGGTGCCGGATAAAGCAACTCCTTCGAGGTGTAAATTCTGTATGTGTATGCCACCAACATGGAATACAGAAGACTCATGGCCGATTGACTGGCTTTTGCAATGTGTCTCATGGCTTCAACAAGGGGATTCCTGGCTTGCATGTGGGCATTCGCTGTCCGATGGTACACCGTTGCAGGATGATACTCTCATGACATCCATGTTGCTTACCATTCCCGAAGAACGGGACAAGGGTGCGGAAAACTGTCAACTGCCCAATGGAGATTCTGTGGCTATTTACCAACTGGTTCCTGTATATACGGAAGAAGTTCTGTTCAAACAAGCCAATGGCATCATTCCTCTATTGGACAAGATGAAGAATGTATCATATATTGTCGATACACACAGAGAAAACACATGTAGAAATTTTTCTGCTTTTGAAGAAAACGGGGATAGTTCCATAAGCATGGATGAAAAAGCGAATGCTTCCTTACGTTCAATACTGACAATCCGTAAAGGGAATATGGCAACACCCCTGCTTGTTTATATCAATATTGCCCTATTTGTCGTCATGTCGATATGCGGAGTGAGTCTGCTTGCTCCCACAGGAATATCCATCATAAAATGGGGAGCGGATTTCGGTCCCCTTACACTTACCGGTGACTGGTGGAGGACCATTACCTGTAATTTCATTCATATAGGAGTGATTCATGTTCTTATGAATATGTACGCACTGCTGTATATCGGAATATTCCTGGAACAGCTTATCGGCGGAAGGAGACTTATAAGCGCATATTTTCTGACAGGATTGTTTTCGGCTCTTGCCAGCTTGGCAATGCACCCTGAAACCATAAGCGCCGGAGCTTCCGGTTCGATATTCGGACTTTATGGAATATTCCTTTCTTATCTGGTGTTCCATCACAGGATAGAAAAAGGGCAACGCAAGTCCTTGTTATACAGTATCGGTTTCTTTGTATTCTATAACCTTATGTCCGGTGCAAGAGCAGAGGGCATAGATAATGCCGCCCATATTGGCGGACTTGTGTCCGGAATCATATTAGGCATCATATACTTGCTGACTGACCGATTTGCAACGAAGAAAACCTCTACCCTCTTTATATCGATTACGGAAATTTCTTTTGTGCTGATCTTTACGGCACTTTTTGCAGGACAGACATCCAACCTGCCGGCAGATTTTATAGAAATCAGGGAGATGTGGGAGAATGGTACACTTGAAGAATACGCACAAAGCGTTTCTTCTGAAAAAGATACTATTGAAACAGATCCCAACACCTCGTACTATATGCCGCAAAATGCAACGGATGTTTCCACTTTCACCGGAAGTGAAACAGATCTGGGCAATGGAATGAAAGAATACATAAATAATAGCTGTGGCTTCAGTTGCCAATATCCGTCAACTTGGGAAACAATAGGAAAGTCCGATACGGAACAGATATTGCAACTTCGAGGACATGGTGTCAGCAGTTTAACCGTTAGCTACATCAAAGCTCCTTCTAAGGGAGCAATGGAACATATGTATGATTTATTGATTAATTCCATGAAAGACTCCCGGTCAGAAAACATAAATATTCATGGAAAAACATTCGAAAGGATTTCGGGAAAGATGGAATGCGCTGTAGCAGGCGGTGGAAGTATCCATATAAATCAGAATATTGTTATCCATATGAATGAGGAGACACTGGAAAACTTCATCATTACTTCCACAACATCTGATGACTGTTCTGAATCCGAAGTTCAGGAGATTATAAAGACCATAAGAATAAATTAGACTGTGAAAAATATAAAGTATTCAACGCTTATGAGGAAAAGACTATTATCTCTGCTGCTCCTTTCACTTTACGGGAGTATGCTCTTTGCACAAGAGCCACTGGATATTAACGATGTGGAAAGAGTTCCATTGGGAGATTTTACATACCAATGGCGGAATATATATGACCGTACTCCACTACATGGAAAGTGCCGGATTATATTAAGCTACAGGTCTTACACCATAGCCCATTTCAACAAGGATGGCATTCTC
Source organism: Bacteroides stercoris ATCC 43183 (assembly GCF_025147325.1). NCBI lineage: Bacteria > Pseudomonadati > Bacteroidota > Bacteroidia > Bacteroidales > Bacteroidaceae > Bacteroides > Bacteroides stercoris. Next base: position 2,821,277 of record NZ_CP102262.1, read on the forward strand.
GATGGATTATATGAAAAATATGAAGACAATCATCTTGTACAGAAGCTGACCTATGTAAAAGGTATACTAAGGGGAAAAGGGTATGAATACTATACAGACGGCACTGTGAAGAAAGAATGTGTCTGGAACGAACAAGGAAAGATAGACGGGTTGATGATAGAATACAACCGGATAGGAAGAACGGAATGGGACTACAAGAATGGCGAAGTGGACGGACAATAACGAACATTTGACAATAACGGTCAATTAATCACGTTCGTTTCGTACAGCAAAGGTATGCAGCATGGTCCTTTCCGCATCTATGAAGAAGGCGGTACTGATATGCCGCCTTTTATAAGAGAGGGGTATGCTTGGGGATGGCGCGGCAAGAAAGGCGAATATAAGGAAACCTGGGCACTGAGCGGAAAGCCGAAATGTATAGAGCATTACACAGAGAAAGGCGAGAAAACCGGCCGGTGGCAGGAATGGGATGAAAACGAGAAACTTGTCCGAGAGGAAAATTATACGGAAATGCCATATTATTCTGTGAAATTTGACAAGAATAGCTATCCGTTAGAACGGTACTACTATAATGAGGACCTGTCAGTGAAGAGCATACAGGAGTTCTATCCCGGAACGGACAAGATAATGAAAGAAGAATATAATCTTGATTTCAAAAACTTCAAGCGTGACTATCGTCAGTTTTATGAAGACGGTACAATACAGGAAGAAGGGCATATGAAAGGCGGAGAAGTGGTATTTGCCAAAGAATACTATAAAAACAGGCAACTGAAATGCGTCAAAAAGATACAGAATGTATATGGATATAAAATTCTCACCGTTACGGAACTATATGATGAATCCGGGAAGCCGTTACCTATTCCCTCCGGTACATTCTAACTAAAAAGCAGATTTGGATTATTCTGCTTGTTTCAAATTAAGGATAATGCCGGTATCGTGAAAAGGCGTCAAAACACTGGCACAACTTTTTTGTTATATATCTATGTTTTAGTATTTTTGTAATCAATAGGCAGCTATTTCTAATTTATAAAAAATATACTCTATATGGATAAAGGTATAAAACAAGTTGTGATTCTTTTGGCACATCCCGACATTAAAAGTTCGCAAGCCAATAAGGCATTAATGGATGCTGTTAAAGAAATGGAAGAAGTGGCAATATACAATTTATATGAAATGCGTCCGGAAGATGCCTATAATATTGATTTATGGAGCAAGATTATATCGCAGGCATCTGCTCTTGTGTTTCAATTCCCGTTATATTGGATGTCGGCTCCTTCCTTGTTGAAGAAATGGCAGGATGAGGTATTTACTTATTTGGCTAAAACTCCGGCTGTGGCAGGAAAGGCATTATTGGTAACGGTCACTACCGGTTCCGAATACAGTGCATATCGCAGTGGGGGAAGAAACAACTTTACAATGGATGAACTGTTAAGACCTTATCAGGCAAGTGCCCTACATGCCGGAATGGTATGGCAGACACCTGTTGTCGCATACGGAATGGGAACGGCAGATGCCGGGAAAAACATTGCAGAGGGAGTTAATGACTACAAACTGAAAATAGAGTCCCTAATAGGAAAGAGTCACGTAAGCGGTGATTGGTGATACTCCAGCGGCAATACCCGTAAAATAACAGAACCAAGCATCATTCGTCTGAAATTTCGAATGGTGCTTGGCTGTTTTAGTAATCAGCATATTGATTTTACCTGTATACTATCCCTTTCGTTTGCAGCATGGTAAAATCCTCTTCACGCATTCCTATATCGTTCAATGAACGGGCTTCATTATGGTCATTGAGGTATACTCTGTTTTTTTCGGTATATGAAGCATTTATTACGGACAATGAATCGTTTCGGCTAGGTGTGTCTATGCCACCTAATTCCAGCATCGTCTGGAAGAAAGACGCACTGGATGAAATATTTTTCTGTCGGTTTATCTCTGCATTTTTAAAAAGATCCGGATAATTCTTCCGATAATTGTCAGACATCCATATCAGAAAAGGCACGTGTATCTGATAATAGGACGGAACGGGTGAAGCATGCAGGAAAAGGTGACGGTCATCATCAAAGATATCCTCTCCATGATCTGAGGTATAAAGCATTGCCGCATCTATGTCCTGTTCCTGTAACATCCGGATGAGACGAGCCAGAAAATTATCTGTATACCGGATAGAATTATCATAAGCATTTATCAGATTATCCTTATATTTCAATTCTGCATCTACCGGAAAATCAGGCAAAAAGAAAGCGTGGTCCGCCGGATAGCGTTCCCGATAATTAAAATGGGAACCATAGGTGTGGAGAACGATAAATTGCTTGGAAGCATTTTCTGCCAACTCGGCGGCTACCAGTTTCAAAAGTTCATCGTCCGAAGGATTGTAACTGCCATCTCCTGCATCTTCTTTAATGAAATCGCATATATCGGCTTCTTTTCCAAAGAAATCGATGAAAGAATGGTTATAGCGTTGATTGGAAAAGAAAGCAGTCCGGTAGCCCGCTTCCTTAAATGCTGTGATAATTCCTTTTTGCCGATAGATGGAATTGAAGTCGTGCGCCGTAACCGAAGACATCAGCATAGGGACACTTTTGTGCGTAGTATTGGATTCTGTCAGTACATGAGAGAAGGCTGTCAATCCTTTTATTTTGGTAAGTTCCGGATTCGTATTGCGGTTATACCCGTAAATAGACCAGTTAGCGGCACGGGATGTCTCTCCGATTACCATAACATAAACTTCCCTATTCTTCTCCGGACGGGTGGTTTTTGCCTGAAAAGTAAAATCTTTAGAGGTTTCCGCATAGTGTTGCGTCTGTGCAGTACGTTGGAAGGCAAGTGCAATATTATAACATACGTTTGCCGGATACAAATCCGATTTCAATTCATAACGGGCATCAAACAGATAAGCAGCTACCAATGACAGAATTCCTGCAATGACCGTTATCCGGGCACGTTTACGTTCTCTGCGAACAAACGTTTCCGATAGTCTCCGTTTCTTGCTGACGGCCACCGCAGCCAAAACCAGCGCCGGTATATATAGCAGCACAACAATAATAATGGCGGGAATCAGGTTGTCCAGCAATTCCAAAGCCTCACCGGGATTTGTTGTCACCAGATTGAGAAACATATCTACTGCAATAACAGACTGTCCGAAAAGATATAGCAATACAATCTGGAATGCTCCAAAAAACAGGAAAGGAAACAATATCCAAAAAGTCTTGCCACAATTTCCCGACCAACTCATTATCATGTGATATATGGAGAATGGAAGCAATACATTGCACACCTTCGCCACAAGTGGCATAGGTTCAGTAAAACATAGTACGATATTGGGTACTATCAGAATTATCAGGAACAAGTAATACAAGTTCTCTTGGTTTTCAAACCATTTTTGAATTTTTCTAAAAAGCTTCATTGATATTAAATATAAATCCGGTCTGATGTTTGCCAAACCCTAAATCCAAACGTACATTCACCCTCTTTTTAAATTCCCAGCGATAGCCGAAGCCATAATTAGGAAGAATATGCTTCACGTCAAACTCGGAAAACTTTGGGAAAACAGTTCCCGCTCCTACCCATACAGTCACTCCGTTTCGTTTCCATACATGCTGGCGAAGCTCAATCTGAGCATCCATGGCACATTTGTCACGATAACGCCCTTCATAATAGCCACGCATGGAATACGAACTGCCTAAAGTTGCCAACAGTCCCCAAGGTGGATTTCCGTAATTGAGCAGTGTATGAAACTGCCCCGCCAGAACGCCGCCTTTCCATATGGTATGATAATACCTCGTATCCAGTTCTGTACTGCTGAAAGCATATTTATTTCCCAAAAATGCCGGACTGAAACGTTGGTCTATCCTCAAATAGTATCCTTTATACGCATTTGTCAGGAAGTCGCGCGAATCATAAAGCAACGATAAACCTACACTTAGATTCGTAGTATGCGTGCTCATGCCTTCCCACAGTTCCGGTTTTTCAAAACCATGTCCGTATACATAATCGAATACAGCCATGGGACCTACGTAGAAATTACGTGCCAACCGGAACATAAAGTCCACTTTCATCTGTGCTTGAAAGCGGTCATAATCGCTCTCATTGTCACTGTTGGCACCATTGTCGTATCCTGCACCCCAATACAGACTGGGAAAAGAATAGAAATACAGATTGTAGTTCAAACGATACTTATCATGAGGAAACAAATGCGTTCCACGTACTCCCAACAGATAGAAGCCTACCGTAGAAACATCTCCGTACAATGAAACATTGGAAGGCGGCAGAATCGTATCGTTCCGGTCGGAACGGTAAAGCCCCGCAGCCACCAGTCCCAACCCTAATTTGGTATCGCTGGAGTAGTGCGGTCCGCCGATAATGCTAAAATCGAATTTCTTATTTTTCTTTTCTTTATTGGCATCGTTAAAATAATTCAGAAATTTTCTGAAAAAGTTCCGCTTTACAGGAACAGAATCAAGAATGATGGCAGAATCCATGTCTGCCGAAGTATTTGCTTCTGCCAAACGTGTTTGTGCATGCACAGCAGTTACAGTCACCAACAAGATTAAAGATAACAGACATCCTTTTAATTTTGTGTTCATTCTCTATTATTAAGAAAACCTCGAAACAAAGTTAGTTGTAAATAATTCATGTTACAACAATGTTACGGGGCTTTTTGTTTCCGTTTCTTCCTATTTAATGTCTGTTATTTCCTTAAAGTATTGTGGGCGTAAAGAAGCGACGGAAATAAACATTTATTCATTCTTATTTGTTAAGAACATATATCAACTTAAAAAAACGAATGATTATGTTAAAACGATTTTTATTTCCTACCAATCCGAATGGCGTTTTTATATCTGTTATATTATTAGTAGTCAGAATTGTATTCGGTATTCTGATGATGAATCACGGTATTGATAAATGGGCAAACTATCAGGAACTTTCTACGGTGTTCCCCGACCCTCTCGGCATCGGCAGTCCCCTTTCTCTGGGATTGGCCATCTTTGGCGAACTGGCATGCTCAATGGCATTCATCATAGGCTTCTTATACAGATTGGCAATGATTCCTATGATATTTACGATGTGTGTGGCATTCTTCATTGTTCATGGCAATGATCCGTTTGCGGTAAAAGAACTTGCATTTGTTTATTTGGTGGTATTTGTATTGATGTATATTATAGGACCGGGAAAATTTGCCGTAGACCGCTGGATTTCCCAATCTCTTTCTCGCAAATAGAAATAAATAAGGCTCTTTTATTTTACAGAATACTGTTTTTTCCAGCTTTTTTAATGTCTATGTTATAAAAATGGTTATATTTGCACTAGTATATATAAATATTGAGATTTTATCTCAATAAAATACAGTAAAATAAAAGAAAGTTATTATGAAAAAGTTCAATTTGAAATTGGCTGCAACTGTAATGGTATGCGGTGCTTTTCTTTTCAGTTCATGTATCGGTTCTTTCGGATTGCATAGCAAGCTGTTGAGTTGGAACGAAGGTATTGGAAATAAATTTGTCAATGAGCTTGTTTACCTGGCATTCAATATCATTCCGGTATATGGTATATGCTATTTGGCAGATGCTTTGGTTATCAATTCTATTGAATTCTGGAGCGGAAGCAACCCTATGGCAAGCATTGGTGAGGTAAAGAAAGTAAAAGGCGAAAACGGAAACTATCTGGTAGAAACTCTTGAGAACGGTTATTCCATTACAAAAGAAGGCGAAACCGCATCTATGGAATTAATTTACGATAAAGATTTGAATACCTGGAATGTAGTTGCAGAAGGCGTCAGCACTGAACTTTTGCAGATTAACAATGACGGTACTGCACAGATGACTTTACCAAACGGTGAAGACCTGACCGTTACTTTGGATGCGCAGGGAGTATCTGCTGCACGTCAGGCAACTATGGTCAATACCTATTACGCTGCACGTTAAGAGTTGAAACAAGATAAAACAGAAAGGCTGCGCAATGTTCGTCAAAGAACCGCGCAGCCTTTAGTTTTTTCAGACGGATATCCGCTTGGCATCAGAATGGATATCCTACCGCAAAATGAAATGCAAAATCGCGGCTGAATTTAGGATGTATAATAGGGAAATGCTCCTTTTTAGTGTTATACACCGGATTGACAGCTTTCATACCACCGTCAAAGCGCAGGACAAAGAAGTCCAGATCCAACCGTAGGCCCAATCCGTAGGCTACGGCTATCTGCTTATAGAACTTATTGAATTCAAACTTCCCGCCCGGCTGGTCTTTGTAATCGCGCAAGGTCCAGATGTTGCCCGCATCCACAAAAATCGCTCCTCTGAACTTCCAGAAAAGGCGTGTGCGGTATTCGATACTTGCATCCAACTTAACATCTCCCGACTGATTCATGAAGTTTCCGTCACCGGGAAACACACCGGGGCCCAAATCACGTACCGACCAGCCGCGTACACTGTTTGCACCACCTGAAAAATAACGCTTTTCAAAAGGCACAATCGTTGCATTGCCGTAAGGAACGGCTATGCCGGCTCCCACATGGAATGCAATGGAATTGCGGTTGTCTATAACGATATTCTTGGCAAAATCGAAATCCCCTTTGACATATTGTGCGAATGGGATACTCAGCAATGAATACTCCCCGTCTTCATTCTTCTTCATGTTTGTCATTCTGGCAAAAGCATACAGAAGATTACCGGCAGACTCAAAATTAAAGCGAATAGAATATGAGTTGCCGATGATTGCATTATTCATCAGGGCTTGTCCTGCGCTATTGTATGTATAGCTGTATCCTGTGCGGACAATCAGGCGGTCGTCGTAGTTGTATTTTAAAATATAGTTCTGTTCGTTATTCAAATATTTGTCGCGGAACTCCTGCGAAATGGAAGGCATATACAGGTAGTTGATATCCAGCAAATCAATGCGATGCTGAGCACGCTGACGTTGCAATCCCCATTTGTAACTCCAATTGGCAGAAGCAATGATGCGTGAAAACTCCGGACGTATCTGATAATTATACTGTACGCCAAATTCCGTAGTAGCACGTATCTTCCTCCGGAAGTCGTTGGAAAGAAACGGAAAGAGAAACCGCGGAAAGTTGATCGTTGCTTCCGCCCCTAATTCCGTATAGTCCTCGTGGTTATATCCGCCTTGCAAGCCAGATACCGCTTCGTAAGCCCCCCGCAGCTTTATCATAAAAGTCTCGGAACCCTTGAACATATTCCGGTTCTGAAATGATACGGATGCGGCAGCTCCCAAGTCTCCTGCGGAGTTGGTTCCTTCCAATTCAAATGATACGGACTGGTATTTGCTCTTTGTCAGCATTACGTAGGCATTCAATTTGGCTGTATCGCCTACCTGCGTTTCAAAGAAACGGATATTGGTATATTTCAATGCCTGCAAACGTCCGAAATTGGAATAGGTACGTTGCACATCCGGTTCGTTGTACAAACTGCCCGGCACAATACTCAGATTATTAGTCAGCACCTTCGGGCGCAAATAAAGTTTATCCTTATAATATATGGGAAAACCCTTGTAATGTACGGAGTCGTTGATTTCTATGCTGCTCAAAGCAGATGATTCCAACACATTATAATCCGTTATAAAATTTACCTTGTTGATGTAGTACTGCCGATGATTTTGCGGGCTATCGTCATTGTGCTGCCGAAAAGGCGCCAGATGCATGGTTACATCCACCTGGTAGGTATTCCTCACCGTATCTGCCGTGTAAGAAATATATTCCTTATTGAATTTATAATATCCGTTACGAAGAAGATTGTCCGTAATGCGCTGACGTTCTGCATCCAAACGGTTTACATCGAAATACATTCCTTCCGTCAGATAAGTACCTGCCGAATCCTGCCGCATATATTCCCTGATTTTCCCGTCTCTGATATCGTATTTAAGAGAACGAATCTTATAAGGTTTTCCACTGGACACCTTATAGGTCAGCTTCAGCTTCTTCTTCTTTATTTGTATAACCGGCTCTACGGTGGCGCTCATATAGCCCATATTTTGTACGGCTTTTTTCATTTCCTCACCGGAGCGCTTCGTTTCTTCTTCCTTATAGATGACCGGAGCGTCCCCTATGCGCCGCAAAGTACGGTTTATCCAACGTGCAGAGTCTCTGCCCGACCAGTTATAGACATACAACTGTGTTTTTATCAGGCTGAACCATTTGGCATTCGGATTCTGGCGGACATACATCGATAGGCCTGAAGGCTTGATTTCCCTGTTGTCCGTCTGTATGCGCACCTCGTCCAACAAATATGAACCTTCCGGCACATATTTCGTGGCAGAACATGAAGCGAATAAGAGTACGGCGGTAGCAAATAGTGCGTAGCGAAAGCCTTTCTTCATACTAAGTTATTAATTGCGCATAAAATACTGCAAATATAGAAATAATCATGTACTTTTGCCAAATAAAACCGAACAACTTATGGCACTGAGCAAGAATCGCATTAAATATATCCGTTCACTGGAATTGAAAAAGAATCGCAAAGCCGATAAAGTATTCCTGGCAGAAGGCCCGAAACTGGTAGGAGATTTGCTGGGGCACTTCCGTTGCCGCTTCCTGATTGCAACTTCCGAATGGCTTTCCGCCCACAGGCATTTGGCTGTGGAAGATGTGACCGAAGTTTCCGAAGAGGAACTTTCGCGCGCCAGCCTGCTGAAAACTCCCCAACAGGTACTCGCCGTGTTCGAACAGCCGGACGAATCTGTGGATGTTTCCGTCATAAGCCGCTCCCTTTGCCTGGCATTGGACGATGTGCAGGACCCCGGCAATTTGGGAACAATCATCCGCCTTGCCGACTGGTTTGGAATCGAACATATCTTCTGTTCGCCCAACACGGTGGATGTCTACAATCCTAAAACCGTACAGGCTACCATGGGCGGCATCGCACGGGTGAAACTGCATTATATTTCCCTGCCCGAACTTATTGCTTCACTGGAAGACATACCGGTATACGGCACTTTCCTGGATGGAGAAAACATGTATACACAACCGCTTTCGGCGTACGGACTGATAGTAATGGGGAATGAGGGCAACGGCATAGGAGATGAAGTGAAACGGCTCATCAACCGGAAACTGTACATTCCCAATTATCCGGCAGAACGCGAAACTTCCGAATCTTTGAATGTTGCCATTGCTACCGCAGTAGTTTGTGCCGAGTTCCGGCGGCAGGCAGCAATGTTGTAGTGTCAAAATTAGGGAAATAGACAGGCATTAGTCCGCAACTTCCGTCAATAAAGGATGGCGGAGTTATTAATAAATTCCGAGAAGCGTTTGTCAAGGAGAAAATTGTGTCAGGTTCTTTCAACTCGTTTTGCGTTAAAAGAACGATTGCTCCCGGCAGCCATTCCACATTTTCTATCTCTTCGGTCAATGGAAATAAACGTACAACCATCCCCTCTTCCGTCTCTATCGCATATTGTTTGAGATAACCGTATGCGGGCAGGAATAAAAAATGTGAAGCGAAACGTTTCATTGTTTTTCAGTGGTTTGGCGCAATCTTGGACGCGGACGCCTTTCAGAGCGTTGACGGACAGTATCTTTCTCTTCACTCTGCCGCTTCAGTTCTGCCGGTTTGCCCGGAACGGGTTCTTTCTTCAGTTCTTTGTCGCCTGCCTCAAGGCTATCTGCCGGAGCCTTGAACAAGGTATCCTTTGCGTGGTAGCGCATCAGGCTGATGCGGTCTGCCAACACATCCCGTGTGGATTGCTGTGCAGGATAATAGATAAAGCCTCGTATTTCTTTTATTTCTCCCAATGTGTCGGCAAATAAAGAAATAGTCTCCGTGCCCGATTGCTTTACCTTGAGCATATCGTTCAGCGTATCTTTGGCATAAAGAACCTGCATTGCCATTAAAGGTGCGTGCAGACTGTCGGGTGTTCCGTTCAGGAAACGGAAACGGACTGTCCAACGCAGCGTATCTCTGTCCTTGAAATTGGTGTCCGAAGGAAGTGTGAAAGTCAGTTTGTTATCCATCGGAGTTCCGGTAAGATAACAGATGTGCCGGCCTCTCCATACGTCTATACTGTCGCCCGGAGAAGATTCTTTGGGCTTGTTGTCGCGCAAGGCTATTAAATGATTGATACCGTCCCTCTCGGCTTTCAACCGCTGGTTTACTTTTTCGTAGACTTTTGTAAGGGCATCCGGATGGCGGGCATACCACACCATGGAAGTATCGAAGTCGGCCTGGGTAATGCCGTGTTTCCTGTAAACCGATTCAATGTACAGCACACGCTTATAACTTTCGCTGTAAGGAACCTCCTCTCCCATTGCCTTTGCAATGTGGAAGTCATAAAGTACGTTTTCCATTTTGGCGTCCGATATAACCGTATCAGGTCTTTTAACCTGACATGCCGTCAGACCGAACGCCAGAAGGATTACGCTATAATACCATTGAATCCGTCTTTTCCTTTTCATGATTTCTTTATAACATGATAGGAATCATTCAAATACTTACTGTAGAAGAGCAACAGCGCTATGATACCGCAACTGATTGCCGCATCGGCAAAGTTGAAAATCGGGCTGAAGAAGATGAAATGGTCTCCACCTATGAACGGCATCCACGCAGGCCAGTTTGTTTCGATAATAGGGAAATAGAACATATCGACCACTTTACCGTAAAGCAGCGGAGCGTATCCGCCGCCTTCGGGCATAAAGGTTGCCAGTTGCGAATAGGTGCTTTCATTAAACAGCACTCCGTAGAATACGCTGTCGATGATATTGCCCAGCGCACCCGTCAGGATGAGCGAGACACAGACAATAAACCCTGTTTTCATTCCATGCTTTATGAACTTGTACAGGAACCAGCCTATCACTCCTACCGCAACGATTCGAAATGAAGTAAGGAACAATTTCCCGAATATCTCCAAACCAAAAGCCATACCGTTGTTTTCGGTAAAATAAATGTAAAACCAATCGGTGATGCGTATGCTCTCATGCCAATACATGTGCGTCTTTACAATCACCTTGATTACCTGATCGATAATCAATACCGAGAAAATAACGAGTAAGGCTATCCGCCCTTTCGTGAAAAAATTCTTCATCCTTATTTCTTGCCGTTGTTTTTAGCTTCGATGCTCAATGTAGCATGAGGCACTGCACGCAGACGTTCGGCAGGAATCAGCTTGCCTGTTTCGCGACAGATACCATACGTTTTGTTCTCGATGCGTACCAAAGCGGCCTGCAATCCTTGGATAAACTTCAACTGGCGTTGTGCCAGACGGGTCGTTTCTTCCTTGGACAAGGTGTTTGCCCCTTCTTCCAGCACTTTGTACGTTGGAGATGTGTCGTCGGTGTCATTACCGTCCGCACCTGTCAGGCTGGCTTTCAGCAACTCATAGTCGCGTTGCGCCAACTCCAACTTTTCCAGAATAATGGCGCGGAATTCTTCCAATTCCGCATCCGAGTATCTTGTCTTTTCTGCCATAACTTTACGTGTTTAATCGTTAGTATTAATAATTCATTCTTTCACAACGCTTACATACAGTCTGAAATCGTCGAATTCGAGTTCCGTTCCGCCTTCCACATTGTCCGTCAGCGTCAGTGATGTTCCTAAAACCTGGTTACAAATATAGTCTTTATATTCATTTACCGCATCATCCGTTTGCGGATTTTTTGATAATGTAATCTTTATTTTGTCCGTTATCTCAAAGCCGCTCGACTTGCGGATATTCTGGATACGGTTCACCAATTCGCGGGCAATACCCTCGCGGCGAAGTTCTTCGGTGATGGTAACTTCCAAAGCTACAGTCAGCTTGCCTTCATTGGCCACCAGCCATCCTGGAATGTCTTCACTGAAGATTTCCACATCGGATGTCTCGATTACGGCTTCCGCACCGTCCAGATTCAGCGTATAGGAACCGTTCTTTTCCAGCTCGGCAATGGCTTCCTGCGGCATTCCGGCAACGGCTGCGGCAACGGCTTTCATCTGCTTGCCGAATTTCGGGCCCAGCTTCTTGAAGTCGCACTTCACTTTCTTCACAAGCACACCGGCTGCACCGTCCACAAACTTGATTTCCTTTACGTTCACCTCGTTCATGATAAGTGCTTTTACGGCTTCGATGTGGGCGCGTTGCTCTTCGTCCACTACCGGAACCATGATGCACTGTAGCGGTTGGCGGACTTTGATGTTCACCTTACGGCGCAGCGCCAATACCATAGAAGTAACGTCCTGTGCCATTTGCATGCGTGCTTCCAGCTCCTTGTCTATCATCTCTTCCTTGCATTCGGGGAATTTTGCCAGATGAACGGAGACAACGTTGTCGCGTCCGGTAGCTGCCGTCAGGTCCGAATAGAGCATATCGGCATAGAACGGAGCAATAGGCGCCATCAGTTTGGCTACGGTTTCCAGACACGTATAGAGCGTTTGGAACGCGGACAGCTTATCCTGCGTCATGCCGCCGCCCCAGAAACGTTTACGGTTCAGGCGGACATACCAGTTGGAGAGATTGTCGTTCACGAAGTCCGAAATCAGTCGTCCGGCTTTGGTAGGCTCGTATTCGTTGTAGCAGTTATCCACATCCTTCACCAATGTGTTCAGCACGGAGATAATCCAGCGGTCTATTTCCGGACGTTCCGCCATGGGCACATCAGCTTCCTTGTATTCAAATCCGTCCACGTTGGCATAGAGGGCAAAGAAAGAATACGTATTATATAAGGTTCCGAAGAATTTGCGGCGCACCTCTTCCACTCCGTCTACATCGAATTTCAGGTTGTCCCACGGAGAAGAATTGGTAATCATGTACCAGCGCAAGGGGTCGGAACCGTATTTCTCGATGGTAGAGAACGGGTCTACGGCATTGCCCAAACGCTTGGACATCTTGTTGCCGTTCTTGTCGAGTACCAGACCGTTCGATATGACGGCTTTATAGGATATGCTGTCGAACACCATTGTGGCGATGGCATGCAGGGTAAAGAACCAGCCGCGTGTCTGGTCCACACCTTCTGCGATGAAATCGGCGGGATATACCTGGTGGCTGTCCAACAGTTCCTTGTTCTCGAACGGATAGTGTATCTGCGCATACGGCATGGAGCCGGAGTCGAACCATACGTCAATCAAATCCGATTCGCGCTTCATGGGTTTGCCGGCTTTGGAAACAAGGACAATATCATCTACATAAGGACGGTGAAGGTCTATCTTGTCGTAGTTTTCCTGCGTGTACACGCCCGGCTGGAAACCTTTGTCCTTATAAGGATTGGATGACATCAGTCCGGCGGCAACGGATTTCTCTATCTCGTTGTAAAGTTCCTCTACGGATTCGATACATTTTTCTTCGTCACCGTCTTCCGTGCGCCAGATAGGCAACGGAGTACCCCAGTAGCGCGAACGGCTCAGGTTCCAGTCGTTCAAGTTCTCCAGCCACTTGCCGAAGCGTCCCGTACCGGTACTTTCCGGTTTCCAGTTGATGGTCTTGTTCAACTCTATCATACGCTCCTTGCAGGCGGTACTACGGATAAACCAGCTATCCAACGGGTAGTACAACACCGGTTTGTCCGTACGCCAGCAATGCGGATAGTTGTGCACGTGCTTCTCTATCTTGAATGCCTGGTTGGCAGCCTTCATCATCATACATATATATATGTCGAGAGTCTCGGCGGCCTGAGCGGCTTTTTCGTCATACTTACCGTTGACGGTGAATTGCGGGTCGTAGGCATTCTTCACCCAGCGTCCCTGGTATTCTTTGTAGGCGTCTACATCGACACACTCTTTTACGAATCTTTCGTCCAGTTCGTCCAGCAGATAGAACTTACCGGTGAGGTCCACCATAGGACGGGTCTCGCCGCGCTTGTTAATCATGAACAGGGAAGGAATGCCTGCCGCACGGGCTACGAAAGCATCGTCCGCACCGAATGTGGGAGCGATGTGTACGATACCCGTACCGTCTTCCGTGGTTACATAATCGCCGAGGATTACACGGAAGCCTTTGTCGCTGACGCTCCAATTGCCGTCGTTGTCCACCTCTACCGGTTTCACCCACGGAATGAGTTGTTCGTATTCCATTCCTGCCAGGTCCGGACCTTTGTATTCGCCTACAATCTTGAACGGGATAAGCTTGTCTCCCGGCTTATAATCCTCTAATGCAAGCTCTTCCGCTTTTTTATTGAAGTGAGTATAGAGCAATGCTTTGGCAAGTACCACGGTCATCTTCTCGCCCGTATAGCCGTTGTAGGTCTGTACGGCCACGTAGTCTATTTTCGGGCCTACGCAGAGAGCGGTGTTCGAGGGCAGTGTCCACGGAGTCGTAGTCCATGCCAGGAAATAAGGAGTACCCCACTCCGCCATTTCGGGTTTCGGGTTCTTCATCTTGAACTGTCCCACTACGGTTGTATCCTTTACATCGCGGTAGCAACCGGGCTGGTTCAGCTCGTGCGAGCTCAAGCCTGTTCCCGCAGCCGGTGAATACGGCTGTATGGTATATCCTTTATAAAGGAGTCCTTTCTTGTGAAGTTGCTTCAACAGCCACCACAGCGTTTCGATGTAACGGTTGTCATAGGTGATGTAGGGATTCTGCATATCCACCCAATAACCCATTTTGTGGGTAAGGTCTTCCCACTCCTTAGTAAATTTCATTACATCCTTGCGGCAGGCGGCATTGTATTCGGCAACGGAAATAGTCTTGCCAATATCTTCTTTGGTGATGCCGAGCGCCTTTTCCACACCCAGTTCCACAGGAAGCCCGTGCGTGTCCCAGCCGGCTTTGCGCTTCACCTGGAAGCCCTTCATGGTTTTGTAGCGGCAGAAAATATCCTTAATGGAGCGCGCCATTACATGGTGAATACCCGGCATGCCATTGGCCGAGGGCGGTCCTTCGAAAAACACGAAAGAAGGACAACCTTCACGTTCTGTCATACTCTTGGCGAAAACCTGGTTTTCGTCCCATTTCTTCAACACTTCCTTGTTTATTTCCGAAAGGTCAAACTTTGAATATTCGGCAAACTTCTTACCCATCTTGATATTTACGATTTGACTATTTACGATTTACTATTTTTCCTGAAGATAGCCCGGAAAGGCTTTTCCGGTGCTTTCCTCTTTATTTTAAGGGTGCAAATTTACAAAAAAGTTAGAGAAAAGAGATTTTTGAGCGGATAATTTTAAGATGAGCCGCCCACGTCTCTCGCTTTACTTCTTCATTTTCACTTCATACAAGTCGTTTCTGCGATCTTTCAGGTTGCGGACGCTGCCATAGGTATGCAGTTCGTTGAGCAAGTCCAGATCCACATCGGACACCAGAATCATTTCGGTGTTCGGAGTTGCCTCGGCACGCTTTCCGTCGGTAGGGAAAGCGAAGTCGCAGGGGGTGAACACACCCGACTGGGCATACTGTATGTCCATGTTGTGTACACGGGGAAGGTTGCCCACACTGCCTGCTATGACCACAAAACACTCGTTTTCGATGGCGCGGGCATGGGCGCATACCTTAACGCGCGAATAGGCGTTCTGTGTGTCGGTAAGGAAAGGAACGAACAGTATCTGCATGCCCTGGTCTGCCATGATGCGCGAAAGTTCCGGGAACTCCACGTCATAACATATCAGCACACCGATTTTGGCGCAGTCCGTATCGAACGTCTGCAAGGATTTGCCGCCACTCAATCCCCAGCTCTTGATTTCGTCAGGAGTGACGTGTATCTTTTCGTACATTTCGTACGTTCCGTCGCGGCGACAAAGGAAACCTACGTTGTACAAACGTCCGTCCTCTTCCTTGATAAGCGGCATGCTGCCCGTAATGATATTGATGTTGTAGCTGATGGCCAGCTTCACAAACCGCTCTCTGATTTCGTTGGTGTAAGCCGCCAGTCCGCGGATGGCTTCCGACTCTCCCTCGTCATTGAATTTGGCCATCAGCGGCGCATTGAAGTATTCGGGGAAGAGAACGAAGTCGCTCTTGTAGTCGGAAACGGCATCTACGAAGAACTCCACTTGCTCGAACAAATCGTCCAGCGTCTTGTAAGTACGCATCTGCCACTGCACCAGACCGACGCGCACCGTCGTTTTCGGACTTACATACTCCTGTGTAGGTGCCTGGTAATAGATATTGTCCCATTGCAGCAGGCAGGCATAATGCTTGGATTCCTCATCGTTGGGAAGATAGTTGCGCATCACCTTGCGTACATGGAAGTCGTTGCTCAACTGGAACGTCAGCACCGGGTCGTATATCTCCTTCTGCTTTACCTTATCTATATATTCCTTAGGGCGCAACTGGTCGGCATACTTATGATAGTTGGGGATGCGCCCGCCGAACATGATGGCTTTCAAATTCAGTGTTTCGCAGATTTCCTTGCGGTATTCGTACATACGGCGTGCCAGGCGCAGTCCGCGGTATTGCGGATGGATAAACACTTCGATGCCGTAAAGGATATTTCCTTTGGGATTGTGCGTATTGAAAGTTTCCTTGCCCGTAACCTGGGCATAGGTGTGGTCGTTCTTCACATCGTCGTAATTCACGATAATGGAGAGTGCACACCCCACTATCTTTTCATCGACCACCGTTACAATCTGCCCTTCCGGAAAGATGCGGATGAGTTTCTCTATCTGCTTGTGCGTCCAGAAAACATCGCTTCCATCCGAATAAACGCGTGTGAATGATTGTGCCAACTGGTCGTAATCTTCTATCTGCAGGTTACGTATCTGTACCTTATTAATTTTAATTTCGTCCATAATTTTCGTGTTATACCTGAGTTTAAAACGGTGCAAAGTTACAGTTTTACTTATACATTAATCCCTATGGGATATGATTTTTTCCTACCTTTGCTGCCAAAACAACATTTATCTCTGTAAACGTTAAACATAGATTGAGACATGCAAAGATTTATTACACTGGCATTCAACACCTTGCTTTTGCTATCGCTGAATGCGGCAACTCCCGAAACACATTACACCGTTATTGTTTCACTCGACGGTTTTCGCTGGGACTATCCCGACATGTATAAGACTCCCAACCTGGACCGCATGGCGGCAGACGGGGTAAAGGCCGTGATGCTTCCCTCCTATCCTGCCTCTACGTTTCCCAATCACTATACGCTGGCCACGGGATTGGTTCCCGACCATCACGGCATAATCAACAATACTTTTTGGGATGTAAAGAACAGACGCCAGTATTCCATGGGCGACTCCGCCACCCGCAACAACCCGGAATACTATTTTGGGGAACCGATATGGATAACGGCTCAGAAACAAGGCATAAAAACCGGTAATATGTATTGGGTAGGCTCGGACATTGCGATTAAAAAGTCTCATCCCACTTATTACAGACCTTGGAACGCCAAGCCTTTTCTGACTTTTGAACAACGGATAGACACGGTGCTCACCTGGTTGCAAAAGCCCGAACCGGAGCGTCCCAGACTCATCATGCTATATTTTGAAGAGCCCGACGGAAGCGGGCATCACAACGGCCCGTGCAGTTTGCCTACCGGTGCGGTGGTCCAACACATGGACAGCCTTGTGGGGGTATTAAGAAAAAAGATAGAAGCTCTTCCTTTCGGCGGGGACATCAATCTTATCGTCACGTCGGACCACGGCATGACCGACATCAGTCCCGAACGGGTTGTCAACATAAACGATTATGTAAAACCGGAATGGTGCGAAGTGATAGACGGACGTACACCAACTTCCATATTCTCGAAACCGGAATACCGCGACTCTATCTGCAATGCTCTGAAAAAAGCGGCTCACATCCGTGTGTGGAAAAAAGAAGAGATTCCCGCCGAACTGCATTATGGCAGCAGCGACCGTATAGGCGATATCGTAGTGGCTCCGGAACTGGGCTGGCAGTTTACGGACGTGGCACGCGACACCAAAGGCGCTCACGGATATTTTCCCCAAAGCCCCGACATGCAGGTTATGTTTCGGGCCATCGGACCTGATTTCAAGAGAGGTTACATATCCGGAGGATTTGTGAATGTGGACATCTACCCGCTATTGTCGCATCTTCTGCAAATTGTTCCGGAAAAGACGGACGGACGGTTCGAACGGATAAAGGACATATTACGGTGACAAACAGTTTACTTATAATCAAACAGATACGTGTACCAATTTATTCCACGCTTTGGTACGAGCCGTACCTTAGTAAGGTACACGCCGTACCATTAGGTGAAAGTCGTCGTACCACCTAATGGTATGAGCCGTACCACCGGGTGGTAGGCACCAAAAGTCCGGGACTTCAGACACAAAAGGCTGTGCAATTTCTTTCAGATGAACTGCACAGCCTTTTATATTCTGCCAGATTGAAGTTCCTGCGGACTTATTTCTTTTTCTTCCAAAGTTTGGTCATATCTTCCAGCGTCTTGCCTTTCGTTTCGGGTACGAGCTTCCACACGAAGAGGGCGGCTGCCACGCAGATAATCCCATAAAGGGCATATGCAAACATATGGCCGAACTTATCGCCCATCTCCCCGAGACGCATATTGTACATCGGCAGGAAAGTAGACGAAACAATAAAGTTGAAAATCCATTGGAATGCCACCGCAATGGCTACCGCAGCGCCACGGATGGTGTTCGGGAAGATTTCGGCAATCAGTACCCAGCAGATAGGTCCCCAACTGAACATGAACGAAGCGCTGTAAACCATGATGCTGATAACGGATATTATTGCCGGCAGTCCGGTTACGACGTTGCACATAGCCACACCGAAAGCTCCTATCGCCATACCGACAGAGCCGGAAATAAGCAGCGGTTTGCGTCCCCATTTTTCAACCGTGAACACAGCCAGCAAGGTAAAGAGAATATTGACAACGCCCATGAGCACGGTTTGTACCATCGGATTGGCCATGCCCATCGTCTCGAATATGCGCGGAGCGAAATAAAGCACGGCATTGATGCCGACAGCCTGCTGGAATACGCTCAGCATGATACCGATAAAGATAACCATCCAACCGTAGGTAAAGAGTCTTTCTGTCTTTTCTTCGGTAGTTGCCTTGATTTCCGCAAGGATTACCTTTGCCTGAGAAGAGCCGTTGATACGGCTCAACACATTCAGCGCCCTTTCGTCCTTACCGCACATGGCAAGATAACGCGGCGTTTCCGGCACCAGCAACACCAATAGAGCAAACAGTCCGGCAGGAACGGCTTCGCTGACGAACATCAGACGCCACCCCGTCTCCGTGGTCCATGCGGCAGCTTCGGGATTCATTATCTGATTTACTCCGTTAACGAGGTCTATCACCGGATTGGCATGACTGCCCAGAATAAGGAAGTTGACAAAGTAAACTACCAACTGACCGAAGATAATGGCAAACTGATTCCACGATACCAGTGTTCCGCGAATGTTGCTCGGAGCGATTTCGGCAATGTACATCGGACAAATGGCGGAAGCCAGCCCCACACCTATACCGCCCAAGACACGGTAGAAATTGAAAGCCACCAGAAGAGAATAGGAAGGAACGCCATGTTCAAAGAACAGGAATTCGGGATAATAGGAACCCAGCGCCGACAAGAAGAACAGGATACCTGCCAAAAAGAGAGAGTTTTTGCGGCCCAATCCGGAAGCGAAAAAGCCGGAAACGGCGCTACCTATGATACAGCCTATCAATGCGCTGGATGATGTGATGCCGTGTATCGCGTCTGTGTATTCAAAATCGGCTCCCATGAAGAAAGCTTGAAGTCCCTTTTCTGCGCCGGAGATAACTGCCGTATCGTAGCCGAAAAGCA
The DNA here is from genome assembly GCF_025147325.1 of Bacteroides stercoris ATCC 43183. Lineage (NCBI taxonomy): Bacteria > Pseudomonadati > Bacteroidota > Bacteroidia > Bacteroidales > Bacteroidaceae > Bacteroides > Bacteroides stercoris. The sequence goes on from NZ_CP102262.1 coordinate 2,840,902, forward strand.
GACCGCCAATGACAGCCACGAGCACAATCGAAAAGAGATAGAGCTTGCTGCCTTTTTCTGTATAATTCATGATAATAGTGGTTAGGAGTTAGTGATGAGCGGTTAGTGATGAACGATTAGTGATGAGTGATTAATGGTCAGTAATTTAGTGATAATTGCTTATTCCCCATCTTTTATCACTAACCAATAATCGCTAATCACTCATCGCTAACCACTAACCGCTATTTATCAGCAATACATATTTACGATTGCTTCGTACAATTCTTGTTTGCCGCTGGTCTGTTTCGGTTCGCCGTTAGCTTTTGCGTAGGCTACGACATCTTCCAGTGTCAGCTTGCCTTCCTCGAATTCCTTACCCTTGCCGCTGTCGAAAGAAGCGTAGCGGTCGGCAAGCATCTTCTTGTAAGGAGACTCTTCGAGCAGTTTGGCTGCGCTTTCCAATGCACGTGCCATTACGTCCATACCTGCGATGTGAGCAATGAAGATGTCCTCAAGGTCGGTAGAGTTACGGCGTGTCTTGGCGTCGAAGTTTGTACCGCCGTCACCGAAGCCGCCGTTGCGGATAATTTGCATCATGGCTTGTGTCAGCTCGTAGTTGTCGATAGGGAACTGGTCTGTATCCCAGCCGTTCTGGTAGTCACCGCGGTTGGCATCGATAGAACCCAGCATACCGTTGTCTACTGCCACGGCAAGTTCGTGTTCGAAAGTATGGCCTGCCAGTGTGGCGTGGTTCACTTCGATGTTCACTTTGAAATCTTTATCCAAACCGTGGGCCTTCAGGAAGCCGACAACCGTTTCCGTGTCTGCGTCATATTGATGCTTGGTCGGTTCCATCGGCTTCGGCTCAATCAGGAACGTACCTTTGAAGCCGCGTGCACGGGCATAGTCGCGTGCAATGGTCAGCATCTGTGCAAGGTGTTCCTTTTCGCGCTTCTGGTCGGTATTCAGCAAAGACATATAGCCTTCGCGTCCACCCCAGAACACGTAGTTCGAACCGCCCAGTTCGATTGTTGCGTCAATGGCATTCTTGATTTGAACGGCAGCGCGGGCCACAACGTCAAAGTCGGGATTGGTGGCGGCACCGTTCATGTAACGTGCATGACCGAATACGTTGGCAGTACCCCACAACAGTTTGATACCTGTTTCCTCCTGCTTTTGCTTGGCGTATGCAACGATGGCTTTCAGGTTTGCTTCGTACTCTTCGATTGTATCGGCCTCGTCGCAAAGGTCAACATCGTGGAAGCAGTAATATTCGATGCCCATTTTCTGCATGAACTCGAAACCAGCATCCATTTTGTTCTTGGCAGCCTGCAGTTTATCGGCATCACCGTTCCAGGGGAAATGTTTCGTTCCGCCGCCGAACTGGTCACCACCCTCTGCACAGAGTGTATGCCACCATGCCATAGAGAACTTCAACCAATCTTTCATCTTCTTGCCCATGATTACTTTTTCCGCATCGTAGTAGCGGAATGCCATAGGATTCTTACTTTCTTTGCCTTCGAATTTGATTTTTCCTATTCCGGGAAAATACTCTTTTGTTGCCATAATGATTAAATGTGTTAATGCGGTAATGCGCCGATGTGCTGACAACGGGCACATTACCCGCGGGTTAATTATTACTGTTGTTTTATTCTTGTTTACTTTCAATGTCTGTTTCAATCTTCTTCAAGAGGCATTTCATTCAGTTTCTCTGAAATTTCTTTCCGGTCTGTTTTCCTTTTTATTCGTTGCATAGACGCTCCTCATAAAAAGCAGCAAGCCGGTCTCAAAAAGAACTTTCCGAAGAATGCAGAACAAAACTTAAGCAGGCCGTAAGCTCTGCATCAGATATTGTTTCCAGCGCGCATAGGCATCGGCATATGCCTGACGGTCGGCTTGTCCGGGCTCGATGATTTCGAGCTTCTCGAGCGTAGCAAAGGCTTCGTTGTTGTCTTTATAGATGCCCGCACCGATACCTGCACCTTTGGCTGCACCTACCGAACCGTCGGTGTCGTACAGTTCGATAACGGCACCCGTTACGCCTGCCAGCGTTTCGCGGAACAGCGGACTGAGGAACATATTGGCTTTGCCCGCATGGATTTTCTGTACGGGAATACCCATCTGCTCCATAATGTCGATACCATACTTGAAAGAGAATACGATACCTTCCTGTGCCGCACGGATAATATGTTGCTTGCCGTGCTGGTTGAAGTTGATTCCTTGAATGGAACAGCCCGTTTCCCTGTTCTCCAGCATACGTTCGGCACCGTTGCCAAAAGGCAGGATGCTGATACCGGCGCTTCCGATAGGCGCCTGGGCGGCAAGAACATTCATGTCACTGTAAGAAACGCCTTCGGGAGCAACGGTGCGTTTCACCCACGAGTTGAGGATACCCGTACCGTTGATGCACAAAAGTACGCCGAGACGGGTTTGTTCCGCCGTGTGATTGACGTGCGCAAAGGTATTGACACGCGATTTCGGGTCGTAGTTCACCTCACCGTTCACACCGTAAACCACCCCCGAAGTACCCGCTGTGGATGCTATTTCACCGGGGTTGAATACATTCAGCGACAATGCGTTGTTGGGTTGGTCGCCGGCACGGTATGTGACAGGCGTTCCCTCTTTCAGACCCAACTCCTGTGCGGCAGCGGCGTTTACACGGCCTTGCTCGGAGAATGTAGGTCTGATGTCGGCTATCAGCGAGGAATCGAAACCGTAATATTTCATCAGGAAGTCTGCTACCCGGTTGTTCTTGAAATCCCAGAACATGCCTTCGGACAGTCCGGAGACTGTAGTGCAGATTGTACCGCTCAGTTTCATGGCAATATAATCGCCCGGCAGCATAATCTTGTATATCTTTTCATAGACAGCCGGTTCATTCTCCTTTATCCAGGCAAGTTTGGACGCGGTGAAGTTACCCGGAGAGTTGAGCAGATGCGAGAGGCATAACTCCTCGCCCAGCGTTTCAAATGCTTTTTGTCCGTAAGGAACGGCTCTGGAATCGCACCAGATGATTGCAGGACGCAATACCTTTTGGTCTTTGTCCACGCACACCAATCCGTGCATCTGGTAAGAGATACCGATGGCTTTGATGTCTGCCGCATCCACACGCGCATCCGCCAATACGGCTTGCGTTGCCAGCTTCAGGTTTTCCCACCAGTTTTCAGGGTTCTGTTCCGCCCATCCCGGCTTCACGGCTATGATTTCCGCTTCCGTCTTCGGGAAGAACGCGGAAGATACGCACTTACCGCTTTCTGCATTTACCAAGCTCGCTTTAACGGACGAGCTGCCGATGTCATATCCTAATAAATACATGTCTTTGAGTTTATATTGTTAAATTTTCGATTTATTCCGTATCAGGTTTTGAATTCAGGTGTCTTGCCTACCGCCTTACCTTATTATATATCTTCTTGTCGAACCGGTAATACCGTGCCGCACGATGGGCAACTCCCTGCTGCTTCTCTTCCAAAGGAACCACATACTCCATAAGAGCTATCTTTTTGTGGAAATTACGTACATCTATCTGTTTCCCGTACAAGAGTTCATACAGCGTACGGAGCTGGGATGCGGTGAACTTACGCGGAAGCAGGTCGAAAAGAGAGGACGGGTTGAACTCGATATACTGGCGGATGTAGGTTATCGCCTCTTTTATGATAAGGTTGTGGTCGAAAGCCAGTGCCTTGATATCCGGCAAGGCAACCCAATTTGCCATATACTCGTCCAGGCCGCGGTTGAGCGTACGGTCTATCTTTACGAGAGAAAGATAAGCGATGGTCACGATGCGCTCTACTTTGGACTGCATGGCACGTTCCAGCCAATGCACGTCTCTGGGGTCTGTGGTGCGGTTCTTGGAGCCGAACGCCTTGAACTGCATCAGATTTACGTTCTTAAGTCCCGTCAGTTCATTCAGAACCCGCTGGGCGGCTTCGTCCAAATCTTCGTCCATATAAATCAAACTGCCGGGCAACTTCATATCATGGAAGACTTCACCCTCTTCTTCTCCGGCACGTTTAACCAGCAAGACTTTCAACTGCTCTCCGTCAAAACCAATCACCACACAGTCTACCGAAATATGATTGTTTGCCAATGGCGTATTTTGTTCCACGTTTTGCATAATATTTTCGTTTAAGCGCTGCAAATATAATGAGGTTTTTCAAATATGCAATAAGTAAAAAGGATATTTTTACAATGTTATAAAGCATTATTTTTCAAATATATACATATCGTATATCTTACAATATCATCTTATTGTGTTATCGTATAAAATACAATATGTAATTTAAATCCGTCTCAGCAAGGGTAATTGTAGCAGATACAATAACTATGAAGTACCTAATTCTTAAGGATTTCTATATCCGTACATTTATCTTGCCAGAGGGGGACATATTGTATTGCAGACGTATGTGAAAAAGGTACATTGCACAAAAAATGCCCTTTTGTGCGGTGGTTATCAGAAAAACCTATACCTTTGCACCACTTTTTATTAAACACTAAAAATAAATGAATATGAAAGCATTTGTATTTCCGGGTCAAGGCGCCCAATTCGTAGGAATGGGTAAAGACCTGTACGAAAATTCGGCTTTGGCCAAAGAACTTTTTGAAAAAGCAAATGATATCCTCGGATATCGTATTACAGATATCATGTTCAACGGTACAGACGAAGATTTGCGCCAGACCAAAGTAACACAGCCTGCCGTATTCCTTCACTCCGTAATCTCCGCACTCTGCATGGGCGACGACTTTAAACCCGAAATGACCGCCGGCCACTCACTCGGTGAGTTCTCCGCATTGGTTGCTGCCGGTGCGTTAAGCTTTGAAGACGGCTTGAAGCTGGTTTATGCCCGTGCCATGGCTATGCAGAAAGCCTGTGAAGCACAGCCTTCTACAATGGCTGCCATTATCGCTTTGCCGGATGAAAAAGTGGAAGAAATCTGCGCACAGGTTAGTGCCGAAGGTGAAGTTTGCGTAGCTGCTAACTACAACTGTCCGGGACAAATCGTTATTTCCGGTTCTATCGAAGGCATCAACAAAGCTTGCGAACTGATGAAAGCTGCCGGAGCGAAACGTGCTTTGCCTTTGAAAGTAGGCGGTGCTTTCCACTCTCCGTTGATGAACCCTGCCAAAGTTGAACTGGAAGCGGCTATCAACGCAACCGAGTTCTACACTCCGAAGTGCCCTGTATATCAGAATGTGGATGCCCTTCCTCATACCGACCCTGCTGAAATCAAGAAAAATCTTGTTGCACAATTGACAGCTTCTGTACGCTGGACTCAAACAGTCAAGAATATGGTTGCCGACGGTGCTGCCGACTTCACGGAATGCGGTCCGGGTGCAGTATTGCAAGGACTTATCAAGAAGATTGACGGCGGTGTAACAGCTCACGGCATTGCATAATTCATAAAAAAATTCTTTTTAGAATTACCTCTGATGAGAGTGTCAAAATACACCTCTTTTAGGCACGGATTACACAGAATTCACGGAACAAAGAATAAAGGAATCTGTGTTTTCCGTGCAATTTGTATTTCTGTGAAACCCGTGTAATCCGGTGCTTAAAAAGAAACAAACAGCAAGCGAAGTTTAGTTTTGGCATACCCTCATCTTTTTTATTCCTTATTCAATATTATTGTTCATTATTGCTCCCCTTTAAGAAAAAATCCTCTCCTTTTCTTTTTTATCTCCTATTTTCCCTTACCTTTGCCACCGTAAAGACAAAGGGGTGCCCCGACGGGCTGAGATTATACCCTCGAACCTGATGCAGTTAGTACTGCCGTAGGAATTGGATATTTTTCTTCTTAGAACTTACCTTAACGGTACTTCTTTGTATTTACTTCCATTGTTTTATTTAATAGAAACAGAAACATGAAAGTATCAATCAACAACAAGGAAGTGGAAACCGATGCCGTTACCCTCTTACAACTCACAACCGAGCTTTCCTTACCGGCGCAGGGCGTGGCCGTTGCTGCCAATAACCGTATGATTCCACGTACGGAATGGGCGGATTATGCTCTGTCCGAAGGAATATCCATCGTAATAATAAAAGCTGCCTGCGGCGGATAGGCTATGGAAAAGGTTCAGTTCATTACACATTATACCGAAAGGTATTCTTACCTCGACTCCGCCCGCATGGCTTTGGAAGGCGGTTGCCGCTGGATACAGCTGCGCATGAAAGATGCGGCGGAAAACGAAATACTGCCCGTAGCCGCGGAAGTTCGAAAGCTCTGCAACGATTATGGCGCCATATTCATCATCGACGACCACGTGGAACTGGTAAAGGAAATCCGGGCGGATGGCGTGCATCTCGGCAAGAACGATATGCCCGTTGCCGAAGCGCGACGCATACTCGGAGAGGAATATATCATAGGCGGTACAGCCAACACGTACGAAGACGTAAAGAAACATTGGCTCGACGGAGTAAATTACATCGGCTGCGGACCGTTCAGATATACCACCACCAAGCAGAAACTCAGCCCTATTCTGGGTTTGGAAGGATATAAAGAAATTATCCGTCAAATGCGGGCGGATAATATCAACCTGCCTATCATCGCTATCGGCGGGATTACTTTTGCCGATATTCCGTCTGTCATGCAGACAGGCGTTACGGGCATCGCCCTTTCGGGCACGGTGCTGCGGGCGGATAATCCGGTGGAAGAGATGCAAAGGATTCTTACGGAAACCAATCAGGCAGGCAAAATCAACCAAACAGCCAATTACTGAAATAACAAATAAAAAAAGATATGGAGAAATTAATCATTGCGGGACGCGAATTCAACTCCCGTCTGTTTTTGGGAACGGGAAAATTCAATTCCAATGAAATCATGGAACAGTCCATTCTGGCATCCGGTACGGAAATGGTAACAGTAGCCATGAAGCGTATAGAACTGGATAATGAAGAAGACGATATGCTGAAACATATCCGTCATCCGCATATCCAGCTTCTACCCAATACTTCCGGTGTGCGCACTGCCGAAGAAGCCGTATTTGCCGCGCAAATGGCACGCGAAGCATTCGGAACGAACTGGCTGAAACTGGAAATCCACCCCGACCCGCGTTACCTTCTTCCCGACTCCATCGAAACCTTGAAAGCTACGGAAGAGCTGGTGAAACTGGGTTTCATAGTCCTCCCTTATTGCCAGGCAGACCCCACGCTTTGCAAACGTCTGGAAGAAGCCGGAGCCGCTACCGTCATGCCACTGGGTGCGCCTATCGGCACGAATAAAGGATTACAGACCCGTGACTTCCTTCGGATTATCATCGAGCAGGCAAACGTTCCGGTGGTAGTAGATGCCGGTATCGGTGCTCCCAGCCATGCCGCCGAAGCAATGGAAATGGGCGCTTCCGCCTGCCTGGTCAACACTGCCATTGCCGTAGCGGACAATCCCGTAACTATGGCCGAAGCCTTCAAGCAAGCCGTAGAAGCCGGACGCATGGCCTATGAAGCCGGATTGGGACTGCAAGCCGACAATTTTGTGGCGGAAGCCAGTTCGCCTCTCACTGCATTTCTCGATGAATGACACACATTATATAATATAAGCTATGAAATCAAGAATAAAATATCCCCGCTCGGAGAAAGTATATCTGCCGGGAACAATCTATCCGGAACTTCGCGTAGGTATGCGCAAAGTAGAGCAAGTGCCCAGTACAACCTTTGCAGGCGAAGAAAAAGTCATTACTCCCAATCCGGACATTTACATTTATGATACCAGCGGTCCGTTCAGCGACCCCGATATAGAAATCGACCTTAAGAAAGGGCTGCCCCGTCTGCGCGAGCCCTGGATTCTGCACCGCAACGATGTGGAGCAACTGCCGGAGATTACCTCGGAATACGGCCGCATGCGCCGTGACGACAAGTCGCTCGACCACCTGCGCTTTGAACATATCTCACTACCCTATCGTGCCAAACAGGGCAAATGCTGCACGCAGATGTATTACGCCAAGCAAGGCATCATCACCCCCGAAATGGAATATGTGGCAATCCGCGAGAACATGAACTGTGCCGAATTGGGGATAGAAACGCATATCACTCCCGAATTTGTCCGCCGGGAAATAGCGGAAGGCCGTGCCCTGCTCCCCGCCAACATCAATCACCCCGAAGCCGAGCCCATGATTATCGGCCGTAACTTCCTGGTGAAAATCAATACGAATATCGGTAATTCCGCCACCACTTCAAGCATCGACGAAGAAGTGGAAAAGGCCCTTTGGAGCTGTAAATGGGGCGGTGACACCCTGATGGATTTATCTACCGGAGAAAATATCCACGAAACCCGCGAATGGATTATCCGCAACTGTCCGGTTCCCGTAGGTACGGTTCCCATTTATCAGGCATTGGAGAAAGTGAACGGCAGAGTGGAAGACCTCACGTGGGAGCTCTACCGCGACACCTTGATTGAACAGTGCGAACAAGGCGTAGACTACTTCACCATACACGCTGGTATCCGCCGCCACAACGTACACCTGGCCGACAAGCGTCTGTGCGGCATCGTGAGCCGCGGCGGAAGCATCATGAGCAAATGGTGTCTGGTGCACGACCGCGAAAGCTTTCTGTACGAACATTTCGACGACATCTGCGATATATTGGCGCAATACGATGTAGCCGTTTCCTTGGGCGACGGCCTGCGTCCCGGCTCTACGTACGATGCCAACGACGAAGCGCAGTTTGCCGAACTCGATACCATGGGCGAGCTTGTGCTCCGCGCCTGGGCAAAGAACGTGCAGGCTTTTATCGAAGGACCCGGACACGTGCCCATGCACAAGATTAAGGAGAATATGGAACGCCAGATAGAGAAATGCCACAATGCGCCGTTCTACACGCTCGGCCCGTTGGTTACGGACATTGCACCGGGCTACGACCATATCACTTCGGCTATCGGTGCGGCGCAAATCGGCTGGCTGGGCACGGCCATGCTGTGCTACGTCACCCCAAAGGAGCACCTTGCACTACCCGACAAAGAAGATGTACGCACAGGTGTCATCACCTATAAGATAGCCGCCCATGCCGCCGACCTTGCCAAAGGACACCCCGGTGCACAAGTACGCGACAACGCCCTGAGCAAGGCACGCTATGAGTTCCGCTGGAAAGACCAGTTCGACCTGTCGCTCGACCCCGAACGGGCACAGACTTATTTCCGGGCAGGACATCACATCGACGGAGAATACTGCACGATGTGCGGGCCTAACTTCTGCGCAATGCGGTTGTCAAGGGAACTGGGAAAGAAAAAGGAATAACTTGTCAGGCTGGAATACAGAGACAACAGATTTATTTTCACGTCTTTGTATTCTATCCGTTTCATTAGCGAATTATTTTTATCATAGAATAAAATGTTTTCAGACGAATTAGAGAAAATATCCTGGGAAGAGACGACCCGGCGCATCAATGCCAAAACAGATGCGGACGTGCGTCGTGCCCTATCCAAAGAACATTGTGACGTAGAGGATTTTATGGCACTCATCTCACCGGCTGCCGTCCCCTATCTGGAAACAATGGCACGTTTAAGCAAGAAGTACACGGAAGAGCGTTTCGGAAAAACGATTTCCATGTTTGTGCCGTTGTATATTACGAACTCCTGTACCAACTCGTGCGTGTACTGCGGTTTCCACATCAGCAATCCCATGCCCCGCACCATACTGACGGAAGAGGAGATTGTAAACGAATACAAGGCTATCAAGAAGCTCGCGCCTTTTGAAAACCTGCTGCTGGTTACGGGTGAAAATCCTGCCAAAGCCGGTGTTCCGTACATCGCCCGCGCGCTCGATTTGGCAAAACCTTATTTCAGCAACCTGAAGATTGAGGTAATGCCCCTGAAAGCCGAAGAGTATGCCGAACTGAAAGAGCATGGCATGAACGGCGTTATCTGTTTTCAGGAAACCTACCACAAGGCAAACTATAACATTTATCACCCGCGCGGCATGAAGTCCAGATTCGAATGGCGTGTCAACGGTTTCGACCGCATGGGGCAGGCAGGCGTACATTCCATCGGCATGGGTGTGCTGATAGGTCTGGAGAAAGAATGGAGAACGGATATCTGTATGATGGCGTATCACCTGCGTTATCTTCAGAAGCATTACTGGAAAACGAAATACAGCGTCAACTTCCCGCGTATGCGCCCTTCGGAAAACGGCGGCTTCCAACCCAATGTGGTAATGAGCGACCGCGAACTGGCACAAGTTACATTTGCCATGCGGATATTCGACCATGATGTGGACATATCCTACTCTACCCGCGAACCGGCTTTTATACGCGACCACATGGCCACTCTGGGAGTCACTACCATGAGCGCGGAAAGCAAAACGGAACCGGGCGGATATTACAGCTATCCGCAGACTTTGGAGCAATTCCACGTCAGCGACGAGCGTAAGGCCGTAGAAGTAGACAAAGCCTTAAAGAGTTTAGGACGCGAACCCGTATGGAAAGACTGGGATGCCAGTTTCGACCTGAAACGGGTTTGAATCCCTTTTTCATAGTTTATAATTCTCATCATGACCCGATACAGCAGACAAATTTCCCTTCCCGAAATCGGAGAAGGCGGACAGGAAAAACTGCATAAGGCAAGAGTTCTGATAGTAGGCGCAGGCGGACTTGGCTCCCCTGCCGCCCTCTATCTTGCAGGTGCAGGAGTAGGTACAATAGGTTTGGCGGACGATGATACGGTCGGTATCAGCAACCTGCAACGCCAGATATTGTATACGGAGAACGAAGTAGGACAGCTTAAGGTACACTGTGCCGCCCAAAGATTGCGGGCTTTGAACGGTAATATAGAAGTGCATGCCTACCCTTTTCGTCTCAACCGGGAGAATGCCCGCCGTCTGATTGCCGATTATGACATCGTTGTAGACGGATGCGACAACTTCTCCACCCGTTATCTGATTAGCGACAGTTGCAGCGCACTGCACAAACCGTATGTGTACGGCGCCATCCAGGGCTTTGAAGGGCAAGTCTCCGTATTCTGTTACGGTGATCGGCCCAAGACATACAGGGATTTGTTTCCCGACGAAACCGCAACATTGCAGATGCCCGCTCCCGACAATTCCGTCATAGGCGTTACTCCTGCCGTGGTAGGCAGTGTGGAAGCAAGCGAAACGCTGAAGCTCATTTGCGGCTACGGCGAGGTTTTGGCCGGAAAGTTATGGACTGTCGATCTAAGAACCATGCAATCGTTCGTCCTTTTACTGTAAAATACCTCGGAAAACATGAAACTGATAACAATTACCCAGCCTGCATTCTTTGAGGGAGAAGCCGAAGCAATCACTTCCCTGTTCGATGCAGGACTTGAGATACTGCATCTCCGGAAACCCAGCGCTTCTTATGAAGACATGGAACAATTATTGAACCGGCTTCCGCCTGAATATCTGAAACGCATCGTCACACACGAGCATTTCCAACTGGCGTCTTTCCGAAATTTGAAAGGCATTCATCTGAACGGACGCAACCCGACAGCACCGGCAGGCTTCACCGGACACATCAGCCGTTCCTGCCATTCGCTGGAAGAAGTCGCCAAATACAAAGCAACATGCGATTACGTATTTCTCAGTCCCATATACGACAGCATTTCCAAAGAAGGATATTCCTCTGCCTATACTACCGGCAGCTTGCAAAAGGCGCGGCAGGCGGGCATTATAGACGCTAAAGTAATGGCATTGGGCGGAGTTACGGCAGCTCATTTCCCTGAAATCAGCTCATTGGGCTTCGGCGGTGCGGTCCTTTTGGGAGATATATGGAAACGGACGGGAACGGATTTTATCGGGCATTTCAAGGAATTGCTCCGTGCGGCGTCTTTATTTTAACCAACAAACATTTTATTATCATGTCGACTATTCCGGTCATTCTCACCATTGCCGGCTCCGACTGCTCCGGCGGTGCAGGCATACAAGCGGATATTAAAACGATTTCCGCACTCAAAGGATATGCTGCCTCTGTCATTACTGCCGTTACGGCACAAAACACAATGGGGGTTCAGGCTGTATGCCCTATCCCACCGGACATTGTCCGTGCGCAGATAACATCCGTCATGGATGATTTGCAGCCTGCCGCTATCAAGATAGGAATGGTGCACAATGCCGCTATCGTGCACACCATAGCGGAGTGTTTGCAAAATATCCGATCTAGTTTTGTCGTTTATGACCCCGTTATGGTATCCACCAGCGGACGAAAGCTAATGACGGAAGATACCGTGCGCACCATTCAAGAGGAGCTGTTTCCTCTCTGTTCCCTGATAACCCCCAATTTGGGCGAAGTATCCCTGCTCCTTTCAAATCCCGTTACGGATATAGAGGAGATGAAACTGGCTGCCTGTGAATTAGCGAACCGTTATCACTGCGCCGTACTGGTAAAGGGCGGTCACTTATCCGGCAATACAATGTGCGATGTATTGCACAACAACGGCCGTTTCAGCCTGTTCGAACAGCAAAAAATAGAGAGCCGCAACCTTCACGGTACGGGATGCACGCTTTCTTCCGCCATCGCTGCCTTTGCCGCCCGCGGCAAGGGACTTGAAGAAGCTGTCCGTCAAGCCAAAGTTTATATAAGCAAAGCAATTTATCATGGTAAAGACCTGCATATAGGACATGGAAACGGACCTTTGTGCCATTTCTTTTCCGGGGAAATTAATTTTGTTCCCTTAAATTCCACCGAAGAAGTTATCAGAAAATTCCCCCACAAACAACAAGCGGAATATAGAGAGGAAAACTTTCAAGGAGAAACTTCATAATTAAAGCCCGAAATACTTGACAAAGGGTATCTTGATTTCGTATATTTGCATATCGGACAATTGATAACATTAACCTAAAACTTAGCAAATGGCAAAATCTACTTCTTCCTTTTCTGAATTGGCGCAAATGTATTTCCCCGGTTGCGCTACTCCCAAAAATGCAGTGCGATGTCTGCAACGCAGCATCAAAAGATGTACAAAATTGGCAACATTGTTGGCAGAAACCGGCTATCTTCCTTACAATCACCGCTGGCTTTCGCCGAAGCAGCAAATGCTTATATTCGAGAATTTGGGTGACCCATACCCCGATTAAGCTCCTAAAACGACATAAAAAAACGGCATTTCACACAGTGATTTGCCGTTTTTTTTGTACTTATATTTCCATAATCTCATTTATAGTCTTAAAACGCCTATTAATAAATTATGAAACAATTTATTAATAAATTTTCAAAAATTGTAGTAAAATTCAAAATACATTCGTTTATAGGAGTGTATTGACTGTATAATCGTTTTACTTTTCTGCATAGCAATGCTTTGTTTGAATTCTTTATCTACATGAGATTGTGCCTAAATAAATAAATTCAATTTAAGAAATAATATGATAAAATTGATAGCTAAATCTTCTATTGCCGGAAAGTAATGTTTTTCCACATCATAGGACTGGCATTGGCCGCCAAAGTCCATCTGTTATTGCCGGAAACTTTTGGGACGGCAGTACCGTCCTCTTGCTTGTCGGTGTTCAGCACAAGGTCGCACCTGGCGGGAGCGAATGCGTTCTCTCCGGAATGAGTATCTCTGTTGTGAAAAACGGCGTAGTTCTCTATACTGCTATTCCCAATTATATCCAAGAAATCCCCGGTTGCCGTGGCTTCTATCCGGGTGAGAGCTTTACAGCCCGTTACAATATAATTGCCGAACCGGGTACACTTCGGTATTTTGAGCGTTTTGAGACTTGTGCATCCGTAGAAAACCTCCCGACCTATCTCTGTCACATTATCCAAAATAAGCATCTCCAATGAAGTACATTCATAAAATGCGTTTAGATTAATCCAGGTAACCTGCGAAAGATTCACCGTAGTCAGCGCAGCGCAACCGAAAAAAGCACTACTTCCGATTACCCGCACGTCATCGGGCAGCGTCACCTCCTGCAAGGCAGTGCAATTCATAAAGGCGAGTTCGGGCAGTGTTGGCGTTCTACCCCAGCCCGTCACTCCGGTGAGGTCGCATTTCGTGATTTTTTTATTATTGATAAATGTACCCCAATTACCGCCCATTCCTATCTTGGAAAGTTCGCCCGTCAGCTTGAGTTCGGTGAAGCCTGTGGCGAGGGCGGCAAGAATGGTTGTCTGTGCTTCATCGGCAGTCATGGAGGTCATGTCGATATTACCAGAAGCGGGTGGTGTAAAATTTTTCAGGCGCAACTTGATTTGATAATCCGTCGTCGGGTCGAGATAAAGTTCAAAGATGTCATCATTATACTGCTTCATCGTTTCTCCATAGAGACTGACCCATGACGACTCAGGATTCACTGTCAAACGGTCGTAGTCCGCCTGCGTCAGTTGATAACCGTCGGCACCCTGGGCGATAGCGGATATACCGTTCAGCGTGAAACAGAGGTGCACATCACCCGTAAGGGCTTTCGGAACGGAGATAAGGGGATAGGAAACGGCCGGAAAGATATCGTTGGAGAGACGTATGTAAGTCCCGGCAGCAGTCTTTCCGCCGTTCAGCACAAGAATAGCTCCATTCATGACCGTTGTACTGTACGAACTGCCTGTCGCGTCAGACAATTCGCAGCCGTCACCCAGTTCCAATGCCGCTTTTCCGCCGACAGCCGCAAGCATATGCTGCCCGTTCAATGCTACGCCTTTACCCAATGTAATCCTACCGTTACAGACATATATCATGGACAAAAATGAGTTCGCGCCTTGAGCCAGTTTGATATTGGTGAGTTCGATATGAACGGCATCATCGTCGGCATTGATATTGCCGAGGAAATAGTAGCTATTTTCTTCCCAAGCGAGGATGTGGTCGCCGCCGTCTATCTTGAAATAACCGCTACCGTTTATGGGTGGACTGGTGTGGTCACCGCCTGCCGGTATCGTAATGTCACTACCCAGCATAATGAGTGTTGGGACATCGGCCGAGGTTCCGCCCGTCCGTAGTGCTTCGAGCAGAACTTCGTAGGTGGTGACGGTGAGACCTTCCGGCACGGCATCCGTTACCGTCACTTCGCAGATTGCCTGTATGCCACCCACAGTTGCGGTAATAGTGGCATTTCCGGCAGAGACAGCCGTTACAAGCCCTTCCACATCGACTAATGCAACGGACGCGTTGTTGCTGCTCCATACAAGGCCGTCATACCCGGCATGCTCCGGCAGTACGGTAGCTGTAAGTTTTTCCGTATCACCGACGATCATTGTCAATGCCGTCCGGGACAGCGTAACTTCCGATACAGCCACCGGGGCATTGTCTTTGTCGCATCCTGCCAACAGCATTGCCACCGACAGGAACAGAATCTTTTTTTTTACTTTCATAGGTTCTTTACAGTATAAATTATTGATATCCCGTTATCTAACGATGCTGTAAATTTACATTATAGCAACTGTGAGGACAAGAGTGCGTGTGGTCTATTTGATACTACGGCACAAAATAGACCGGTCTGTTTCATTTTTACACGAAACAGACTGCCTGCTTTACTACTCAAAAAAACGTTTGGTGTTTTTACAACGTGTGCTTATTCACTTTGCAAAGTCTATAAATGTAAAGTAATTCATTTGAACGGCGTTCAAACAAGGCTCAAATGTAAGCCCAATGTAAAGCAATGTAACGTTTGGTTTTTCCAGCCCGTTCTGTCCTATTCAACCATAACATTTTGAATGCCAAAGCAATCAGCCATTTTCAGGCCGGCCACATATTGATACGTTTCGTTTTTCCCCCCTTATAACGAACAGTGGATAAAC
Source organism: Bacteroides stercoris ATCC 43183 (assembly GCF_025147325.1). Classification (NCBI taxonomy): domain Bacteria; kingdom Pseudomonadati; phylum Bacteroidota; class Bacteroidia; order Bacteroidales; family Bacteroidaceae; genus Bacteroides; species Bacteroides stercoris. Next base: position 2,856,545 of record NZ_CP102262.1, read on the forward strand.
CCAGGCTTCGGCAATCCCGACCTGCAGGCGCACTATAACTACATCAAGCGGATGGTCAAGGAAAAGACAGGACGTGCGATGCAGGAGAAGGAGCGTGAACGCAAAGGCAGGAACGGAAAAATCACCAAGCTGGCGGGATGCTCGCCAATCCGTGAGGGCGTGTTGCTCATCAGACCGGACACGACACTGGCAGATATACGCAAGTTTGGCGAGGAGTGCCAGAGACGCTGGGTCATCACTCCGCTCCAGATCTTCCTGCACAAGGATGAGGGGCACTGGCTTAGCGGACAGCCCGAAGCCGGGGATAGGGAGAGTTTCAAAGTCGGCGAAAGATGGTTCAAGCCGAATTACCATGCCCATATCGTTTTCGACTGGATGAACCATGACAAAGGCAAGAGCCGCAAGCTCAATGACGAGGATATGACAGAAATGCAGGATCTGGCATCCGACATACTCCTTATGGAGCGTGGGCAGTCAAAGGCTGTTACGGGCAAGGAACATCAGGAACGTAACGACTTTATCATTGGGAAGCAGAAGGAGGAAATGAAGCGGCTTGATGCCACGAGGCAATACCGGGAACATCAGCTGGAAATGGCAAACAAAAAGATGCAGGAAACGGAAAGCATTACCAACACCCTTATCGAAAAGGCAAATGAAAAGGAACGGCAGAGTGAAGACCTTGACAGGGCTATCTGCGAGAAACGCTCCAGACTGAACAAGGAAAAAGGAAGCGAGCTTCTGAACGCCGCTGTCGGTTGGGCTACCGGAAAATCGAAAGCCCTGAAAAATGAAATAGAGGATTTGCGCTGTGAGATTTCCACGCACGAGGAAACCATCGAACGGTTGCAGGATAAAATCCAGACCATACAGAACGACCACAGCCTTGAACTGATGCAACTGGAGGCCAAACACCGGTCCGAACTGAACTGCAAGGAAACGGAACATGCACAGGAAACTACGAGACTCAAGAACCGGATTGCATGGCAAAGCCATATCATCGGTTGTCTCAGCTTCCTGCTGCTCAAAACGAGCGACATCTTCCGTAAGGCGGTACACTGTGTCATCCGTTTCGCCCGTGATTATTACAAGCCACATTTTGACACGGAACAGGTATCTGATATCAAGAACGCCCTAAACCTGTTCGGGGATGACAGACAATCACATCAGGCGGCAGGGGATTTCCTGTACTTCACTGCCAGACAAAAAGGTGAATTTGACAACCGGAAGCAAATCAAAGCCAGACGGGAGGTCGATAATGTGGTGGAAGGGAATTATGACCAGCAGCAGAAAAGAGTTTTTTCGATGAGAAGATAATACCTTTATCTTATAATCCTCGCTTCAGGAGTAACGATAGAAATCAGTGCAGGTTATTTGAATAGCAAATTAAATAATCCGCCACCGATATCAATACCCAATTTGTTGCCTTTATACTGAAAACACGGAGCTACTATCGGAAGTGTTTTCGTTTTATGCAACGGAAAATCGGTATGGCTTCTGACGCCGAAATCCATCCCCCAGTTGGGAATGATGTCATAGGAAACGAATCCCCCGTAATTCGAGGAACTGAAAGGAAAAGAAAGAATGAAGGAGTATGAGGCAAATGTGTTTAGACGGATTTTCTCGTTGACGGGATATGTCAACAGCCCGGACAATCCCAATAGCTGACTCTCGCGTCTGGGGACACTCCATTTTACGGTATATGCCTGTAAGTTGAATGACCAGCAATCGGGAGAATACACATATCCGATACCTGCATAGTTCATTGTGCCCAAGCCGATGAAGTTTTCCTGCCTGCCCATGCCGTAAAAATAGCCGGAAGGATAGCTTTTAATGATACCGGAGGTAGAATATTCCCCCTCATGCAAAGGCGATTTGTCGGTAGGGAATGTCGGATTATAAGGGTTCTGCACGTCAAATGTTATCCGGGACGGGCAACTGCCGGAAGAAAGGTCAACCGCTTTCCGTATATCCAAAGGCTTTAGGGTAATGCTTCTTTCGTTATGAGGCGAAGTATTTCCTTCCTGAACGGAAACCTTGACGGTGTCACGCGACACTTGAATTTCCTGACCGTAAGAAGCGGCTTTATTAAGAAAAAGGGAAATCACAATAAAACAAGTAAATACTTTCCTGTTCATAAAATGATAATTTTAATATTCGGGACGAACATTTGGCTATATCAGAGATTCGTCCCGAATGATTGGTGAATAATCCGGTTCAAGAAGGATTACAATTGCACGGTCATTATTCCGCAGTTTTCTTCACCAGTACCGCGAGTCCACATATACAATTTCGTTCCATTTGGGAAAGGATTGCCTAAAATCATAATGTCATGCCCGCTTTTTACTTCTTTGCCAAATTGTACAGGGCCGTTAGGCGTGTATTTCCAATAGTACGCAGTCGTATATTCCACCCAGCCCCATAAAACTTTTTTAGACGCATTTACACGGATAGCCTGTTGGTTTCCTCGCATACCAATCTGTGCGGTGAACTTTCTTTTCTTCGTTTTCACGTGAACCCTGTTTATACCATTTTCGATCGTTACACCCAGCGGGACAGGATAAAGTAAAGAAAGTTCTTTTTTATATCCATCATAATTTTCAAACTCCTTCATGTTCTTTCTCTCACCGGCGATACATACGAACCCTTCGGGGGTCAATGTGATTGCCTTGCTTACATTCAACACCGGCATATATATCGACAAATCGGTGCTGTCCTTGTCATTGAATATAAAATCAGTCTGGTAAGCAGTCTTAATGGATTCATATTCTTCCTTGCATGTGGCGTTTAATATCTGTTCCAAGGCTTCGCTGTGCATCCTGTACATGGAGGTGAAGCCTTTCTGTCCGGATTCCCATTGCAGAAGTTCCTCATCGGACAACGTGCCCAAGGAATCAAGCAAGGCATTGTATTCCTCCTCACTGGAAAAGGAAAGAATATTTTCATGCAAACTTCTGGAAGCCGGGAAAGAATGGTTCTCCTCATTCATCGGATTGTTCACTATGTCATCAGAACTACATGATGATAAGACAGCCATTGCCAAAGCAAGACTAAAAAGCGTTTTTCTCATAATTGAAAAAATTTAATAATTGGTTATTATTTAAACATGGGCACATATAATGATATGCCGAACTCTTTGTTATTCTTTGTATTGGAGGCAAAAGCATTGTCATACAATGGCTTGAAACCATGCTTGTAGGAAGCGGACAATTTCATGCCGTTCTTAAACTCATAGCCTAAGGTGAGGACTATCGGAAAGTCGAAAACCTGCCCTTCCAAGTTTTCCTTCAATTTATCGGTTTCGAAATAACCGGTGGGTTCAATGCCAATACCGGCATACAGTCCGGAACAGATGCGGTAATTGATTGAGCCGTTCAAAGCAAGTCCCCATATCCATGCCTTGTCAGACCAGGGAACAACGTTGTTTCCATTCAAATCGAAGGACTCTGCTTTTCCCTGAACGGCTTTTCCCAATATGGAAGCATCAATCCAGAAACGGTTGGAAAGATCGAAGCCAAACTGGTAGCCCAAATTAAAGCCTACTCCGGGTGTCCATCGGGTTTCGGGGTAGGAAGAGTTGTTCGCCGTTCCCGTACTCATGTAAGCATATCCCGAATATTTTCCCAAATGTCCGTCCGTCACACCGATGATAATGCCGGATTTTTGTGCAAAGCATCCTATTCCTGCCAGCAGGAAAAGCATTGATAAAATTGTCTTTTTCATTTTCTTTATTATTTAGTTTTCCTATAAATTGTCTATCCATTCCGTCTGGAACATCCTGCATCCTCCCACAACACCTATCCCGTTTATGACATTGGTATAAGTAGAGCGTATGGGAGCCAGTTCAGAGTTTCCAAGTCCGTTGTTTTTCTGGTCGTTCAGTGATTTCAGATACCTGTAAAACTCTTCCGAAAGGCTGTACAGGCTAATTCTGTATTTCACTTGGCATTTGATATGCTCGACCCCGTCAGGGGTTATGAAGTCATCTTCATAATCTGCCTCATAATTGGTATTCAGACGAACCTTGTAGCTTTTCCCTTGAATTTTTGTATCATCCCAATAATACAAATTCCGGTAAAACTCGTTTTCAATCATCAGGATATCGTCCAGTCCCGAAGAAGTATTCAGCAGAGGTTCGTCATCCAAATTTAATGTGAGTGAACTGTTTTCTACCGAATATTCGCTATCGTTCCAGAACTGTCGTTTACGCTCCACTTTCAACGCATAATAGTCTTTTGTCTGCGCATTGTCTGTAAAGTGCATCCAAAACTGAAGCTGGTTCGGTTCACCGCCTTTGAGAACAAAATTGATTGATGTCAAAGGGAATCGGGACGGAACAACCGTAGCGGACGAAACCGCTTTCATACCTTCTGCCGCTGCGGTTATGTTGACCTTGTCGCCATCTTCATACGTCTTCACCGCGTAATAGCTCTGGGCGGGAACTCCCGGTATGGAATCATCCGTCCATGCAAGGGATACCGCTTCACCGTTTACGGAGAAACGGATGTCCGCTCCCTTTAGTCCCCGACCGAGTTCGCCTTTCTGACTGACGGGAAGGCTGCGTGAAAGGTGGACTACCGTTGTGTCGCCGCTTCCCGGATAGCTGTATAGCACCAGTTTTTGGGAAGCTCCCACATCGTCCAGTTCAAAATGATAGGTACAGGACGAAAGCAAACCGATAAACACGGGCAGTAATATATGAGGTAAATGTTTCATACTCTTAAAATTTGAGGGTATAACAAAACGAGGGTATAATCGGGAAAATGCCAAATCCCTTACCCCTAAAACCGCCATCGGGCAGACGTTCTATCCGGGTATAAAACGCATTCATGCGGCAATAGGCGTTATAGACACTGATGTTCCAGATACGTTCGAATCCCCTTTTGGTAATACGCCGGAAGTTGACTCCCAAATCGAGCCGATGGTATGCAGGGAGCGTGATGTTATTCGGCTTCTCGTAAATCAGTTCAGGTTCGCTGGAATCCGGTGTACCGGGGAAAGACGGTCCGTTTACATACTGGGTCGGGACGGTGGCACGGTCGCCGCTACGGTAAACCCATGCGGCGTAGGCATCTATATGGTCATCGAACTTATGCCGGAAAGCGATGTTCAGTTTATGTCGGTTGTCGAACTTGCTGGAATACCAGTCGGGATAAAAATCAGTAAACTTTTGCAAGCTCCATGAAAGTGTATATCCTGCTTCAATGACATTGTAACAGTCTTTGTATACTAGTGACAATTCCACGCCGTAAGACTTTCCTTTGCCAGTTTTAACCAGATTGTCCCAGTTATCGGCAGGAAGCATCAGGCTGTTCCCCCCGTCGTATTCCAATAGTTGGCTTGTAGTACGGTAATATCCTTCCACGTTCAAGCGGATATGCCGGGGCAACTCCGTATATATCCCGGCTGCCACTTGCCTTGAACGCATGGGACGGACTTTGCGTGTGGAAGGAACCCAACTGTCTGTCGGCAGATTCAGATAGGTGTTTGACAGTTGGTGCGCAAACTGGCTCATTTCCGTATAGGACACTTTCATCGTGGCTTTTTTCGAACATTGGTAACTCATGGCCAGTCTTGGCTCCAAAGAATGGTATATCTTTCCGTCTGTCTGATAAAGGGTGTAATGCAGTCCCGTGTTTAATTTCGCTTTAGAGGACAGCCGCATTTCATCTTCCGCATAAAAAGCAACCTCGTTACCCTTATAACTGCTTGCGCTTTCTGCCGATAAGGTATCCCTGTCCGTCTGGTTTCTGGAAGCTGTGTTTTGCGGATGATATATGTGATGCAGATAATTGCTGCCAAAGCGTATATGATGATTCGTGCCGGGACGGTAGTCGAATTCCATACGGTATCCCATATCATCAATCGTGGAATGGTTGGACCGTTCCACCCCCGTCATGGAAGTTTGTTCCCCATCGGAAAAGAAACGGCTAACTTCCACATAATCATACATGGAGATATTGCGTGAATAGGCTCCAGTAAAACTACCTGACAACTTTGGGGTGATTTGACAGTTCCATGTCAAAGCCGTAGTCAGGTTGCCCCATTTGGCCTTGAAATCAGAGTCGTAATGTTCCCCTTTATCGAACACCTGTTGGGCTTTTGCCTTCAGCAAGTCATTTCCGGAATACACGCTAAGGGACAGTTTGTTATTGTCCGAAAAATGGTGGGTGATTTTCCCGTTGATGTCGTAAAAGGCATAGCGCACGTTCTTTTTGTCATCGGGATTGGAACGGTTGAGCAGGAAGAATACCGGGGCTGTGAAAAGATCCGCCCAACTTCTTCGTATGGCTATGTTGAACGAGGTCTTGTCTTTTATAATCGGTCCTTCAAACTGGACTCTACCGTCAAGCAGCCCCAAAGAGAAAGTTCCGTGAAACTCCTTCATGCTCCCCTCTTTGGTGCGTACATCCACTACGGAAGAAAGTCTGCCGCTGTAACGTGCCGGGAAACCGCTTTTATAGAAATCCACGTTTTTGATAATATCCGTATTGAAAGCGGAAAACAGCCCGCCCAAATGGTTGATCTGGTAAAGCGGTGTTCCGTCCAGCAGAAAAAGGTTCTCATCGTTCTTGCCCCCGTGCACATACATACCGGAAAGTAGCTCCGTTCCGGAAGCCACACCGGGAAGGTTCTGGAGGGTCTTTACCAAGTCTGGTGAACTAAGTAGCGAAAACTCCGTATTCAACTGTTCCGAGGTCAGAGACACTTTGCCGGTCTGTGTCGTGCGGAGGGGAGCGTTCATGTCTGCAACCACTACAACTTCTTTCAGCGAGGTACTGCTTTCTTTCAAGTAGATAACACCGTTGTAATTGGAACTCAAATCCACCTCCTTCACCACATCCTGATAACCTATATAAGAAAAACGAAATTTGTGTTTCCCTTCCGGCAGCGTGATGCTGAAAAAGCCATGTTCGTTACTCAGTGTGCCTTTCAGGGTATTCAGGTCAAGGACAGTCACATTGATAAGCGTTTCTCCGCTGTCTTCACACACATATCCAGAAAAGGTATAGTTGTTCGGACGGAACAGCAGGACGTATTCGTCGCGGATTTCCCATTTTATGTCGGTGCCGCCAAAAATCCTTTCCAAGTTTTCCTTTAAAGAATTTCCTGCCGAGGGGAAAGCTTGGGGCTTGGCAGTCACCAAGGATGAATCATATACAAAAGTTATGTCGTACATCCTCTGCATCAGGCCGATAGCTTTTTTCATTTCCGTCATATTCTGTTGTTGAGCTTTGATGCTCACACATACACAGAATAGGAACAGGGTCGGTACGATTCTCATTGTTTCTTCTTTTCAATTCTTACATTCAACACTTTTTCTATAATCTCAATAATCTCATCAAGGCTTTTGTCCTTAAAACTGGCTGTCAGCCGCCTGTCTGTCTTATTGACAACCAACTTCACCTTGTAGAACTTCGACAGTTCTTCAAGCACTTTAGGCAGCGGGGTATTGTCAAAAATGAAGCTGCCCGTTTTCCCTTCTTTGATTATCTGTATGTCTTTTCGCTCTCCCGTCACTTGCGCTGTCATGCCTCCGGTTAGTATCACGGTGTCCGATTGCCCGATTGCCGAGAACTGTATCTTTCCTGACATGACTTGTACGACGGCTGTGTCTGCACGGCTCTCATCAACAGTAAAAACAGTTCCTAAAACTCTGACTTGGGACAATTTTCCTTCTACCGTAAACGGGCGGGCATTGTCATGCTTGACAGAAAATGCGACTTTACCTTCCATGTGAACCCTGCGGCTGGAACTCTGGTAGTCTTTTGCGTGGAAACGGACGGAGGAATGCGGGAATAGAGTTATGGAGGAACTGTCCGGAAGCATATAATCCACAGGGTGCGAGTAAGCCGTTACCTCCTCCCATGCTCCGTTTTCCTGGAAGCGGGGATAAATAAGAACTACGACCAGAATGGCTGCCACCATACCGGGAAGTATCCACCACAGGCGGAAGGATTTTCGTGTCTGTTCCGTTATCTGGTATTTCTCTTTAAAAGCCTTCAATGCTTTTTGCGTATCCAACTTGTTCTTCTGATAGTGGCGCAAGACAAAGTGAAGGCATTTTTCATCCGGGGTTCTCATACTCTTTTGTTTTAGTCTTCATATTAATGACTGGGATTGCAGGCAAATTCACTATGCAGGATTTGTGAATGTTAGTTAAATAAAAATGCGTAAACTTTCTGTGCCCCTTCCCGTATCAGTCGGAGTGCCTTGCTGATGTGGTTATCCACCGTATTAACGGAAATCTGGAATTTGGCGGCTATCTCCCTATATTTCATGCCGTCGCGTTTATTCAGTAAAAATATCTCACGGCAACGTTCGGGCAAGGCATCAATGGCAGTCCACATCTGCGCTTCCCTGACCGAACGTTTCTCCGCTTCCTCATCGCTCAACGTATCTTCAAAGTCAGAAGGAGAAAGATTTGGATCATAAATTTCCTCCTTCTTCAGATAGTCCAGACTGCGGTTGCGGGCAGTCGTATAAAGGTAGGCTCTGACATTTTCTATTTTGGCTCCACTGATGCTTAATTTCTCCCACAAGGCAGAAAAACTATCTTGTACGATGTCTTCTGCAATATCCGTATCATGGACATAGTGCAGCACGTACAAGCATAACGAACGATAATGGTATTTAAATGTTTCGTCTATGTCTATTGTTAATTTATGCATACAAATAGGCTTATTATTCTGTGTGCTTACATAAAAAGACACAAAATAAGGCAAAATTCACTATTCTGTATTGTTAAAGAAACATAACGCACCCCCTTTTTCATATACGCATGGCGGAAAACATCACGGGGTTCCTGCACTTTCCTTTCCGTTTTTCCACATTCTTTCTTTTTTCCGTCCTATATCTATCGGAAAATAAAAAATACGTTTATGGAAGAAAAGAAGTTGCGCAAGGTTTATTTGATGGTGGAGTTCGGAAAACCTTTTGCGGTAAAAAGAAGATGTATGTAGCCCTCATGGCAGAACCAACTTTTTCGCAGTTCTCCAAGTTCATGCCCGTATCCAAGAAAGACAAGGTATCGGCTATGAGAACACTTGTCAAGGACTGCTTCATCGAAGGTGATAACGAACTGGTAAATAATAATTTCCGGTTCCTCTTCGGCTTGATGGGACAACTCACCGACTTATTATCACCCGCCAGAGCACGCTCATAAATTAATAGAATGTTGGGCGGTACGTGACGACCAGCAACATCCGGCAACAGATGATTTACGCGCGTCACTACTTTCCCGGCATCAACCAACATAAGGTGACGGACGAGGAGCCCGAACAACTTTCGGAAGAAGTACTCTGACTGTACGAACAGGTGATAATAAGTCAAATAAGCTAAGAAATAATAAAAATGTTAAATCTTCATCCTTTAGAATGTACAATTAAAGGCAACGACCATATTCCTGATTTATTGCTTATAAAATATTGAGAAATAATTAGTTGTAAAGTCAGCATTGTGACACAATCGCCGCTGATACTCGACCGGGGTTTCACCCGTGAGCTTTTTAAAATATCCGTAAAAATTGCTTTTAGTGGCAAATCCTACCTTGCGTGCAAGGTCGTTCATGGAGATGCCGAGTTCTTCGGCCAGCAATTGTTTGGCATATTCGATACGTAAGCCGACACGCCACGGACGGAAGTCCCGCCCTATCTCATTCTTGAAATACCAGCAAAGAAACTCTTTTGTCGTCCCCAATTCCCGCGCAATTTGTTCCCTGCCTTCTTCAGGACGGGTAAAACGCCGTTCGGCAACCCAACGTTCGAGTGCAAGCCGCAGATGCTCTTTCTCCGTTGCCAGTTCCGGTTCGGACAATCCACAGGCAGCCATATCTACCGCTTGCAGACGAATCGGTTCCTGTCCCTGCGTTACGGCCGGCAGATAATAATTGATTTTTACCACATAATTACAAAAACGACCGGCAAACCACCCGTAAAACAAAATGTAACCGACAGTAAAAATATTATAAGCAACCGGTGGCAGCCACACGGACAGAGAAACGGCTATACCAACCGAGAGCGCAGCATAAAAGCCGAATTTCGTCCAACGCAGCCGTGCATGCTGGTCTTCATCGTAATATTCTTCCAACAATCGAAGGCACTCGGCATACTTTCGGCGAAATAACAATGTATAACAGACTAACTGCACTGCATATACAGCCAATGCAACAAAAAACACCCAGCATTCCTCACTTGTCAAAGCCATAAACAGAAATAAGGCAACTGCAACCGTTACGATTCCTGCTTGTATCCGTACTCTGTGGCAGGTAACATACAGCGGTTGAATAAATGTCAGCAGTGTGACGGTAAACAGTAACGATTGGTAAGCGGCCACCGCTATCGTAAAGACTGCAATGATTTTACGGTCGGCTTCTCCACCATTAAACAGTTCGCAAAAAGCAGGAATAGCAAGAATGAAATAAGATGCGGCAAGAATGGCACGTGCCGTCCGCAGTCGGTGCGTATCTTCCCTATGAGGAATATGAATGCTGCATAACTGCCATCCCAAAACAGCCAAAGCAATGCCTGACGCAAGGGTTAGGAACATATAAAAATCCAACCACATATTATTATTTCCGTCCTATTAAAACGAGGACATTACAAATGTAACCATTTTAGGCATTTGTGCCAAATATAAACTCTATTACCGACATATAAATCTGTAATAGAGTTTATTTTATCCGTAATTCATCTACCGGAAGCTACCTTTTACCTTCCTACCTTTGTATCCGAAAAGAATGTCTAATCCAATCAAACCGTATTAAAAATGAAAAATGTTCTGATTTTATCATCTGGGACGTACCGTAACGAAAACTCCGATACTGCGTGCAATAAATTTATGCGCAGGACCATGAAACGTACAATCATTTTAACCGCAATTTTTCTCTTTCTCGCCAATGCTACAAAGAGTTATGCCCAAAAAGATGCCGATAACTTCTATAAGAGTCCGGCAATACGTACAGAATCCGTCTCTTTCCAAAATCTTTATAAAATGAAAATCGGCGCTGCGCTCTTTCTTCCCCAAGATATGAAAGCAGATGTAAAATATCCCGCTATCATCGTTGGTCACCCAATGGGTGCGGTGAAAGAGCAAAGTGCTAACCTCTATGCTACGAAAATGGCGGAACGGGGGTTCGTAACCCTTTCCATAGACCTTACTTATTGGGGAGAAAGCGGTGGAGAAGTACGTAATGCGGTTTCTCCCGACATGTATGCGGAAACATTCAGCGCCGCTGTTGATTTTCTGGGAACAAGAACTTTTGTCGACCGTGAACGTATCGGGGCTATCGGCATTTGCGGCAGCGGAAGTTTTGCCGTCAGTGCAGCCAAGACAGATCCCCGTTTGAAAGCTGTCGCTACGGTAAGCATGTACGACATGGGGAGTGCCGCCCGCAACGGACTGAAAAAAGCACTTATGCCGGAACAGCGCAAACAGATTCTTTCTGAAGCAGCCGAACAGCGCTACGTGGAATTTCAGGGAGGCGAAGTGAAATACACAGGTGGCACGATGCATGAACGTCCGGATGCATCCAATCCCATACAACAAGAATTTTATGATTTCTATCGTACCGAACGTGGCGAATACACCCCGAAAGGTGCATCTCCCGAAACTACCACCCACCCTACACTGACCAGTAACGTGAAGTTCATGAACTTCTATCCTTTTAATGACATCGAAACGATTTCTCCCCGTGCACTGCTTTTTATCACTGGCGATACGGCACACTCTCGTGAGTTCAGCGAAGATGCATATGCCCGTGCTGCCGAACCGAAAGAACTATACATCGTACCCGGTGCAGGACACGTGGACCTTTACGACCGTACCGGCCTGATTCCTTTTGATAAGCTGGAGGATTTCTTCCGGAAAAACCTGAAATAAAAAAACGGCCATAAGACTTTTCAGCAACAATAGCAATTTATTATTGGAAAAACATTTCTAAAGGGTTTAAAAGGGGACTGCGGCAGCGGACGCCCGTTGTATCTTTGCATAGTCATTAAAAATAAATGGCATTAGTAAACCTTATTTTTTTAACCTTTTAAACTTTAACAATTATGGCTTTAAAGTATGTAGTAACCAAAAGAGTATTCGGCTTTGACAAGACGAACACAGAAAAGTATGTAGCGAAATCTGTCGGTTCGGGTAAAATGAACTTCGACAAAATGTGTGAAAAGGTCAGTCGTTTGTGCGGCATTCACCGCAAAGTGGTGGATTTGGTGGTAAGCGGTTTGGTAGATATGATGGCGGAAGATATCGACGACGGCAAGACCATACAAATGGGTGAGTTCGGATTGTTCCGCCCTACAATTAAAACCAAAAGTGCGAATACGGAAGATGCCGTTAAGGCAAGCAATATCCTTTCAAAACGTATCGTGTTTACACCGGGAAAGATATTCAACCGCATGCTGAATGAAATGAGTGTTACCCGTTCCGTACCTGTAGACACCGATTATACGGACGGCAGCAGCAGTAGCGGGAACAATGGCAGTGGCGGTTCCGGCAACGGCGGCGAAGAAGAAAACCCGTTAGGCTGATTGTCATAGCGACAGCAAATTGCCTTTTCTTGAAAACAAAGTTGAAGCAGCGGTATCCACTCCGCTGCTTTTTTTGTTGCATATACCTGCCATTATTTAATATTATCTATTATTTTTGCAGAAACAATCATAACACACAGCTATCTATCATGGAAAAAGCCAAAGTATATTTTTCAGACCTACGTACCTCTCCCACCTCTAATCTTTTAGATAAGATGGAACGTCTGCTTAAACGTGCAGGCATCGGACAGCTTCCTTTAAAAGACAGTTTTACCGCTATCAAGATACATTTCGGCGAACCGGGCAATCTGGCGTATATCCGCCCTAATTATGCCGCCCGCATGGCAAATCTGCTTCGCAGTTTAGGAGCCAAGCCTTTTCTGACGGATTGCAATACGTTGTATTCCGGACGTCGCTCCAATGCGGTAGACCATTTGCAGAGCGCCATGGAGAACGGCTTCAATCCTATATCTGCCCAATGCCAGGTGATTATTGCCGACGGACTAAAAGGGACAGACTACAGAGAAATACCGATAGACGGAGAATACTGCCCTGCTCCCAAGATAGGTACTGCCATTGCCGATGCGGACATAATCATCAGCATGAACCATTTTAAAGGCCATGAACAGGCCGGATTTGGCGGCGCTCTGAAAAATCTCGGGATGGGATGCGCCAGCGTAGGCGGTAAGCTGGAACTGCATGCCTCCTCACAGCCCAAAGTTGCCACCGAAAATTGTATCGGATGCAATATCTGCGTAAAACACTGCGCCCACGATGCCATTCATCTGAATGCCGAACGCAAAGCGGAAATAGACTATACCAAATGTGTGGGATGCGGACAATGCGTAGCTTTGTGCCAGCACGACGCCGCCGTAGTGAGCGACTGGGATACGTCCGAACGGCTGAACTACAAGATTGCTGAATATTCCGTTGCCGTGCTGAAAGACAAACCGCACTTCCATATCAGTTTCATTATGAACGTATCGCCGGAGTGCGACTGCTGGAACCATAATGATGCCGCCATCATTCCCGACCTCGGCATGCTGGCATCGGCAGACCCCGTAGCGCTGGATAAGGCGTGTGCAGACCTGGTGATTCAGGCTCCCGTACTGCACAGCGATAATGTGCTTGCCAAAAAGCACGAACACGAAGACTTGTGCGGCTGCGACAAATTCCACATGATACATCCTGATACGGACTGGCTTGCCGGATTGCGTCACGCCGAAAAAATAGGCTTGGGAACAATGGATTACGAGTTGATAAAAATATAAACCGCATTACTCTTATGGCAAAAACAATGGAAGAAGTGCTGGAACGCTTCCGTACGATTGAGTTTCACGATGATTTTGATATGATTGTAGCCATTGCCAATGGCGGCATCGTTCCGGCAGGCATCATCAATCAGCGTTTACAAAAAGAAGTGCATCTGCTACGCATCAATTTGAGGGACGAATATCAGCATCCTAAGTACGATGCTCCGCAACTGCTGGCTCCTGTCGATTTTAACTTCAGGGGAAAAAGCATCCTGCTGGTGGACGACCGTATAAAAACAGGAGCTACCATAAAGTTGGCACGCGAACTGCTGAAAGAGGCACGCAGCATCAAAACCTTTGCAGTAAACGGTACGGCCGATTATGCGCTGTTTGATGAAACGTGTTTCAAATTTCCGTGGATATTATAATAAATGAACATTTTTCTGCTATTTTCCTTTCTTACTACGATAAAATAACTAATTTCGTACCGAACAAAAAATAGTAGATTTCAACAACATGGAAGGAGCAACGAACAATTGGTTCTCTAATAAATACTCTATCGGCTATGCCTTGAGCGGCGGTTTCATCAAGGGTTTTGCCCATTTAGGAGCCATGCAGGCCTTATTGGAGCACGATATCAAGCCCAATATCATTTCCGGTGTCAGCGCAGGTGCACTGGCAGGTGTTTTCTATGCGGACGGCAACGAACCTCATAAAGTTCTGGATTATTTTGCCGGGCATAAATTTCAGGATTTAACGAAACTGGTAATTCCTAAAGTGGGCTTGTTTGAACTTAGCGAATTCAAAGACTTCCTGAAAAGCAACCTGAAAGCGAAGAAACTGGAAGAATTGCAGTTACCGCTGATTATCACCGCCACGGATTTGGACCACGGGCGCCTTGCACATTTTCATAAAGGAGATATTGCAGAACGCGTAGCCGCATCCTGCTGTATGCCCGTACTGTTCGCACCCGTAAAAATAGACGAGACGTACTACGTAGACGGCGGACTGCTGATGAACCTGCCCGTATCTACCATCCGGCGGGTATGCGAGAAAGTTGTGGCAATCAATGTCAGCCCATTAATGGCGCCTAAGTACAAAATGAATATTGTAAGCGTCGCCTTACGTTCGTACAACTTCATGTTCCGTTCCAATTCATTTCCCGAACGGGAAAAAGCAGATTTGTTGATAGAGCCTTACAACCTGGACGGTTACAGCAACAGGGAACTGGAAAAGGCAGAGGAGATATTTATGCAAGGATATAATGCCACTAATGATATACTGGAACGCCTGCAAATAGAAAAAGGCACTATATGGAAAGAATAAAAATAACCATTCTCTAAATAGAAAGAAATGAGCGACGAAAAACTGATTATTTATCAAGTGTTTACCCGGTTATTCGGAAATAACAATAACCACTGCATCAATAACGGCAGTATTACCGAAAACGGATGTGGCAAGATGGCGGATTTTACCGCCAAGGCATTAGGAGAAATCAAAAAGCTGGGAGCTACCCATATTTGGTATACCGGCATTATTGAACATGCAACGCAAACGGATTATCGTCGCTACAACATCCGCCCCGATCATCCGGCTATCGTAAAAGGCAAAGCCGGTTCGCCATACGCAATAAAAGACTATTATGATGTAGACCCCGATTTGGCGAAAGACGTTCCCGAACGCATGAGAGAATTTGAAAATCTGGTGCAACGCACTCATCGCAGCGGGTTGAAGGTTATCATCGACTTCGTTCCCAACCACGTAGCGCGTCAGTATCATTCGGATATGCAGCCGGACGGGACTTCTCAACTGGGAGCAAATGACGATACGGACTATGCATTCAGCCCTTATAACAACTTCTATTATATTCCGCAATCGGAACTGCATGGACAATTTGATATGAAAGACGCTGCTGCCGAACCTTATAAAGAGTTCCCGGCCAAAGCTACCGGAAATAACCGCTTTGACGCATATCCCAATATCAACGACTGGTATGAGACGGTCAAACTGAATTATGGCGTGGATTATCAGAATGGCGGTACCTGCCATTTCAACCCCATTCCCGATACATGGAATAAAATGCTGGACATTCTGATGTTTTGGGCGGAGAAGCATATCGACGGTTTCCGTTGCGATATGGCGGAAATGGTTCCTGTTGAGTTTTGGGAATGGGCTATTCCGCAAGTGAAAGCCAAATACCCTGCCCTACTCTTTATTGCCGAAGTGTATAATCCGAAGGAATACGGTAACTATCTATTTCGTGGAAAATTTGATTATCTCTATGATAAAGTGGGATTGTATGACACACTTCGTGCAATAGTTTGCGGCAACGAATCCGCTACTGCCATTACACGGGCATGGCAAAGCCTGGGCGGGATAGAAAAGCGAATGCTGAATTTTCTGGAAAACCACGATGAACAGCGTATCGCTTCCGATTTCTTTGCAAGCAATCCGCGTAAAGCCATTCCCGCCCTCATCGTATCGGCTTGTATGAATGTGAATCCCATGATGATTTATTTCGGACAGGAGTTCGGCGAGCTGGGGATGGACAGCGAAGGATTCAGCGGCAGAGACGGACGTACCACTATCTTTGACTATTGGAGTGTGGACACCATACGCCGCTGGCGCAACGGCGGAAAATTTGATGGGAAGATGCTGACGGACAATCAGAAGCATTTGTATGGCATCTATCAACGTATATTAACATTGTGCAATGAAGAAAAAGCAATTTCGCAAGGAGATTTCTTTGACCTGATGTATGCCAACATCAATGGTTGGCGCTTCAACGAACATAAACAATATACATTCTTGCGCAAGTACGGACGGGATTTATTGCTGTTTGTCGTGAACTTCGACCATATATCGGCAGACCTTGCAATCAATATTCCTTCCCACGCTTTCGATTTTCTGCAAATACCGCAAATGGAACAATACCGCGCCGTAGATTTATTGACCGGTAAAGAAGAAAATATAAGCTTATTGCCTTATAAGGCGACAGAAATATCTGTAGAAGGATACAGTGGCAAGATTCTCAAAATAAAGCTATGAAAAAGATAATGCAGGGTGACCCAATCACTCTGCATTATCTTTACCTTCCATTTTATCTTTTAATCTATATAAACGGGTAATAGCCGGATTATAGAATTCGTCAGGGTAATGGGCGGCTATATCGCTCAAATTAGCCCGTACATACCTTTTTACATCAAATATATTTTCAGCATCGCTTAACATGACCTGTTCAGGAAATGTTGCCGTTTCAGCCCACTTAACCAGTGCATTAACACTTTCTTCATCGTATTTATACTCTTCCATCTTTTATTTATTTTTCCGACAAAGATATAACAAATACTAAAGTTATCCTTACCCTTATGAACAAAATCTGAAAGTGTAACGTTATATAGATGTGTTTTTCATAGTATTAGATATAAGATTAATTAAAGGAGACGTACCTGCTTGTGATAAGTAAGTACATCAAAAAACAGAAGCGTCTGTTTGATTGATAAATGTGTAAGGAGCATCGGTTTACCCAAGCCGATGCTTTTTTTATGCCTATTTGTAGCATGTTAGAAATATTATCCGTAAATTTGGCAGAAATAAGGATATATACGATATGAACATCCCTGTTATATTTCAATTTCTGAAAGAACTATCCGCCAACAACAATCGTGAATGGTTCAACGCCCATCGGGAGCAGTATGAAAATGCCCGGAACGAGTTTGAGAACTTGCTGACAGTAATTATCTCCCGTATCTCATTGTTTGACGAAAGCATTCGCGGCATTG
This sequence comes from Bacteroides stercoris ATCC 43183, assembly GCF_025147325.1. Taxonomy (NCBI): domain Bacteria; kingdom Pseudomonadati; phylum Bacteroidota; class Bacteroidia; order Bacteroidales; family Bacteroidaceae; genus Bacteroides; species Bacteroides stercoris. The sequence goes on from NZ_CP102262.1 coordinate 2,874,110, forward strand.
AAGCCAGAGACTGTACATACCGTATCTACCGAGACACACGGTTTTCCGAAGATAAAACGCCTTATAAAAATCATTTTGGCGGCTATATCAATGCCAAAGGAAAGAAATCAGACCATTGCGGATACTATGTTCATTTACAACCGGGCAACTGCCTTTTGGCAGGTGGCAGTTATTGCCCGCCCTCTCCCCTGCTGAAAGCCTTGAGGCAAGCGGTTTATGATAACATGGATGAGTTTCGAGGAATTGTCGAAGACCCGGCTTTTAAACAATATTTTCCCGTTGTCGGCGAGAATTTCCTAAAAACAGCTCCCAAAGGTTTCTCTAAAGACTATCCGTATTTGAAATATCTGCAATGTAAAGAATATACAGTTTCCTGTCATCAGCCTGACAGTTTCTTTTTAGCTCCTGATTTTCTGGAACGTACAGATGATATTTTCAGGCAACTGAAACGTTTTTCCGACTTTGTGAATTACACGATAGACGACTTTGAATAAATTTGAAAACTAATTTAAAAACAATTGAATTATGGTAGTAGACAGACTTGAAAACATAGAGAAATATGCTTCGCTGAATCCTTTATTCGCACAGGCTATTGAGTTTTTGAAATCACACGATTTAAACGCTTTGGAAGTGGGAAAAACCGAACTTAAAGGTAAGGATTTGCTTGTAAACGTAGCGCAAACCAAACCTAAAACAAAGGAAGAAGCCAAACTGGAAACGCACAAAGACTTTATTGATATCCAAATACCTCTGTCGGGTACTGAAATAATGGGTTATACCGCAGCAAAAGATTGTGTGCCGGAAGATGCTCCTTATAACGCGGAAAAGGATATTACTTTCTTTACCGGTCTGGCAGAAAGCTATATCGAAGTAAAACCGGGTATGTTTGCCATTTTCTTCCCACAAGACGGACATGCTCCCGGAATCACTCCGGACGGCGTGAAAAAAGTTATTGTGAAAGTTAAAGCATAATACAAATACCCAAAAACAATCCTCTATGGAAACACTGAATTTGATTAAGAACGATCCTTGGCTGGAACCATATGCAGATGCCATAAACGGCCGCCATAAACATGCTTCTGAAAAAGAGGCAGAGTTAACCAATAAAGGGAAACAGACATTGTCGGATTTTGCATCCGGCTACCTTTATTTTGGTTTGCACCGTACTGATAACGGCTGGGTTTTCCGCGAATGGGCTCCCAATGCCACCCAGATTTTCCTGATTGGTACATTCAACGATTGGAAAGAAGAGAAAAAATACAGTCTGAAACGAAAAGCAAACGGTAATTGGGAAATAAAGCTCCCGGCTGATGCCATGAAACACGGTGACTTGTATAAGTTAATGGTACATTGGGACGGCGGTTGCGGCGAACGTATCCCGGCATGGACCAACCGGGTTGTCCAAGATGAGCAAACCAAAATATTCAGTGCGCAGGTATGGTCTCCGGAGAAACCGTACAAGATGAAGAAAAAAACTTTCAAAGCTGCTACAGACCCGCTGCTGATTTATGAATGCCATATCGGTATGGCACAAGAGGAGGAAAAAGTAGGCAGTTACAGAGAGTTTCAAGAAAAGATTCTTCCGCGCATAGCCAAAGACGGATATAATTGTATTCAGATTATGGCAATCCAGGAACATCCGTATTATGGAAGTTTCGGCTATCATGTTTCCAGTTTCTTTGCGGCTTCTTCCCGTTTCGGTACTCCGGAAGAGCTGAAGGAATTAATTGACACTGCCCACAGCATGGGTATTGCCGTTATCATGGATATTGTTCATTCTCATGCTGTGAAGAACGAGGTTGAAGGCTTGGGTAACTTTGCCGGTGATCCGAATCAATATTTCTATCCGGGTGCCCGTCGTGAACACCCGGCATGGGATTCGCTTTGCTTTGATTATGGAAAGAATGAAGTAATCCATTTCTTACTATCCAACTGCAAGTATTGGATGGAAGAATATCACTTCGACGGTTTCCGTTTTGACGGCGTGACTTCTATGTTGTATTACAGTCACGGCTTAGGCGAAGCATTCTGTAATTATGGGGATTACTTCAACGGTCACCAAGATGATAATGCGATCTGTTATCTGACACTTGCCAACCGCTTGATTCATCAAGTTAATCCCAAAGCAATCACCATTGCGGAAGAAGTATCGGGGATGCCCGGTCTGGCAGCCAAATTTGAAGATGGCGGCTATGGCTTTGATTATCGCATGGCTATGAATATCCCCGATTATTGGATTAAGACTATCAAGGAAAAGATAGATGAAGATTGGAAACCGTCCAGCATGTTCTGGGAAGTAACCAATCGTCGCCAGGACGAAAAAACAATATCTTATGCAGAAAGTCATGACCAGGCGTTGGTAGGTGACAAAACCATTGTTTTCCGTTTGATAGATGCCGATATGTATTGGCATATGCAAAAAGGCGATGAAAATTATACGGTACATCGCGGTATTGCTTTGCATAAAATGATACGTTTACTCACAGCATCGACTATCAATGGCGGTTATCTTAATTTCATGGGTAATGAATTCGGTCATCCCGAATGGATAGACTTCCCCCGTGAAGGCAATGGCTGGTCGTGCAAATATGCCCGTCGTCAATGGAATCTGGTAGATAATAAGAATCTGGCATATCATTATCTGGGCGATTTTGATTGCGCCATGTTGGAAGTTATTAAAAGCGTAAAAAACTTCCAAACTACACCAATTCAGGAAATCTGGCATAATGACGGTGATCAGATATTGGCGTATATGCGTAAGGATTTGATATTTGTATTCAACTTCAACCCCAAACAGTCTTTCACTGACTATGGATTTTTAGTTCCTGCCGGTAAGTACGAAGTCATTTTAAATACAGATAATCCTGATTATGGCGGCCATGGACTGACTGATGATACAGTGAAGCATTTTACTCTTTCAGACCCTTTATATAAAAAAGAGAAAAAAGAGTGGCTTAAACTTTACATTCCGGCACGTACGGCAATGGTATTGAAGAGAGGCAAATAAAATTAAAGCAGAAAATATAACCATGAGAACTAAAAAAAGAGGCAGATCCTTTAGGTCTGCCTCTTTTTTGTATTATATATGAATTCTATAATTGAGTATTTATAAAATTCAACATTGTATTGGCATTGTCTATCATCTTTTTCTGAGCCGGTTTACTCGGAGAAAGCAGAGGAATAAGTTTTTCCAAATATTCTTTTGCTTCTTTAAATTCGACTTTTGCCTTTTCAGCGTCAGTTTTCAATGTAGTAGCACCCTGACTGTAAAGTAATGTACCTAAACTATTGAGAGCATTAACATTATTCGGCTGAATCTCAAGAGCTTGTTTAAAAGCATCTTCTGCTGCACTATTTTTCTTAGCTCTCTGTGCTAAAATACCTTGATTCACATAATATGTGGCATACAACTTAGTTAATGTCTTATTACCGGGTACAGCTTCCAGACCTTCTTTCAAAGTGGCAACATATTCATCATTTTTCTTCAAATCTTTCAATGCACCTGCCTTGCCTATATAAGCATTTGCCAAGTTATACTTTTTCTGTACAGCTATATCAAAATATTTCAAAGCTTCAGCCGGTTTCTTAATTTTATCAGCGCAAACGCCACAGTTAAAAGCAATTACCGAATCTTGATTGTTGGTTTGTGTCAGATAGGTGCTGAATTTTGTAAATGCAACCTGATAATTTTTAGATTCAAGTGCAGCTTTACCTTCGTTAACCAATTGTGCCGGATCAGCATTCTGCGCAAAGAAATTAGTAGCTGCACAACAAAGTGCAAGAGATAAGATTAATTTTTTCATATGCTTTTATTATTTTAATATTGATATTTCAAAGTTAGTTGCCTAAAGCGTAGAAGCAAAACCTTTTTACCTTTTTTGAGTTTTTTACGAGAGTAGTAACAAGTGTTATTTTACGTAAACAAAGAGGGATAAAATTTTGGACTGACCCATTATGAGGACAAAATGCGGACATTTTTAAAAATAAGAAAACCGCAAATGCTTATTTTTTAGCTATTTGCGGTTTTTCTTTGTGATTCCGTTGCGATTCGAACGCAAGACCCACGCCTTAGAAGGGCGTTGCTCTATCCAGCTGAGCTACGGAACCATCCTTAATTGTGGTGCAAAGGTACGTTTTTTTATGAAAACTACAAATTTTACACCCAAAATATTTATTATTTATATTAAAATAATAGACCTATATATGAAAAGTAAATAGTTGTTCTATTGAAATACAATGCTTTAGATAGCATAACATTTTTCTTTAAAAGAGAACTAAATCAACCCACATTTCAAAAGAATCTGTATAAATTCAAAATCTTATCAGCTAAATCTCAATAAAACTTTGCTTTTACAGAAATTCTCTTCGGCTGATATTACTTTATAGTATATTATAATTGGTAATAAGTATCGTTAGCCATAATGATTGCATCTTCTAAAGTACCGCCATTTTGTTCTACAAATACGATAATGGCATCTATAAACTCGTTGAAAGAAGCAACATCTTCACCTGCTATTTTTTCATTATAATCTTCCTCGGTGAAGTCTAAACTTTCTATTAACTCAGTTTTCATATCTACTCAATGATTATTATAGTATCATTATTAATGCCTTTTTTTGCAAAAATAATATATCGCCATGACTTCTTAGCTATTATTTGCAAATAATATTTACCATTACAATATATTATAACAGGCGTATTTGTTATCGAGATTTTACCTCTGATAGCTGCAATATGAATATGATTCAACTCGTTACAGCTTATTCAATTCACTATTAATAATTGTCTATGTTTTTCTAAATCTTTTTTATCAAACCGATACCAACGATTAGATAAGTTTTTTTATTTTGGTATTTCTTCTCTCTTCATAAAAGACAATTCTAATAATATTTTCAACCAAATTAATAATTAACTTCTATTTTCAAACAGGATATACACATTACTAAACGACACTCAGTGATAAGCTTATTATATTTGTAGCACTAACCCAAATACTTAATATGATGATATTCAAAAGCCATTTTTACATTTATGCTTTCCTATCCTCTATCATTATGTTGATTGGATGTACAGATAATGATATGCCCATAAAAGATAAAGAAGAAGAAAAACCACCTATCACAGATGAAGAGAACCCGTCCCTGCCGCCAAATGAAAATACAGAAGTAGTCCTATTCAATATTCTTAATCTAAACTATCCCGGATTGGGTACTGTTAAATCGCTGCATGAAGCTGGTGATGATACTACTGCTTTAAAAGAACTGTTAGCTTACTACAGAAACAGAAAAAACATAAAGAATCCCAATGTCACATCAGACCCTCCCAGTGATGTAGAACGTGGTTATGCAGACTATGCCATAGATGAATATCGTTTCTATGTAAACGATAATTATTTGGAAGATAAGATTTTGAAGAAGCCTTATTCACTACAAAACAGCGATAAAACAATAAATTGGAAATTTACACCTAAAGGTGCAGATAATGAATATCAAAAGCAATTACATCGCCACAATTGGATGCCGCTTCAAGGAAAATCCTATCAAGAGTCTCATGATGAGAAATATATGCTTTCATGGAAAGAAGTGTATACCGATTGGATTGCCAAGCACCCTCTACCCGAAGGTAGCCCTGACAAGTTCAAATGGTATCAACTTCAAGTATCCACACGTATTATGGGACAAACGGAGTTATTCGAATATTTTAAAAGTTCTCCTAACTTTACATCGGAATGGCTTTCTTTTTTCTTGATACATTTTGCGGAGCATGCCGATTATTTATCTCAATACAAATATGCCGGTGGAAATAATATCTTGTTAAGCCAAGCTGTAGCATTAGTGTTTGCAGGAACTTTATTTCCAGAGCTGAAGAATGCCTCACAGTGGCAAAAAACAGGTTGTGATATCATTAATGACCAAACTTCAAAGTTATTTTTGGATGATGGTATGACAAATGATTTGTCTTTGCATTATCATATAGGTATATTAGATGGACTATACGATCTCAAACGGCTGCTCCTTCAGAATGAAGTTCCGGAGAATTTGCTGTCGCCAAATCTAAATGAGGTACTTTTAAAAGCCGCCAAAGTAGTGATGCATTTCACCTACCCCAGTTATTTTACAAAAAACAGCAAAGATTGTACTCCTGCTTTCAATGATTCATGGGTTAAAACCCGAAGCGTGCTAAATAAAAACTTTAAGAAATATATGGAAATGTTTCCTGAAGATTCCGAGTTTGAATATATGTCCATGTATGGTAAAAGTGGCACTTGTCCGAGTACACAAATAAAAACATTCCCTTCTTCTGGTTTTTATGTACTACGTAGTGGTTGGGACCCGCAATCTACAGTGCTGATTCACAGTAATAATGTTTCTTTAAAATTGGGAGACTCAAGCCATAACCAACTTGATAACGGTACATTTGAGTTATATCGTAACGGACGTAACTTCTTTCCCGATTCCGGTGTTTGTGCATATATGGCAGAGGATAATGAGAAGGTTATGGAACTACGCAGATGGTTTCGTCAGACCAAAGCACATAACACAATGGTTTTAGGCAAAACCGCAGACCATGAAGAAACCGGAACGGAAAATATCAATAAAGCCGCCGGTACTTTATTATTATTCGAGGAAAAAGATGAATATCAACTTATTGTGACAGAAAATCAAGGATATAGCAACTTCAAGCATCGTCGATCCATCTTCTACGTCAAACAGCCACAGGATTTTTTTGTGCTGGTAGATGAAGGATTCGGGACTGCTACCGGATATGCAAAATTATATTTCCATCTTTGTGATGGAAAGTCTGTTGATAATGTTCTTCTGGATAAGGAAGAATTTGGTGCGCATACCACCTTCGATGATAGCAATAATCTGTTAATTCGTACATTCGGAGAGGCGAGCAGGAATCTTATCTTTAAAGAGTTTGATGGTCGGATATCCTACCAAACAGACAGGAAATATGAACACAGAAAGTCCTATGCAGTTGTCATGCGGAAACCGGACAATAATCCTGTACGATATATTACGGTACTATATCCCGTAGACTCAGCCACAGGTCCTGTAATTAAGGGACAGTTTGTCAATACAGGTAATGAAGATAAGGTATCTGTCAATGTTACAATTAACAAGAAACTATACAATTTAAGCTATAGCCTTAATAAAAGAAAGTAATCTTGTTTAAATCTTATAACAGAGATAATTATAGCCTCTCTACTTATAATCCCAGCGGTAGTTTACAGAGATACCAAAGCACAAACAAAGCAGTCCAGGCAATAAGAATAACCAATGAATACCTCCACGTATATTTAAGCAACGAACCATAGGTAGACTGCTTATCATATTGCTGCATATACGTCAGAACAAGCGGCATATAAAACATAAAAGGAGTAATCGCATTCGTTGCACTGTCACCGATACGATATGCACACAGTGCCATATCCGGAGAAATCCCCATACCCGCCAATACCGGAACGAAAATGAACGACATAAACGCCCACTTCGATGTGGAAGAAACCATAATGAGGTTAATAAGAGCAGTAAACAAGATAAATAATATCAATATCCACAAACTATCCGAACGAACGGGGGAAAGCACATTCGCTCCCATTATTGCGATACATTTATCCAAATGGGAATACTCAAAACAAGCAAACATCTGGGAAGCAAAAAAAGCGATTACGAAATAAACACCCAATAACCTCATCGGTTGGGTCAGCCCCTCTATCACATCACTGTCCGTACGATAACGTCCGGAAACGAATCCATACACCATTCCCATTAAACCTATCCCCAAAGATAACAAGAACAGAATACCAATAATAAACGGCGAACGGGTCAATCCGCCATTAACACCTCTCAATATACCCCATGAAGAGAATGTAGCCCATAGAACAAACGCCGCATAGAGCAAGCCGACAATGACAGCTCCCCACAAAGCTCTCCGCTCCTTTCGAGACAGTTGCTTATAACCGCAGAAGGTATTACTCCCATTGTATTCTCCTAATCCCGGCAATAGTTTTCTACAAGTTATATGGTAAATAATGAATACCAACAAGAAAGTGGATACACAAAAGAAATAATAATTGCACAGAGGTCCGATCCGTCCGCCCAACACATCCGTCATATCGGCAGCCTCCTGTGTTGTGGCAGCAAGCATAGGATCGAGTGTGCTTAAAAGTATATTGGCACTATAACCGCACGACACCGATACATAAGCTGCTATGATTCCGCCTATGGGATGTAATCCTACCGAATGGAATAACGTTGCAGCGATAGGCAGCAATATGATGTATCCGGCATCGCCCACTACATTGGACAGTAATCCCAGAACAATAACACTGAGTATGATACGCCACGGATTACGTACCCGTCTGCGTATGCCTTTGCGTATACACGCATCTATAAACCCGGAATGTTGTGCAACCCCTATCCCGAACATCGCCACGATAACCAGCCCCAACGGGGCAAAACCCGTAAAATTCGTTACTACATGACGCAGCAGCCATCGAATGCCTTCCGGACTCAATAAACTCTGTACACGTATCTCTTCGCCTGTATGAGGCAGACGCACACTCAAACCGTAGACATCAAATATCCACGACAGAAAGATAACTCCCAGTGTCAGCAGGAAGAACATCGTTGCGGGATGGGGCATTCGCCATTTATTCCTCATAATTACTCGGTATTCGGAATTATTCCTCGTCCGCTTCCAGATTGTCAATATCAAGAATACGCAGTTCCAGTGCACGCACCACAAGGCGCGTAGCATTTACTCCCACTCGTTCGCACTCTCCAAAAAGGCGCCCTATCAAATCATTCTGCCGTTTCTCCAAAGATTTCACGCCAAACGGCATTCCTTTCAGGTTGGCAATCATTTCCTTTGTGTACCCCAAAGCAAGATGACGGAGAAAACGTTCGTCATATTCGTCTATGTCATAACTGATAACAGCTTCCTGCCGTTTCGTATCATTCCGGACGGAAGTTTTAAAACGTTCTACAATCTTTTCCAATATGGGATAATTGAAAACAAGTTTTTTCCCGTCCATAACAGCTTGTACGTCTGTCTTGGTCAACAATTCTCCAGTCTTCAGAATAATACCATCAGCTCCCGCTTCAAGGACATCCACCCATAATTTTTCGTTTAAAATCTCTCCGGTGAATATCAACACATGTACATCCGGATAGCGCTTAAATATATTGCGGCAAATATCCACACCGATAGTAGTGGAGCCACCCAAACCCAAATCCAGTAAAACAAGGTCCGGCACACCGGTTTCCATCAAACTCCAGAATTCTTGTTCCGTCATGGCGGTACCGATAACTTCCGCATCCGGTATTTCGTGACGGAATATCTCTTCCGTTCCTTTTAATTCCAGCTTTACGTCCTCTACAATAATGACTTTAAACTTCTTAGCTTCCATATTTCATATCTTTTTATCCTTACTTATTCTAATTTGCTCCGAGAAAAGCCATTATCTTCCCGGCTGAATTCTTTTTAGATAACGGGGCAGCGTAAAGTATACGGCAAATCCCCCTTTCTCTGCAGGTTCTGCATTAATGCGGCATCCTCTTCTTCCGGCAAATTCGTCATGGTCGCGAATAATCTGTTTGCATAACAAGTACTCCGTACCACACAACTTTCCCTTTTCACCGGCCGTCATACATGCCAGATTCGGGTAAAACAGTTGATTCAACTCTTCCCTTGTTTTCTCCCGCCGCATATCTGTAAAAAGAAAACGCACAAAATCATCTTCTACTGCACAAGTCAGGCGAATTTTTCCCGCAACCGGCACAGACAAAGCTTCATCAATCAAATTCTCCAACAAAAAATGCAATTGATTTACATCTCCGATAACCGATTCACTTACTGTTTCTATACTGAAAACAACAGAAGCTGCAACTCCCCTGCTCACCTTACGGAAATACTTCTCCGCAGCTTCCAACAGCTCGGGCACAGGAATCACCGTACGCCTGAAAGTAACCTCTTCCAACTGACGGGATGCACATTGGCTCAAAATGTAGAATACCCCTTTATAATACTCTATCAATTCGCTGATAGCCGCTACCGTTTCCCGCTCCTCTGTTTCCGACAGCTTACCGGAGCGAAGTTTGCCTATCAATTGCTTTATTCTATTTGGATAATAAATCGTTTCATGTTTGATGGTAGACAAACAGTTATCAAGCACCATATTCTGCACATGTAGCAAACTGTCCTCCCACGACGCACGACGTGCTTCATCCTGAGCTGTCTCAATATCCCGGTATTTCATTGCCAGCTTCACTACCGCATTGAATATCACAATAGCAATGTAACGGGCTATCAACTCCAGCAATAAACGGTCGGATTCCTGCTGCATCCTGCTTCTCACCAAACACAACACTCCTATACACTGAGTGGAGTTTCCGGCTTTCACAATGAGAGGCAATGCCTGCATTCCATTTTCCGACAGATACCTCTGTTCTTCAAAACAGCATTGCATCAAGTCTTCCCACACAAGTTTGTTCTCTGCTACTCCTTCCAGAGGATTCGACGCATACTCCAACCTATGGGCAGCCTCGTTATAAACCGCAATGCTCAACCGCTCTATACTCAACAACTCATTAACCGCATCGAATGCATTATCCGCGATTTGTTGCGGAATATCTTTCAACATATCTTCTTCACGTTTTAGCATCTCCTCGTCTTCGGATGCAGATATTACAGATGCGGTAAACACCTGCTTGTTGATTTCCAATACTTGCTCCAAGTTCCAACGGTTTACCAATCTCCTGCGGGAATACAGAACATAATACCCCAAGCATAGCGTAACCAATAAAATAATCACCAACAAGATACTCACCGTCTTATTATTCGTAGAACGCTCCAGTTCGCGGCAGAAATCTTCCAAAGACTGGTCCTCACCCAGCAACTTGTACAAAGTGGTATAAGCAGCATTATTATAGCCATACTCATCCCACTGTTTCAAAGCAAGAAATGCAACCGCCGCCTCATTCCTAATATCCAGAATCACATGAAAATCGGAATTAAACATCTCATTCCACCAGTCCAGCTCAGCAGGTATGTCATCCCCGACCAAAGTCATATAACGATGCGGTTCTTCGGCATACTTCCCGTAATGTTCATTCAGGCAAACCATTGCGGAGTCTATATATTGCAAAGCCAGCGCATATTCACCGTCTACATTACAGTAATAGGCTTCATTGGCATAATCGGAAGCCTTATTCAGTAAAAGTTCATATTCTGTCTGCAAGACCAATGTCAGAGAGTCAGTAAGTGTTTCTTTCGGCACATCGTTATCAGTTGCCTTGCTGCAAGAAACCATACCTAAAGAAAACACAAGTAGTATCACGGTCAAAACCTTACGTACTCCTGCCGGCAGTCTGAAGTAGAAACGGCTCCCCTGCCCTAACGTACTCTTCACATTGAGCAGGCACACATTAAAAACAGGATTCGTTTTCTTATATTTCTCAATAATGCCCTTACAATTCATTAAGCCGAAGCCGTTGCCCTTATTTTTCCGCAATGCCTCCCGGTCGGGTGCATCATTCATGCCGATAATTTTGGAATCATACACCTTCTCGCCTATGATATGGTTAACATCTTCCGGAGACAGACCGCATCCGTTATCCTCAACGGATATTTCCACAAAATCATTCTCCTGCCGGGCATAGATTCTCACCTTCCCCCCCTTGGGAGTGTACTTACGTGCATTTTCTGCCAATGTATTTATCATAAAGAGAGTCAATGCCCTGTCTGCCTTCACGCAAGCATCGGTAGGTTCTACTTCCAAATCCAGCTGTTTCATTTCAAAAGCCCGGCTTCCTTTCCTCAACAATTCAAAAAGCTCATTCAGTTCAAAAACTTCGATGCTCAGACTCAGTGTACCTTGCTTCATCTTAATCCACAAAGCCAGAATATCATTATACTCGTTAATGGTGGTAACAAGCTCATCAATATACTGATACTTTTCTTTTTTGATAGTTTCATCATGGATATATCCCATGCGTATCAGTTTATGCACCTCGTTCAGAATACGGTCAATGTAAGGATGAATACCATCAACAATAGAAAGGCAAGCCTTCTTAATCAGATTCTGTCGTTTGTTTCCGGCAATATGCCGTTCATGAATATAGCGTTGTTTCTCCAGTCTGCGCTGTTCCTCGCCAAGGGAAATGGAAGTCATTCCGTTGTCTAACGCCCATTGGATATAAGGATTGATTACTTGCACCATAGCCTGTTCATCTTTCCTCATATGCCGTGCGAATATCAATTCCCTATTCTTGATACATACGTCTTCTGTTCCGAATAAGCATTTCATTTTGGGACGTACAGCCACCAGAATCGCATCCGTGATGTCTTTCTCGGTCTGTGCATCAGCAGGAATGGATACAGTTATCTCCTGACAAATATCCAGCATAGATTGCAAACGGTGCAGATGCAATCTGTTGCGCTGTTTAGAACGTTTATTAAAGAACCAGAAGAACACCACCACTACAATAAGCCCCGTAATCACACAGAAAAGCAACAGATTAAGCTGTCCCGCTTCTCTTTCCAATGCTTGATAACGACTTTCCAATTCCTTATCCTGACGGGTATCTTCCAGAATATCCAGATATATATTCCTGTTATAATCCGAATACTCTTTCATTTCCAATCCGGCATAGGTGACACTCAACTGCTCACGTATCCTTGAAATCCATTCGGGAACGGTTTTTAATTTCTGCCGAATCCAGGATTTCTCCGCACATATCGTATCACGACGGTCATAAGCCTTCAACCAATCCAGACTGTCGTGGCAATCGTAAAAACGGCGATGATGATCGTTTACACACTCTAAGGCACGTTTCAGAGTATCGAGTGCCTGCTCATATTCTCCATGCGCATTCAAATATTTCCCGATAGAAACGTATGCACCCGCAATTTGGTAAATGTCATTATACTGCCGGAATTTCTCCAAAGCCTGTTGTCCCAACCGCATAGGCAATAAAGAATCCACCGGCTCGCCGAATTGTTTCAACGCATGCGTCCGCCGTCCTTGATAAAAATCATAATTATCCGGAGAAGCCATCAAATTAGCCAATCCCTGTATACCGTTTCCTTCAAAATACAGATACCCTTTCCTGGAAGCTAATTTCCAAGTAGTGTAAAGTTCATCAAACTCCCTTAAACGACGCTCATCAGGCGTTTCTCCTTCGCACAAAGAAGCCGACCCTTTTATATAGTGATAATACAATAACTGATTTGTGTCTGTTGCCAACTCCTCATTCTCCGGCACCTCATTGATAGATGCCAAAGCTTCCGGCCGTTGCTGCAAATAATAGTAATATATGGCAGACACAATATAAAACTCCGACCGAGCATAGGCCAGCCGCATTCGCTCATGCCTGTCTACAAACAAATTGTTATCTTCTGCGATGCGTTTCATGCGGCGTACAGCACTATTGCGGTAATCATAGAACTCTTTGTTCAGTGCCGTCCGCTGATAAATTTTCATCAAGCCTATATCGGCAATCAGAAGTTCCAATTCATTCTTTGTCAGACTGTACACTTCCTGATAGTATTTCTCCGCCTGTTCAAAGTCCATTCGCATAAAAGCGCAGAATCCCAAATTATTACAAGCTTCCGCCTTTCCTTGCCTGTAAAGTTTCACTCCCCGGTAAGCCTTTGAAGCCGCATGACACGATGAGTCCAAATTTTTATAACGATAAGCATATGCCGCCTGATTTAAGGAGTCAATCAGATGCACCTCTTTTGTAGGAGCTGTACCCACGCACGAAACGAATGCCGTACCTATCAGGCATAGCATTCCTATTAATAATATAGATGAAAGGTATTTCACAAAGCAAAGCTACAAATAAATCCGGTAAAGAAAAATATTTTTTCTACAATAAGTCTTGTATTATGTAGCGGGAAATTCATACCTTTGCATGCAAATTAATAAATAGGTAATATCTATTACAAAATGAGCGAAAAAGCACCTTTTATGGTATTCTCAGGAACAAACTCGAGATACCTTGCAGAAAAAATCTGCGCCAGCCTTAATTGCCCTCTAGGAAAGATGAATATCACCCACTTTGCCGATGGTGAATTCGCTGTTTCTTATGAAGAGTCTATCCGTGGCGCAAATGTATTCCTGGTTCAATCCACTTTCCCTAATTCCGACAATTTGATGGAACTTCTGCTGATGGTTGATGCGGCCAAAAGAGCATCTGCCAAAAGTGTTATTGCAGTAATTCCTTATTTTGGTTGGGCACGTCAGGACAGAAAAGACAAACCGCGTGTATCCATCGGCGCCAAGTTGGTAGCTGACCTGCTTTCAGTTGCAGGCATCGACCGTTTGATTACTATGGACCTTCATGCTGACCAAATTCAAGGTTTCTTCAACATTCCGGTTGACCATTTGTATGCATCGGCAGTATTCCTTCCTTATATCGAATCATTAAAGTTGGATGACCTTGTTATTGCAACTCCCGACGTAGGCGGTTCAAAACGTGCCAGCACATTCTCCAAATACCTCGGTGTACCTTTGGTATTGTGCAACAAGACGCGCGAGAAGGCAAACGTTGTTGCCACCATGCAGATTATCGGTGACGTAAAAGACAAGAATGTAGTATTGGTAGATGATATAGTAGATACCGCAGGTACTATCACCAAAGCAGCCAACATCATGATGGAAGCCGGTGCTAAATCCGTACGTGCCATTGCCAGTCACTGTGTCATGTCCGATCCGGCATCATTCCGCGTACAGGAATCAGGCTTGACTGAAATGGTATTTACAGACAGCATTCCTTACTCCAAGAAATGCGATAAGGTTAAACAATTAAGCATTGCTGATATGTTTGCCGAAACTATCAGAAGAGTCGTAAGCAACGAATCTATCAGTTCTCAATATATTATTTGAAAATTGAGAATTAAGAAATAAAAAATAAGGGCTGCGCAATATTCATCCAGAATCGCGCAGCCCTCTCTATTTTTTAGGGACATTTTACCGAATGTCCCTTTTCATTCCCTGATTTCAATTACTCAACCTTCCCATTTTATAGGTTCCTTTCCGCACCAGCTTTCCATTTTTATCTGTTTCCACAAACGGACCGTCTTTTTTGCCTTGTTTGAAGAAACCTTCATAGCGGTTTCCGTTCTTATCTTCCTGCACGCCGCTCCCCTCTTCCAGACCATTTACAAAACCGCCTTTGTATTTTGTACCGTCGGTAAGAATCAGAGTTCCCTGACCGTTGAATTTATTATCTTTCCATTCGCCTTCGTAGGAGTCGCCGACGTTCCATTTGTAAACGCCATAGCCATTGCGCTGGTTGTCTTTCCATTGTCCGTCATATACAGCACCGTTCGCCCATGTAAACGTACCGTGTCCGTCCTGCATACCGTTCTTGAAGTTTCCTACATATTTATTGCCACTGGCATGATAGTAAATACCTTCACCGGTACGTTCACCCTGCACATAAGAACCTTCGTAACGGTCGCCCGTATGAAAGAAGTAAATACCCTTGCCATGCTGCATATCCTCTTTCCAATCACCCACATACTTATCACCATTGGCATATTCAAACGTGCCTTTACCGTCACGCACATCATTCTTCCATTGACCGTCGTATTTGCAACCGTCATTCCAGACTAACGTGCCTTCACCGTTTTTCTTATCGTCTTTCCACGAACCGATGTATTTGGAACCGTTCTTCCAAACGTAAGTACCCTGACCTTCACGCTTGTCATTTATCCAATCGCCTTCATAAAGGTCTCCGTTATAGTAGTACATAGTACCTTTGCCATGCTGGTAATCCTGATACCACATACCGTCATAACGGTTATTATTCATAAAATAATAGATACCTCTGCCGTGCTGTTGGTCTTGAAACCACTGGCCGTCATACTTTTCACCGTCGGGAAAAGTGTAAATGCCATACCCTTCACGCTTTCCTTTAACGTACTCGCCTTCATAGACATCGCCGTTTTTAAATACCGTCTTTCCCTTTCCGTTGGGTTTGCGTCCTTTCATTTCACCGGTATATACGGAACCATCCTTAAACGTATGCGTCCCTATTTTTATTTCCGATGAGAAAGTTCCCTTTATTTTATCGAAGAAGCCGCCTTTTTCCTGGGCTGCGACACTGCCCTGTGACAAGTATAACAGAAAAATTGCAGTATATAGATATTTCATCTTGGATTACAAGTTACTTAATTAGGATTTTGACAAAGATACGATTAATCTGTCAAAACCACGAGGCGGTTCCCGCTTTTTATGACATTTTTTTGCCGGATATGACTTCTTTTAATTTCTCTTTGCACAAATGCTTTCCGGCAAGTTCACGTATATCTTCAGGAGTAATATCTCTGACTGCGTTCAGAGCATCTTCAAAGTGTGTATCGCCAAAACCCGAAACCTGAACGAACATCCACGCATCTGCCAGTGAGAATGCCGATTCATAACTGCGGCACATTTCGCCCAGCATATAATTCTTTACCATTGCCAATTCTTCTTCCGGCACCAGATCATTCTGCAGGCAATCTATTTCATGGTAAACTTCCCGAATAAGAGGCTCCACAAACTCGTTTGCCGTTTCCGTATTGATAACCAGCATTTCCGGTCCCGGACAAGAAACGATGCCTGCAGAAATGCCATAGGTATATCCCTTTTCTTCACGGATATTGGACATCAGACGGCTTCCGAAATATCCGCCAAACAGCGTTACCATCACTCTGGTCTTCAAATAATCGGGATGATGGCGTTCCAAAGAAAGCATCCCCATGCGAACCGCACTCTGCATGGCATCCGCATGTTCTACAAAAATCCGTTTATCCATGGAAGAAACCGGAATAAACTCCCGCCTTTCCGGTTTGCGGAAGTCTTTGCCGAACACGTCCTTACCAAACATATCTTCTATCCGCCGTACACAATCATCGCCCACCTTTCCGGAAACGTAAATCGTACAGTTCCGGGAATGATAATGCCGGTCGTAAAACTCTTTGAGTACAGCAGGATTTATCCTGCCATAATCCTCTTTCTGCACCAGCCGTCCGCAAGGATGCACCTCACCATATACAGCTTTCATCAGCGCCCGATGCGCCAGAAAATCCACTTTGGACGAGTTGACCATGAACTGCTGGATATTATTTTCTATTATAACACCCAGCTCCTTCTCCGGAAACACAGGCTTTTTTACGATGGATTCCAGTATTTCCAATGTCTGCGGCAAATATTTGTTCAGCGAATAAAGAGTAACATACGCATATTCCGATGCACTGGACAACTCCAGCCAGGCACCGTAATAGTCCAACTTCTCCGCTATTTCCCCCGCACTGTACCGAAGCGTCCCTTCGCGCAGCATACGGTTCGTAAACAAAGCCTGTAACGGTTGCGACTGTTGCCAACGCCCGCCTTCCATCAGCAGGTCTATGCGCACAACTTCATTATCGCCAGAGTCAAGCACATTCAAAGACACACCATTGGGCATAGTGCACCGTTGGGGCATCTGTACGGCCAAGTGCTCAATGTCCCTCACCTTAGGCTGGATGGTCCTGTCCAAAAGCATCCCCGAACCGATATTCATTGAGCGTTTCGTGCTTGCAGGAAACGTTCCGCATGTTCCAAATCCTGCGGTGTATCAATACCGATTGTCTCCACTTCGGTAATACCGGCTTTAATGGTATAACCGTTTTCCAGCCAGCGCAACTGCTCCAGCGACTCCGCCAGTTCAAGAGAAGACTGCGGAAGCGAGGTTATCTCTTTCAACACTTCCACCCGATAGGCATATAATCCGATATGCTTGTAATATGTATGGTTTTTCAGCCACTCCCACTTCTCCGCATTACGTTGGTACGGAATGATAGAACGGCTGAAATAAAGAGCATTCATGTTCTTGTTGAGCACTACTTTGGGAGAGTTTACGTTCTCCAGTGCCTCAAAACCGTTATCTGCAGTAAAGGGTTTTACTAAAGTGGCAATCTGTGTGGACGGATCGTCAAAACAGGCCTTTACGGTCTCCAGTTGAGGCGGCTGTATAAAAGGTTCATCGCCCTGAATGTTTACCACCACATCAAAGCCTTCCCCTACTTTGGTACAAGCCTCATAACAACGGTCTGTACCGCTTTTATGATGCACGGACGTCATTACAACTTTTCCGCCGAATGCTTTTACGGCAGCTTCAATGCGCTCGTCGTCGGTAGCTACATAAGCATCATCCAAAACACCGGCCACTTGTTCATATACCCGTTGAATAACGGTCTTTCCACCCAACAAAGCCAAAGGTTTGGCAGGGAAACGCGTAGATGCGTAACGGGCAGGAATTATTCCCAGGAATTTCATATCTTTAAAACTTAAATTACCACATTATTATAAAGAAATGTTTCAATGGCATTTGTCGACTCAGACTTTCCATCACTCAATTCTTTCAGTCCGCGGATGATATAGTCCCGCTTTAAATCTTCGGGTTTATACACCCTGCTGTCACAAGACAGCAAGTCTATATCAAGACGTACAATCTCCTGTTTCTTTTCTTCGGGAGTCCTTCCGGCTTCCCGTTCTATATCCTTCAAATGGAGTATGACTTCATCCGCATCAGAATCGGACGTGAAGCGCGCCACCTGATTGGCAAACAACGCCTGCCGCCGGAAAAACAACGGCTCTGTGTCCGCTTCTGCAGAAAAACGGATATTCGGAAAAAGTTCGGACAGCCTCTTGCGTGCCAACGCCAGATTCTCTTTCCTGTTCACGTTACTGCCGATGCAGATTGTGTACACCATTTCCCAATTCTTAATTAAACAAATCGTCCAGTCCCATTTCCGATGCCGGTTCCGCATCCGCATCCTCATATCCGCTGTCCTTGCAGGGGTCAAAACCTTCAGGCAGCTGGAACGTTTCGTTTTCATCATACCCCAAAGACTTGTCGCCAAGCACTTTTACCATATACTTCGCCCAGATAGGCAATGCCATGGAAGCGCCTTGTCCGTGCAACATCGTATCGAAGTGAATATCACGGTCTTCACCGCCCACCCAGCAGCCGGACACCAGCGAAGGCGTAAAGCCCATGAACCAGCCGTCGGCATTATAGTTGGTCGTACCAGTCTTGCCACCCATATCGGCTTTTACACCCAAACGGCGGACACGTCCGCCCGTACCTTCATTGACAACTGCACGCAGCATTACCAGCATCTTATAGGCACTGGATGCGCTGATTACTTCCTGCATTTCCGGCGAGAATGTAGCCAGCACATTACCGTCGTTATCCTCAATACGGGTTACAAACAGCGGCGCAACACGAATACCCTTGTTCGGGAATGCGGTATAGGCGCTTACCATCTCTCCTACGGAGACTTCGCAAGGACCGAGACAGAGAGACACCGAAGGCACAATCTCACGGTTGCGCACACCGAAGCTGTGCACCAACCGCTTCAACTCATACGGGTTCAGTTTGCTCATCAGGTATGCTGTGATCCAGTTGTCCGAATTGGCCAATCCCCACTTCACCGTCACCATGTCACCATAACGTTTTTTATTGGCATTGCGCGGTGTCCAGGGTTTTCCGTTTTCGTCTATCAATGTATATTCCACATGACGAGCCTGGTCGCAAGGAGAAAAACCGTTCTCCATAGCCAGCGAATACACATACGGTTTCATGGTAGAACCGATTTGGCGACGTCCCACCATTGCCATGTCATATTTAAAGTAGTGATGGTTCGGGCCGCCTACATACGCTTTTACATGACCGTTACGCGGATCCATCGACATGAAGCCGGCACGCAGGAAGAACTTATAATAACGTATGGAATCCATCGGAGTCATTACAGTATCTTTCTCACCGCTCCAACTGAATACAGACATTTGTTCGGGCGTATCGAACGCTTTCCTGATTTCCGCTTCGGAAGCTCCGGTTCTCTTCATGATGCGGTAGCGGTCGGACAGTCTCATGGCACGGTCCAGAATTTCGTCTACCTGTTCTTGCGTCAAACGGAAAGTATAAGGCGCTTTCTTCGCACCTTTCTTCTCTTTGAAGAAGTAGCCCTGCAATTCTTTCAGATGCTCGGTCACGGCATCCTCTGCATATTTCTGCATGCGGGAGTCTATTGTAGTATAGATTTTCAACCCGTCCGTATAAAGATTATATTTGCTTCCGTCCTTCTTCGTATTCTTTTCGCGCCAGCCGAACAGAGGGTTTGTTTCCCAGTCGAGCGAATCCTCGTAATACTTCTGCATCTGCCAGCCGCGATAGTCCGATTTATCGGGCTTCTTGGCATTCAGCACACCACGCAGGTATTCACGGAAATACGTTGCAAGACCTTCGTTATGGTCTACGCGATGATAGGACAGCTTCAATGGCAATGCCTGCAACGAATCCCGTTCCTCAACGGTGATATATCCGGCCTTGCGCATCTGGTCGAGCACCACATTGCGGCGTCCGCGCGAACGTTCGTTATAACGTACCGGATTATAAAGGGAAGGATTCTTGCACATACCCACCAGTGTGGCGGCTTCCTCAATTTTCAAATCCTTCGGTTCGCAACCGAAATAGGTATAGGCGGCAGTCTTTATACCCACCGCATTATTCAGGAAGTCGAACTTATTGAGATACATCGTAAGAATTTCCTCTTTGGTATAATAGCGTTCCAGTTTTACGGCTATAACCCACTCGATGGGCTTTTGGAACAGACGTTCCACTATGTTGTCGGCGCTTGGCGAATAAAGCTGCTTGGAAAGCTGCTGGCTGATTGTACTGCCGCCGCCCGCATTCTTCTGCATCAGAATACCACGTTTCACCACGGCACGGAACAGCGCGATGGCATCAATCCCCGAATGTTCGGCAAAGCGCACGTCTTCCGTTGCAATCAGCGCATTGATAATATGGGGCGACAAATCATTGTATCCCACAAACACGCGATTCTCCTTGCTATAAGAATAAGTTCCCAGAACTTTCCCGTCTTCCGAGAATATTTCCGTTGCAAATTTATAATTGGGATTTTCCAAATCTTCCACAGGGGGCATATAGCCAATCCAACCTTTTGCTATCGAGAAGAAAATAACAACGCATGTCAATGTTATCAGCGCGATGAAAATCCAAAGGACTTTTACGACTTTCTTTATCATGTCCGGTTCCTAAAATTCGTTGGTTCAATATTCAATAATGGGGCAAAGATACGGAAATATATCAAAACAACTCTCACAATTTTAATAGAAAACTCTAAATACCCCAAAAACGGCAGAAGCTCCGGAAACCTGCAAAAGCACAGGTCTCCGGAGCTTCCTAACTCATTGCGGACTTTGACAGTCAGCGAAGAGACATTATTTCTCTCGCCAGCTTATCCGTCAGCCTCACATTTCCTATCCATTTTCCGAAAGTCTCCAGATTATGCAAATCCGTCCCTACCATGTCGTACATACCTTTTTCCAGCAATGTTTCAGCATTTTTCATCACTTGTTTTCCATAATAACCGGAGAGCGAAAGCAAGTTCAGCTGCAACAGATAGCCCTTGTCCTTCAATTCGCAATAATCACCGTACCTCATATAAAGATAACGTTCGGGATGCGCAATCACCGGCGTATATCCGGCAAGCGATACATCGTACAACAGCTCGTCCAGATTGTTTGGTGGAGAAAAATAAGACGTCTCTACCAATACACAATCCCCGCACAAAGGCTGCAATCCCTTCTCCAGCCTCTCCCTGAAGCCGGAGTCCAGCATATATTCAGCTCCCAGTTCAAGTACGGTTTCTCCGGTATAGCGCTTGCACAACGTATCGAAAGCCTGCAACACATCTTCCCAGTGTTCCACACCATTCATCACATGAGGCGTCAGCCTCACCTTCTTCACTTCGAGCGATTCGAAGTACGCCAACACTGTCAAGGATTCCTCTATCGTCCTTATGCCGTCGTCCACACCCGGAAGGATATGGCTGTGACTATCCACAAAATCCCTGAAGAAACCGATATCCGCCAACTTTGTTTTATGTCGTAAGAAAAACATACCCATAGCGTTTAAATTCCAAATATCCTTTTGTACAGCGGCTTCTTGTTCTTCCGGTTTTCATCGTTCCCGTAATTGCCGTAACCATATCCGTAGCCATACCCATAACCTGTCTTTACATAATCTATTCCGTTCAGCAGAATACTCATATTCTTCATCTTTCCCGAATCATACAGTTCCTGCAACTCCGGTAACATCCGCTTGTCGAACAAGCCCGAGCGGACTACATACACCGTCTGGTCCGCCAACCGTCCGCACAACTGTGTATCCACCACAACACCATAAGGCGGGTTATCCAATAAGATATAATCATAGTTCTTTTTCAGCTCCTCCAGCAGCCGGTCGAGTCTGCCGCTCTTCAGCAATTCCGCAGGATTGGGGGGCAGCGCTCCCGATGTAATGATATGCAGCCGGTTATCATCTCCACACACCTGCACCAGTTCTTTCACATCATCCACCTTGCCGCTCAGGTAGTTCGATACGCCGGTCTTTTTCATACCTATCCCTACGCTTTTGCTCAAAGAACCTTTCCGCAGGTCAAGGTCGAGAATCACTACCTTTACATTCGCCAGCGCCATGCTCATACCCAGATTAAGCGTAATAAAGGTTTTTCCGGAGTCAGGATTTGCCGAAGTCACCAGCACTACCTTTCCCACCGTTTTCTTTTCCGTATCCATAAAGTCCAGATTATCGCGCACTATCTTGAAGGCCTCACAAATGCTTTCCCTGCTGCCTTCCTGTACCACGATATCTTTCTCATGCTTATTCTTTTCAAGCGGCACTTCTCCCAAGAAAGGAATGTTCACACCCGCTTTCAGTTCTTTCTTCGTATGCACGCTGGTATTGAGCAGCGAGCGGATATAAATCCACAAGGCAGGCAGCATAATCCCCGCCAGCAAAGCAATCAGCGCTACCTGCACCTTCTTGGGTGCTACCGGCAGGTCCACACCTTCTGCCGGGTCTATGATGCGGCAATTGCTCTCCGTAATGGAAAGCTGGAGCTCATTTTCCTCTTTTTTATTCAACAGAAACAGATACAGTTCTTCCTTTATCTTCTGTTGCCGTTCTATGCTTACCACATACTTCAACTGAGTAGGCACGAATGCTATCTTATTGCTGTTCTCCCGCTCCTTGTTCTTCATATTCGCCACCTGTATCTCCAGACTTGCTATCAGGTTATCCACAGCTTTTGCGATAGACAGGCGCATGGACATCAGCGTACCGTTCAGGTCACGCACGAGCGGATTATTGGCACTACTGTTGGCTATCAGCTTGTTCCTGCGCGTCAGCACCGTGTTGTACTCCATAATCAGGTTCTGCACTCCCATATCATCTATCCCGATACTTGCAGGGACAGGCTCTGTCGTCTTCGAGTTATCCTGCAAGTATTCCTTCATATATTGCGCCATATTAAGCTGATTTTCCACGCTTAACCCTTCCGTATCAAGCATGCTCGAACTTTGCAGATACAAGGCGCTTTCCGAAGCAATATCCGTCAGTCTGTTCTTTTTCTTATAATTCTCAATTTCCGCATCCACGGCAGCCAGGTCGGCTTCGATTATCTCCAACCGCTCGCCGATAAATCTGGCGGTATTTATCACAATCCTGTTTTTATCCTCGATGGCATCGTTCTTATAAACCTCAATCAGTGTATTCAGTAAATCTTCCGCCCGCTGCACATTCTCGTCCTCGATGCTCAGGGCTATCAGTGACGACTGCTTGTTTGCCACCCCTACATTCAAAGCCTTGTTATATGACTCCGCTACTTCTTTCATATTTCCCTTCGTCACGTAGACCGTCTTGCCTATGCTGTTTTCGTCCGTAAACAGTGTCGATGCCACCACCATTTTTCCCACCGGAGTATTCACCGTATCTCCCGGCTGCACGGTCAGGATTTCGTCAAATTCCTCTTCTTCCTCTTCATTTTGCAGGGTCATATCCGCCAGCGTCACCTTTCCATTGTCCGACATCGTAACAGTAAGGCTTATCTGTTGTGAAGGAGTTGCATCAAGGAAGGTAACGGCAAACGGCGTGGACGTATAGAGTTCCTTCTTTCTCAGCCCGTCCCACTCCTTATAACTTATATCCAGATGCAGTATTTCGACTACCGTCCGCATCAGCCGCTTACTTTTAAAGATACCCACTTCGTTATCTACCGTGCTGCCGCCTAACGAAAACAAATCCTGAAAAGCAGCCGCACCATTGACACCCCCGCCTTTTTGCTCATCCTTCACCAATACCGTAGCGGTACGCAAAAATATCTTCGGAGAACTTTTCAGATACAGAAAACCTATCAGGACACACACCGCTACGGAGAGGATGAACCATTTCCGGTTGCGATACACTGCCGACAGCATATCGGCAATCACCGTGCCCTCCTGCCGGCGGCTGTCATTAAAATCTATGAAGTCCAAATCTTCAAACCTGTCTTTTCCCATAAACTTTTTCTTTACTGTTTTTTATTTGAATATAAGCACGGCCAAGGATACCATTACCGATAGTATGGAAGCAAACGTACCTATGGTTCTGTTTTGGTTTATCTCCCGTTGTCCTGCCTTTACCTTATTGGGTTCTACGTACACTACGTCATTCTGTTGCAGATAATAATAAGGAGACGACAATAAATCTTTGTTCCGCAAGTCCAGCGAAACCACTACCCGCTCTCCGTTTTCTTCCCGGACAACCTTTATATTCTCGCGCTGCCCGTAAATGGTCAGGTCGCCAGCAAGGCTCAATGCGTCCAGCAAGGTGATGCGGTCGCTGGTTATCTCGAATGTTCCCGGCCGGTTCACCTCCCCCAATACCGATACTTTGAAGTTCAGGAACTGGATAGTTACGATGGGATCTTTTACCAGTCCCTTTTCTATCAACTGGCTTTTGATATATTTTGTCAGTTCTGCACGTGTCATTCCCTGTACTTTGATAACTCCCAACTGCGGAAAGTCGATATTTCCCTCTTTGTCCACCAGATACCCCAATACCCGGTTCTGTCCTCCTGCATATCCTGTATTGCTGTTAGCTATCTGATAACTTACCATCGGCAGATTGAACATCTGTGCCAGTTCGGGGTCTTTACTGTTCACCATAATGGAAAGCAAATCATCCGGATGAATCCTGAGGTCATAATCCTGGGTTATCTTTTGCCGATAGTCATCCGGCACATCTTGCAGGTACGAAATCTGTTTTTGCGACGCACAACCCGCCAGGACACATAGTACAAAGGCTATGTATCCATACTTCTTCATGTTCTTTATCATATTATTTTATCGATTGTTTTTTTAGATTAGTGCATAAAAGCCACAAGTGCTTTTTTAACTGCGTTCTTTATATGCTGACAAATAAATTCATTCATCCATCCCCAACCAAAATCAAACCAACGTTGCGGATGGGTATTGATAATCAGCTTTTCAGGAAGCTCGTCATTACCGATTAAAGTAATCAGTCGGCGGGTATTTTTGACTTTCAGTTCCAAGCCGCCTTCTACTTTATCCCTTACACTCGCACCTGTCTTATTCCATGCCCGCCCCGTATCTGTGATATAGAGTACTTTCGTATAATCCACATCAAAATACGGTTCTCCGATAATCCCCGCTTCTCTATAATTATATTTCTCCCACAGTTTCCGGTTATCCCACCTGCTGAGCGGACTTCCGTGCATGCAAACAGTCTTGGCCGGATAAAAACGGCGTATTTCGGCCAAATGTACCTTGAAATGTTCAAAAGCCTTTTCGTAGTTGCCTTTGGTAATCGTCAGGTCTTCGTAATGATAAGACATTTCATGTCCCAAAGCTACTATTTGTTCTATTATTTCTTCATTCCAAGTACCCTTTACTACCCTGATGTAGTAAGAAGCCTTCACGCCCGAGGCATGTTCTATCTGTGCCAACCGTAAGGCATTCTCCGGTCTTTTATCGATATCATGCCGCAATATCACTACTTTACCGTCAGCAGGAACTGATAAGAATTCTTCAAATGTTCGGAAGGTATAACCTGCCCGCCTCAGTGCGGATAAAAGAGACCGGTAAGTTTTAAGAGTGAAATCCATTATTGCTTTTTCTGTTATCAAGTTCATCCACAAACGAATACATGTACTCATTTACATCTATAAATAAATGATTGATGGTATCCCTGGCTCTCTCCTGCTCTCCGGCATAATCCTGTTTTGCTTTAAAGCGGCCTATCCATTCCTCAAAATCCATGCTTTTCCGGTTATGCAAAATTCCCAGCCTTGATGCAGCACGATTTGCCGGCATATCATATCTGATTCCTAAATAATACGACGGCACTCCCAATAAAGCAGCCTCACGCGCCATGCTGTCTCCCGAAGATATCAAAGCACAACTATAATAAATAAGAGAATGGATGCCCTCGACCGGCTCTTCCAGCAGAATCCAATCTTCAGGATACCTCTCTTTCGTGGATTTATCTTCCAAAGAAAGCAACACTTTCCTACCATGAGGTATTTTCGAAGCAATACCCATAACAGCACCCACATGCTGTCCCGTATAGTTAACCGTACCTACCGACACCTCCCTCACAAAGAAATACTCTTTGGGATGCAGTTTATATTTATCCAGGAATATTCTGTCGGGTGTAAACACATTCGGTGCCAGATATGCCCATTCCTTAAGGGCCGGCAACACTTTTACCTTAGAAGACAAGACATAACCGGGCGGCAGTTCGTAAAGGCAGTAATGAGATATTTTCGAAAACCATATTTTGGGCCTGAAATCAAAAGTCTGCGGGTCATCATCAAAAGTGTAGGAATGAAAGCCTCTCACTCTACCTATGACACTGCTTAAGAAAGCATTGGAATAAGCTATATCTATCCGCTTATCCAATGACCATAAAAACAGTTTGACAATCCGTATCAAATTGGCATCTACGATAGCCGACCATTTTGCAAGTCTGTGCCTGCCTATCACATAAATCTTTATTGCAGGATACGCAGCCAGTTCTTTCCGAACAATCAAAGGCATTTTCCCTCTGTCCAATACGGTGAGATACACAACATGCCCTTCTTCTGCCAGACGGATGATGAAATTCTTATAGAAATTATATTGCGGAGTATGGCAAATATCAAACCATACACTCTTCCTGCTCCTACCAGCAGATTCCCCTGTAACCATTTTCTTTCTCCAGCTCCTTTATCCTGACCAAATCAATTACCGCCTGTCCATCTCTGACCCTTACCGATTTGAAAATCTCGTCATTGTTGCTAATGATAATCGTTTCCGCCCAATCCAGCAAAGAGTCCATATCATCCTGCAACATACAGTTCAAATGCGGCAACTTCTCTTCAATCACGCTTTTATTCTTTCCTATCAGCCGTGCCAAAGAAACACTTCTGTCATATATCCTTATTTCATACCCCTTACCATACAATGCTTCTATCACATGTATAATAGGGCTGTTTCTCATATCATCCGTTCCTGCCTTGAAGCTCAATCCCAATACACCGATTTTCTTATGTCCTACTGCCTGAATCCACTCAATGGCGTTTTCCATGTGGTGCTGGTTGCTGCTTTCTATGGCATTCAGAACCGGCGTTTCCACATACAGGTCATGCGCCATTGTTTTCAGGGCTTTCAGGTCTTTAGGCAGGCAACTGCCGCCATACGCAAATCCCGGTTTAAAATAATAAGGGGAAATATTAAGCTGTTTGTCCATGCAGAAAATACGCATCACTTCGTGCGAATCAATGCCGTATGCCTTGCACACCCTTCCTATTTCATTGGCAAAAGTCACTTTGAGAGCATGATAGGAATTGTTTACATACTTAATCATTTCCGCCACTTCTATAGAAACCGTCTCAATGGGTGCACCCATCGGTGCATACAGTTCCGTCATAATATCCCGTGCCTTTTCACAGTCCGTACCTATTACCGTCAGTGGCGGATTCATGTAATCATTTACAGCCGTTCCCTCTCTCAGGAACTCCGGATTAGATACAACGGCAAAGTGCACATTCCGCGTCTTTCCGGACATATCCTCTATTATCTTACCCACTGCTTTATTCGTACCGGGAAATACGGTCGATCTGATGACGATAATATGAAAACCGTTTTTCTCCTTCAATGCCTCTCCTATCTCTTCGGCGGTCTGATAAATATAATTTAAGTTCAAATGTCCGTTATTCGTAGAAGGAGTACCTACGCACACGAAAGAAATATCACTTTCTCTCACAGCCTCCATGTAGTCGTGTGTAGCTCTGATTCTTCCTTGCAGATGCTGTTCCCTGATTATTTCGTCTATACCTGCCTCTACAATTGTAGGCATCCCCTCGTTTATTTTTTTAATCTTTTCGGAAGAAATGTCTATCCCGATAACTTTATGGCCGTTCTGTGCCAAACATCCCATGCCTACACATCCTACATAACCTAATCCAAAAAACGAAATGTTCATTGTTTTATTCTTTTTAAAATTTTTACTCCTATTTTCCCGATATGATATAATACCGGATTCAAGATGCATAAAAAACGTCCGTACTCTACCAGCTTTCCGCCGAATGCCGCTTTAAAGTCCCGTACTCCATAATTCTCATCGGCTTTTCCTGCCCCCATCATGTCGGATATAGGAATCCGCTCCTTTAAAGTTCGGTCTATAGCAGCCCATGTAGCCAATGTGGAAGGGCGTATTGACTTAAAACGTTCATCCAAACCAGCTACAAACCAATGATATAAAGTCTTATTTTTTAAGATAGAACATGTCACTCCACCTATTATTTGATTTTGATATTTTATCAATAAAATCCTTCCCCAATCCGATTGGTATAATTTCTCAAAAAAATCGAATGGAAATAGAGGAGTCTTTACTTTATTTCTATATAAATCGACTAAAATCCGATAATATTCACGAACTTCATCCAAAGACGGAGAGTCCACTAATATTGCGCCCTTTCTAAAACCGGCTTTTATGTCGCGTTTTTTACTACTGTGCAAATTCTTTTGTATAACTTCTTCGCTGCTGCAATCTATATGAAAATTCAAATGAGGTATATACTCAAAATCATTCTCACGAAACACATCTCTATACAAACTGTAATCTTTAAAATTACGGAACTCTATATAAATTGCTTTCTTATTCAATTTATTCCTGCAATAGGTCAAAAGTGCGGACAAAGCTTTGTCACTGATATCATCTGCCAGCAAGGCTCCACCTGTCACAATTGCTCTTCGCGAGAAATATTGTTTTAGTTTTCCTCCATCCTTTTGTATATAGCCAACCACTATTCCTTTCAAACATCCGTTCTCGGTAACCCCAAATACAAAAGCTTCCAAAAAAGACAAACCCGAATAAAAATCATAACATTCCTTTGTCTGGAAAAAATTGGCTGTCGAAGACTGTGCAATCAGCTCTTCCCAAGCTGTTACATCTATTCTTTCACTTACAAATATCATCTGTTCTATGTATGTTAAATATTGCGGAAAATCACGGTACTTGGCTCAAAACTCCTTTCAAGACCCTCTTTTCGGCTCACATTGAACCGTATCCATTTAATATACTGTACATCTATAAAAACGTACTTTTCATTGCCTGTATTTCATCACTTTAGCCGGATTACCGGCTACAACAGCAAAATCCGGTACATCCTTGGTTACCACGGCACAAGCACCGATAATCGCGCCACGTCCTATATGTCTGCAACCGGGCAACACCGTAACCCGTGCACCAATCCACACATCACTTTCTATGTATAAAGGAGTTTTACCTTCCGAACCCTGTTTATTCATGGGAACATCTGTACGGCTATGCCGATGGCCTCCTCCTAAAAAGAGAACATCTTCTCCCATCATCACATTATCACCAATAGTAAGCATTCGCATAAGCACCTTGAAATTCCTGCCAAGCCCTACATTATTTCCTATCCGGACGTCTTTTCCATTCCCGATATACGCGCCTTGCTCAATATTATTGCCACTGCCGCAACATCCCAATATATGACGGCATATTGCTCCACGCATTCTTTTTGCAGCAGTACCAATGACCGGTACAGTCGATTTTGGCAAATGTCTGGCAAAACCATAATAAAGTAAAAGGCACAATTTGTATCGTATATTCATAATATCCTTATTACTCGCTGATAATGAAATGGCGTTTGTTATTGTGTAGAACAGGAAGTTCTGCTAAAAGCTCAATAGTAACCGGTACACCGAATTCCTGCTGCCAGAAACGAATAATATAGTTCCCTACTTCCGTATCATAGTTTTCGTTCACCACTAACCGGAACACTACGCAACCACTCTTTTGCTTTACTACTTGGAATTGGTCGATAGACCTTTTCAGTTCGGGAATATCCGTCTGGAAGAAGACGGTAAAATTGTGTACAATGAACCGTCTGCCCGACGGCATTACCAGTACATCATTATCCCGACCTAAAATCCGTACTATCTTTAGATGCTCCCTGCCGCATTCGCAAGGTGTATCGTCCACTTCAACAAAGTCCTGTGTATCATAACGGATAAAAGGCTGTGCCATGTTCCACAAACTCGTTGATACGAGTCTCCCAACCCCTTTTTTAACGGGATTTCCCTGTTCGTCCACTACTTCCGATATTCCATACTCTTCTGTTGAATGATAGCAGGTATGCGTAGGACATTCAAAAACGCACGAATTGCCCTCACAGCTATATGAGTCGAACACTTTACATCCCCAGGCCTCTTCTATCTCTTTCCTCGTTTCCGGAAACAAGGTATTGCCGGTGGTTGTTATCGCCACAGGCGACCAGGCAAATTCCGGATGCACACGTTTATAACGTGCCAGTAAAAGAAGCGGGTCGGGATAACAACGGATTACCCGGGGTTTATAACTTTCTATCTGCCGCAACACATTGGCAAAATTCTCATCCGTCAACGGGTTGGTAGCCAGATAAAGATTGTTAGTCATATAATCCTGCAACCGTTTCACGGGATTATTTCTCGGATTCTGACTCAGCTTGACATACCTGTCACCCAGTCGCCACCCCATATCATACCAGCCGCGTAGATTGGCTGCAATATTCACCGAGTAATCATCTTTCGTGGTCAGATAACGAAACGGCTCACCGGTCGAACCCGATGACGTACCTTGGACAATACTTTTTTCAGGAATACCGGCAGCCTTAAACCGTTCAATACCTTCTTTTTTTATCATGGCTTTTGTTACAATCGGCAACAGGCGTAAATCTTCTTTTGTCCGAATATCCGCGGGTGTCAACTGCAACTTATCCATTTCTTCCCTATAAAAAGGAACATGCCCGTAAGCATGAGTAATCAGCAGCCGCAGCCGTTCGTTCTGAAACCTGTCGATTTCCTCCCTGCTCCAATACCGGCTCTTTTGCAGAAAACGCAGATATTTGCTTACCGACTGCCCGGTCAATATATCACCCAAAGGCAGGATAACCCGTTCCTGAACACAATGATTAGATATCATATTTTAAAATAATAGTTTATCAGATTATTAATAAGCATCCTTTTTTCTTTGAAAGAAACAAAGAAGAAAGTCTGTATCAGCGATAGTTTCATCAAGATACGCTCTATCATACGCCTTTTCGAAAGTTCTTCGGAATAGCCGGTATCATAGGTCGTGTCGCATTTCAAGCGTTCATACTTGTTTTGTATTCCGGCAAAATAAGGTTTGAAACTGTCTGCCGGCATTCTATGCATCAGATGCCTGAAAGAAAGTTTTATGCCGAAAATTTCTATCTTTTCTATCTCTTTGCTATCCGTATCGAAATACAGGTCAACTCCCATTCCTTTGGAGAATTGCCGTGACTGGAAAGGCTTGTCAAAGCAAAAATTGCCCAATGAGTAGAAAATATGCCCCGCTTTATATTTTTCATAAGGCTGAATGACATGAGAGTGGTGTCCTACTATAATATCCGCTCCGGCATCAATCAATCTGTAAGCCATATTCCTCTGCATCATCGAGGGACGGTGAATGTATTCATTTCCCCAATGCAGAGTAAGGATTTTCAAATCCGCTTTCCTGTCCGCCATCTCATTTAAAGCCGCCATTGCATTCACCTCGTCCAGTACAGAAAAACAGCCGTCGTTGTCAAACTTGTCCAAATCTACATTACAAAAGCCCGCAATGCCTATCAGGCAATTATCCCGATGAATATATAATACACGATTATCGTTCCCCGCAACTGCAATGCCGGACTCTTCCAATATTTGCAATGTTCTCTCATATCCGCCTTTCCCATGCTCCAGTATATGATTGTTTGCCACATTGAGCACTCCGATACCGCATTCTCTCAGAAAACGTGCAAACTCCGGACTGCCGTAGAAATCCGGTTTTCCGGCAGCAAGCGAAGGTTCCAGAAGAGGACTTTCAAGATTGCCTATTACAATATCCGAATCTTGCGTGATACCTTGAATATTATCCTTCCACCTTTCTCCTTTTGTAGCTTCAAATTGCGATCTGATACCAAATCCTACACTCAAAAATTCATCTGCCGGAAAAATATCGCCAACCAGTGTTATTTTCATTGTCTTGCTGTTATACGTGCAAATACATTGTCCCATATTCCTGCATTACCCTCTACCGATATGCTTTCCACGATTTTCCGTGCCTCTCTACTCGTTTTATCCACCAGTTCCTTGTCAGAAAGCAGACGCATCAAACAACCGGCAAGTTCCATTTCACTGTCCACATCATTGAATACAAATCCGTTTGTGCCATGCCTTATCACATCTACAATATCACCTACGTTCGACACGACAGGTACACATCCGCAAGACATCGCTTCAAGCAACGACACCGGAAAGCCCTCTCCCTTGGAGCAGGAAACAAAAATCCTGCTGTTCCGGTATATCCGCAATTTGTCTTCCAAATCGGAGATATAGCCGACAAAGTCTATATACTCCCCGATGGCCAGTTCTTTTGCCATTCTTTTCAAGTTGTCAAGTTCCTCACCATCACCGGCAACAATCAGTTTCACGCTGCATTCATTCTTTATTCGGGATACGGCTCTCAACAGCAACCCGATGTTTTTATTTTTATCTATCCGCGAAAAAGACACGATGTCATACTTCCGCTCGCCCTCTTCCTGCATATTACTATCCATAAACGCCTGATTGGGCAAGTTGGGCAGCACAACAATCCTGTCCGCATCGAAGCCCTTGGACACCAGGTAGGCAAGCGTTTGTTGTCCTGTAACCGTAATTATCCGGGCTTTCCTGAATACTGCCAGGTTTACCCTTTCCCTGATTTTCCCACCCAGCCAAAACTCACGATGCCCTGCAATGGTGATATGAATATAAGGAATATTCATCATGGCACCGATAGCTTTTCCGATATAGCCATGCGGAGTATTCAGTACACCTATTATTACATCTATCTTATATTTTGAGCAGTAGCGGACTCCTGCCACCACCTTCCTGATATGACGGATTCTGCTTTCCGATACCTTTTCGGGAGACAGGTAAGTAACTTTACCGTCAATCATATCACCGGGAAAGTCACGCAAGACATAGACATGGTCTACATACGATGATTTCAATAAAGGAGAAAGAATATTCTCTGTCAAAGTCTGGTTTGATAATTTGGCTACTAATAAGACATTCATTTGTCCAATCCCTCAATTTTTATAATGAACGATTCTTTGGTACGATTCACATACACTGCTGTCAGCAACATCATGTATATGGCGGGAGAAAACATAAGGTAAGCCCTGTGGGCAACAATCAACAGCGCTATTGCGGCCAATAAGAATCCATACTTCATGCTACCTTTTCGGGCTATTGAAAAAATCAGTAGCAACATAATGACGGTTCCTATTATCCCGAACCGGTAGACTACCCCTCTCCAGTTTGTTCCTACCATTTCGTCATTATCGTATCCCAATCCCACCAAAGCATCATGAGAGTGAATAAAACTCTCAAACTTGGTGATATGGGAATCCGGGACTCTATTATCAAGCAAATCAACCACACCAGATACTTCCTCTCTTTTATTTTCAACGACTCTGCCATAAATGGTTTCGACAAAGCGGTCGCTGAAAAATAACAGAGTTATGGCAGTGAAGAACAGTACCGCCACTATCCGTATTATGTCTGTCGTAATCCTTTTATACTTAAGAAGCTTATACAAGACACCCAAACAGAATATACCATAAAAGGCTGTTGAAAATGTAAGGAATCCGGTTATCAGAAGTAACAAATTCCTTTTCTCGTAGAAATTGAATTTTTCAATAGCAAGCATTAATCCTATGTAAATACCAAAATGCCCGGGTTCGGCAAAAACACCACATATTCGTTCAATTCCCCCTCCAATAGGCATATTCCCCCGGTACAGACTTAAAACAGGCCCATAAATCCGATAGTTATCCAATACGCTTTCCGTTCTAAAAGCGGGAGTGCACTTATAATAAATCAGAGGAACGCCCATGGCATTAAGAACCCAAAAAACAATAGCAAAAACAGAAATAATTATAAACAACTTCTTCAGAAACTTATATGAATTGTAGAAGATTATGTCATTGAAGAAAATAATCTGTATGAATATCAAAAAGTATGCAAAATGTCCTATCCTGAAATCGTGTACAATCGGTGTTGTAAAAAATAGCAGGAATGTAACTGCTGCAATACATATTCCGATGCGATATTTGTCAACCACCAATCCTTTTCTGATGTTGCGGCGTAATTCTATCGAAGATATTGTTGTAGTAAAAAGAAAGACAATCTGAAACAGACCTTCCGGCATAAACCACCTCGGATAAGGGTGTAAAGCAAAAAAGAGTAATAATCCTAAATTGACAGATATTAATTTTATCCTGTTCATACCCCAACCTTATTGCCAGCCAATTTCTCTACCAAATCGACCTCATCTCTTACACGCTCTTCCCAACTCGGCCACTGTTCTAAAATCGTTCTCTGTCCATTCTTGGCGATCCTTTTCCGCTCTTCACTATTTTCGAGAAGATTGTTTATTATCTGAGGCAGTTCACCTAACCGGTCATCTTCAATAAGGATACCATTTTCACCATTCTTTATTAATTCTGATGTCGTTCCTCTATTGAGAGCCACCACAGCCGTACCGCAAATCATGGCTTCAAAAACGGGATTACTCAAGCTGCTTAATGCATTCATACTAATAAAGACATCGGCTATATTCATATAATTAAATATATCCGCCTGTAATTGTGAACCAACAAACGATACATAATCATCAATATTCAAATCTATTGATAACTGCTCCAAATATTTTCTTTCCGGGCCGTCTCCAGTTATTATTAATCGTACATTAGCATCAATCTTTATCAACTTCGCAAAAATGTCAATAATCCAATCTACTTGTTTCCAGTTCGCAAGCCTTGATACGGATAATAATATTTTTTCTCCATTCGGTGCAAATTGTTTTCTCAGATCCGGATTAATCATGCGCGTACTCCACCCCTTATCTATTCCATTTTTCAAGAAATATATCTTTTCTTGTGGAACACCAAATGATAAAGCGACTTTATCGGCTTCTGTACCGTCATTTGTCAAAATATACATATCTGATTTCAAAGCAAAAGCCAAATACAAGAATATATATGAGACTTTTAAGCGAATCGATTTTACATAAGACACACCATAAAGTCTCAATACATATTTCGCTCCGAATATTTTAGATAAGATAAAGGCTGGTAATGAAGTATGCGACGTATGAGCGTAAATGACATCAGGTTTATGCTTCTTGCAAATTTTCATGCCAACATAAAGAAAGCATAACACAGTAAAAGGATACACCATGATGTCTAAGAACGGTCGCCTATTCGTTAAAACAGTTTTCGCCTTTAGCACTGTAATTCCCTCAAAATCCCCAGCTTGTTGAGATACAGAATTTGTTATATAAAAAACATTATGGCCTCTATCTACAAAGCCTTTTATAGGAAGATAGGTAGAAACTCTTCCTTTTCCTTTACCCAAATCCCATAATGATAAAGAAGATAAATTTAATATGTTCATTTCATCAGATATTACAGGATAGCTTATTGACAATTATAGAGCTTGCGTTCCCATTACCATACAGTTCATCTTGAAACGAAAGAGGCGGCATTGCATGAATTTTTCCTGCAAGGTTGATAATATTATTTTTTTCATAGCCGGAAATGAAATTATAGTTTTTTTCTACCAGCTCTTTCCACTCCGTTTCCGTACGTATAGTAATGCAATATTTATTACCGAAATACGCCTCTTTTTGCAAACCTCCGCTATCTGTCATTACAAAGTTGCAATGCTTAATCAGCCAAATCATTTCAAAATATCCAACAGGTGCTATAAAATGTATATTACTTGCCTCGAAATCATAGTTTCTTGTCTGCAAGACTTTTTCCGTCCGTGGATGTAGCGGAACAACAACCGGACACAACGTAGAAGAAATCTTCTCTAAGGCCTCAATAATCGAACTCATCCGCTCTTCATTATCCGTGTTTTCCGCTCTATGCACGGTACAGAGTATAAATTGCTCCGGAATACTGCACTCCGGTTCAGATGCCTTATTCATATAAAAAGACATAGCATCTTTCATTACATCTCCACTTTTCAATATTTCATAATCAAGGTTCTTAAAACCTTCTTTCTCCAGATTTTCAATGGCAACATCCGTCGGGCAAAACAATACATCTGAAATACGGTCTGTAAGTATACGATTTATCTCTTCGGGCATGTCCATGTTATATGAGCGCAATCCGGCTTCTACATGGGCTACTTTTATATGATTTTTTCTTGCAGCCAATGCCCCTGCCAATGTTGAATTCGTATCACCATATACCAAAACCCAATCCGGTTTCTCTTTGAAAAGAATCGATTCTATTCCTTCTAACATTTGTCCGGTCATAGCACCGTGGGAAAGTCCGTTGATATTCAGATTATAATCAGGCAAAGGAATTTGCATCTCTTCAAAAAAAACAGTACTCATATTCTTATCAAAATGCTGCCCTGTATGAATGATACATTCTTTAATATTATCATACTTGGATATTTCTCTACTTACAACTGCCGCTTTCACAAATTGAGGCCTTGCCCCTATCACCGTTACTATTTTCATTGCATATTTATTTTTGATATTTTACTGCATTTATTATCACCAACGTAGCTACAACATAATTAGCAGCCATTCCTATACTATAAAGTAAAAGAGTCGCAATAGGAGAAAGTTCCCAATAATAGCACGCTCCAAAAGCCATACTGATAATTAAAATGCGAATTATTTTTAGACATAATACGATAGACTGCCTTTTCAGAATATTGAACAATCCCTCGCTGATAGGACTGTAAACAAATTGAGTAATTAAATAAATAGCCAGAATACGGGCAAAAACACCGGCTTGCACCCAATCCGTTCCAAAAAACAGCTCGAACAGTATGGGAGCAAAAAGAACTATCAGGATAGTAGGGATTAAGCTTATACAGAATAGTTTTTGTATAACTTTCCTTGTTAAATACAGTATTTCAATTCTTTTGGAACTTCCCATACCCGACACCTCAGCATAAAAAGCCTTACCTACCGAAGAACCCAATAAAGTAACGGGAATTGAAAGCATCGTCGTGGCCAGACCTACTTGTCCTGCCATACCTGCACCGAATTTCCATGCAAAATAGAGTAAAGGCATCTTACCGGATAACGACAACAGAAACTGAGCAGGAAGCCTGTAAACCGGATAATTGACAAACTTCCCGAGAATGATTTTCATCCTGCTCCACCTTACAAATCTATAATTGCAACAGATGTCTTTCTTAAAACTCCTGGCAAACAAAGAGAGTCCGCCAGCTTCGGAAAAAATAGAACCGATAATCAATCCTAACGAACCGAAACTTGCCATGCCCAATCCTATCTGAACAGCCGAACCGATACTCTTTTGCAGGATTTTACTTTTCGACAATAACAAAAACTCCTTTTTCCTTATGGCCCATTGGTAAAACAATTCATAAAGTCCCATGCTGAAAAAAGAGATGGGTATCAGCCACCAAAAATCGGATAACTCTTCTACCGAAAACAAGCTAAATATGTCTCTCTTAAAGAAAAACAAACTTATAATCAGCAGTATCGTACTGCATAGCAACATCAGAAAAGTGGCGTAAGATAAAGAGAAAGCCATCTTCTCATCCTTCAAGACCGGAATAAGCAAAGGATATCTCAGTGTGGAAAAAGGAATAAGGATAGCTACAAAAGATGTAAAAACAGCAAGGCTTCCCATTTCAGCAGGCAAATAGATTCTGGTTAAGACCGGTGTGATGACAAAGCCCAAAATCCTGGCAATCCCATCGCCTATTAAAAGTTTTGCCATATTTTTATATATGGCATTCTCTAAGGTTTCTTTCATTTATCGTGCAGAATCCAAATAAGATTCTTTCAATATCTCTTTATAAACGGCTAAGGTTTTCCTATTTTCAAAAGAGAAATAGGAATTATGCCATAATACGACAAACTTGCCATTGTACTTCCGAACCGTACTCTTTATACCGCTAAGTTCCGATAAGGCATCATCGGGTTTAAGCTGATTATAGTGGAACAGGGTACAGTCCATCGCCAATAAAGGTAACTCCTTTAACTGCAAATGTTTCCTTTCAAGAATATCAAAGACTGTAAACGGATAACAAACCCCGCATCTGAACCCAATCTTATCAAAATACACTAAAGACGAATCCCACTCCATTCCGCAATCATTCCAAATCCGCCATGTAAACGGAACTTCAAATTTCAGTAAGTGTTGCCTTCCTATGGTGTTTTTTCTCTTTAAAACCGTATTTAAAGCATTCAATTCTTTTTGAAAGACTATCCTATCGGAACAAGTGCCTTTATTGGGATGAAAACCCACAAAATGTCCCTTTTCCAAAATTGTATCCGCTATTTTCTGCATTCTGTCACGCTCTGCAAAAAAATACTCCGCCGAAGACATGAAAAAGAAGTATGATTTCAATCCCAAACCTTCGGAATATTCCATTAAGAACCTGAAAGTGTTGTAAGGATCATTCTCTTTATTTACAAGCGTTTTGATATAGCTTACGATATTCTCCATACCATATTTTATACCTCCTTTTTTAAGGAAATAACTCACTATTCTTTTTATATCCTTGAAAGGCGTATGCCAGCAGGAAATGACATCGACATCATGGGTTGGAATAATCTCAAATGAATGTTTTTTTCTTTTTGCCGTACTGTCAAGGTAATAAATCATGTTCCATAAGTATTCGGTATACTCGTTGACTATCGCTCTGTTCAAGAAACCGAACCGGAAAGCCAACGAATTGCTTGAACAGAACCTGCCATGCACATCGCGTTCTTTAACAACATGCTCCTCCCATCTTGTCAACATAAAGAAAGCTCCGGCAAACAAGTCACTTCCACAAATAATGCTGTCGTCACGCATCTCCAAATCGCCTGTTCCGAATAACACAGGCATTTTCTCCATACTCAGAAAAGAATTATCAGCATAAGTTATCGCAGTGGGTATATTTTTACGAGACAGATAAGATAACGGGGTTGGAAAAAGATTAAAAAAAGAATCTTTTATAATCAACTTACGCCCATTATCTAAGATAACGGTATAGTCTTTCTCATCATTCGCTACACAGATTTCATATTTTAATCCAAGAAATTCATGAAAGAGTATATTAATGATATAATACCTTTCCACAATATTATTATTCGGAACGGTTATGTACATAGTAGTATTTTTGTGTGGTTTTATCCCCACATTTTTCAACAAGAGAGAGTTGTATGATATATCTATGGAAATGTCCGGAGGTTAATTGCACGTTGACAATTATAGCATTCTCTTAAAACGCCTCTTCGTCATCTTCGATCCTTTCAGGCAATCTTTTAAGGCAGAGAACTGTTCCTCGGTCAGTCTACCCATTAATTCGACTTTGGTTTCTCCGTTCTCAATCTGTTCTTGGAAAACTGTAACGGGATAACTGTCTATATCTGCACCGTAAATGAAAGTATTCAAATTAAAAGAGAACGGAAGCTGCGTATCGGGATGTATAGCTATATTTTGCTTGGCAAGAAAAATATAAATGTTTATCTGACGGTCGGGAATTTCCATACATCCCTCCTGTAACTGCATATCGGCAGGTACATGGTCTTTAGAAGTGGGTAAGGATGCCAGTATCATCGCATTCTCCGCTTCTTTAAGCACAACGAAAAATTTATTTTTAGGACAAGCTCCGTTTTTAAATATAAAAGGAGAAAATTTCAGTAAGTTACCCTCCTTAAACATGTTCCTGAGCTTTTAGGATATTGGCAGTCTGATGAATGGCAAGGCTCTCCTTGTAATCTTCCCGCGCACAATCGGACAATTCCTCAGAGAAATCTATGGTATAATCGGAATTATTGCATAAACCTTTGTTGAAAGCAGTCAGCAATCCATGCTTTTTAGCGGCATTGAACCATAAAGAGCCCTCTTTATGCACTTCCGCCACTAACTGTTTGGCTGTTTTCTTGCCATACTTCCGGATGATTTCATCCATCATCTCCATTTCGCAGTCCGAGAACTCATCATCGCAGAAAGGCTTGATTGCCCTAATATACGTAGCATCTTTTTGTACCTCTGTTTTTACAAAATCTTTCAACAGGAAAGGGCCGTCGGACAAATCGATGAAAATATCTTTGGCAACGGGCCCGGCTTGCCATATCTCAAAAGGCAACCCCATGAAAGGTACATGATAACGTTTCACCATATATTCCTCCATTAAAAACAGCAGTTTTAGTAATTTCGTTTTACTGAGCTGTTCCGTATGATTGGCAATATAGATGACGGCATTACCCAATTTTTGTCTGCTGTCTTCTGAGAATTTACACATAAGTTTACCTTTTTCTCGTACAAAGAACGACATTTAAATTGATGACAACAAATATTTCAGTGAATATTTGCCGAACGTACCGGCTTCTTACTCAATAATCCACCTCTCGACATTCCTCGTCTCATTACTGAAATTGACCCCGATTTTAATAAGAAGCTATCTTCTTGTTTATTCGTCCGTTTTCTCCCCGCACCCGGCGCTGTTCCGGATACGGCTCACGATAAAGTCCGGTTCCTCAATCATCACGAAGCGCTTGCCGTCCGTCAGGCAGAAAACCGAGATGTTGCCGGTATGGAACTCCGGATATGACAGGTTGCCACCCTCTTTTATAACTTTTCGTTACGCGCGCGAGAAATTATTGATAAATGTAACGATTACATTTATCATTTCTAAAACACATACCCCTGTAAAAGTTGGAAATATGGCTGGCAACCTGTCAACTACGGGCGGGAGACATGCAGTCGCATATAGTCCGCTTCGAGTCGTAAGCCCAA
Organism: Bacteroides stercoris ATCC 43183; assembly: GCF_025147325.1. Classification (NCBI taxonomy): domain Bacteria; kingdom Pseudomonadati; phylum Bacteroidota; class Bacteroidia; order Bacteroidales; family Bacteroidaceae; genus Bacteroides; species Bacteroides stercoris. Next base: position 2,915,345 of record NZ_CP102262.1, read on the forward strand.
CTCTGTCAATACGTTATACAGTTCCACAGGGCGGTTTTTCAACTCTTCCCGGTAGATGCGGAACACACTGTAATACTGGCTCAGCTTTAAACTTTCGCCCTTTTTACCTTGCCATAGGTCTGGGGACTCATCGAGATTTTACGGCAAATCTCTTTGTCGTTCAGGCGTTTGCCACCTACCATAATCGTGTTCTGGAGCAGTTCCAGGTAGTCGCCAAGCTCCAAATGAACGAATTCCTGATTCAGATTTTGAGTCATCTATAAATGTTTTTTAAAGTTAATAATGTTAATATATCATCTGTCCGGTTCCCACATGCGGGAACCGCTGTTTTCCGTATCCGGCGCTTTATTCGGAACTTCACTCCGTAAAACCCTAATAACGATAATAATGAAAGAAACTTCAATCAGCCTTTTCAAAGGTTACTCGGATACACATCCGCAGGACAGCACGTTACAGGAAATCGTAAACCTTATCCGCAACGATGCACTGGTGCGCGACCGTACCGAGAAACACCGCTATTACAGTCATAACGGACAAAAGGCTGCCGCTGCATGGGAGAAAGCCGCCTGCCCGTGTTTTGCCGTTGCCGTGTGCTTCGGAGGCGGCAAGCAGGCAGAAAACATCACGGGCTGGACTTCGCTGGCGCTGGCAGACATCGACCATATCGACGCCGACCGCCTGCCGGAACTAATCGGACGTGTCCGCGCCGACAAGCATACGCTGCTGTCCTACACCACTATCAGCGGTACGGGGCTTCGCATTATCTACCGTACGGACTGCCTGACGACCACTCCGGAGAAGAACCGGAAAGTCTATTCCAAAATCTTCGAGCAGGGCAACCGCTATTATGCCGACCTGCTGGGATGCGAATGCGACCTGAAATGCAAGAATATCACGAGACTCAGCGGACTGGCACACGACCCCGACGTCTACTTCAATCCCGATGCCGCCGCCATGCCCGTCGAACTGAAAGGCGACAAGAAAGAGCAGCCCGCCAAATCCTCTATCCGTAACAGGCGGCTGGAGAAAGCCGTCGCTGCCGCTGCCGGCGAACTGGCAGAACAGGGCATCGTTTACGAAGCACACCAGCGCAACCAATACATCATGCGCATGGGGTATCTGCTCAATGCCTACGGAGTGGCGCAAGCCAGCGCTACCGGGTGGGCGGTGAAACGCTTTGCCGACTACGACGGGGATGTAGCCGCCGTTTTCCGGTCGTGCTACCAGCACACCGAGGAGCATGGGCGGCGTCCGTTGCAAGGGCGGACGCCGAATGCCGGCGGCAACGACGGATTTGCCAGTGTGGAGGACATCGAACGCTTCCTCGACACGCAGGCCCGTTTCCGGTACAATGAGGCCACCGGGAAGTGCGAGACGGCCGTTGCCGGAACAGACGGCGCCGAAGGGGAATATACCGAAATAGACGACCGTTTCGTCAACACCCTATGGAGCCGTATGAGCAAGCAGGGAAAAACCGTGCGCATCAATGACATCCGTGCAATACTGCACTCGGAATATACTGTTCTGTTCAATCCTTTTACCGACTACTTCGAAGGGCTGAAGCCCTGGGACGGTGTGACCGACCATATCGGGCGGCTTGCCGCCACGGTGCACGTAAAGAGCGAGCAGTCCGTATTCGAAGGTTACTTCAAGAAATGGCTCGTAGCCTCCATTGCCTCCCTTTTCGACCGGGAAACGGTGAACCACGAGATTTTCGTACTGATCGGACCTCAGGGCAGCTACAAGACTACCTGGCTCAACAAGCTGCTGCCCCCTGTGCTGCAACGCTATTTTTACATCAAGTCCAACAATAACCGCATTACCAAAGACGATATGTTTTCGCTGGCGGAATTCGTCTTTATCTGCATGGAGGAAATAGACGAACTGGGGGCGTCGGAGCTGAACCAGATAAAGGCGATGACCACCCAGAAGGTGGTGAACGAGCGAATGGCTTATGCGCATTATAAAGAGCACCGCGCCCACATTGCCAGCCTGTGCGGAACGACCAATAACGTGCAGTTCCTGACAGACCTCACGGGTAACCGCCGCTGGCTGCCGTTCGAAATCAGCAGCATCGACAATCCTTATACGCATCCCGTGGATTACGAGGGGGTGTACTCACAGGCGTATGCACTTTGGAAAGGCGGCATGCGCTATTGGTTTGAGGACGAGGAGATAAAGCTCGTAAACCTGCACAACCGTAATTTTGAAGTGCCCAGCATGGAGCGCGAACTGATACAGGCTTATTACCGTTGCCCCCTGCCGGGCGAAAAGGGTACGTTCGTATCTACCACCGATATACTGAGCCGCATCAACTCTGCCGTAAAGCACTACCTTAGCCCCGTAAAGATAGGGCTTGTGATGAAGCAGGCGGGCTTCGAACTGACGAGGTCGAACGGCAAGCGGGGGTATCGCGTGGTGGAGCTGCCGAGAAACTAAAGGGCTACACTACGGCGCTAAAGAGCTATACTGTGCGGCTAAAGGGCTATGTTACGATGCTAAAGTCGAGGGTAGTTTACGGTTCGCCCAACGCCTCGACTATGAGCCGTACTTGCGCCGGCGTGTATGTCCGCGTTTTGTCCGAGGCGACCAGTGCATGGAGGCTGCTCCGCAGTGTGGGGTGGAAATCTATCCACTGGTTCAGCTTGCGGAAGGCGGCTTGCGGGCAAAGTCCCGGACTGTAAAGCTGGGCAAGTTCCGTGCGCCCGTATGTACGTATCTTGAAAGTTTCCATATCTTTTGAATTCTTTGTTTTTATATAAGCCAAAGATACGTAAATATCTCCACATCACAGCCGTTATATCTGTATATAACGTACAGTAACGAACCGTAACGGACGAATAGTGATAAATGCCCTTAGGCTATGTCGTATCTTCGTATTGTTGCAACAAGGATATAGAATTTTTTAATTTGAAAACTAAAAAAACAAAAGAGTATGATTCGTTACAAAAAGTATCAAATGACCGGCGAAAAAAGCCCGTTGAAAGGACTGTGGTATGCACGTCCGCTGATTGAGGACACTTTCGATACCGAAAGGCTTGCCAAGCATATGGCCAACCACAACACGCCCTATTCGGAGGGGCTGATCAAGGGGGTGCTGACCGACATGATTTCCTGCACCAAAGAGCTCATCCTGGACGGCAAGAACGTAAAGCTGGACGACCTCGCCATTTTCTCCGTAGGCATCGTAAGCAGAAAGGGTGCCGCCTCGGCTGCCGACTTTACGCTGGCGGACAATGTGAAAGGCCTGAAGCTCCGTGCACGCGCCACGGGCGAATTGAGCAACGCCCAGATTAATTTGGAAGGCCAACTGAAAGAGGCTTACAAATACAATGTGGACGGCAGCGAACCCGGCAGTGAAAACAAACCCGGCGGCGACGGCGGCGAGGAAGAAAATCCGTTAGGATAATGCCTTGAACACTTGTTTTTACATTAAAACCAAACAACATGAGCACAAAATCAAAATCGGTATGGGGCATCGTCCTCAAAGTAATCATTACAGTAGCCACTGCATTGGCAGGTGTTTTCGGTATCACGTCTTGCATAAGCTGACCTGATGAAAGCCGGAAGTTTCCTTTACCGGCTTCTCTTTCCCCGGAACACTATATTGCGGAAAGCTTTCCAAAAATAGCGCCAGTCGGTAAGGAAAGGGCTTCTGAGATACTGCTCCAGGTAGCGGCGTTCGCTTTCCTGTATTTCATCCAACGTACCGGGCATATCCGCATAAAAAGGCGGAATAAGGCCCGGTTTCGTCCGGATGCGCAGCGCACGGAGCTCTTCGGAGTAAAGGCTGAAATAGTGGCTGCTCAGCGGACGCACACCTACCAGTTTCAAATCGCCCTTCATCCAGTTTATCAGCATGGGCAGTTCGTCCAGCCAGGTTTTCCGGAGAAACCGTCCGGCAGCGTTCACACGGTAGTCACCGGCAATCTTGCCGCCGCTGCACAGTCCCGCCTGTTTATAGATATACGGTTGCAGGTATTCCGAATAGGCATACATCGTCCTGAACTTGTACACACCGATGATTTTACCGCCTTTGCCCTTCCGCTTCAGACGGATGAGCAGTCCGCCCGAAGGCTTGTCGTCGCGTACCGGTTCTTTCACCTTCGCGGCAATGACGTAGAACTCTCCGTGTACAATCTCCTCGTGAAGCACATCAAACCCGGCACGGTACAGCCTCCCCAGAACCTCGACACGCGTAAGCGCACGGTTCTGCCCTTTCGTCAGCCCGAAATAGAAATCCCTGGTGAAAGAGAGCTTGGGGATTATCCTGTGCCAGCAATAATCCAGAAAGAAGAGGACACGGTTGATGACCACCGGATTCTGCCGCATTATCTTCTCGCGGCGGATGCCCGCTGTGGTACAGTGGCAGGCAATGAGTCCCCCTCTCTCCATGCAATAGTTGGTATAGGAGAAGAGGGTGTTGATGTGCCGCACACGGTTGAGCGGACACCGGTGGATAACGAGCCGGGGCAGACGCACTTTATGCGCAAGCACAGCTTCGGGTTCCGGCGAGTCCATGAGCATTGTTACCGGCGAAAACGCCTCACGGCTTTCCTGCATCCGGCGGAGCAGCTCCGAGGAGTTCTCCGCTTCGTGCACGAGCCTCAGCAGCAGCGTCACGTCACGGTTCTCCAATAGCTCCGTGTGTTCGATGCCTGTGTTTATCCCCACTTCCGTCACATCGTCCAGCAGAGGCTCTTCGTAGAAGAAAGGAATTTTCCGGTAAACCAGCCGTCTGACGGCACAGTACAACGCCCATTCGAGCACAATGATGATGCCGGTGGCAAGAATAATGGAATAGTCGTATTCGTAGCCGGGCACGCAATGCCGGTACAGGGTGCAGAGGAACAGCCCCGAAAGTACGTCCAGCGCGAAGATTCCCAGAAACGCATAACGTATCCTCTTGTATGCACCGAACTGCAACTTGCGCGACACTCCGCCCAGCACCACCCAGACAACCGCCGAAAGCACCAGCCAGTACCAGCGGGGCATATCGCCGAAGTAGCGTGCCAGCCAGAAGGCGGACAGGGCAATCAGCAGGTCGGACCAGAGTATCAGAAAATTCCGGCGGAATGCAGAGGACATAAACTTGTGTATTTGGTTGGAAAACGTGACTTACCTTACGAAGCCGAGTATCACGGAACAGACCGTCTCTATCTCTTCTTCCGTGATGTAAGGATGTACGGGCAGTGACAGCACCGTGTCGCAAAGCCGCTTTGCCGTGGGACAGCAATCTGTGGGGGCATTCAATGCCTTATAGGCAGTCTGCCCGTGCATAGGCGTGGGATAATAGACCATGGACGGAATGCCCTGCTCCTTGAGGCACGCCTGAAGTGCATCGCGCTCTTCCCTGCTATTGAGGCAAATGGTGTACTGCGCCCAACTCGAATAATAGCCTTCGGGCGTGACAGGAGTCTTTACCCTGCCCGCCAGCAACTTGGTGTAGAGAGCGGCAGCCTTGTTGATATCGCGCAACTCGTACTCGCGGAAAGCCTTGAACTTTATTTTCAGAATGGCGGCTTGCAAAGTGTCCAGGCGCGAGTTCATGCCGATGCGCACATTGTCGTACTTGAACATGCCCTTGCCGTGCACCCGGTAGGAATCTGCCAGTGCGGCCCATTCGTCGTTGTCGGTAAACACCGCTCCGCCATCGCCGTAACAGCCCAAAGGCTTGGCGGGGAAAAAAGAAGTGGTGGAGATGTCGCCGAAACTGCATGCACGCTTGTTGCCTATCATGCCGCCGAACCCCTGCGCACCGTCCTCGAGGATGAAAAGCCGGTGGGCATCGGCTATCTTACGGATAGCGGGATAGTTGGCGGGAAGGCCGAACAAATCGACGGTAATGATGACCTTGGGCGTCAGCCTGCCTTCCTCTATGGTACGGGCTATCTTCCGTTCCAAATCCGAGGCGTCCATATTGAACGTATCGCCATCCACATCCACAAAAACGGGCGTGGCTCCTTCCAGCGAGATGACCTCTGCCGAAGAGAAGAAAGTGAAGTCGGGCACGAATACGGCATCTCCCGCACCGATGTTCCATACTTTCAGGGCGAGGGTGAGCGCGTCCGTACCGTTGCCGCACGAAATGCAGTGTTTCACTCCTACATACTCCGCCAGCCCGGCTTCGAGCTCTTTCACGGGTCGGCCCATGATAAAGGCGCTTGCTGCCGCTACTTCCATCATGGCGGCGTCTATGTCTTGCTTCAGTACGCTGTACTGTTTCCTTAAATCTCTGAATTGCATGATATAAACCTGTTTTATCGTAAATAATTCTGGTATGAGAATCGGGGACTTGAAACCTATCAAAAATCCGCCGACGGTACGGCAAGCAGATTGCCGTTTTCCTCCTTGTACTTTCTGCCGCACGAACATGCAAGCGAAGCATCCAAGCGTGCGCCGCACTCACATACCCAGCCTATGCGGCGTGCCGGGACTCCCGCCATAAGCGCATAGTCCTGTACATCTTTTGTTACTACGGCGCCCGCGGCGATGAGCGCGCTCCTGCCCACCGTATGCCCGCAGACCACGGTGGAGTTGGCTCCCAACGAAGCACCCTCTTTAATCAGGGTTTTGGCATATACGCCGTGTACGGGGAAATGCGCCCGTGGAGTAACGACGTTGGTAAACACACAGGAAGGGCCGCAGAATACGTTGTCCTCCAGCTCCACGCCTTCGTAAACCGACACGTTGTTCTGGATGCGCACGCCGTTGCCCACCTTTACGTTATTCGCTATGTTCACGTTCTGCCCCAGCGAACAGTTCTCTCCGATAACCGCTCCCTTCTGAATATGCGAGAAATGCCATATTTTAGTTCCTTTTCCCACCGTTGCACCCTCGTCTACATAGCTGCTGGGGTGAACGAAACAGTCATTCTTGTTGTTCATTGTTTTCTATGATTTGTTGTACGGTTTCCAGTACTTTTACTACTTCATAACCTGCCTCTCCGCTGTTTATCCCGATGGTGGAGTCGAGATGCTCCACGAAATACCTCAGTTCCTCTTCCAGGGGCATCTTCTTCTCGTAAGGGATGATTTCGTCCGGAGCTTCCACTTTAACGGGAACGCCGTTCTCGAAATCTATCCGCTTGTTGTAGAAACGGATTTCCTTCCCGTCCGCGGCATCGTCGAAGGAAAGCATGCCTTTACTGCCCGCCACCACCAGCAACTGCTGCTTGTAGGGATGAAGCCAGGATACGTAGATGTGGGCATGCACGTTGCCGGGATATTCCAGTTGCACCAGCGTACTGTCGTACACCCTGTCCTGGAGAAACTTCGCTCCTTTCGCCTCTATCCTGCATGCCGAAGCGCCCGTGAGGTAGTCCAGCACCGAAATGTCGTGGGGCGCGAACGAGGGAAACACGCTTTCTTCCGTACGCACCGTACCCAGGTTCAGCCGATTGGAATAGAGGTAGAAAAGCTTGCCCAGCCTGCCGCTGTCTATCACCTCTTTTATCTTACGGTACGCCGGATGAAACAGCAGGACATGCCCCACCATCAGGCGCGCTCCCGTGCGTTGTGCCAGTTCCACCAGTTCGGCAGACTGCGCGGCGGTGAGCGTCATCGGCTTTTCCAACATAACGTTCAGCCCTTTTTCCAGCAGTTTCCTGCCTGCCGGATAGTGAAGTTCCGCAGGAAGCGCAACCGTATATCCGTCGTAACCGCAGGCAATGGCTTCGTCCATGTCCGCATATCCCTTTATTCCGGGATACTGCTCCGTATACTCTTTCAGCCTGGCGGCATCCGCCTCTACCACTGCGGCAAGGCAACCCAGCCCCGCCAATGTGCGGATGTGGTTCTTTCCCCACCTGCCGCCGCCGATAACACATATTTTTTTATCCATAAATAAGAAGAATATTTAAACTGGCTCTAAAGCACTTCAATGTTGGTTCTCACTGCAACCGCCTTCATCACGTTCTTCGTGTCGAAAACGGCATGCGCGTATCGCTGTACAAAATCGTAATCGACATTGGTGTGTGCGGTGGTCACAACCACAAGGTCGGTATTCCGCAGCAGTCCGGCGGAGAGGGCGGCTTCGCCTTTATGCGATTTGCCGTGATACCGAAACTCGGGGATGTAAGGGTCGTAGAAGGTGACCGACGCCCCTGTTTTCTCCAGCTCCTCAATGACACGCAGGGCGGGACTCTCGCGGTAATCGTCTATATCCTGCTTGTATGCCACGCCGAGCACCAGCACTCTGGAGCCGTTCAATGCCTTGCGGTGGCGGTTGAGTATCTTGCCGCAACGCTCCACGGTGTATTCGGGCATGTGGTCGTTTATCATCATGGAAGCCTCGATCATCGATGTATGGAAGCCGTACTCGCGCGCCTTCCAGGTGAGATAATAGGGGTCCAGGGGAATGCAATGCCCGCCCAGCCCCGGTCCGGGATAGAATGCGGTGAAGCCGAAAGGCTTGGTCTTGGCTGCCTCTATCACTTCCCAAAGGTCGATGCCCATGCGGTTGCACAGGATGGCCAGCTCGTTAATCAGCCCAATGTTGATGTTGCGGTAGGTGTTCTCCAAAATCTTGGTCATCTCCGCCACGGCAGGCGAAGAAACGACGTGCACCTTATCGCCCAGCACAGCTCCGTACATGGCGGCAATCACGTCCTGGGCGTCTTTGCCTACGGCGCCCACCACTTTCGGTGTGTTCTTGGTTTTGTAAACCGCGTTGCCGGGATCTACCCGTTCGGGCGAAAAGCCCAGATAGAAATCCTTGCCGCACTTCAAGCCCGACCCGCTCTCAAGAATTGGTTTTATAAGCTCTTCGGTAGTGCCGGGATAGGTTGTGGACTCCAGCACCACGATGGTGCCTGCGGTCAGATGCCCGGCTATTGATTTCGCCGAACTCTCCACATAGCTGATGTCCGGTTCCTGGTGCACATCCAAAGGCGTAGGCACACAGATGGCTACAAAGTCCACATCTTTTATAAAGGAAAAATCGGAAGTAGCGCTGAGCGTACCGTTCCGTACCAACTGCGCCAGCTCCGCATCGACCACATCGCCGATATAGTTGTGTCCGGCATTCACCTGTTTCACTTTTTCTTCCTGCACGTCGAAGCCGATAGTCCTGAAACCTGCCTTGGCTTTCTCTACGGCAAGGGGCAGGCCCACATAGCCCAATCCCACGACGCCTACCGTGATTTTTCTTTCCGCAATGCGGGAAAGGAGTTTTTCTTTCATTATTGTCTGTTTTTTAGATTAAAATACATGCAACCGGCTTATACGGCCCGAATGGCAGGCGGCTATTCCGTCACTTCGCAATACCAGCGGGAAATGCGCATCATCACTCCTACACCGGCAAGCGTCTTTATGAGATAGTAGCCGCCGCGGGCACGATGCAGCTTACCCGTTATCCCGGCAAAGGGCCCGTGAATGATACGGACGTTCTTACCGGGTTTCGCTTCGGCCTCTTCGTGCGTTATATATAAGGTGTCTTTAAAATCGGGGTCGCATAATATGCGGAACTCGGTCATCTGCTTGTCGGGTATCTCACAGGGATGCTTTGTTTCTTTGTCGCAAAGCACGCTGAAAGGAACATTGCACTCCTTAAGCATCGCAAGCGTTGCCTTGCGGCTCTCGTTTTTCTGTAAAAAGACCAGATTGTGAACTACCGGGACAAGCATTTTCCTTGTTTTCCCTTCTTTTTCCTTTTCAACATAGGTCATCGGAACAAAATGCACTTTCTTTCTCTCTTTTAAAAAATCACTGATTTTTAACTCCTGGCAGTTGAATGTGCGGACAGCATACCAGGGATTTTTTGTTGTTTGCTTGATTTGATCATCAAAATCGTCCATATCGGGCTTGATTATCTGTTAAAATCCACATGATGGAAAAATGTAAGTCCGATACGAAAAAACTGTATTGCAACGGAAAGGATATGCAACGTTATCAGGCCGCGGAACACGCGAACCTTACAAGTCCGGCGAATACGCTATGATGACATGAATAGAAATATAAAACCGTAAACAATACATGAAATAAAGAAGAAAATCAAGGAAAAATCGGGGCACAGCCACTGCCATCCGCAACCGGGAAAGCTCCCGCTACGGGCAGAACCATGCAAAAATATGTATCGGACTTAGGCTAAAAAAAGATAGACAACCCCTTCTCCCCGCCTTGTGGATATACGGCAGGAAAATGCGGTTATCAATAAGGATATAGCCTTTTTATACCACCTCTGTACAAGAGGTACAATAATTTTCAATATATTGAGAATCAACAGTTGCCGCATGTATCCCTTTCGGAAAAGGCTTGGAACAGATATTTCTGCCTTGAAAAAAAGGCGATTCTTTTTTGCTTATTTTATTTAATCTGCATATCTTCGCGGCTGTTATAGTGCTCTATTCCGATTTCTGTGAGTTCTCACTCTTGTACAGAGGTGACCTCTTGTACAGAGGAACGCTTCCTCAACACCTCATCCAAAAGCTTCTTATTGGCAGAATTCTGCTTTCCGTTCCCGATATCCTCCACATAAATCCGGGTAGTCTTTACATCGGTATGTCCGAGCGCCTGCGCTATGACAGACATGTCCACCGAAGACATGAAAGCCAGCGTAGCCCAGGTGTGGCGCGCCACGTACGAAGAGAGCGGCTTGTCTACCCCCGCCAGCTTTCCCAGAGTTTTCAGCGTCTTGTTATAATAGGAGAACTTGCGTTTGTACTCCCTGTACGCCGTATCTTCGTCCTGCGAAGTAAGAAAAGGAAACACATAGTCGCTGCCGTCCGACCGGTAACGGTTGATTATCTCCTGCATGCAAGGCTCCAGCTTGATTTGCACCACCTGGTCGGTCTTGCGCCGGTGATACACAAGCATGCCGCCCTTTATCTGCGATTTCTTCAGGAAAGCCACATCCACAAAAGGCATGCCGCAGGCATAGAAGCAGAACAGGAACACATCGCGCACCAGTTGCATAAACGAACCGGGCTTCACCTGCACGGCACGCAGCTTGTTGATGTCCGCCTTCTCTATCGAACGTTTCCGGGTGCGGGAAATGCCCGTAAACACATTGCCGAAAGGTTCTTTCTGCTCCGTAAGCCCCTGCTCCACCGCCTTGTTGTAGACAGCACGCAAAGAGCGCATGTAGCAAGACAAGGTGTCCTTGCATATCCCCTTTCTCCGGAGCCATTCCCCGTAAGCGTCTACCAGCCTGCTATCCACCTCGGCAAAGGAGATGTCCTTTTTGCCATGAAACGCAAGGAGCGAACGGAGCGCAGTGGCATAATTGTCCGCCGTACTGTGGCGGTGCATGAGACGGGTGCGCGCAATCTCCCCGCGGGCAAATCCGGAGAAACTGCCGGTAGCGGCGGGAGACTCTTCCTTTTTCCTTTTCCGGCACGGAGAGCCGCCGTCGCGCCGGATACTTATCTTGAATACAATACAGATTTTAAACATGACTTTTCATTTTAACGAGAATTAAACACAAACCGCCAAGTCCGTACAGCGCAAAATCCGTGCAGGCTTGCCAACGGCGAAAGTAATGGAAAAAGAATAAAAGTTCCCGGAGATTTTCATAACCCATATTTTTTTTGCAACTTTACACTCTCGAAAAGTAAAACGAATATCAACGATATGGAAAACAGAAGTTTAGTCACTATCGCCGAACACAGCAAAGAGAAAATTCTCTATATGCTCAATATGGCGAAAGAGTTCGAGGCAAAACCCAACAGGCATCTGCTCGACGGTAAAGTTGTCGCCACCCTATTTTTCGAGCCGTCCACCCGCACCCGCTTAAGCTTTGAAACCGCCGCCAACCGGCTCGGTGCACGTGTCATCGGCTTTAGCGACCCCAAAGCTACCAGCTCGTCCAAAGGCGAGACACTGAAAGATACCATCAAGATGGTAAGCAACTATGCCGACATCATCGTGATGCGCCACTATCTAGAAGGAGCTGCACGCTATGCCAGCGAAGTAACCACAGTGCCCATCGTCAATGCCGGAGACGGAGCCAACCAGCATCCCTCGCAAACGATGCTCGACCTCTACTCCATCTACAAGACGCAAGGTACGCTGGAGAACCTGAACATCTACCTGGTAGGCGATTTGAAATACGGCCGCACCGTACACTCCCTGCTGATGGCCATGCGACACTTCAACCCCACCTTTCATTTCATCGCTCCCGAAGAACTGAAAATGCCGGAAGAGTACAAGATTTACTGCCGCGAACATGACATCAGATTTGTGGAGCACACCGACTTTACGGAAGAGATAATAGCCGATGCGGACATCCTTTACATGACCCGTGTGCAACGCGAACGCTTCACCGACCTCATGGAGTACGAACGCGTGAAGAATATCTATATCCTGCGCAACAAAATGCTGGAACATACCCGCCCCAACCTGCGCATCCTGCATCCGCTGCCCCGTGTCAACGAGATAGCCCTCGATGTGGACGACAACCCGAAGGCATATTATTTCCAGCAAGCGCAAAACGGACTTTATGCACGTGAAGCCATTCTGTGCGATGTGCTTGGCATTACGCTGGACGACGTTAAGTAAAGTATAAGGAAGTATATTACTGGTTTTATTTAGGAGACATGAAAAAACAAGAATTGCAGGTGGCCGCATTGGAAAACGGCACTGTCATCGACCATATACCCTCTGAGAAGCTGTTTACAGTAGTATCATTGCTGGGACTGGAGCAGATGAACAACAACATTACTATCGGTTTCAACCTCAAAAGCAAGAAGCTGGGAACAAAGGGTATCATCAAAATAGCGGATAAGTTCTTCTGCGACGATGAGATAAACCGCATTGCCGTAGTTGCCCCCAACGTAAAGCTGAACATCATCCGCGACTACGAAGTGGTGGAGAAACGTGAAGTGAAACTGCCCGACGAATTGCGCGGCATCGTAAAATGCGCCAATCCCAAGTGCATCACCAACAACGAACCGATGCCTACCCTGTTTCATGTGGTGGACAAGGAGAACTGCGTAATCAAATGCCACTATTGCGAGAAAGAACAGACAAGAGAGGACATAGAGATAATCTGATGAAAGAAGACTGGAAACCGGGAACCATGATTTATCCGCTGCCCGCCGTACTGGTGAGCTGCGGAAGCACCCCGGAAGAATATAACATACTGACCGTTGCATGGACGGGAACCATTTGTACAAACCCGCCCATGTGCTACATTTCCGTGCGGCCAGAACGTCACTCCTACGACATCATCAAGCGCAACATGGAGTTTGTCATTAACCTGACAACCAAGGATATGGCGCGCGCCACCGACTGGTGCGGCGTACGTTCGGGCAAGAACTACAACAAATTCGAGGAGATGAAGCTGACACCTGGCAAAAGTACCGTTGTCAGCGCCCCGCTCATCGAGGAATCTCCCTTGTGCATCGAGTGCAGGGTAAAGGAAATCGTTGCCCTCGGCTCGCACGACATGTTCATTGCCGATGTGGTGAATGTACGCGCCGACACCTCCCACCTGAATACGGAAACCGGAAAACTGGAGCTGGCAGAATCCAACCTGCTGGTTTACGTGCATGGCGGCTATTACGGACTGGGAGAGAAAATCGGGAAATTCGGCTGGTCGGTAGAGAAGAAAAAGTAATAAATAAAAATTGATTATGGGAAGAAGATGGTTGCTTTTCGGGGTTTGTTTGCTGGCCTTCTCCACAGCCATGTGGGGACAACTGCCGGTTGTGCCCGGAACGGATAAACCGGAACACCCCCAGCACACCCACCGCCACGACCGGCGGGTGAACTTCGGTATCAAGGGCGGATTTACCTCTTCGCTCTTCCTCGTATCGGATTTGGTGCTGAACGGAACGGTCATCGACGAGGTGCAGAATAACTATAAGATAGGTTATTTCGGCTCGTTCTTCATGCGGATAAACTTCAAACGCCACTTCCTGCAACCGGAACTGTCGTACACGATAAACCGCTGCAACATTACCTTCGAGAAGCCGCTGCCCGAAGACGCGCCCGAAAGCAGCATACCCGAAATGGCCTCTATCACCTCGTCTATCCACAGCTTTGAGATTCCCGTAATCTACGGATACAACATCATTAAGGAAGGGCCTTACAGCCTTGCCGTATTCGGCGGACCGAAAATACGCTACATCTGGGACAGGCAGAGCAAGGTCACTTTCGAGAATTTCGACCAGCGGGACATCGAGGAGGAACTCTATCCGCTGAACGTCAGCCTCACCGCCGGCGTTGCTGTAACGATTTCCCGCATCTTCTTCGATTTCCGCTACGACATCGGACTGCACAATATTTCAAAGCGTATCAGCTACAAGCCGGTCTATGATGAAAATGCCGGTGAGGAAGTACCTCTTGCCAACCAGATACGTTTCCACAGGCGGGAGAATGTCCTGAGTTTTTCACTTGGCGTGTTCTTTTGACAGGAAATTTCTTACTTTTCTTACAGTTTATTCATTTATTTCTTCTAAATTTGTACGTTGTACGCTTAATAAGAGAATACAGTATTATCAAACCTATCTAATAAGCAAGAATGAAAAGAGACGATTTAATTTTCGATATCATCGAAAAAGAGCATCAACGTCAGCTCAAAGGTATTGAACTGATTGCATCAGAGAACTTCGTAAGTGATCAGGTTATGCAGGCAATGGGTTCCTGCCTCACCAACAAGTATGCAGAAGGTTATCCCGGCAAGCGCTACTACGGCGGTTGCGAAGTCGTAGACCAAAGCGAGCAGATTGCCATCGACCGCCTGAAACAGATTTTCGGCGCAGAATGGGCAAACGTACAGCCGCACTCAGGTGCACAGGCCAACGCTGCCGTATTCCTCGCAGTGCTGAACCCGGGCGACAAATTCATGGGCCTCAACCTTGCACACGGCGGTCACCTCTCTCACGGTTCGTCAGTGAATACTTCCGGCATTATCTACACTCCCTGCGAGTACAACCTGAATAAAGAAACCGGACGTGTGGACTACGACCAGATGGAAGAAGTGGCCCTGCGCGAGAAACCGAAAATGATTATCGGCGGCGGTTCTGCCTATTCACGCGAATGGGACTACAAACGCATGCGCGAAATAGCCGACAAGATAGGTGCTATCCTGATGGTAGACATGGCACACCCTGCCGGACTGATTGCCGCAGGCGAACTGGATAATCCCGTGAAATATGCCCATATCGTGACCTCTACCACCCATAAGACGTTGCGCGGTCCTCGTGGCGGTGTCATCATGATGGGCAAGGACTTCCCCAACCCCTGGGGCAAGAAAACACCGAAGGGCGAAATCAAGATGATGTCCCAATTGCTCGACTCTGCCGTATTCCCCGGCATTCAGGGCGGCCCGCTGGAACATGTCATCGCTGCGAAAGCCGTTGCCTTCGGCGAAATTCTGCAACCGGAATGGAAAGAATATGCCAAACAGGTGAAGAAAAACGCCGCTACGCTGGCACAAGCCCTGATAGACCGTGGCTTTACCATCGTTTCCGGCGGTACGGACAACCACTCCATGCTGGTAGACCTGCGTAGCAAATATCCCGACCTGACAGGTAAGGTAGCCGAAAAGGCATTGGTATCTGCCGACATCACCGTGAACAAGAACATGGTTCCGTTCGATACCCGCTCCGCATTCCAGACCTCCGGTATCCGTCTGGGTACTCCCGCCATCACAACCCGCGGCGCCAAAGAAGACCTGATGCTGGAAATCGCTGAAATGATTGAGACCGTTCTCTCCAACGTAGAAAACGAACAGGTCATTGCCGACGTCCGCGCACGCGTAAATGCCAAGATGAAGGAATATCCGCTGTTCGCTTACTGATTATGAAATCGGGAAATAATAGTTTCTACAATAAAAAGTAAAAAAGATAAGCTGCGCAGTTCAAACGAACCTTGCGCAGCTTATTTTTTAATTCTCAATTTTCAATTCTCTATTTAAGAAGGTTCAGGAAAGCCCCTCTATATTGCCGTCCACTATGTCGATGTGCTCCGCTTGCGGCACTTTGGGCAGCCCCGGCATACGGAGTATCTCACCGGCAATGGCAACGAGCATTTCCGCACCGTTGTTGATAACGATGTCCTTAATGTGGAACTCGAAGTTATTGACAGCACCGTATATTTTGGGGTCGGCAGAGAAGGAGTATTGCGTCTTGGCTATGCAGACGGGATAATGTGCAATACCCATTTCTTCGATAAGCTTCATCATCTTGCGTGAAGCGCTGCTGTAGGTCACTACACTTGCGCCATAAAGGTTGCATGCCACTTTCTCTATCTTCTGCTGTACGGTATCGTTTTCCCCGTAAGTATATTGTAACGGGGCGGATGGCTTCTTTTCGATTGTTTCCACAACGAGGTTAGCCAAATCCACCGCACCTTCCCCACCCTCGGCAAAGGCATTGTTAATGGCGAAGCCCACTTTCAAGTCTTCTTCGCAATGACGGCGGATAGCTTCTACCTCTTCGTCCGTATCGCTGGCAAAACGGTTGAAGGCAACCACAACGGTCTGCCCGAAATAGCGCAGGTTACGGATGTGTTTGTCAAGATTGCCAAAGCCTTCCTTCAGTCCTTCCATGTTCGGCTCCTTAATGCGGTCGAGGCTGACACCGCCGTGCATCTTCAATCCCTGTGCAGTGGCAACGATAACGGTCAGTTTGGGTTGCAGACCGCTTTTGCGGCATTTGATATTATAGAACTTCTCCGCTCCCAAGTCCGCACCGAAGCCGGCTTCCGTCACTACGTAATCGCCGAAGGTCATAGCCATTTTGGTAGCGAGGATGGAGTTGCAGCCATGCGCTATATTTGCGAACGGACCGCCATGCACAAAAGCGGCTGTTCCTTCGGTGGTCTGTACCAGGTTGGGATGGATGGCATCTTTCAGCAGTACGGTGACGGCGCCCGCCACACCTAAATCTTTCACTGTAAACGGCTTGCCTTCATAGTCAAAGCCAAGTATGATATTCTCGATGCGTCTGCGGAGGTCTTCCGTATCCTTTGCCAGACAGAGAATTGCCATAATCTCCGATGCAGGTGTAATGTCGAAACCGGACTCCAGGGTAACCCCGTTGGTACGTGGTCCAAGTCCGGTAACAATGCTGCGCAGGGAGCGGTCGTTCACATCGAGCACACGCCGCCAGATGATTTCTTTCAGGCCGAATCCGTCCGCCTGATGCTGGTAGATATAGTTATCCAGCAAAGCGGAAATCATATTGTGAGCGGAAGTGATGGCATGGAAATCTCCTGTGAAATGTAAGTTTATCTTCTCCATAGGAAGTACCTGCGCGTAGCCGCCGCCTGCCGCTCCGCCTTTCATGCCGAAGCACGGACCCAGCGAGGGTTCGCGCAAGGCTACGATGGCTTTCTTGCCTATCTTGTTCAGTCCCAATGCCAGGCCGATAGAGACCGTGGTTTTGCCAATGCCTGCCTTTGTGGCCGTAATGGCGGTTACCAGAATCAGGTTGCTCTGCTTTACCTTCTCCTCGTCAATCAGGTGTTCGGGAATCTTGGCAATGTAGCGGCCGTAGTTCTCTACTTCTTCACGGGGAATGCCGACACTTTCGGCAACCTGCTTTATTTTCTTCAGTTCAATGCTGCGTGCTATTTCGATATCCGATTTCATATATAGGGTCTTTTCTTTAAATAACAACTTTGTTTTTTTTGAAAGCTGCAAAAGTACAAAAAAGAAGGGAAAATGCAGGTATATGAAAAAGAATTTAGTATCAGCTTAACTACCCGAACAGGATTGGTTATCAAACAATCATTTGAACCGCGACGTATCCACTCCTTCCCTCTTCTTTTCCTTATAACCGCCGAACTTGTATGTGAACGATACGCCCAACTCGCGGAAACAAGAGTAATGGTTGGTTACATTCTGCGTCTGGAAGCGGATGCGCGGAGAAATCTGCCCGGTCTCGAATATATCGTTGCAATACAGATTCAGGACGGCCTTTCCCTTGGCAAAGCCATAGCGCAAGGCGGCATTTACATTGCCGGAAACAGGCAGGTCGTAAATTCCCTGAATCGCTTTGCTGTGCACAAATCCGGTGACGGTCAGCTTCAGGTCGGGCTTGGTGGAAAGGGTGAAGGTGTTGTTCATTTGGGCGATGCCGTAACACTGTTTGCGGTCGAAGGGGATATCCCAAAAGTCGCTGTCTTTCTCGCGATGCCAGATGCCGATAAAGGTCAGGCGGGAATTCAACCAGTTCTTTACCTTAAAGGGCACTGATGCCTGTATGCCAAACTGTTGGCGGTAGTCAAAGTTCAGGTATTTATAGATTTCAACCAGCCGTTGCGAGGACTGGTAAAGCGTCTGTACCGAGTAGTCCTTGGTGTGGCTGAACCAGGTGCTGAAGATGTACTTGCCCTTTAAGATATAGTTCATTTGAAACTCATAGCTTTGCGCAGGTTTCAGCAGAGGGTTGCCGTGAATCTCGGAATATCCGCCGCCGATATAAGAAACGGCATCCTGCACGGCCCAATAGTCGGGATAGTGCTTATCGCTGCTCAGCGCAAGTTGCAGGATATGTCCGGGGGCAGGCATATAGTTCAGGTTGACGGTGGGATACCAATCCCACTGGTTCCAAACGGGCGTTTTATAACGCTCCACAGCCAGCGAGGCATCCAGCGAGAGTTTATCGCCGAAACTCTTGCTGAAACCTGCATAGATGTTCAGCGTTTCTTCCCGTTTGCGGGATTTCATATTAGTGAAGTTACCGGCGGAATTATCACCGGCTGCCAACGAAGTTGTATTTTCATCTCCCAACTGTTCGCCGGTCTCCGGGTCGTAGTAATATTGGTAACTGTTGTCGATGCCGGTGGTATAGACAATACCGTAATTCAGTCCCCAGCCCTTGCCCAGGCTGTGTTCCTGCGCCAGAAACATTTTCCAGCGGTTGATGCGCTGGCAGTCCTGTGTAAAGAAGTCAAGCTCGTCGTTTTCCAGCAGGCGGCTGTTCAGCAACTGGTCGGACGGAGAACGGTAGTAAGTGAACTCCACACCGGCTTTCATGCCGAAAGGCGTGGAATAGTCCAGCCGGCCGTTGTGAAGCCAGTCGGTACTGTTGCTCAACGTGGCGGACTGCTGCGAACCGTTGATATTCATCCGGTTGTGAGACGTTGTATAGTTACCGTTGTAGACAAAGCTCAACTGATGGTCTTTAGCGATAGTATAATCGGCTCCCACCCGGAAACTATGCGTATGCGAACGGGCGCGGCGTACCTCATCGGTTGCCATCGGGTACACCGAGCCATCCGCCAAAGCGTGCATAGCATCTTTGTCCGTCGTAGTGTAAGTACGGCCGTGTTTGTGCGAGTAAAGAAAATCCGTTGAGAATTTATTTCCGTTATATAAAAGGCTGGCACGCTCTTCAAAACCTTCGTAATGCTTCTGATTGTATTTGCCGTAGAGTTCGCCCTGCCAGGAAGAGGGACCGTCCGCGGTTTGCTTCAGTTGCACGTTGATAAGTGCGCCGCGCACCTGGTAGCGGGCGGGTGCGTTGTACATCACTTCGGCTTTTTCTATCCGGCTTGCGGGGATACTCCGCAACAGTGTGTAAAGCTGTTCGACGCTGAGGGTGGTCACTTTTCCGTTCAGAATGACGGTGACACCCTGCCCTGCCAGTTGCAAGCCGCCGTTCATCTCGGTTACACCGGGAAGCTCCTTTACGGCATCGTAGGCATTGTCCACAGGCAGGTCGCGGATAAGCTGCGGCAAGTCATACACCAGTTTGCCTTGCGAGGCTTTGACTACGGGGCGTTCGCCGATAATCATCACTTCGGGCAGGCTTTGGTAGATACTGTCCAGGCGGGCATCCGAGGTAATGATGCTGTCGGCGCTGAGGGTACGTTCTCCGCCGGTGATTTCCTGGGCGGAGATGCCGGCACTAAAAAGGCTGATTACTGATAACAGATAAAATCGTTTCATACGTATTCGATGCTTTAATTTATTGTATTTGATGTTTTAGTTCGTTTTCACACCGCAAAGTACGGCATTACCCGCCCGACTTTGTGTTATCGCCTGCTTACCAAGTGTTATCTACTGTTACCGGAAGTGTTATTTAGTCTTATCGCACGATACACCGCACACCATAACTCCTTATCTTTGCCTGCACAAATATCAAGGAACCACCATGAAACTGCCTTTGAAATACATTGCCATACTCGTTATCCTGTCTTTGGCGGGTATCTTCTCCTACCAGGCCTACTGGCTCGGCGGGCTGTACCGCACCATGCGCAACGACCTGGAGCGCAACATCATAGAAGCCATGCGCATGAGCGACTATAACGAAATGATGCTGCGTGTGGAAAGGATGCGCAAGGACAGTGCCGACCATGGGACAGTGAGCGTATCCGCCGGATTCGAGAAAGACGGAACGCAAAACAAAACCTATGTACACAGCACCACCAGCATAGACCGCAACGGCCGGAAAGAAGAAACCTCCGACCAGCAGGTCATTCATCAAAAGAGCGACACCCTTTTGATGAGTATCTCGGACAATTCCTCCGTACAGGCTATTATCACCCGTGATGGCATCGCCGTCCCGGACTCCGACGATGTACTTTTCATAGAACGGAACAAAGACCGGAACAAGGCTCAATGGCTGAATGCCGATTCAGCCCAAAAGAAGCTGGAAGCCGCCATAAAAGACACCGATGTTCTGCCCCAGGCCGCACTGAGGGCAAACAGCGGGCTGGATGTTATTCTGCGCGACCAGAACAGCATGCTGGAACTCGCCACATATTTCCAGCGCGGCCTGCACTCCGGCCTGGATGTCATTTCCGACCCCGATGTCCTTGTATACGACAGCCTGCTCACCTTTCAGCTCAAAGACCGGGGCATCACGCTGCCCCACCGCCTGGAGCATATCTATACGAACGACAAAGCATCTCCCCATACGTTTACAGACACGCTTGCCGTGGCCGGTACTCCCGGATACGTTCCAAGCCCCGAAGCCAAGCTATACGAGTACGCTTTCGACATCAGTACCCATCAGAGCTACCGCCTTTGGATGGAACCCGTTACCCCGTTGGTGCTGAAGCAGATGTCGGGCATTCTGACTACCTCGTTCGTTATCCTCATCATCCTCTGCTTCGCGTTCTGGATACTTATCCGCACCATCTTGCAGCAAAAGACGCTGGAGGAGATGAAAAGCGACTTTACCAACAACATCACCCACGAACTGAAAACCCCTATCGCCGTGGCCTATGCCGCCAACGATGCCCTGCTGAACTTTAACCAGGCGGACGAAAAGGCCAAGCGCGACAAGTATCTGCGCATCTGCCAGGAACAGTTGCAACGGCTCAGCGGACTTGTCGAACAGATACTCTCCATGAGCATGGAACGCCGCAAGACCTTCCGCCTGCATCCGGAACCGCTGTCCATGGAAAGCATTCTCGAACCGCTTATCGAGCAGCATAAACTGAAGGCGGAGAAGCCCGTGCATATCTCTACGGACATCGAGCCTGTCGGGCTTACCCTCACGGCAGACCGTACGCACTTCAGCAACATCATCAGCAACCTGATTGACAATGCCATAAAATACTCGCCCGAAGCAGCGGACGTAAACATCCGTTGCCGGCAAACCGCCTCTGCCGGACAAGGAGAGTTTGTTGAAATCGCCATCAGCGACCGTGGAACAGGTATCGCTCCCGAAAAGCAGAGCCACATATTCGATAAGTTCTACCGCGTTCCCACCGGCAATCTGCACAACGTGAAGGGCTACGGCCTCGGTCTGTTCTATGTCAAGACCATGACCGAAAAGCACGGCGGAAGCGTAACGGTAAAGAGCGAACCGGGCAAAGGAAGCACGTTCACTCTGAGGTTTCCGAACGGATAAAAGGAGTACCCGCCCGTTTCCCCCGGAAGAAACTCCGGTTTCCCTTAAGGGGAACGCGCGTTTCCTTTAAAGGGAACTGTCGTTTCCCCTAATGGGAACGGAAGTTTCTCCCGGCGGAAACGGAAGTTTACTTAGGAGAAACAGGAATATATCCCCGGAGTACATACAGATATTACATAAACAAGAATAACAAGAAAGATAAGGATGTCATGGATAAAATAAAAGTATTGCTGGTTGAGGATGAAGAGACCCTCGCCATGATTATAAAGGACACGCTGGAAGGGCAAAGTTTCATTATCCACACCGCTGCCGACGGCGAGGAGGGGTTGCGCCTGTTCTTCGACCTGCGCCCCGATGTGCTGGTGGCAGACGTCATGATGCCCCGTATGGACGGCTTCGAAATGGTACGCCGCATCCGCCAGACCGACAAGCACACGCCGGTGCTTTTCCTCACTGCACGCTCTGCCATCAATGATGTTGTAGAGGGCTTTGAACTCGGCGCCAACGATTATCTGAAGAAACCTTTCGGTATGCAGGAACTGATTATCCGCATCAAGGCGCTGGCGGGCAAGGCTTTCAACTTTACGGAACCTGCTCCCAAAGAAGTCACCGACTTTGAAATAGGCAATTACCGGTTCAACCCCGTCACGCAACGGCTGTCGTATACAGGAACCGGTGCTGCTCCGCACGCCGATACGGAGATGGAACTCTCACACCGCGAATCGGAAATACTGAAGCGCCTCTGCGAGAACCGCAATCAGGTGGTCAATACCCAGAATGTACTGCTCGACCTCTGGGGAGACGACAGCTTCTTCAACTCCCGCAGCCTGCACGTATTTATAACGAAGCTGCGCCACAAGCTGGCGCAAGACGACCGCATCCGCATCGTAAACGTGCGGGGGATAGGCTATAAACTGATAGTATAAAGAATAAGAAATAATATAAAGAAGTTTCAGAAAATTGACGGAAAGGATTATCTTTGTCTGAGAAGAAAACAATAACCGTGCCCAATCATGAAACAAGTTTGTTTTTTTATCATCGCCCTGCTGGCAAGCGTCGTTTCACTGCACGCCCAAACCGAAGCGAAGGGCGACAGCATACGCTCCCATAGCCTGCCCGACGGTACGCCGCCCGAAGGGACATTCCTACCCGAAACGAAGAATTATGACGGCTTTCTCCTGGACATGAGCCTCATGAGAATGGAAGCTCCCCGCCTGCCCCGGTTTACGTTGGAAATACCGGATGCAAGCAAAGACTACAGCCGGATATTCCGTCTCAACCCGGACGCGACCTACTCGCAGGGGCTTTCAAATGTGTTCTCGCTCACCAACGCCACCGTTTACAGCATGAATCCGTTTGGGCTGACGGGCTTCTGGTCATCGCCGGAGAACCTGCAAATGGGCAGCTTCAAACTGAAGAACGGAATGCGTATCAATACATACGGCGAGTACGACAAGGACGGCTGGAAAGTTCCCAACCGTTCGGCATTGCCGTGGGAGAAGAACAACTTCAAGGGAGCATTTGAAATGAAATCCGCCAACGGTGCATTCGGCATACGCATCGAAGTACAGCAGGGCAACCGGACGCCGTTCTAACCGTAAACATCACAAACTGATATAATCAGATACAGCGGTTCGACCCTAACTAAAGCATAAGCTCCGGCTCTGCCAATCCTTTCTCCTTGCAGTACGCATATACTATTTCCAGAATGGTGTCTCCGTACTTCTCTACCCCTTTCTTCCCGAAATAAGGGATGCGGACAAGCATGTCCTTATCGGCAGGCAACAGGTTGCTGATGCCCAAAATGGCCTTTTGCTGGATGACCGTGTAGACCGGCAGCCCCAAACGGGCTGCTTCCGTGTTTCTCCAAGCCACCAGGCGGTCGTATAGTTCGGGATGCAGTACGTCCGAAGGCACTTGAACGGAAGATGCCGCCGTTTCTTTCCTTTTGCGGTCCTGCATGTTCTTCTCCACTGTATCCAGCATGCCTCTCCGCTTCAGGTCCTCTTTGCCGGAGACAGCATGCTCGCCGATAGACAGTATGGCTTTCCGCTTCAAATACCCGGCTGTGCTGAATCCGTGTTCCGTTATGTATGCCAGCAGTCTGTTTTTCAACAGGAAAAGAGTATTCAAATCCTCTTTGGCTGCGTTCAGTTGCTTCTTCAGCACCTTATTATCCGTGGCAAGAGCGCGTGGCCCTATTAATACGGGATACAAAAGCGCCATTTCATCTTTAAAGTAACCGGCTCCCGCAACAATCCGCTCCTGCAGGGTTTCGTCCGCAGCATAGTCCTGTGCGGCGTCAATCAGGCGGTTGTACTGTATGCCGAACCTCTGCGCCACTTTTACCACCTTTTCGCGGAAACGCTCCGCCGCCTCTTTGTAGGCGGCAAGCTGCTTGGGATAGAGTTTATAAAGATGTTCATCGACCAGCCGTACATAGCGCTGCAACGCTTGTGCCAGCGGCAGGAAATCAAACAGTTCCGACAGCAGCCCGTGAAAATAGGCACGTTGCAGTGAATGGAAGCGGTTTTCGTCCGGTTCGTTCCGGCGGGCTTCTTCCGTAAACCGGTCTACGGCACGGTCGCTGATAACAGCCTTTGCCGAAAGCGGTGCGCTGAGCACCAGGCCTTCCAGCGTCTTGCAACGGCTCAGTGCCACATACGTCTGCCCATGTGCAAAGGATGCGCTGGCATCGATAATGGCACGCTCAAACGTAAGCCCCTGACTCTTGTGGATTGTAATGGCCCACGCCAGTTTCAGGGGAAACTGCCGGAAAGTACCTTCAATATCTTCTACAATCTCCCTGCTCTCTTCGTCCAAGACGTATTTTGCATTTGCCCACTCCTCTTCCTGCAACAGGAAAGTATCCCCGCTGTCTTTGGCGCGTACCTCGATACTCTGGGCAGAAACGGAGGTTACCTCACCAATCATACCGTTGTAGTAGCGGTGCTCGCCGGAAGAGTCGTTCTTCACGAACATCACCTGAGCGCCTTCTTTCAGTTCGAGAACTTCGTCCGTGGGGTATGAATATTCGGGAAACTTCCCCTCGACAGTAGAGCGAAACGCATAGGTACGTCCCGGAAGCTGTTCCAGCTCGTAGCTGTTGATACGCTGCGCCTGATAGTTATGGGTGACCAGACGGATATATCCTTCCTCTTTCCGAGGCTGGAAGCCGGGGAGATAGCGGCGGTTCAGCGTTTCCAGCACCTGCGGGTCGCAATGGTTCTCACGGATGCGGTTCAGCAGTTCCAGGAAGTCTCCGTCATTCTGCCGGTATACGGTTTTAAGCTCGATGGTGCAATATTCCGTCTGCTTCAGCGCGCGGCTGGAGAAGAAATAGGGAGTGTCGTAGTACTTGCTGAGCATCTGCCATTCCTCGTCTTTCACCACGGGAGCCAACTGCTGCAGGTCGCCAATCATCAGCAACTGCACACCGCCAAACGGTTTGTAGGGGTCGCGGTAGCGGCGGAGCATTTCATCTACCGCATCCAGCAAGTCGGCGCGTACCATACTGATTTCATCAATCACCAGCAGATCCATGCTGCGTATGATATTGATTTTCTCCTTACCGAAACGGAAGCGGTAGCTTGCCTTTCCATTCGTGCTGAACGAGCTTTCGGGCACATAAGGTGCAAACGGAATCTGAAAGAACGAATGGATGGTAACACCGCCGGCATTGATGGCCGCTATGCCGGTGGGCGCAACGACTACCATACGTTTGGGACTTTCCTGCTTAAGCTTGCGCAAAAAAGTAGTTTTACCGGTTCCGGCTTTGCCTGTCAGAAAAAGATGAGTGCCTGTACTTTCGATGAATTGCCACGCAAGCGCTGATTCGGGGTTCTGCTCCATTGTTCTTTTCGGTTTATTTTAGAACGGTAAAGGTAGTACAAATAAACCAAGGAAAAGAAAAACCGGCCGAATGTTTTTTGCCGCACGGACGGCATCCTTAAAAAAAGAGAATGTGTGTCAAAACTAAAGTCCGCTTACTATGGGTTTCTTTTTTAGGCACGGATTACACGGAAAACACGGATTTCACAGAAAAAGAATAAAGAAAATCTGTGAAATCCGTGTTTTCCGTGTAATCCGTGCCTAAAAGAAACCGTCAAGTGTATTCTGACACATCTCCTTGTTTCCTGCCGGAAAAATTATTTCATACTGCCGCCAATAATGTCCAGCAGCTCATTCGTAATCGCCTGCTGGCGGCTCTTGTTGTATTGCTTCGTCAAGTCCTGAATCAGCTCATTGGCATTGTCCGTGGCAGCCTGCATGGCAAGCATACGTGCCGCGTGCTCGGAAGTGTTCGAATCCAACAAGACCGTATAAATCTTCTGGCTCAACACTTTAGGAAGAAGCTCGGCCACCAGTTGGGAAGCAGAGGGTTCTACAATATAATCATTGTTGAAACTGCTTTTTCCGACAGTCCCGGTTGCTTCTTCGGCTACCTTGCCCAAGTCGATGGGCAGATAGTTGTCTCTCGTCAGCACTTGCGAGCCCATAGACTTGAAATGATGATAAATCAGCTCCACCTTGTCGATGCGCCCTTCAAGGAACTCTTTCATCAGGTGCCCGGCAAGCTCATAAGCCTGCACATACGAAGGCTTGTCGGCCATTTCCTGATAACTGCCTTGCGGCTCATATCCCAATTTCTTTACAGCTTCTTCCACTTTCTTGCCTACGGGATACACCAGGATATTCTCCTTGCCCAGCGACCGGTAATCTTCCAATGTACGCTCCAGCATCTTTGCCACGTTGGAGTTGAAAGCGCCGCATAAAGATGAATTGGACGAGAATGCCACAATTGCCACCTTCCCTACCGGACGCTCCTCGGTATAGGGAGACTCTACCGTAACATCCGTACTCAGGAAGTTTGTCAGAATCTCGTTCAGCTTCCGTTGATAGGGCAGCATATTCTCAATCCGCCCCTGTGCCTTATGCAGCTTGGCGGACGCCACCATCTTCATCGCCGAAGTTATCTGACGCGTACTCTTGACGGAGCTTATTCTATTTTTTACCTCTTTCAGTGAAGCCATTTCATATAGTGATTAGGGGTTAGTGATTAGCGGTTAGGGGTTGCCTAACTGCCATCTACATAAATTGCTTGGCTGCCTTTGCCGCCGTCTCTTCTATCTTCTTGCAGACATTGTCATCGATGACACCCGACTTCAACACATCGAGCACCTCCATCTGATAATCTCTTTCAAGGAATTCGAGGAAACTGCGTTCAAACTCATTCACCTTGTCCAAAGGCACATCCTTCAGCAAACCGTGCGTGCCACAATAAAGAATGGCAATCTGCTTCTCTACAGGCATCGGACTGTACTGGGGCTGTACCAGCAAACGGGTATTCTTCTGGCCCTTGTCGATGGTGAGCGCAGTAACCGGGTCCATATCGCCGCTGAACTTGGTGAATGCTTCCAGTTCGCGATACTGTGCCTGGTCTATCTTCAACGTACCCGCCACCTTCTTCATTGCCTTAATCTGGGCGTTACCGCCTACACGGCTCACGGAGATACCTACGTCGATAGCCGGACGGTTGCCCTGGTTGAAGAGGTTGGTGTCGAGGAATATCTGTCCGTCGGTAATGGAGATTACGTTTGTAGGGATGTAAGCCGACACGTCGCCCGCCTGCGTTTCGATAATGGGAAGCGCCGTCAATGAGCCGCCGCCCTTCACTCTGCCTTTCAGGCTTTCGGGCAGGTCGTTCATCTCGCGTGCCACTTCTTCCTGGTTGATAATCTTCGCCGCACGCTCCAGCAGACGGGAGTGCAGGTAGAAGATGTCGCCCGGATAGGCTTCACGTCCGGACGGACGGCGCAAAATCAAGGATACCTCACGATACGCCACGGCCTGCTTGGACAGGTCGTCATAAACAACCAGCGCATGACGGCCGGTATCGCGGAAATACTCACCGATTGCAGCGCCGGCAAACGGGGCGTAATACTGCAACGCAGCCGGGTCGCCCGCCGTAGCTGCCACAACGATGGTGTAATCCATCGCACCGTTCTCGCGCAGTGTATTTACGATAGATGCTACCGTAGAACCTTTCTGGCCGATAGCTACGTAGATACAGTATACGGGGTCGCCTGCGTCGTAGTTGGCACGCTGGTTAATGATGGTATCGATGGCAATCGCGGTCTTACCCGTCTGACGGTCGCCGATAATCAGCTCACGCTGCCCGCGGCCGATAGGAATCATGGCATCGACAGCCTTCAGACCGGTCTGCAACGGCTGGTTTACCGGCTGACGGTAAATAACGCCCGGAGCTTTACGCTCCAACGGCATTTCGCAAAGCTCGCCGCCTATCAGCCCCTTGCCGTCCAACGGTTCGCCCAACGGGTCGATAACACGTCCCAACATACCCTCGCCTACCATAATGGAAGCAATACGCTTGGTACGTTTCACCACGAAGCCTTCCTTGATTTTATCCGTAGGGCCTAACAACACAGCACCTACGTTATCTTCTTCAAGGTTCATCACGATGGCTTTGATACCGTTGTCAAACTCCAGCAACTCGTTTGCTTCGGCATTACGCAACCCGTAGATACGCGCCACGCCATCGCTGACTTGCAGCACCGTACCGATTTCATCCAGTTGCACGCGGGTGTCGATGCCTTCCAACTGTTTGCGCAGAATATCGGAGACTTCGCTTACTTTTATATTTTCAGACAACATTTTATTTAGCAATTAATGTTTAGTGATTAATGATCGGTATTCGGTTATATCACTAACCACTGTTATACAATTCTTCTGTTCTTATCAATGAACTGCTGTTTCACTCTCTTTAGCTGGGTAGCAATACTGGCATCCAGACGGAAATCGTTGATGTCGAATATGAATCCGCCTTCGATTGAAGGGTCAACATCGGTCTGTAACTCCATTTTGGCATGTAGCAAATGGGAAGCGCTATTTCGGATGCGTTCCCAAATCTCACGACTTACGGGTACGGCAGTCGTCAGTTTCGCTACACCGATATGTCTGCTCTTTCTGTATAAGTCCAGATAGCTCAAACAGATATATTGCAGAAATGCCTCACGCCTGTTTTTTAATATCAGCGTAACGAAACGGGACAATTCCTGCCCGGCAGGAGCATCCCCCACTGCTGCGGTACAGATAAGCGAGAATTTCTCCTGTACCGGCAGTACAGGGTTCTCCAATGCCGCACGCAAATCAGGATGCTTCTCGAAACTCCTGCTCAACGTGCGCATTTCCGTATACAGCCTGTCTTCCGTACCCGTGCTCTTGGCATACTCCATGAGAGCCTTTGCATACCGCATCGAAACAATTCCTATATCCATTTTTCCAAAGATTAATGATTAGCGATTGGCCGTCAGCATTTCATCCAGCATACGGTCAATCATTTCCATCTGGTCTTGCTCTTTGTCCAGATTATGACGGATTATCTTCTCCGCAATATCTACCGATAGTACAGCAACCTGACGGCGGATATCACGGATAGCTTCTTCCTTCTCTTGCTGAATCTGCTGTTTCACATCATCCAGCTCTTTCTGTGCAAGGGCTTCGGCATGTTTACGCGCCTCGACAATAATCTTGTCACGCTCGTGCATTGCTTCCCGCATGATGCGCCCCTGCTCCTTGTTTGCAGCAGCAATCAACGCATCACTCTCCTCTTTCAGTTTGGCGAGCTGGGCGTTTGCCTGACGTGCCACTTCCAGCGACTGGTCTATGTAGGCCCTACGCTCTTCCACCATTTTCGTAATGACGGGAAAGCCGTATTTGGCCAGTACCACAAAAACCACGCCGAATGAAAGGAGCATCCAGAACAGCAGACCACTATCAGGTAATAACAATGACATAATTTAAATTTTTTATAAGAAGAATACCAACAGACACACAACAACCGCCAACAATGCAACACCTTCAATCAAGGCGGCGGCAATAATCATGTTCATACGAATATCTCCCGATGCTTCCGGCTGGCGTGCAATGGCTTCCATGGCAGAACTACCAATCTTGCCAATACCCATACCTGCACCGATAACAGCCAAACCAGCACCCAGGGCAGCGCCCAATTTACTAACTCCAACACCTGCCGCAGCAGCTTGCAATAATACAGATAGTAACATAACTTTCAAATTTTAAATTGTTATTTTATTAATGTTTATATTCCAGATAATCTTATCATTTTCTCATTTTATTGCCTTCTTCTCACCGGCTTTCTCCGTGTGCTCTTCCTGTGCCAGACCGATAAACACCGCCGACAGCATGGTAAACACATACGCCTGGATAAAGGCCACCAGCAATTCCAATCCGTTCATAAAGATATTGAACAGCACCGAAGCTACCGTCAGCGAACCGTTCAAGGCAGGCCCCATACTCGCCGATATGAATATCAGACATGTAAGCACCAGCATCGCCATGTGTCCTGCCAGCATATTGGCAAAAAGACGTATCATCAAGGCAAACGGCTTCGTAAAGATTCCGAAGAACTCGATAAACGGCATCATGGGCACAGGCACTTTCAGCCACCAGGGCACATCGGGCCAGAAAATATCTTTCCAATATGCCTTGGTTCCGAAAATATTAACGGCAAGGAATGTGCAAACGGCCAGCACCATTGTAATTGCAATGTTACCGGTGACATTTGCCCCGCCCGGAAACACCGGAATCAATCCCATAAGGTTGTTTATGAAGATAAAGAAGAATGCAGTAAGCAAGTAAGGGGCAAACTTACGGTACTTCGGTCCTACACAGCTCTTTATGACATCATCATTCACCATCATAATGAACATCTCCATAAACCCGACGAAACCGCCCGGAGCCGCACTGTCCTGAGGATGCCTGCGATACCAGCGGGCAACGCTCAGTACAATGACTATCAATAATACACTGTTGATGAGCAATGCCAGCGTAACCTTCGTAATGGATATATCCCACGGGCGCACCTCATTGCCTGCTGCATCGTGCTCCACCAGTTTTCCTTCGTACTTGCTGCCTTCCGGAGCAATGGAAAGTCCCTCGTAACTGCCTCCGTTCTCCTCCAGACGGGAAGAAAGGAATACGTGCCACCCCGTTGTGCCGCTATATACAATGACGGGCAACGGAATGATAACCTTCGTTTCTCCGAAATCGGTGATGTGCCATTCGTACGAATCGCCGATATGCCCGAACACGATTTCCTTTACGTCTACCGTATTCTCCTCTTGCTCGGCAGGAGTCACATCGTCACGTTGGGCCATGCTGTCGAGTTCGGCCACAAGGCCGTTTTGCGCTGCGGGAATACTGTCGGCCTGCATAGAAACGGCAGGTAATGATAACCCACATGCCAGCAATACTCCGGTTAGTATGTTACGCAATTGTTTCATTTTCTTGTCTCTTTTTCTTTTTCAGCTTCCGGTTCATTTCAAAAGTGAAGAAAAACCAGGAGTCATAAGTCAAATATATCAGATAGTTAGCGATGAACGTCAACAGGAACTCTTTTGCTTCCTCACGCACTGCAACGCAATACACCAGCATCACAATAATAGATGCAAGCATCCGCATAACACGCATCAGCAGATATATCTGCAACATCCGCCCCGGCATCCGGTAACGGCAGCTTTCAACCATGTTTATCATAAACACGCCGAAAACAAGGAAGAAGGCAGGTATCAGCGGATAACCGCCGAAATAGTGGTGCGGGAATACCGAATAATAAACCCATCCGCCTATGCCGCCCACCAATACCGTTAGAAGCGCCACTTGCCACAAATAGTTCCGTTTTGTTATACTCACATCAATCCGATTTAAGGTTGGTAATCAAAAAGAGTCAGTCTATACAAACCGAAACTCTGTTGCTGTTCATCTCTACAAAACCGCCATGAATATCCAGTGCACGTTCTTCGCCGTCTTTCGTTACATAAGCCAGCGTACCTGCTTTCAACGACGATACAATGGGTGCATGTTGCACCAGAATAGTAAACGAGCCAAGCGTACCCGGCAATGTTACACTATCTACTTCGCCTGTGAAGATTTCCTTTTCCGGCGATACAATATCCAAATGCAGTCCTTTCATCTTTATAGTCTACTGAATTTTTATTTCTTTGCCTGTTCCAGCAATTTCTTTCCTTTCTCTATTGCTTCCTCGATAGTGCCGACATTCAGGAAAGCCGGTTCGGGCAGATAATCGACTTCACCGTCCAGAATCATTTTAAACCCTTTAATGGTATCTTCTATAGAGACCATTGTACCGGGAACTCCGGTGAACTGTTCGGCCACAGCAAAAGGCTGTGACAAGAAACGTTGTACACGGCGGGCACGATTTACCAATGTGCGGTCGGCATCCGAAAGTTCTTCCATACCGAGGATAGAGATAATATCCTGCAACTCCTTGTTGCGTTGGAGAATCTGCTTTACGCGCTGGGCTACTTCGTAATGCTCCTGACCTACGATATGCGGGTCGAGAATACGAGAGGTAGACTCCAACGGGTCGACAGCCGGATAGATGCCAAGTTCGGTAATCTTACGGCTCAATACCGTTGTTGCATCCAGGTGCGTGAAAGTAGTGGCGGGTGCAGGGTCGGTCAGGTCATCGGCAGGAACATATACTGCCTGTACGGAAGTGATGGAACCGTTGCGTGTAGAAGTAATGCGTTCCTGCATAGCACCCATTTCCGTTGCAAGTGTAGGCTGATAACCTACGGCCGAAGGCATACGTCCCAATAGGGCAGACACCTCGGAACCGGCCTGGGTGAAACGGAATATGTTATCAATGAAGAACAATATATCGCGCGGACCGTTCGATTCAGACCCCATGTCACGGAAAGATTCGGCTACCGTCAAACCGGACAACGCAACCGACTGGCGCGCACCCGGCGGCTCGTTCATCTGACCGAATATCAGGGACACCTGCGATTTGGCCACTTCGTCATAGTCCACTTTGGAAAGATCCCAATGACCTTCTTCCATTCCTTTCTTAAACTCTTCGCCATAACGGATTACACCGGATTCAATCATCTCCCTCAACAGGTCGTTACCTTCACGGGTACGCTCTCCCACTCCGGCAAATACGGAAAAACCGTTCTGCTTCTTGGCGATATTATTGATTAACTCCTGGATGAGTACAGTCTTGCCTACACCCGCACCACCAAACAGCCCAATCTTACCGCCCTTACTGTATGGCTCCAGCAGGTCGATAACCTTGATACCCGTATAGAGTACCTCTTGTACGGTAGTCAAATCTTCAAATTTAGGGGGTTCGCGGTGGATAGGATAAGCACCAGTACAGTCCAGTTCTTTCATTCCGTCGATAGAGTCTCCTACGACATTCATCAGACGGCCTTTGATTTGTTCTCCTATCGGCATAGTGATCGGTCCGCCCAACGGGTAAACTTTCATGCCTCTCTGCAGACCATCCGTACTATCCATAGCTACGGTTCTTACGGTATTTTCACCAATGTGCTGCTGTACTTCCACAATCAGCCTTTTACCGTGATTCTTTCTTATTTCCAGTGCGTCGTGAATGCTTGGCAGCATCAGCTCTGCCTCTGTTCCTTCAAAATAGACGTCTACAACAGGTCCGATAACCTGAGAGATATGTCCAACAATCTGTGACATAAGCAATCTTTTTATATTCTATTTTCCTAATTATTTCCAGTAAAATTGTAAGTCGCTGCATGGAATCTTCCATCAGTCATGTCGCGTCTTTCATCGTCCAAATTCACTTGCTCTACTAACATTCGCGCCAGACTGTTTGTTCATTCAAAATAGTT
Organism: Bacteroides stercoris ATCC 43183; assembly: GCF_025147325.1. NCBI lineage: Bacteria > Pseudomonadati > Bacteroidota > Bacteroidia > Bacteroidales > Bacteroidaceae > Bacteroides > Bacteroides stercoris. The sequence goes on from NZ_CP102262.1 coordinate 2,948,810, forward strand.
ACATAAACAACTTCGCAAATGTATAAACAAATCACGTCTAATTGTTCTCCTTAAAAGCATTTTTTCTATAAATTACACTATTTTGAACGATTAATACTACAATGGGAACAATTTGTTCCACACATAATAACGTTGGTTAACAATCGGTAATGCACCTAATCATAAAAAGCCATCCGTATTCTCCTAAAAAATAAGCCCTGTCTCGCGACAAGGCTTATTCACAACACAAACACAAAATAAAACACGACAAAACTACTATGCAATCTTACCTGTCTATGCCGGGGAGGCATATGTACTAATTACGGATATTCACATATACATAAGCAGCATCAGGCCGATTTGCATGTAATAAACAAATGCGGGGAAGCATTTGTTTATTTTCTGTATGTTAATAAAGTTTAAAATCATTATTCTTATTGAATACCTCTCTCACGAAGCTTCAACTGCCAGTTCCATGCGGAGCGCAAAGTATCTTCAATACCTACTTCCGCTTTCCAACCCAGCTCTTCGTTTGCCAGTTTCGGATCGGCCCACACCTTTACTATGTCTCCGGCACGGCGACCTACAATCTGGTAGTTCAGCTTCACACCGGTTGCCTTTTCAAACGCATTGATCAATTCCAATACGGAAAGACCGCGTCCGGTACCGATATTGAACACTTCCACTTTTTCCTTCTGTTTCTTCTCCAGAATACGGCGGATAGCTACAACATGAGCCTTTGCCAAATCCACCACATTGATGAAATCGCGGATACAGGAACCGTCAGGAGTATCGTAATCGTCACCGAATACACTCAATTTCTCACGGATACCGATAGCCGTCTGGGTGAGGTACGGTATCAGATTCTGCGGCACACCGTTAGGCAATTCACCGAGCAGTGCCGAAGGATGGGCGCCAATCGGGTTGAAGTAACGCAGCAGAATCGCATTGATGGGAGCACCGGAAGCAACCGTATCACGAACAATCTCTTCGTTGATTTGCTTCGTATTTCCGTACGGGGATTCCGCCTTCTTGATAGGAGCCTCTTCCGTTACGGGAAGATGGTCGGGCTGACCATATACGGTACAGGAAGAAGAGAATACAATGCCCTCTACTCCATGCTTAGGCATCAGTTCGAGCAGGTTTATCAAGGAAACCAAGTTGTTGCGGTAATAAAGCAACGGCTTTTCCACAGACTCTCCCACCGCCTTGCTTGCCGCAAAATGGATAATAGCCTTGATACCTTTATATTTAGCAAACACAGCGTCGAGACCGGCGTAATCCAGGCAATCCAATTTCTCGAATGCAGGACGGATGCCCGATACCTTTTCAATGTTGTCTACAACATCTGCGCTGGAGTTTGACAGATTATCGATAATAACGACTTCATAACCTGCGTTCTGAAGTTCTACCACAGTATGAGAACCAATATAGCCGGTTCCGCCTGTAACCAAGATTTTCTCTTTCATATTAATATAGATAATTTAGCTTTTAGGTTATCATTAGGCTACAAATGTAAGGAAATAAATTCATAAAGCACGTACATGACCGGTAAAAATTAACCAAAGAATATTTCACCCCTGACCGTGTACGATAACTTTGCCCATAAAAGACAAAGCGAAGAAACCGCCCTCTTCTTTTACAAAGAGAACCGGTTCTTCGCTTTAGCTTAAATTCAGAGTATATCTTAGAGCTTAACTACGCCGGAGAAGCCCATGAATGCCATAGCCAGCAAACCGGCAGTAATCAAAGCTATCGGAGTTCCCTGCATGCCCTTCGGCACGTTCACCAGACTCATCTGTTCGCGCAGACCTGCAAAGAGCGTCAACGCCAGACCGAAGCCGATAGCCGTAGAGAATGCATAAACCACACCGGTCAGCAAATCATAATCTTTCTGGATAACGAGGATAGCCACACCGAGAATACAGCAGTTCGTTGTAATCAGAGGCAAGAACACACCTAAAGCCTGGTATAAAGAAGGAGATACTTTTTTCAGGATAATCTCCACCATCTGCACCAATGCGGCAATCACAAGGATAAAGGTGATGGTTTGAAGATAGCCCAGACCGAAAGCATCGAGCACAAACTTCTGAATGAGGAACGTTACGATTGTAGCAATAGTAAGCACGAATGCCACTGCTGCCGACATGCCCAACGCTGTCTCCACTTTCTTGGATACGCCCAGAAACGGACAGATACCCAGGAATTGCGACAACACAATGTTATTGACAAAGATTGCCGAGATAAATATCAATATATATTCCATAATATCAATTCTAATTATGAATTACAAATTATGCTTTCTTGAAGCTGTTAACCAACGCAATGAGGTATCCCAAAGCAATAAACGCACCCGGTGCAAGAACAAATACCAGCATACCGTATTCTTCGGGAAGAATCGTGAGGTTGAATATCTTGCCTGTGCCCAGGAATTCGCGGACAGCACCCAATAAAGTCAATGCGATAGTAAAACCTAATCCCATACCCAAACCGTCGAAGAAGGATGCCACCGGATTATTTTTGGCAGCAAAAGCCTCGGCGCGGCCCAGTACGATACAGTTTACCACAATCAGCGGAATAAACAAGCCCAGTGTCGCATAAAGTGCGGGAACGTAAGCCTGCATCACCATTTGCAGCAGTGTTACGAACGATGCGATTACAACAATGAAAGAAGGAATACGCACCATATCCGGAATAAGGTTCTTGATAGCGGAAATCACCACATTGGAACAGATAAGCACGAACATCGTTGCCAGTCCCATACCCATGCCGTTGATAGCAGATGAAGTCGTACCCAATGTAGGACACATACCAAGCAGGAGTACAAACGTAGGATTCTCTTTTACAATCCCGTTCATCAATACTTTAAAATTATTCATATCTCTACTCCTTTCTTATTTAGCACTGACAGAATCAGTGAGTTCAACTTTAATAGTAGCTCCCGTAGCCGTATTTGCTCCGGCAGCCTCTTCCACATTCTTTTGAGTAGCTCCCGTAGCGCCGTCAGCGGTATTCTGACCTGCATAGGCAGCATATGCAACGTTTACGGCATTCAGGAATGCGCGTGAAGTAATGGTTGAAGCTGTAATGGCATCTACCTTACCGCCGTCCTTGCTTACAGTCAGAGAAGCTTCACCGGGATTCATACCTGTAATATCTCCCTTGTTTCCTTTCTTGAACCAGTCGGCAGCCTTGGAGCCCAATCCCGGAGTCTCCACATGCGACAGCAGCGAGTAATCGATAATCTTGCCTTCGGCATCGAAGCCTACCAATACCTTCAGCTCACCGCCAAAGCCCATGGAAGTCGCTTCAACAGCAGCACCGATGAATTTGCCTTCTTTAGTGGCGGGATACACAGCGTATTGGACACCGTTTACCTCCTGAGTCTTTTTTTCGGCAATCGGGTCATTGTCAAAACCCGGAACCACGGCGCTGACAGCATCGCTCAACGTCTTGGCATTGGCCTGCGCAATAGGTTCTTTCGTCAGTTCATTTACATAAGCCAGCAATGCTACGGATATCGCAGTAACTCCCGTAAGCACCAGCAACATATTCTTTAAGGATGATTCTAACTTTTTCATTTCTTCTTCGCTACCTCCCCAAAGCGTTTAGGTTTAACATATGTGTTGATAAGCGGAGTAAACGCATTCATAATCAGAATAGCGAACGACATACCTTCGGGATATGCACCGAACAGACGGATGATGACCGTGAGCAGACCGATACATACGCCGTAAATCAGCATTCCCTTATGGCTCATCGGAGAAGTTACATAATCCGTAGCCATGAAGATAGCACCCAGCATCAGACCACCGGACAGCAGTTGCACCACCGGAGATACATAGATTTCCGGATTAACCCAGTACATGATGCCGGAGAAAACGAATACCGTAGCCAAAATGGATACGGGAATGTGCCATGTAATAATCTTCTTCCACAACATATAGGCCAGTCCCAACAGCAGGGCCAATGCGCTGACTTCACCCAGACAACCGCCGTTATTACCGATCAGCAAGTTGAAAGATGAGGGAAGGTCGCTCAAAGACATGCCCGGAGCACCGCTGATTACACCTTTCATTATAGCCAACGGTGTAGCAGCCGTAGTGGCATCCGTGTAAGCGGTCAGTTGTCCTACGGCAGGCCATGTGGTCATCTGCACAGGGAACGACAGCAACAGGAACACACGTCCCGCCAATGCCGGGTTAAAAGGATTACAACCCAAACCTCCGAAAGACATCTTGCCTACACCGATAGCAAACAAGGCGCCTAGAATGATAATCCAGACAGGAAGATTGGAAGGTAAGTTGAATGCCAGCAACACACCGGTGATAATAGCGGAACCGTCACAGATGGTTGTGGTTTCTTTCTTCATCAGAAATTTGCCGATAGCCCATTCAAAGAACAGACAGGCTGCTACGGAAGTAGCCGTAACAATCAGCGCGCCCAGTCCGAAAAAGTAAAGCGATACAAGAAATGCAGGAATCAATGCTATCAGCACGCCGTACATATTCTTCTGCACGCTGTCACCGCCGTGAACGTGGGGCGAAAGGGATACGATTAATTTATTCATAAGATTATACTAAATCAATTCTTTCATTTTTTTACCTGACGTGCACGTATCATCGCTCCTACCTTACCCTTACCCAAACGGATATAGTCCAGCAACGGGCGGTTGGAAGGACAAGTGAACTGGCATGAGCCACACTCGATACACGACATGACATCTTCTTTCTCTACTCTTTCAAAATCGCCGTGAGCCGATACGGTAGCAAGCAAGTAGGGTTCCAGCCCCATAGGACAGGCACTCACACATTTGGCGCAACGGATACATGGCTGCACCTCACCGCGCTTGGCTTCCTTATCGTTCATAATCAGGATGCCGGAACTGCCTTTCGCAGTCGGCACATCCGTATTTACCAGCGCCTTACCCATCATCGGACCGCCGCCGATAATCTTGCCCGTATCTTCGGGCAGACCGCCGCAAGCGTCAATCAACTGCTTCATCGGCGTACCGATACGTGCCAGGAAGTTGGAAGGCTTGGACAAAGACTTGCCGGTAACGGTAATGACACGCTCAAACAGCGGTTTATTCTTCTGAACAGCCTGATATACGGCAAATGCAGTACCTACATTCTGTACAACGGCACCCGTGGAGATAGGCAATGCACCGGCAGCGACCTGACGACTGATAACAGCGTCTATCAACTGCTTTTCACCGCCTTGCGGGTACTGTACTTTCAAGGGCACAACCTCGATACCGGCATAGCCGGCAGCTACTTTCGTCATCAGCTGGATAGCATCGGGCTTATTATTCTCAATACCGATGAATGCCTTGTTCACCTTAACGGCTTTCATCAGGATAGAAACACCTACCATGATTTCTTCGGCATGCTCCAGCATCAACTGGTGGTCGGCAGTAAGATACGGCTCGCACTCCACGGCATTGATTATGACACATTCCGCCTTGAATGCAGGCGGTGGGCACAACTTCACCTGTGTAGGAAAACAAGCGCCTCCCAAACCTACGATACCGGCATCCGCAATCTTCTTCACGATTTCCTCGGCTGTGAGATTGCACTCTTTTACCAATGTATCGGTACGGTCTATGGTCTCTTCCCACTCATCCCCCTCTACATCAATGAATACAGCCGGTTTGGCGTATCCGCTGGCATCGACGATAGTGTCGATTTTTGCGACCTTTCCGCTGACAGACGAATGGATAGCCGCTGATACGAAACCGCCGGGTTCGGCAATCTTTGTACCTACTTTCACAACATCACCTTTAGCAACGATAGGCTTTGCAGGAGCGCCGATATGCTGGCTCAACAAGATAACGGCTTTTGCCGGAATCTCTGCCTGTACGATAGGCTGATGTGCTGAAAGTTTATTTTCGTGTGGATGAACTCCACCGATTGAAAATGTCTTCAACATACAATTCTGTATTTTTAGTCGTTTAATTTCTTTTAATATTATGCTTCAGTTTTCGGAGCAGCAGTTTCAGAAGCTTTGGAAGTTTCCGCTGTTTTTTTAGGAGCTTCTGCGGGCTTTGCAGGAGTTTCCACCGGCTTCTTCGCAGCTTCCGCAACTTTCTTCACCGGCTCTGCAACCTTGGGAGCAACAGCCTCTCCTTCCGCTTTCGGTTTACGCGGCGGGAAATTGAGGGCGATTATCGTACCTTGCGGACAAACTTCTTCGCATTTACGGCAAGACTTACATTTGTTCGGGTCGATGTATGCCAAATTGTTCTCCAGCGTAATTGCCTCGAACGGACATACCTTTACACACTTGCCACAGCCGATGCAGGCTACAGTACAGGCCTTACGGGCTACAGCACCCTTATCCTTGTTTACGCACTGCACATAAACGCGGCGGGATTTCTTGCCTTGCGGACGGATTTCGATAATATTTCTCGGACAAGCCTTGACACATGCGCCGCAAGCAGTACACTTGCTTTCGTCTACCTCAGGAAGTCCGGTTTCGGGATTCATGCGGATAGCACCGAACTGGCAGGCAGACACACAGTCGCCACACCCCAAACAGCCAAAGCTGCATCCCGTTTCGCCACCGTAAAGAGAAGCTGCGATAGCACAGCTCTTCGCACCGTCGTATTGATTGACACGAGGGCGGTTGGCACACGTTCCGTTACATCTTACCACTGCAACCATCGGTTCGGCAGCAGCAGCATCCAATCCCAGGATTTCGGCAACTTTCGTCATGACAGGCTGTCCGCCCACCGGACAAAGTTTACCTTCCAACGAACCTGCCTTGACGCAAGCATCGGCAAATCCGCTACAACCCGGGTAACCACATCCACCGCAGTTTGCCTGAGGCAGCACGGCTGCCACTTGTGCAATTCGCGGATCTTCATACACGGCAAATTTCTTGGAAGCCACGTAAAGAATAACCGCCGCAACCAGCGCTATGGCCCCCAATGAAATTACTGCAATCAGAATTACATTCATAAATTAGTTGTTTATTAATTATTTGTTTTATGTATTAGTTAGTTCATCGGTTTAATCGAGAAAGAGAACTTCTTTCCCAATCGCGACTTGTTCAGCCACAATATATAATAATAAGGTATAAGGAGCCCTAACGAACACAGTGCAGAGACCAGCTCGTCGTGCCACATAGCCATAAAAGCAAAAAGGGAAAAGATTAAAACAAGAAAAGGAAACACAAACGCAAGCAAAACCGCCATTACCCCCATAGACAATTCTCCGACAACCCATACACGGTCGCCGGGCTGATAAGAAGAACTTTCATCTATAACATCGATAAGCTTTTCTTTTGTATCGGCAGAACTGCAATGTCCCTTGATACTGCATGAAGCACATGCTGAAGTTTGAACAATCCTCACCTGAAGATGAGTGCCGTTTATGTTTTCCACAATACCCTGATGTCTTATAGTATCCGCCATTTTGCAAAGTGTGCATTACAAATCGCGGCAAATTTACGCATTATTTGCGAACTGCAAGGGATTAGACTGCTTTTTCTGTGTACGTAAACGCTCTTTTTCCTGTTTTTCGCAGTTTTTCGCTATTTTTTCTTCTGAAAAACAAAAAAGAGCGCCCCGCTGTCAGCGGAGCGCCCCCTTTAATCATTCGCAACAGATATGGTTACCATTTGTAATTGATACCGAAGCTCAACAATTCCTTCACCTGGAAATAGCTGTCGCCTTCGGTCGGTTTGGCACTGTCATCAAAACGGGCATGCACATAAAGTTTGGTGGAGAGATAACGGTTCAGCACAAAATTAATGGTGTTTTCCCATTCAATACGTGTCCACTCGTAACTGGTCTGGAAGTCCAACCGTGAATCCAGAACGATAGAAGGTATGATAGTCCACGAAAGCGTAGGCTGTATTTGAGAACCGAAATTATGCTTGACGCACTTACCCTCGTCCAGGCCGAACTTCACTTCGTCCACCTCTTTATTGCCCACATAGCGCAACATATAGGTCAGCGGAGCAATAAAAACAGACAAGTTAAACTTTTCCTTTTTCAGCTTATAGTCCATACCGATACTGGACGACCAATCAGCGGGTGCAAAGAATGCTGAGACCAGCTCTTCGCTATTCGCCTTGTAACTATGGCAAAACTGTGTTTTAAATTCCGTAGTAATGGTATAATACCATTTGGATGCAGCCTGAATACCCAATTTGCTATAAAGGCGGAACTGGTCGGTGCTTACCAGGTAATCGTGGAACTCATCGGAAGGAGCTGAGTTGAAACCGAACTTGGCATCCAGCATATTCTCCCACTGGAGTTTCTCCCTATCGTTATAGTTGGCAAACAACTGCAGGTTGGCAAGCAAGGAGTTCGTACTTTCACCGCCCTTATACCAGTTGTCGGAAATATAGTTTTGCGTAATTTGCAACGAACCGTTTCCACCGGTCACCCACCAGTTGGGCTTTTGTATCACGACTTCCGCCTCTTCTTTCACTCTTGCCATGTTCTCCTGGGCAAAGAGTTTCACCACGGAAGGCTTGGAAGAGATTTCCTTTTCGATATTGTCCTTGAAAAGTTTTTTCTTTTTAATCTCTTTCTCGGTCATTACCACCAAGTCCGGACGATTGACGTACGTATTCATCATCACGCGGTCCACAACCCTATTCGCATTCTCTTTCGACAAGAAGCTCAATGTATCGAACGGCAAGAGCTCTTTCGTCATCGCAGGTACAGTATCCGGCTTCTGGAAAGTCCAGTCAACCTGCGACAGGCGTTCCATAGGAGCATAATAATAAGTGGTGGGAACAAACATACGGTAATAGTCCGGATTGTATGCAATATACCGTTCGGGAGTAGCCGGATCGTTCAAATAATCCAACACCCCGAAATATTTTTCATACAGCACAGAGACTGTATCCAACCGGTACCCGTTATCGCAGGGTTTCAGTTTCAATATCCAGTTCTGGCTCCAAATACCCGACAATGTATCCGCATTCTCCGTTGCAGCCCGCTTTCTTGTACTCTTTGCAGCATTTTGGGCTATCACCGGAAAAGAAAGCAGTGCGGCAACCAATCCTATTAAAATACGTCTATTCCTCATACTTTTCTTAAAATCTATATTTGAACGCAAAATTAAATCAAAATGTTCAGATTACAAAAGGTGGAAAGTGAAAGTTTATCAGAACCTTATTACGCACAGATATTCCACTTTTTATAATTGTTTTCACCAAACTGTTATGTACTTCCTCTTTTTTTTCATAATTTTGCGCTTTAATTTTTAGAGAAAACATTTAAAAACAGTATAGCTGTGGGAGAAACAAAGTATATTTTCGTCACCGGTGGCGTTGCCTCTTCATTGGGCAAAGGTATTATTTCGTCATCCATCGGTAAATTATTGCAAGCAAGAGGTTATAAAGTAACAATTCAGAAGTTCGACCCGTATATCAATATCGACCCGGGTACGCTGAACCCTTATGAACACGGAGAATGCTACGTAACGGTAGACGGCCATGAAGCCGATCTCGACCTGGGACACTACGAACGCTTCCTGGGTATCCAGACCACAAAGGCCAACAATATTACAACCGGACGTATCTACAAAAGCGTTATCGACAAAGAGCGCCGCGGCGATTATCTGGGAAAGACCATTCAGGTAATCCCTCACATTACGGATGAAATCAAGCGTAATGTAAAGCTGTTGGGCAACAAATATAAATTCGATTTCGTAATTACCGAAATCGGTGGTACGGTAGGCGACATCGAGTCTCTTCCGTACTTGGAAAGCATCCGCCAGTTGAAATGGGAGTTGGGTAAAGACGCCTTGTGCGTACACCTTACTTATGTACCCTATCTTGCAGCAGCCGGCGAATTGAAAACCAAACCGACCCAGCACTCCGTAAAAGAGTTGCAAAGCGCCGGTATCCAGCCCGATGTGCTGGTACTCCGCACGGAACATGAGTTGAGCAGTACCTTGCGCAAGAAAGTGGCCCTTTTCTGCAATGTAGACGAAAAAGCCGTTGTACAGAGCATCGATGCACCTACTATCTACGAAGTGCCTATTCTGATGCAGGCTCAGGGACTGGACGAAACTATCCTGAAGAAAATGGGACTTCCCGTGGGCGATACTCCGGGGCTGGGTCCGTGGCGCGCTTTCCTCGAACGCCGTCACAAGGCAGAAACGACCGAACCGGTACACATCGCACTGGTGGGCAAGTACGATTTGCAGGATGCCTACAAATCCATCCGCGAAGCCCTTTCACAAGCCGGAACATACAATGACCGCAAGGTATCCGTAGATTTCGTAAACAGCGAGAAGCTGACGGACGAAAACGTAGCGGAAGCATTGAAAGGCATGTCGGGCGTTCTCATCGGACCGGGCTTCGGCGAACGTGGCATTGCCGGAAAGTTCGTAGCCATCAAATATGCGCGTACACACGATATTCCGACATTCGGTATCTGCCTGGGTATGCAATGCATTGCCATTGAATTTGCCCGCAACGTACTGGGATACGCTGATGCCAATTCGCGCGAAATGGATGAAAAGACACCGCACAACGTTATCGACATCATGGAAGAGCAGAAGTCCATTACCAATATGGGCGGCACGATGCGTCTGGGCGCTTACGAATGCGTATTGCAAGAAGGCAGCAAAGCCTACGAGGCCTATGGCACGGAACACATACAGGAGCGCCACCGTCACCGCTATGAGTTCAACAACGCATATAAGGCAGAGTATGAAGCGGCCGGCATGCAGTGTACGGGCATCAATCCGGAATCGGACCTGGTGGAGATAGTAGAGATACCCGCCCTGAAATGGTTTGTCGGAACCCAGTTCCACCCCGAATACAGCAGTACCGTACTGCACCCGCATCCGCTATTTGTAGCTTTCGTAAAGGCTGCGATTGAAAACGAAACAAAGTAATCATCACTAATTAATAATTGAAAATTCATATTTGATTAAATGGATAAAAACACCATCACAGGCCTTGTCTTGATAGCAATCCTGTTAGTCGGATTCAGCTTTCTGAGCCGTCCGAGCAAGGAGCAATTGGCTGCACAGCAACGCTATTACGACTCCATAGCCCAAGTACAACAACGCGAAGCTGACCTGAAAGCAAAGGCGGAAGCTGCCTTGGCCAATGACAAGGAGGAACAGACGGCAGACTCTACCGCTCTCTTCTTCAACGCTCTTCAGGGAACCGACTCACAGGTTACAATACAAAACAATCTGGCAGAGCTGACAGTTGCCACCAAGGGCGGACGTATTTCGTCAGCTACGTTGAAAGAGTATATGGGACAGGACAAAAAGACACCTGTTACCCTATTCAGCGGTAACGATGCTTCCATGAACTTCCTTTTCTACAACAAGAAGGAAACCATACAGACGGAAAACTACTATTTTTCGGTGGTGAACCGTACGGACAGCACCGTAACCATGCGTTTGGCGGCAGACAGCGCCAGCTATATCGACTTTAAGTATGCCATGCACAATGACACCTATCTGGTAGACTTTACAATCGACGCCGTAGGTATGGCAAACAAGCTGGCAAACACCGACTATGTAGACATCGAATGGTCGCAGCGTGCACGTCAGATAGAAAAGGGATATACGTATGAGAACCGCCTGGCGGAGTTGACCTATAAAATTACCGGAGACGGAACCGATTACCTGTCTGCCGGCAAGAACGATGAGAAAGAAGTGGCAGAACGCCTGGACTGGATTGCTTTCAAGAACCAGTTCTTCTCTTCCGTATTCCTCGCCGATGCCAACTTTGAGAAGACGAAGCTGAACTCAAAGCTGGAGACACAGGGAAGCGGCTACATCAAGGATTACTCTGCCGAAATGAGCACTGCTTTCGACCCGACCGGCAAGACTCCGACGCAACTGTTCTTCTACTTCGGTCCCAACCACTACAAAACGCTGACCGCGCTCGATAAAGGACGCGAGAACAAGTGGGAGCTCAACCGCCTGGTATATCTGGGCTGGCCGTTAATCCGCTGGATAAACAAATGGTTCACCATCAACATCTTCGACTGGCTGTCCAGCTGGGGATTGAGCATGGGTATCGTTCTGCTGCTGATGACATTGATTGTAAAAGCAGTGGTATTTCCCGCAACTTGGAAAACGTACATCTCCTCTGCCAAAATGCGTGTACTGAAACCGAAAATAGACGAAATAGGCAAGAAGTATCCCAAGCAGGAAGATGCCATGAAGAAACAGCAGGAAGTGATGGCGCTTTACAGCCAATACGGCGTGAGTCCGATGGGCGGCTGTCTGCCGATGCTGATTCAGTTCCCCATTCTAATGGCATTGTTTATGTTCGTGCCGAGTGCCATCGAGCTGCGCCAGCAAAGTTTCTTGTGGGCCGATGACTTGTCCACGTACGATGCGTTCATCAATTTCCCGTTCCATATTCCGTTCCTGGGCAGTCACCTCAGCCTTTTCTGCCTGCTGATGACAGTAACGAATATCCTGAACACCAAATTTATGATGCAGCAGCAGGACACTGGCGCCAACCCGCAAATGGCAGCCATGAAATGGATGTCGTACCTGATGCCCGTTATGTTCCTGTTTATATTGAACGACTATCCTTCGGGACTGAACTACTACTACTTCATTTCGACGCTTGTCAGTGTGGTAACTACCATCATCATGCGCAAAATGACGAATGAGGAAGCGCTTCTGGCACAACTGGAAGCGAACAGGAAAGACCCGAAGAAAATGAAAAAGACCGGCTTCGCTGCCCGCCTTGAAGCTATGCAGAAGCAACAGGAGCAGATGATGAAAGAAAAGCAGAACAGGAAATAAACTTCCGTTCAAGATATTTTTTCAGAAGGAAGCCGGACAATGCACTTTGCCCGGCTTCCTTTTCCTTTTTTCGAGTATATCAGTCTCCCCCAAAAAGAGTTATCGAATGTATCCCAAAAACCTATTTATCGAATATGCAGACTAAATACACCTACAAAGAAATCTGGCTTATAGCCTACCCTATTCTCATCAGCCTGCTCATGGAGCAGATGATCGGCATGACAGACACTGCCTTCCTGGGACGCGTGGGCGAGATAGAATTAGGAGCATCCGCCATTGCAGGTATCTTCTACATAGTAATGTTCATGGTGGCATTCGGTTTCAGTATCGGAGCGCAAATTCTGATAGCACGGCGCAACGGCGAACAGCAATATAAAGAGATAGGCAACCTCTTCTACCAGGGAGTCTATTTCCAGTTGGGAATGGCAGCGGTTATGTTTGCCCTCTGTTACAGCTTCGCTCCGGTGATATTGAAACGGCTTGTCTCTTCCCAGCACATCTACGATGCGGCAATGAGCTACCTCAACTGGCGTGTCTTCGGATTCTTTTTCTCCTTTACGGCAGTGATGTTCCGTGCGTTCTTTCTGGGAACGACACAGACCAAAACGCTGACGCTGAACTCAATCGTCATGGTATTGAGCAATGTCGTATTCAACTACATCCTGATATTCGGAAAATTCGGAGTGCCGCAGCTCGGCATTGCCGGAGCCGCCATAGGCTCGTCGTTGGCGGAATTGGTGTCATTGATATTCTTCATCCTCTACACCCGTCACCGCATCGACATCCGCAAGTACGGACTGGACAAAATACCGGGTATCCGCTGGAACATACTCAAACGCATGCTCAACGTCTCTTTCTGGACGATGGTACAGAACTTCCTGTCACTCTCCACGTGGTTCCTGCTCTTCCTCTACGTAGAGCATCTGGGAGAACGTTCGCTGGCCGTTACCAACATCATCCGCAACGTATCGGGCATAATGTTCATGGTTATGATGGCATTCGCTTCAACCTGCGGGTCGCTTGTCAGCAACCTTATCGGAGCAGGACACACCGACTGCGTGCCTGGTACGATACGGCAGCATATCCGCATAGCCTATGCGTTCGTGTTGCCGCTTGCCGTGTTCTTTGCGCTGTGCCCCAAGCTGATACTGAGCGTGTACACGGATATGCCGGAACTGCAAGAGGCAGCCGTTCCCTCGCTTTGGGTACTTTGCTCCGCCTATCTGTTCCTCGTACCCGCCAACGTCTATTTCCAGTCCGTATCGGGCACCGGAAACACGCGTACTGCCCTGGCCCTGGAGATGATAACACTGGTGGTTTATACCTGCTACATCACATACATCGTAGCTTATCTGAAACTGGACGTGGCATTTGCATGGACATCGGAAATTGTTTATTCCGTAGGAATCCTGGTGCTTTGCTATTTCTACATGAAGAAAGGGAAATGGAGTCTGAAGAAAATTTAAATTAATTTCCTATCTTCGTTACCGAAATAAATCTTCAAACATATATGAAACAATCAAACCTATTATTTATGTCGGCAGCAATGATGTTGGCATCCTGCGGCGAAACCAAAGACGCAGGACAGAACGGAACGCTTATCGAAAGATCGGATATAAAGATTGAAGGTAAGCGCATGACGCCCGAAGCGCTTTGGGCAATGGGCCGTATCGGCAGCGTAGCCGTATCGCCCGACGAGAAACAGATTGCTTACTCGGTAGCCTATTACAGCGTACCGGAAAACAAGAGCAACAACGAGTTGTTTGTCATGAATGCCGATGGCAGCAGCAACAGACAAATCACCCGCGACAGCTGGCAGGAAAGCCAACCCGTCTGGATTAAAGACGGCAAGAAAATCGCTTTCCTCTGCAACGAAAGCGGCAGCAGCCAGGTGTGGGAGATGAACCCGGACGGTACGGAACGCAAACAGCTCACCCGGTACGAGGGAGACATCGAAGGATTCGCTTTCTCGCCCGACGGCAAGAAGCTGCTTTTCATTGCGCAGGTAAAAACCGTACAGAGCACCGCCGACAAGCATCCCGACCTGCCCAAGGCAACCGGTATCATCGTTACCGACTTGATGTACAAGCATTGGGACGAATGGGTGACAACCGCTCCGCATCCCTTCGTTGCAGACTTCGACGGCAACGGCATCAGCAACGTACAGGATATTCTGGACGGCGAACCCTACGAAAGTCCGATGAAACCCTGGGGCGGTATCGAGCAACTGGCCTGGAGCCCTGCTTCGGACAAAGTGGCCTATACCTGCCGCAAAAAGACGGGACTGGCCTATGCCGTCTCCACCAATTCCGATATTTACATCTATGACCTTGCCACCGGGAAAACGGAAAACATCACCGAAGAGAACAAAGGGTACGATACCAATCCCCAATATTCGCCCGACGGCAAGTACATAGCCTGGCAGAGCATGGAACGCGACGGCTACGAGGCAGACCTCAACCGCCTGTTCGTCATGAACCTTGCAACCGGAGAGAAGCGTTTCGTAAGCCACGCCTTCGAATCCAACGTAGATGCTTTCTTGTGGAACAAAGACTCGCAAAGCATATACTTCATCGGCGTATGGCACGGTGAAACGCAGATTTACAACATCGATCTTGCCGACAATGACAGTCTGAACCGGCTTACCGACGGCATGCACGACTACGCCTCTCTTGCCCTTTGCGGTGACAAGCTCATTGCCAAGCGCCACTCCATGAGTATGGGAGATGAGATATATGCCGTAAACAACACACGCAACGGCAATGCTTTCGCCGAGGCCGAGCAACTGACATTCGAGAACAAGCAAATCTACGACCAACTGGAGATGGGTAAAGTAGAGGCCCGCTGGATGACGACCACCGACGGCAAGCAAATGCTGACCTGGGTTATCTACCCGCCCCAATTCGACCCGAACAAGAAGTACCCCACCCTGCTCTTCTGCGAGGGCGGACCTCAAAGCCCCGTCAGCCAGTTCTGGAGCTATCGCTGGAATTTCCAGATTATGGCTGCCAACGACTATATCATCGTAGCTCCCAACCGCCGCGGTCTTCCGGGCTTCGGTGTGGAGTGGAATGAAGCCATCAGCGGCGATTACGGCGGCCAGTGCATGAAAGACTACTTCACAGCCATCGACGAAATGGCAAAAGAACCGTTTGTCGACAAAGACCGCCTGGGTTGTGTAGGCGCCAGCTTCGGCGGCTTCTCCGTTTACTGGCTTGCCGGACATCACGACAAACGCTTCAAGGCATTCATCGCCCACGACGGTATATTCAACATGGAAATGCAGTATCTGGAGACAGAGGAAAAATGGTTTGCCAACTGGGATATGGGCGGCGCATACTGGGAAAAGGACAACGCCACAGCCCAACGTACATTTGCCAACTCCCCCCACCTCTTCGTAGATAAATGGGACACCCCTATCCTCTGCATTCATGGCGAAAAGGATTTCCGCATCCTTGCCAACCAGGCAATGGCTGCCTTTGACGCCGCCGTAATGCGCGGTGTTCCTGCCGAACTGCTTATCTATCCCGATGAGAACCACTGGGTGCTGAAACCGCAAAACGGCGTTCTGTGGCAGCGCACATTCTTTGAATGGCTGGATAAGTGGCTGAAGCCTGCAAAACAATAAAGAAAGCAGATAAAAAAGAATATGAAAAAAGAAAGCCGGCACATCGTTGCAGTGATGTTGCCGGCTTCTTTTTTTCTATGTCATGCCTCCGCTTGTCAGACCAGCACGCCCAATATCGGGAATGTCGCTCCCTGCATTGCGAAGCAGATGCCAAAGACACATGCACTTACAATCCAAAGAATGACCAATGTCCATTTCAGGCCGGAAACCATAGGCTGCCACTTGAATATCTGGCTGAATATCATCCAAACGAGGCTTACCAACGGAATGCCCACTACCAGGATACCTGCAATATACATCACAATGGCCGATAACGGAGAAGCAGGCAATACTACATTAAAAGTAGGGAACATCGAGATAAGTGCTGCCCCACCGCCGATGGCCACCATTACGGCAGCAAAAAGCAGGGCTACGAACACCACTCCGAACACAAACAGCAGCGGACTGCAGATGATAGCGAATATCACCAGGCAGATTTTAAGGAACAGCCCCACCACCATAACCAGGGCATCGCCCAGTTTCTGCAGGAAAGTGCGAGGCTTGTCGGACCTCATATAATCGTTCACACCGTTTGCCACCTTCTCAAAACCGCCGGTCACCGTCTTACCTATATTATCCACCGTAACCGCCTCGCCCCGCATACTCAGTTTCTCGGCTGCCGTGCGGGCTTCCGGAACGATTATCCAGCAAATGATATAGGCGGGTATCAGGAGCTTGAATCCGAAAATCATGATTATTACAAGCACCAGACGCAACATCGTCACGTCCCAACCCCAATAGGCAGCCAATCCGCTCACCACACCGCCCAACATCTTATCGTCGGGATTGCGATAGAAATGGTGAGACACTTTCTCCGCAGTTGCGGAAGCGCCTGCACCTGTATTGCCGGCATGGTTGCTGCCGTCCCAACTGCCGCTTCCGGAAGCGGCATCTCCTGCATCAGGCTCCAGTTCCTCCGGCTTTCCCATGCGGGCAATCACTTCTTCCACATAGGCAATGGTAATCACCTGCGAACCCGCAGCAAGCTTCTCCGTAAAAAGCTCGGAGATACGGCGTTCAATATCATCGATTATCTCGTCTGCACCGGCTTCCTTACGGAAATGTATCTTCAGGTTGCTTAAATAATTATCCAAAAGGCGGTAGGCATCTTCATCGATATGAAAAACCGTTCCTCCTAAATTTACCGTTAATGTCTTTTTCATCGTTATATGTTTTTTATTTATTCTTTCATTACTCTTCAATAGCCCAACATGCTTCACGCTAATTGTTGGCAATATGATTGACCGTATCGCTCAGTTCGCGCCAGGACACCTCCAGCTCACCCAGAAAAGCTTCTCCTTTTGCGGTCAGCCTATAGTATTTGCGAGGCGGTCCCTGCGTGGACTCTATCCATTCGTAACTCAGCAAATCATCGTTCTTCAAACGGGTGAGCAGCGGATAGAGCGTACCTTCCACCACAATGAGCCTCGCTTCCTTCAGTTTCTGTATAATATCCGAAGCATAAGCCGGCTCTTTATGGAGCAACAGCATGATACAATATTCAAGCATGCCCTTGCGCATCTGCGACTTTACATTATTAACGTCCATAATTCGTATATGTTATTAAATGGTTTGACTATTTACAACAAAAAATGCCATACCTGCATCCTTTGTATGGCACAAATATATGTATTATCTTAGTACCTTGTATTGCAAAGTACCTTACATTAATATTATTTAAGAGTATATATGACCGGAGAGCAATCCGGGCTGCGCCTGTCGCACCCGCAAAATTCCCGTTGATATGCCACAAATAATTGCAGTTTGGTTTCTGTTTGAAACAAAGTATGCTATATTTGCATCATATTAATATAAACGCAACAAAACATGTTTACCATCAGAAAAGCAACAAGCGCCGATTGCGGGTTAATCCATAAACTCGCCTGGCAGATATTTCCCGAAACTTACAAAGAAATTCTTTCAAAAGAACAAATCGAATATATGATGGAATGGATGTACTCCTTAGAAAGCATCCGCCAACAGATGGAAGAAGAGGGACATGTGTACCTCATTGCCTGTGAGGAGTGCGAAGCGGCGGGTTATGTATCCGTACAGCAACAGGGAAAAGACCTGTTTCACCTGCAAAAGATTTATGTGCTTCCTTATTATCAGGGCGCACACTGCGGGAGTTTCCTGTTTAGCGAAGCTGTGAAATACATCAGGGATGTGCATCCCGCCCCGTGCATCATGGAGCTGAACGTAAACCGCAACAACAAAGCGGTAGTTTTTTACGAGCACATGGGGATGAAGAAATCCAGAGAGGGAGATTTTCCGATAGGAAACGGATATTATATGAACGACTACATCATGCAGTTGAAAATCGAAGAATAAGCAGCGGGCTGCATTATGGAATCCAAAGGGCTACACTACGTTTCCAAAGGGCTACACTACGTTTCCAAAGAGCTACATTACGTTTCTAAAGGGCTACATTATAACTGTAAAGGTCAACTCTGCAATTCCAAAGTTGACCTTTACGTTTTCTCTATTATTTCGCTACTCTCTCCAGCCATTTAACCATTGAGAGCATCACAATCATGGAAGCGCCCGTTGCACCCACGAAAACCAACCAGCATGCCCAGATTGGAACAGTGGTGTAAAGGATACCACCAACGAAAAGCAGCGAATTACCTACTGCCGTTGCAGCCAGCCAGCAACCCTGCATCAGACCCTGCAAATGAGGGGGAGCCACCTTGGACACGAAAGACAGTCCCAGCGGTGAGATGAATAACTCGGCAACCGTAAGGATGAAGTACAAACCTATCATAATCCACGGAGTCACACGGATGGCATTGATTTCGGCGGCACTCATCGTGCTCAACGCATCTTTGGCAGGCAAAGTGAACGAGAATATCATCAGGAACACGTATGCCAGTGCCGCAATGCCCATACCGATGGCAATCTTCATCGGAGTGGACGGTTCTTTATCCTTTTTCTTCAATGCGCCGAACAGCCACATGATAAACGGAGTGAGGAATACCACAAAGAACGGGTTTACACACTGGAAGATTTCAGCACCCTTGATGCGGGTAAAGCCAAGGTCAATATCGATTACGCTCAAGTCTACATAGTCGCGTGCAAAGTAAGTCAGCGAATAACCGTTCTGGTGGAACGACAGCCAGAAGAAGATTACCACACCGAACACTGCGAACAGGGCATAAATACGCTGTTTGATTTCGGCTGCGCTCATCTTGATTTCTTCTTTGCTTACGGTAGCATTCTGTTCCTTGGCAGCTACAACCTTCTTTGCCGGGTCGGGGAAACGGTTCTTGTTGACCAGGTAGATTACCAATGAAATCAACATGGCAACGATGGCAGCCATGAAAGCATATTGGAAACCGCGGTTAAACACATCCAGGTAGTTGTTGACAAACGCACCCATATCAGCCACATGGCTGCCGTCGAGCGTAACCTTGTCTGCCAGAGCCGTAAGATTCTCCATAGCCTGGGGAGCCATCTTGTCGCCCTCTTTAAGGAATTGGTGACAAAGTTCGGGCAAAGTGGCATCATAGTCGAAGTTGTTGACCTTCAGCCACCAGTTGCGCACACCGATAGCAATCCACGGAGCGAAGAAACCGCCGATGTTAATGAACATGTAGAATATCTGGAAACCGGAGTCGCGCAGGCTTGAGTACTTGGGATCATCGTACATCTGACCCACCAATGCCTGAAGATTACCCTTGAACAGACCGTTACCGAAAGCAATGACCAGAAGTCCGAAACAAGTCAGTCCCAGGTAAAGTCCCATGCTGGGAACAGGCGTAGGAGTAGGAATGGCAATAATCAGATAACCCACCGCCATCATCACCAGACCGGCAAGGATAGTGCCTTTGAAGTTTTTAGTCTTATCGGCAATGATACCGCCTGCCAATGCCAGAATATAGATAGATGCATAGAACGCGGAATAGATATATCCGGTAGTCGTTTCAGACAGCCCGAACTTCGCCGAGATAAACAGTGTAAGGATTGCCATCATAATATAGAAGCCGAAACGCTCTCCCATATTAGCCAAAGCGGCAGCAATCAAACCATTAGGGTGCTTGCTAAACATAAAAATAAGTTTTTGTAAATTAGTAATTAGTATTAGTTTATTTATATTTTTTGCAAATATATACTTTTCATCGAGATTTCCGGTAAGAAAACGAAATATCTCTTGCCGGAAATCAGGTTTTTAATATCCCTTTCACGAAAAAAGCCGGAAAAAGCGTGTGAATAATTACACTATGACAATCTGTGCCGGAAAAAGCATTAAAGTCACATAATCCCTCATGCCTACACAACTCATGCCTCGAAAAGCCTGCAAACCTCAGCGTGTACCTCCTTTATCAAATCCTTCGGATTGAGTTTGAGCTGCAACCCGCGCTGTCCGGCACTGATGTAGATATAGGAGAACTGCAGGCAGGTTTCGTGAATATAGGTAGGGAAAGGCTTTTTCATGCCGATAGGCGAACAACCGCCGCGGATATACCCCGTCAGCGGAAGCAGTTCCTTCATCGGGATAAGGTCGCACTTCTTGTTTCCGGACACCTTGGCGGCCAATTTCAGGTCTACTTCGTGCTCTCCGGGAATGACGCACACAAAATAACCGGTTTTATCGCCATGCAATATCAGAGTTTTAAATACCTGCTCTATATCCTCTCCCAAACTGGCAGCCACGTGTATGGCACTCAAATCTTTCTCATCCACCTCATAAGGAATGAGCTCGTAGGCAATCTTTGCCTTATCAAGCAGCCGAGCTGCATTTGTCTTGTTGATTTTATTTTCTTTCATTACAAACTATAATTGCAGACAGGCGAAAAGCATTCCGTTGCAGAAAGACGTTTTGCCGTCCGATGCCCTTTCACCTGTCATTTTTCTTTCAGACTATTTTAAAGATGAAGTTCTTCTTTCAGGAACTTCGGGGTATATCCTTTCGTACTCATCGCCACCTCTTCGGGCGTGCCGCAAGAGAGAAGCTCTCCCCCGCCCTTACCGCCTTCGGGTCCCATGTCGATGATATAATCCGCCATTTTGATGACATCGAGGTTATGCTCGATAACGATAACCGTGTTGCCCTTATCGACCAATTTATTCAATACATTCATCAGGACGCGGATATCCTCAAAGTGCAGTCCGGTAGTAGGTTCGTCAAGAATATAGAGCGTCTTGCCCGTATCCCGCTTGGAGAGTTCGGTGGCCAACTTCACACGCTGGCTCTCGCCACCGGAGAGCGTAGTGGAAGACTGCCCCAGCTTGATATACCCCAGACCGACCTCCTGAATTACCTTAATCTTGTTCAATATCTGAGGTACGTTTTCAAAGAATTCCACAGCACGATTTATCGTCATATCCAGTACGTCGGCAATGGACTTCCCCTTGAAGCGCACTTCCAGCGTTTCGCGGTTGTAGCGCTTGCCATGGCAAACCTCACAAGGAACATATACATCGGGCAGGAAATTCATCTCAATGGTTTTGTAGCCGTTGCCCTGGCAGGCTTCACAACGTCCGCCGCTTACATTGAACGAGAAACGTCCCGCCTTGTATCCGCGGATTTTGGCTTCGGGCAGGCCGACAAACAGGTTGCGGATATCAGAAAAGACTCCCGTATACGTGGCAGGATTGGAGCGCGGAGTACGCCCCAGCGGCGACTGGTCTACATTCACCACCTTATCTATATACTCCAGTCCCTCGATACTGCCATACTCCAAGGGGTCCTGAAGCGAACGGTAAAACTTCTGCGAAAGGATGGGCTGAAGCGTTTCATTAATCAGTGTGGACTTTCCGCTGCCCGATACTCCCGTTACACAAATCAGTTTGCCAAGCGGGAACTCCACATCCACATTTTTCAGGTTATTGCCTCTTGCACCGCGCAGCCACAGGCTATGGCCGTTGCCCTTGCGCCGTTCGGCAGGCACTTCAATGGCACATTCGCCGTTCAAATACCGGGAAGTCAGCGTATGCGTCCGCAACATCTGCTGCGGAGTGCCGGCAAATACCACCTCACCCCCCAGCCTGCCTGCCTTGGGGCCCATATCTATAACGTAATCGGCGGCAAGCATCATGTCTTTATCATGCTCCACCACAATCACGGAATTACCCATATCGCGCAACTCCTTCAACGAATGGATAAGCCGCAGATTATCGCGCTGGTGCAATCCGATGCTCGGCTCATCCAGTATATACAGCACGTTCACCAACTGCGAGCCTATCTGCGTAGCCAGCCGGATACGCTGGCTTTCGCCGCCGGAGAGGCTGACGGCGCTGCGGTCCAGAGACAGATAATCCAATCCCACATCCAGCAGGAATTTCAGGCGGGTACGGATTTCTTTCAATATTTCTACCGCAATCTGCTGCTGTTTCCTGCTAAGATATTGGTCTACGTTCATCAGCCAGTCATACAACTCGTTGATGTCCATTGTGGAGAGTTCGTAGATGTTTTTATCGTGAATACGGAATGACAAGGCTTCCTTGTTCAACTTCGCTCCGTGACATTCGGGACAGACAGCCGTCCTGGCAAATTGCTCCGCCCACTTCTGTGCCGTGGCAGACGCATCCTTTTCCTGCAACATCTGGATATACTTCACCACTCCCTCAAAAGTGACAAAGTAGTCGGAAGACGTACCGATAAGGGAGCTTTTTATCTTTATACGCTCATCCGAACCGTATAGAATCTCATCTATCGCATCGTCCGGCAGCTCCCTGACAGGAGTTTTCAGTGTAGCTTCATACTTCTCCAGCAATGCGGCAATCTGCCAGAATATCATGCTGTTCTTGGCTTTTCCCAAAGGAATGATGGCTCCCCCGCTGATGGAAAGCTCGCGGTCGGGGATAATCTTGTCTATATCAATCTGGCTCACCACGCCCAAACCTTTACACTTGGGGCACGCTCCCTGCGGAGAATTGAAGGAGAAGTTATGGGGGGCAGGCTCGCGATAGGACAGTCCGGTGACAGGACACATCAAACGCTTGCTGTAATGGCGCACGCTCTCGCTTTGGGCGTCAAGCACCATCAGCAGCCCGTCGCCCTGACGCATGGCAACGGCAACGCTGTTCTTCAGGCGGGTGTCGTCTTTATCCGCCACCACCAGTTTGTCGATTACCACTTCCACGTCATGGTTCTTGTAACGGTCCAGTTTCATGCCGGGCAATGCCTCGCGCACCTCGCCGTCCACACGGACATAGAGGTAGCCTTTCTTGCGAATCTGCTCGAAAAGTTCCTTGTAGTGTCCCTTACGGTTGCGCACCAACGGGGCGAGGATGTAAATACGCTTTCCTTTATAATCGTTCAGGATAAGCTCGAGTATCTGCTCTTCGGTATATTTCACCATTTTCTCGCCGGAAAGATACGAATAGGCTTCGCCGGCACGGGCATACAGCAGGCGAAGATAATCGTATATCTCCGTTGTCGTACCCACGGTGGAACGCGGATTTTTATTGGTGGTCTTCTGCTCTATGGAAATCACCGGGCTCAGACCGGTAATCTTATCTACATCGGGACGCTCCAGATTGCCCAGAAAGTTACGGGCATAAGCGGAAAACGTTTCGATATAGCGACGCTGGCCCTCGGCAAATATCGTATCGAATGCGAGGGACGACTTGCCGCTTCCGCTCAGCCCGGTGATTACCGTAAGGCTGTTGCGGGGTATTTCCGCATCGATGTCTTTCAGGTTATGTACACGCGCTCCGTATACATTGATATATTCTGTTTCTTCTTGCATATTTTAATGAATGAATTTGTGCAAAAATAACGGTTTCCGACCGAATATCAGTCGAAAAGCGGTATTTTTCGGTTTTGAAATGCACAATATTATTTCTTAACGCAATCCTTTGGTTAAAATGGGACAATATTGTTAACTTTGCGGCTACTTTGGGAAATTGTAAACATAAACCAACGATTACTGAATGAAAACGATTAACCGTATTTTTTGTTCCCTGCTGCTTGCCGGCGCGTGCAGCCTCGGAACAAGCGCACAAGAAAACCAATCCTACTTTCTGCATACGATAGAAAAAGGCCAGAGCCTGTATTCCATTGCCAGCATGTACAACATCAGCCAGGCGGATATAGTAAAACTGAATCCGGGAAGCGACGACAAGATATACGTAGGCCGTACCCTGCGCATTCCGCGTACGGATGCCGGCTTGCAAAAGGAGACTTTCCATACCATAGCTCCCGGTGAAACCCTTTACCGGCTTACGGTGAAATACAATGTGTCCGCTAAAGCCATATGCGATGCCAACCCCGGACTGAGCGCCGATAACTTCCGCATCGGGCAGGTTATCCGCATTCCGTCGGCCACGGATGCGGCAGCCGCCACCGCAGACACGCAGACACTTTCGGGCATGCCCGCAGGCAACACTACCATTCAGGCCCCGGTACAATCCCGCTGCCGCGACATGCACAAGGTAAAACGCAAGGAAACGGTATTCAGCATCAGCCGCGAATACGGCATTACCGAAGCCGAACTCATAGCCGCCAATCCCGAATTGCGGGGCGAGAACAAGATAAAGAAAGGTTCGTTCCTCTGTATCCCCTATCCGTCCTCTCCTTCTGCAACGCAGCAGGATACACCCCGGCAGGCCGCACCGAGCGACAGCGAACTGTTCAGTGAAAACACCAGAAGCAGCAAGCGCATCAATGTCATCAAGGCTGCCGTAGTCCTTCCGTTCCTGCCCGACGGGGCAAGCAAAAGCGAATCTGCCAAAATGGTGGAATATTACGAAGGATTCCTTATGGCGGTAGACAGCCTGAAGCGCACAGGCACTTCCATAGACCTTTATACTTACAGTACCGGTCCTGCTACATCCTCCCTAAACTCCATACTCGGCAAAAGCGAGATGAAGGACATGGATATTATCTTCGGCCCGTTGCACCAGCAGCACATCAAGCCTTTGGCCGATTTTGCCGACAAGCACGACATACGGCTGGTGATACCGTTTACGTCTAAAGACAATACCGTATTCCGCAATCCGTCGGTATACCAAATCAATACTCCCCAATCCTACCTTTATTCGGAAGTGTACGACCACTTTGTACGCCAGTTCCCCAACGCCAACGTTATCTTTATCGAGGCAAGCCAGGGAACCAGAGAGAAAGCGGACTTCATCAAGGGATTGAAAGAGGAGTTGCGCAACCGTTCCATACCTACAAAATCACTGAAAGAGGATGCTACCGTGGAGTCCTTGAAAGCCGTACTGCGTGCCGACCGTGAAAATATATTCATCCCCACTTCCGGAAGCAACATCACACTGATCAAGATACTGCCGCAACTGACACTGCTGGTACGCGAGATGCCCGACAGCCGCATACATCTGTTCGGCTATCCGGAATGGCAGACTTACACCAAAGACCATCTTGAAGCCTTCTTCGAACTGGATACATACTTCTACTCCTCGTTCTACACGAACAATCTGCTGCCGGCAGCCATTAACTTCACCAAGAGCTACCGCAAATGGTATGGCAAGGAGATGGACGAACGTTATCCCAAATTCGGCATGCTGGGTTTCGACACGGGCTACTTCTTCCTCAAAGGACTGTCGCGCTACGGTTCGGGATTTGAAAAGAACCTGGACAAAATGGACCTTGTTCCCATTCAGACCGGCTTCAAGTTCCAGCGTGTAAACAACTGGGGCGGATTTATCAACCGGAAAGTGTTCTTTGTACGCTTCACCAAGAATTTCGAACTGATAAAGCTCGACTTTGATTAAAGAAACGCCTTACAGCCATTTGGTTACAGTAAATTCGCAATTGAAGAAAATGAAACTAAAAACAATTATAGGAACAGCACTCTTAGCAGGTACATGTGCTTTGCCGGCAAGCGCACAGATAGGCGAACAACGCCATAACTTTTCCGTGGGCATCAACGGCGGCATCAACCTGAATAGCGTAAGCTTCTCTCCCAGAGTCCGCCAGAACAACCTGATGGGTATCAACGGCGGAGTGACCGCCCGTTATATTTCCGAAAAGTATTTCAGCATGATATGCGGTGCGCAAATCGAGCTTAACTTCTCCCAACACGGTTGGGACGAATTTTATGAGGACTATCCCGAACTGCAATACACGCGGAAGATGAATTATCTGGAAATTCCCTTCCTTGCACATCTGGCATTCGGTAAGGACAGAGGTTTGCAGTTCTTCGTCCATGCCGGTCCGCAGATAGGCTTCTTTTTAGGAGACAGCTATACGATAAGCGGCGACTGGGACAACTACCCGGGACTGACCGTAGAACAGCATGACAAAGCCGTAGACAACAGGTTCGACTACGGCATTACGGGCGGAGCCGGCGTGGAACTCCGCACCAAAGCCGGAAATTTCCTGGTGGAAGGCAGATACTATTATGCCTTGTCCGACTTCTACAACAGTACCAAGAAGGACTACTTTTCCCGTTCGGCACACGGAGTCATCACCGCTAAAATCACTTATTTGTTCGATTTAAGGAAATAAAGAAAATAACGGTATAATCCGGATACAGAGATATAAAAAGCGGGGCGAGTGTTGAATGTAACACTCGCCCCGCTTTTTATACCGGACTGTCTGTCTTACCGGACAGACCTTTTCTCTTTATCTCAATCTGTCCGCAGCCTTCACCATCAGCTCATCACGATAGATAGCTCGGAAAGCCAGATAATTCAGTATGATACATACGGCAGGCAGGCATAAAGCCCATCCCAACTGGAAAGCCATTGCATTCAAATCGTTTTTCAGGATAAACATAAACGCGAAGAAAGCAATGTAATAACCTATCAGCAAAAGACTGCCGAACACCGTCATACGAACCTGCAACATACGGTTACGGAACAGGAATATGGTGCATAACGCAATAATCGCACTCAACAGCAGAATGCCGAACAAGCCCCATGTAGACTGGAAGTTTCCATCGGCCAAAGTCACGCCCAACGGCTTGAATATATGAGCCGCTATCCCATCCGGACCGATAAACTGTCCCACCGGCAAGCAAAGAGCCACAACCAGCAGGATAGCCACCAATAACAAATAAACGGATTGAATACGCTGTATCATTACTGCAATTTCTCTTTTTCCTTGGAAGGATTACGATAATATACCTTACCTTCAAGATATTCCTGAGTGGCAATCAATGTCGGTTTCGGCAACTTCTCATAATAACGGGAAATCTCAATCTGTTCGCGATTCTCGAATACCTCCTCAAGATTATCGTTGTAAGAAGCAAACTCGGCCAGCTTCTTGGAAAGGTCATTCTTGATTTCAACACTGATCTGATTGGCACGCTTACCAATAATCGCTACTGATTCATATACATTACCGGTATCCTCACACAACTCCATCATATCACGAGTCACCGTAGTAGTAGGAGCATTTGTCTTTCTGTAATCCATAAATTTCTATCTAAATTAATTTTATTCTACAACAATTGTTTCACTTTCTGTCAGTCCTTCAAAATCTTCTGCGCTTCCTTGAAGATGCGGTCGGCATCTTTCATGTATTTGCTTTCGGGAAACTCGTTCTTAAAGGCGTAATATTCGTCTACCGCTTCACGATAACGTTCCGCACGCTTGTCTTCCACACTATACACCGCCATTTCGTATTTGGCGCGCAGGATAAGGATGGACAAATCTTCACGCATATTGGTGTAAGGGTAATCCTTTAATGCGTTCTGTGCAGTGATAACGCAAGACTCATAATTATTTCCCAAATAATTTCCCAAATTATAATAGAGCTTGGCAGAGAGATATTCTTTCATAACCAGCTTGTCCTGCAAAGCGAATATCATGCTTTGGGCCTCGTCTTTCTTCGAGCTGTCAGGGAAATATTCGAGGAACATTTGCAGTTGCTGAATCGCACTGTATGTACCGGACTGGTCCAAACGGGGCTCCGGCGTATCCAGGAACAATGCCTTTCCGGCATGGAAACGCGCCAGTTCGGTAAACGTACCGCGCGGGTACACATTATAGTATTGGGTAAATGTCTGCGCGGCAGTCTGATAATCTTTCTGGTTATAATAGCTCATACCCAGCATGTAAAGAGACTCTTCCGCTTTATCAGTACCTTTAAGAATGGCAATCAACTCGTTCAGCAACGTGGCAGCACGACTGTACTGGCCTTTTGCGAAGTAATTCTTTGCCGCTTCATACTTGTATTCGTAGTCTGTGCTTTTCAGCAACTTGTTGTATTCTCCGCATGAGGAGAGCAGCAGTGCTGCAAGCAAAGTTATAAGGACGTTCTTCTTCATTACTTTTATTCAAATAATGTGCAAAGATAGAGGTTCGCATCGAATTAAACAAAGATACGCACCTTAATTTTTCAAAAACAAAGATGAATGGGGTATCCCTACTTTGACACACTCCCTTTCATAACCTTCATACTGTCCTTTTTTTACAGTTTATACAAGTCGCTCGCAGCCAGCAAGTCCACCTTTTTCTCCGTCAATACCCGGATACAGTTTTCCATATCGTTGGGACGGATAATGACATTGGCAGTCTGCCCGTTGGCAAAGGAGTACATATATTCGATGAACACGCCTTCATCAGACAGGCAACGGAGCACCTTTGCCAATGAACCCGGAATATTGGGACAACTGATTCCCACCACATCGGTCACATTGACGGCAAAATGATTATCCTTCAATACCTTATACGCCTTATCAGGTTCGGACACAATGCCGCGAAGAATACCGAAATCGGCATTCTCGGCTATACAGAGTGCAGAGAGATTGACACCCTCTTTGGCAAGAACTTCCGTCACTTCCGTAAGGCGACCGGACTTGTTTTCCAAAAAAATAGAAAGTTGTTTTGCTACCATAAGTTTACTATTTTACGATTTACAATTTACGATTGTCGATTACGCGCTTCGCTTTACCTACGCTGCGCTCGATGCTGCGCGGCTCTACCAGGCGGACATCCACGCCCAGGCCCAGTACGCTTTGCAGGCGTGCGGTAAGCTTTTTCTTCAAAGCCAGCATCTTGTTGATTTCATCCGAGTAGTATTCCGGACGGACTTCCACTTGCAGTTCCATGGTATCCGTATTATTCTTACGGTCGACGAGCAACAGGTAATGCGGTTCGAATTCGGGCATTTCGAGAATGACGGATTCAATCTGCGTGGGGAATACATTCACGCCACGGATGATGAGCATATCATCGCTACGCCCGAGAATACGGTCCATACGCACCAGTGTACGGCCGCAGGGACATTTGTCGTAATGCAGGGCGGTAAGGTCTTTGGTGCGGTATCGCAGCAGCGGCATGCCCTCTTTGGTGAGGTGGGTAAACACCAGTTCGCCCGTCTCGCCCGGAGCAACCGGTTCAAGAGTGTTCGGGTCTACTATTTCGGGGAAATAATGGTCTTCGTTGAGATGCGTCCCATGCTGGCATTCGCACTCGTACCCCACGCCGGGGCCTGCTATTTCGCTCAGCCCGTAAATATCATAAGCCTTTATTCCCAACTTCGCCTCGATGTCGCGGCGCATATTCTCCGTCCACGGCTCTGCACCGAATGCACCGAACTTCAGCTTGAACTCCTCGCGCGGGAAACCGGAGTCCTTAATGGCATCCGCCAGATACAACGCATAAGAGGGCGTGCAGCAAAGCACCGTCGAACCGAAATCGTGCATCAGTGTAATCTGTTTCTCCGTATTGCCGCTGGACATCGGAATGACGGATGCACCGATATTCTCGGCACCGGCATGCGCACCCAGTCCGCCGGTAAAGAGCCCGTATCCGTAGGATATCTGGAAAATGTCCGAGCTGCCCGCACCGTATGCCGTAAAAGCACGCGACAGGCATTCCGACCATACCGACAGGTCTTTACGTGTATACCCCACCACGGTAGGTTTCCCCGTTGTTCCGGAAGATGCGTGAATACGGACTATCTGACTCAT
This sequence comes from Bacteroides stercoris ATCC 43183, assembly GCF_025147325.1. Taxonomy (NCBI): domain Bacteria; kingdom Pseudomonadati; phylum Bacteroidota; class Bacteroidia; order Bacteroidales; family Bacteroidaceae; genus Bacteroides; species Bacteroides stercoris. Next base: position 2,979,040 of record NZ_CP102262.1, read on the forward strand.
GGGAACGGCACAAAGCCCGAAAGGATAATTGTCGCGAAGGTCGTATTTGGTGGTAAAAGGAAGTTTCACGATATCATCGATGCTGTTGATGTCATCGGGGGTAATGCCCAGTTCCTGCATTTTCCTGCGATAGAAAGGAGTGTCATGATACACACGCTCCACTGTCTTTTTAAGACGAATGCCCTGGATTTTACGAAGACTTTCGCGGTCCATGCATTCGATACTCTCGTTCCAAATCATGTTTTTGTTGTATTACATTAATGGTTATTGTTAAATTGATACCGCAAAGTTATGTTTTACTTACTGATTTGCAAATTTTCAGCACAAAAACTTCAACATTCATCAAGGAGTAGAAAAAGATATGATATATTTACATTCTTTTCAGTCTGCCGAGTTCTTCTGCAATGATATCGGGAATGAGACTGACGTTTTTAGACCCATTAAGTTGCTTTATTTTCATACCTTTCCTATCTTTGCCCGACAATCCTGATGAAATGAATAAATTCGAGTTAACATCCGCCTACCGCCCCACCGGCGACCAGCCGGAAGCAATCGCACAGCTCACCGAAGGAGTGCTTGAGGGAGTTCCCGCACAGACCTTGCTGGGCGTGACCGGCTCCGGAAAGACATTCACCATTGCCAACGTCATAGCCAACATCAACAAGCCTACGCTCATATTGAGCCACAACAAGACGCTGGCGGCACAACTCTACAGCGAGTTCAAGGGATTCTTCCCGAACAACGCGGTGGAATATTACGTATCCTATTACGACTATTACCAGCCCGAAGCCTACCTGCCCTCTTCGGACACCTATATAGAAAAGGACCTCGCCATCAACGACGAAATAGACAAGCTGCGGCTTGCCGCCACTTCCGCCCTGCTTTCCGGACGCAAGGACGTGGTGGTGGTATCTTCCGTATCGTGCATCTACGGTATGGGAAATCCGGCGGATTTCTATAACAACGTAATCGAAGTGCAGCAGGGAAAAACCTACAGCCGCAACGTATTCCTGCGCCGTCTTGTAGACAGCCTCTACGTCCGCAACGACATCGACCTGAACCGCGGCAACTTCCGTGTAAAGGGCGATACCGTAGACATCTACCTTGCATACGCCGACAACCTTCTGCGCATCGTTTTCTGGGGAGACGAGGTGGACAGCATCGAAGAGGTAGACCCCGTGAGCGGTGTTACAATCGCCCGTTTCGATGCTTACAAGATATACCCCGCCAACCTCTTCATGACTACCAAAGAAGCCACCCTGCGCGCCATCCACGAGATAGAGGACGACCTGCACAAGCAGGTGCAGTGGTTCGAAAGCGAAGGCCGTCCTTTCGAGGCAAAGCGTCTGCAGGAGCGTGTTACCTACGACATGGAGATGCTGCGCGAACTGGGTCACTGCTCGGGCATAGAAAACTATTCGCGCTATTTCGACGGGCGTGCGGCAGGTACGCGCCCCTACTGTCTGCTGGATTTCTTTCCCGATGATTTTCTTATCGTCATTGACGAAAGTCACGTCAGCGTTCCGCAGATACGCGCCATGTACGGCGGCGACCGTGCCCGGAAGACAAACCTGGTGGAATACGGTTTCCGGCTTCCCGCCGCAATGGACAACCGCCCGCTGAAGTTCGAGGAATTCGAGTCGATGGCAAAGCAGGTGATATACGTCAGCGCCACCCCTGCCGACTACGAACTGATGCAATCCGAAGGCATCGTTGTGGAGCAGGTAATCCGTCCTACCGGTTTGCTGGACCCCATTATCGAAGTGCGTCCCAGCCACAACCAGATAGACGACCTGATGGAAGAAATCCAGTTGCGCATCGAACGCAACGAGCGCACCCTCGTCACCACGCTGACCAAGCGCATGGCGGAAGAGCTGACGGAGTATCTGCTCAACAACAGCGTAAAGTGCAACTACATACACAGCGACGTAGACACGCTGGAACGTGTAAAGATTATGAGCGACTTGCGCGAGGGCGAGTACGATGTACTTGTCGGTGTCAACCTTCTGCGTGAGGGACTGGACTTGCCGGAGGTGTCTCTTGTGGCTATTCTGGATGCCGACAAGGAGGGATTTCTCCGCTCCCACCGCTCGCTGACACAGACGGCGGGACGCGCCGCCCGCAACGTCAACGGCATGGTTATCATGTATGCCGACAAGATAACGGAAAGCATGCAGCTCACCATCGACGAAACCAACCGCCGCCGCGAGAAGCAGTTGAAATATAACGAGGAGCACGGCATCACCCCTCAGCAAATCAGGAAAGCAAAGAACCTCAACGTATTTGCCGGCACGGAAGGATTTGCCGAAGGTGGAACCGGCAAGGAAAAATCCCCGGCAACCGCGCCCCGTCCCTATGTGGAACAAGAGAGCAGCACCACGGTTGCCGCAGACCCGATTGTCCGGTACATGAGCCGCGCCCAACTCGAAAAGAGCATCGAGCGCACCAGGAAACTGATGCAGGAAGCTGCCAAGAAACTCGACTTCATCGAAGCCGCACAATACCGCGACGAAGTACTGAAAATGGAAGAACTGCTGAAAGAAAAAACGGAATAGAAGCTAAAAAGCCTGTCTGTATCAAACTGTTTGACGCCGCATTTGTTACTCTTTGCATATAACCCATTTAACAAACAAGATTATGAATAAAAAAAGAGGAACGGTAGCGCTGACAGCCTTGGCTGCCCTGTTTTCAGTAACCATACAGCAAGCGGACGCATGCACGCGCGCCACTTACATCGGACCGGAGAATCTGGTTATCACAGGCCGTACGATGGACTGGAAAGAGGACATCATGAGCAACATCTACGTGTTTCCGCGAGGAATACAACGGGCCGGCTACAATAAAGGCGAAACAGTGAAATGGACTTCAAAGTACGGCAGCGTCATTGCCACGGGCTATGATATAGGTACGTGCGACGGCATGAACGAGAAAGGGCTGGTGGCCGGACTGCTGTTCCTGCCGGAGTCCGTATACGACCGTCCCGGAGACACCCGCCCCGTAATGGGCATCAGCATCTGGACGCAGTATGTGCTCGACAACTTCGCCACCGTGCGCGAAGCCGTGGACGAACTGAAGAAGGAGACTTTCCGCATCGACGCTCCCCGAATGCCCAACGGCTCGGCTTCTACCCTTCATCTGGCTATTACGGACGAAACGGGGAATACCGCTATCCTGGAATATCTGGACGGGAAACTAAGCATCCACGAGGGCAAGGAATACCGGGTGATGACCAACTCGCCCAGATACGAGTACCAATTGGCCGTCAACGACTATTGGAAGGAAGTCGGCGGATTGCAGATGCTGCCCGGAACCAACCGCTCCAGCGACCGCTTTGTACGCGCGTCATTCTACATTCATGCCATTCCGCAGACAGCAGACGCGGCGATTGCAGTCCCCAGCGTATTGAGTGTGATGCGTAACGTATCCGTACCGTTCGGAATCACTACGCCCGACAAGCCTCACATCTCTTCCACGCGCTGGCGCTCGGTAGCCAATCAGAAAGATAAGGTATATTACTTTGAATCCACCCTTACTCCCAACCTCTTCTGGCTCGATTTGAAGAAGATGGATTTCAGCCCCCAAGCCAAGGTCAAGAAACTCTCGCTGACCAACGGAGAGGTCTATGCGGGAGATGCCGTAAAGGATTTGAAAGACAGCCCTTCTTTCACGTTCCTGTTCCAGACCCCGGTTCTCTGAGATAAGGCTTATACATAAACGAAGTTGTCAAAATGCACTTGACAATTTCTTTCAAGCACGGACTTCACAGATTTACCTTATCCTTTTTCTGTGAAATCCGTGCAACTCATGTCTGAAAAGAGACGGATAATGAACCTTTTTTTTCAAGGCACCTCTTTTTGCATGCCTCTTTTTCATGGCGCACTTAAGAGTCTTTCTCATGATTTTTCCGTATGTTTGCAACCAAACTTCAAACCTGCATGCCTACATGGAACTATTAGTATACAAAGCCTCAGCCGGTTCGGGCAAGACCTTCACACTGGCAGTGGAATACATCAAGCTTCTGATTCTCAATCCCCGCGCCTACCGGCAGATACTTGCCGTGACCTTTACCAACAAGGCTACGGCGGAAATGAAAGAGCGCATCCTGACGCAGCTCTACGGCATCTGGAAGGAAGACCCCGCATCGGATGCCTACCTGAAACGTATCAAAGAAGATTTGGCAAAGAAGCCGGAAACCGCCTCTCTTTCCGACAGGGAGTTGCGCCAACGCGCCGGAATGGCATTGCAGTATATGCTGCACGACTACAGCCGCTTCCGCGTGGAGACAATCGACTCGTTTTTCCAGTCGGTCATGCGCAACCTTGCCCGCGAACTGGAACTCAGCCCCAACCTGAACATCGAGCTGAACAACGCCGAGGTGCTGAGCGACGCCGTAGACAGCATGATTGAAAAGCTCACCCCCTCTTCGCCCGTACTGGCCTGGCTGCTGGACTACATCAACGAGCGCATTGCCGATGACAAACGCTGGAATGTGTCCAACGAAGTAAAAAGCTTCGGACGGAACATTTTCGACGAAAGCTACATAGAACGCGGCGAAGGATTGCGGTTCAAGCTGCGCTCTCCCGAAACGATAAAGCTCTATCGCGACGTACTGCGTGAAATGGAGACCGATGCACTGGAGCAGATGAAAGGCTTCTACGACCAGTTCGAAGGCGAGCTGGAAGGCCATGCCCTTGTGCCCGAAGACCTGAAAGGCGGTGCACGCGGCATAGGCAGCTATTTCCGCAAGCTGCGCGACGGACGGCTGGCGGATAAGGATGTTTTGAATGCCACCCTGCAAAACTGCCTGGCGGACGCCAGGAACTGGGCTACCAAGACATCTTCGCGCAAGGACGAGATTATCCGCCTTGCCGAAACCAGCCTGATACCCCTGCTTCAGGATGCGGAAAGATTCCGCCCGCAGAAGAACCGCACGATAAACAGTTGCCGCCTCTCGCTGCAACACCTCAACAAACTGCAACTGCTCAATCACATCGACGAAGAAGTACGCACCCTGAACCGCGAGCACAACCGGTTTCTGCTGTCCGACACCAATGCGCTGCTGCACAAATTAGTGCACGAAGGCGACTCCTCTTTCGTATTCGAGAAGATAGGCGCCAACATCCGCAACGTAATGATAGACGAGTTCCAGGACACAAGCCGCATGCAATGGGACAACTTCCGCCTGCTGCTGCTCGAAGGGCTTTCGCAGGGAGCGGACAGCCTCATTGTGGGCGATGTGAAACAGTCCATATACCGCTGGCGGAATGGCGACTGGGGGATATTGAACAGCTTGGGAAGCGACCAGTCTAAAGTGCCACTCTGCGATGCTAAAGTGCCACTTTACGATGCTGAAGTGCCACTTTACGACGCTAAACCCCTACACTGCGAAAGCGGTGTCCAGCTCCCCTTCCCTTTCCCGGTGCGCGTGGAAACCTTGAAGACAAACCGTCGGAGCGAAACGAATGTCATCCACTTCAACAACCGCCTGTTTACCGCCGCAGTAGACTATCTGAACGCATTGCATCTGGAAGAGCTGAAGGAAGAGTGCATCCCCTTGAAACGCGCCTATGCCGATGTAGCCCAGGAGTCTCCCAAGACGGAAAACAAAGGCTATGTCAAAGTCTCCTTCCTGGAGCCCGATGAAGAACAGAACTATACGGAAAAGACCCTGTCGGCTATGGGCGAAGAAGTGCAAAGGCTGCTTTCGGAAGGCGTAAAGCTGAACGATATAACCATTCTTGTGCGCAAAAACAAGAATATACCACCCATTGCGGATTACTTCGACAAAGAGCTGCACCTGCCCGTTGTATCGGACGAAGCGTTCCGCTTGGATGCCTCGCTTGCCATTTGCATGCTGATAGATGCCCTGCGCTACCTGTCCAATCCGGAAGAAAAGATAGCAAGAGCCTCGTTAATCACGAATTACAGTTTGCAGATTACCGGTAAGGGAGAAGCGGAAGCTCCCCTTGCAGCGCCTGCCGACTGGCACAAACTGCTGACCGCCGATGCAAGGACCGCGCTTCCCGCAGAGTTCGTCGCCCGTATGGACGAATTGCGCCTGATGCCTCTGTACGAACTGTTGGAAGAACTCTTCACACTGTTCGACATGGGACGCATCGGAAAGCAGGACGCCTATCTGTTCTCTTTCTTCGATGCGGTGACAGAGTACCTGCAAAACAACTCTTCCGACCTCGACGGTTTCATCCGCTACTGGGACGAGACGCTTTGCAACAAAACCATTCCCAGCGGAGAAATGGACGGCATACGCATCTTCTCCATCCACAAGTCCAAGGGACTGGAGTTCCATACCGTGCTCATCCCCTTCTGCGACTGGAAACTGGAGAACGAAACATACAACCAACTGGTGTGGTGCACCGCCCCCGAAGCGCCGTACAATGCCATAGACCTTGTACCCGTCAACTACTCGTCCACAATGGCGGAGTCCGTTTACCGGCAGGATTACCTCAACGAGCGGTTGCAGTTGTGGGTGGATAACCTGAACCTGCTGTACGTGGCATTCACCCGTGCCGGAAAGAATCTTATCGTATGGAGCCGGAAAGACCAGAAAGGCACTATGTCCGAACTTCTCTCCGCCGCCCTGCCCCAAGTGGCCAAAGCGGAAGAAGGAGGTTGGGACGAAGAAGGGAGCATCTATGAAAGCGGAGCGGTATATCCGTCGGAAGAGGCGCTCCTTCACTGCGTTCGGAAGGGAAAGGACAAGGATGCGGACACTCCGGACGGGAAAAACCGCACTGTGAACAAGCTTGCACAGAAGCCCGTCAAGCTTCCGGTACATACGGAAAGCATGCGCCACGACATCGAATTCCGGCAGTCCAACCGTTCCGCCGACTTCATAGCCGGAGTAGACGAAGCCGAGTCCGGCCGGCGCTTCATCAACCGGGGGCGTCTGCTGCATACGCTGTTCTCCGCCATTGAAACGGAAGCGGACATCGACGATGCCGTCAACCGTCTGGTATTCGAAGGTATCATCGGCCGTGCCGAGACAGAGGAAGAGATACGGGAACTCACCCGCAAGGCATTTGCACAACCGCAAATCAAGGACTGGTATTCGGGAACCTGGCAGTTGTTCAACGAATGCGACATCATCTGGCAGGAGAACGGAGAGCTCCGCAACCGCCGCCCCGACCGCGTAATGATGCGCGACGGTGCAATCGTGGTCGTAGACTTCAAGTTCGGCAAGCCCAACAAGAAATATAACAAACAGGTACAAGGGTATATGGAATTACTTGTCCGCATGGGATATGACGCCAATGCCATCAGCGGGTATCTGTGGTATGTAGAAGAAGAAATAATAGAGAAAGTATGAAAACATTCCTTCAATCAGTAGCCCAAGACCTATACTCCAAGATAGGGAACGACCTGTCGCGCACGGCAATCGTATTCCCCAACAAGCGTGCCAGCCTGTTCTTCAACGAATACCTGGCGGCTCAGAGCGACCGCCCGTTGTGGTCTCCCGCATATGTCAACATCAGCGAACTGTTCCGCAGCCTTTCGCCTCTGAAACCCGGCGACCCTATCCGGCTGGTGTGCGAACTGTACAAAGTGTTCCGCGAAGAAACGCACAGCGAAGAGCCTCTGGATGATTTCTATTTCTGGGGCGAGCTGCTTATCAGCGACTTCGACGATGCCGACAAGAACCTGGTAGATGCCGACAAGCTGTTCAGCAACCTGCAGGATTTGAAGAACATCATGGACGACTACGACTTCCTCGACCAGGAGCAGGAAGAAGCCATACAACAGTTTTTCCAGAACTTCTCCATCGACAAACGCACGCAGCTCAAAGAGAAGTTCATCTCCCTTTGGGACAAGCTGGGAGACATCTACCGACACTACCGGAAGAACCTCTCCGAACTGGGCATCGCATACGAAGGCATGATGTACCGCCATGTAATAGAGGAGCTTGATACGGACCGGCTGCGCTACGACCGCTACGTATTCGTGGGCTTCAACGTGCTGAACAAGGTAGAAACCCACTTCTTCCAACGCCTGCAGGATGCGGGCAAAGCTATGTTCTACTGGGATTATGACGTGTTCTACACCCGCCTGCCCCACGAACAGCAACCGCCCTATGTGCACGAAGCGGGCGAATTTATCCTGCGCAACCTGAAGCTGTTTCCCAACCAACTGCCCGAAACTGCCTTCGATGTCTTGCGGCATCCCAAGAAAATACGTTTCATATCCGCTCCTACGGAGAATGCGCAGGCCCGCTACCTGCCCCAATGGGTGCGCACGGTCGTGAAAAGCGATACCGAAGCAAGCAAGGAGAAGGAAAACGCCATTGTGCTATGCAACGAGGCACTGTTGCTGCCCGTGCTGCACTCCATCCCGCCGGAAGTGGAGAACGTAAACATAACCATGGGATTTCCACTGGCGCAGACACCCGTATACAGCTATATCAATGCCCTTATGGAACTGCAAACTACCGGCTACCGCAGGGATACGGGACGCTATACCTACGAAGCCGCACTTGCCGTACTGAAGCATCCTTACACCCGGCAACTGTCCGCCACGGCCGAAGACCTGGAGAAGCAGCTCACCAAGGACAACCGCTTCTACCCTCTCCCGTCGGAGCTTAAAAAAGACGCTTTTCTCGAACAGGTATTCACCCCGCAGAACGGAACTGCTGCCATCTGCCGCTATCTCACCGAGCTGCTGCGCGAAGTGGCCGTCATATACCGTCAGGAGAAAGACGAAGAGGACATCTTCAACCAGCTCTACCGGGAGTCCCTATTCAAGGGCTACACCCTCATCAACCGCCTGCTCAGCCTGATAGAGAATGACGGGCTGAGCCTGCATACAGACACGCTGAAACGCCTGATGAACCGCCTGCTCACCGCCACCAACATCCCGTTTCACGGCGAGCCCGCCATCGGCATGCAGGTAATGGGCGTACTGGAAACGCGTAACCTCGACTTCCGCAACCTCATCATGCTGTCCCTCAACGAAGGGCAGCTCCCCAAGGCGGGCGGCGATTCGTCTTTCATCCCCTATAACCTGCGCAAGGCGTTCGGCATGACTACCATCGAGCATAAGAACTCCGTGTATGCCTACTACTTCTACCGCCTCATACAGCGTGCGGAGAACATTACCTTGCTGTACAATACGGCATCCGACGGACTGAACCGGGGTGAGATGTCGCGCTTCATGCTCCAGTTTCTCGTCGAGTCTCCCCACGACATCTCACGCCAATATCTGGAAGCCGGGCAATCTCCCCAACAAAGCCTCAAGATTGAAATACACAAGACGGACGAGGTACTGCAACGGATGTACAACGCATACGACATCCGCCGGCATCCCAACGCACTCTTTTCGCCTTCGGCACTCAACACCTACCTCGACTGCCGGCTCAGATTCTACTACCGCTACGTTGCCGGACTGAAAGCTCCCGACGAGGTAAGCGCAGAGATAGACTCCGCCCTGTTCGGAACCATCTTCCACCGTTCCGCCGAGCTGGTATACCAGGACCTCACAGCCAACGGAAAGGAGATACGCCGGGAAGACCTGGAGCAGTTGCTCCGCAACGACGTAAGGTTGCAGGCATACGTAGACACCGCCTTCAAGGAAGAGTTTTTCCATGTGCCTGCCGGCGAGCAACCCGAATACAACGGCACACAGCTTATCCACTCCAAAGTAATCGCATCCTATCTGCGGCAATTGCTCCGCAACGACCTGCAGTACGCCCCTTTCCGTATGGAAGGCATGGAACAAAAAGTAACGGAAACCCTGGAGATAGAGACTCCTTCCGGAATGCTTCCGCTGAATATCGGCGGAACGATAGACCGTATGGACAGCAAAGGCGATACCCTGCGCATCGTGGACTACAAGACGGGTGGCACTCCCAAGACTCCCGAAAGCATAGAGCAGTTGTTTACCCCTGCCGACAACCGTCCGAACTACATCTTCCAGACTTTCCTGTATGCTGCCATTATGTGCCGCAAGCAAGGACTGAAGGTAGCTCCATCCCTGCTGTACATCCACCGTGCGGCATCCGAGAGTTACTCGCCCGTTATCGAGATGGGCGCACCGCGCCAGCCCAAAGTGCCGGTCAACAATTTTGCGTTTTATGAAGATGAGTTTCGCGAACGGCTATCAGCGCTCCTGCAGGAGATATACAATCCCGAAGAGCCTTTTACCCAAACGGAAGATGCGAAGAAATGCGAATACTGTGACTTTAAAAGACTGTGCAAGAAATAGAGGAGTACAATAAAAAACAATAGGGCAATTAAAGTAATAAAATCTGAGAAATCATATTGCAGCCAATATCACTTTAGCACCCTATTGTTTTATTGTACTCTTTTTTATTTCTTCAACGGGATGGAAAAATAGAATGTCGAACCCTCTCCTTTCTTGGATGTAAACCACAACTTGCCGCCACTCTTCACTGCAAAATCCTGACACAGCAGCAATCCCAGTCCGGAGCCTTCTTCATTATTTGTGCCGAACGTACTGAAATGCGTATCTGTATGCAGCAGTTTCTGCTGTCCTTCTTCATCGATGCCGCAGCCGCTGTCTTTTACACTGACTACCACCGTATCTCCTTGCTCTTCCATCTTCACCAACACTTCCGAATTTTCGTTGCTGAATTTAATGGCATTGCTCAGCAGATTGCGAATAATGGTTTTCAGCATATCAATATCGGTACAGACAGGCAGCTTCTCCGGCTTTTCTTCACGGATGGTAATTTTCTTCAAGCCGGCCACCATATTGAACACATCAATCACGCTGTCTACCACTTCCACGGCATCCACATCCTGATAGACAACATTCAGGTTGCCAATCTGGCTTTTTGTCCACTTCAACAGGTTATCCAGCAATGAAAACACATCTTCCGTTGTCCGGTTTGCCATTGTCAGCAGTTCGTACATCTCACCGCCAATCTTCTCAACGGGCAGATTGAGCATCAGCATGTTCAGCACCATCTTGATAGAGCCCATCGGAGAACGCAGATCGTGGGCAATCACAGAATACAACTTGTCGCGCCCGGCAATGATGCGCTGCAACTCTTCCGTCTTATTCAGAATGATACGTTTGGCCGCCACCAATGAAATCTGATGAGTGACACGGATTATCAGCTCTTCCTTATTGAAAGGTTTGGAGATAAAGTCGCTGGCACCCGCCTGAAAACCTTTCACTATATCCGTCGTACTGTTCAACGCTGTCAAAAAGATGATTGGAATATCCGCTGTATCGGGATTGGATTTGAGACGCTGCGCTACTTCAAAGCCGCTTAAATCGGGCATCATCACATCCAGCAGCAGCAAGTCCGGACGTTCTTTATCCACTTGCTCCAAGGCCTGCCGTCCGTTGTTTGCCGTAGCAATCGCAAACTTCTCATTTGTCAGGAGTACTTTCAACAACAATACGTTGGACATCACATCATCTACGATGAGGATTTTGTACTCAGAAGGATTTATTTCCATGTTCATCTTTGTATTATATTTTTTCCCGTTATTGGTACCATATTTATTCAGGAACGATACTTGCCGAAATATTCAATCATGTGGAGCAAGCCTTCCTCCAGCTCTATTGCAGGCTGCCAGTCCAGTTTATGTTTGGCCAACGTAATGTCCGGTTTCCGTTGTCTCGGGTCATCGTGCGACAGTGGTTTGAATATCAGTTTTGATTTGGAGCCTGTCAGCCTAATAACCTTCTCTGCCAGTTCAAGGATGGAGAACTCGTTGGGATTGCCCAAATTTACCGGACCGATAAAGCCTTCTTCCGTATTCATCATACGTACCATCCCCTCTATCAAGTCGTCCACGTACTGGAAACTGCGGGTCTGGGCGCCCGAACCGTAAATGGTGATGTCCTTGTCCTGCAATGCCTGGACCACAAAGTTGGAAACCACCCGCCCGTCGTCGGGCAGCATGCGCGGACCGTATGTATTGAAAATACGTATAATCTTTATGCGTATTCCGTTCTGACGGTAATAATCCATAAAAAGCGTCTCTGCGCAACGCTTGCCTTCATCATAACAAGAACGGATACCGATTGGATTTACATTTCCCCAATAACTTTCCACTTGGGGATGTATGACAGGATCGCCGTAGATTTCGCTGGTAGACGCCTGCATGATTTTTGCACCCGTCTTTTTGGCCAGCCCCAGCATATTGATGGCTCCCAATACCGAAGTTTTAATAGTCTTTATGGCATCGTGCTGATAATGTACCGGCGATGCGGGGCAAGCCAGGTTATAAATCTCATCGACTTCCGCCTCATAGGGCAATTCCACATCGTGAAGCACAAACTGAAAACGGGGATTTCCTTTCAGGTGGGCTATGTTCTCTTCCGAACCGGTGAAGAGATTGTCCAGGCATATTACTTCGTGTCCGTCTTTAATCAGCCGGGTACACAGATGAGAACCTATAAAGCCGGCACCACCGCTAACCAATATTTTTTTCATGCAGCACTTATTTCTGTGTCCGAAGACCATGCAACTTGTTTGTTCTGTTTATGTGCTGACAAATGTAGGCGATTTGACTAAAATATGCAAGTTTACAGGAGAATTATTTCAACTATCAAGGCATATATTCCGGCTTGTTGTCAGGAATACTGAAATCTTTATTGGCAAACAGGTCTGCCAAACCCGAAATTTGCTTCAGACGAAGCAGCTCGTCCCGGTCCATTCCTATGTTTTTCATAATCCACTGGTCGGACATACCGGCACGGTCCAGTTCGGCAACGATGTTGCACATCAACTCGATGTTATGCGCCCCGCGCGCACGGTTATGGCGGATAGTGGACGCCATGCGGTTGGACAGCTCCTTGTCAATTACAACAACCGGCAGCAAGCCGTTTTCGCGCTGATAAATCCGCTTGGAAGTTTTCAATACCTGATAGCGGTGGTAGCCGTCTACCAATATATAGTTGTCTTTTTCTTGGTCGTAATAGCACACGCAGGGCATTGTAAATCCGTCTTCCCAGATGGACAGTTCCAGCAATTTCATTTCGGGCGGTGCCACTACATTGGGGTTATAATCATTGGCCTGTATCTTTTCTACGGGAATTGCTTTTACATTATATACCGGACTTTTATCTACACTCATAACATCATATTTTTGAATTGTTCCATTATCTTGTCTCGCTTGTATATCTCCTCTTTGGTCAGGGCAAACCCCATGTACTTGCACGCGTGGTCGTTCTTTAAGATACAGATGCACATGCGCTTGTAGGTAGGGATTTCCCTGAATTCCGTTATATCGATATCATCCAGATAATCCATGCGGACAGGTTTCTTGTTTGTCTTATAATTGGTATGATTCATCACTTCGATGGGAATGCCTGCATCTTGCAGCTTCTTTATGGTATTCTCGCCCAAGCATCCCCCTTTTGTCCGCCAGAATTCGATGCTGACGGTCAGCTTCTTCAGATAGTTGCGCCGGGTTTCTTCGGGCAAGGTGGAAAGCAGGAATTGCATAAAGCTCTTCCAGGTATACCCTTCGGGAATGCGTACGCTCTGCCAGCCCATGGCGTGAGTACCGCCATAGATACCGGTAAAGTTCACCCCGTTGACACGTCCTATCATCTTCCCCCAGGTATTGGGGTCTATCACTTTATACAATGCAAGGCTCTCCTGCGCCTCGCACAGAAACGGACTTGCCACACGCTGGCGCTCTATATTGACACCCGCTTTATAATACAAATCGTACAGATGGTTATAATCGAAGCCGAACTTACCGTTGGCAGTCCATATGTCCGTTGTTTTCCAGTCGTAGATGGGATAAGCGTTGAATATGTCATTGCCTATCTTGGAAGTCCACCTGTAGTTATGGTACATCTGGTATTTACGGTTCAGATGAATACTGCGCCAGCGGTTGAAACTTTCCTGCGTGCGGATGCCAATAAGGAAACAGGTGCGCACCGCATCTTTCCGCTGATGCAGCCATTTGGCAAAGTGCATCTGGAATTCGTAATCCCACATTTTCTCCGTATAGAAAGGGAACGCTTCTTTCGTATAAGAGCCCTGCGGCATCTGACGCACCCAAAGCTCCTTCATACTCTCGTCCCAGGGACGCCAATAGCTCTGATACATGGATGTGCAGGTGGTGACCTTGAAAGGGACACATACCCGATAGACCTCCAGAATATCCTTATTGGCTTCCAATATACGGTCTACATAATCTATGGTTACGGTGTACTGTATCTCATAATCCATATGAAACACACACAATTTTCGCTTTAAATTATTACGCCGGATGTAATCTATGCACAAGTTCAGCAATACGCCACTGTCCTTCCCTCCGGAAAACGACACGCATATTGTATCGAACTCTTTAAAAATCAGCTCTAAACGTTCCTGCGCAAGTTCGTATACATTTTTAGAAACAGCCATAGTTATCTGTCTTTTTTCATTTTCACGTAGCGAGTCCAGACTTTCTCCTCCGAAAAACCTAATTCCTTAAAAAGAGAACAATGCTCCATGAAAGTAACCGATGTCAATTCCTTACCCGCAGTTGCATTCGATATAACCTTCTCCAATAATAGCTTCAGCGTGCTTTCATTATTGTCCTCTACATAGTAGTTGTTAATGATACACTCTTTCTTCTTTTCTTCTACGGGTATAAAACCTATAACTTTCCTCTTTTCTACTGCCACAAACCAAACAAAATCTTCCGATGTACGAAACGGGTAGTTATAATTCTGCTTTAAGACATCGGGATTCATCACCAATGGCGCTACAAGCTCATATAGCCGCCTGTCTGTTCCCTTTAATTGTATAATTTGTATCATTCAGTATTATCGGTTTTATGTTTTGATTGTAAATTGTTCAAAGATAAATATTAAACTTTATGCCTTAAGTAATTTTTAAGCAGTTTTAAGAATAAAGATTCAAATTGTCGTAATTTATTATTTTTATACAGAATTTGTAATTCACTGATAATCAATAGACATAAAAGTGGCGTTATTCAGTATACGACTGAGCCTATTTAAGTATACGACCGAAATAGGATGAGTATACGACTGAAAGGCATTCAGTATACAGCCGAATATTTCAGCATTTTAACTATAAACTATTTTCAATAAAACAGTTGTGTATCAGAAAGGATTAAACAATCTTATTTCACCCATATTCTTGCATTTTTAACGATTAAGGTATTATTAATTAAATAAAATTTATACATTTGCACAGCTTTTAAAAGTAGCCCGAAATTCTTTTAATCTATTCCATTTTTCCATAATATTGAATACATAAGTAAACAACAAAACAATTATAAACAGTAAAATTATGATGCTAAACACAAAGAAAAGACCGCTTATAGCTGCGGCCCTATTACTGACATCGTTCGGAATAACCACATCGTGCATCGATAACAGTTATGACCTGAACAAGGACATCGACATGACAATCAGTGCAGGTGGCGAACATCTGGCAATTCCCGTGGGATATACGGAGAAGATAACATTGGATAAAATCATCGAACTGGACGAGGGGGATGATTTGCAGATTGTGGATGGAGAATATCATCTGCTGAAAAAGGATAATATTGATGAGACGAATACGTCGGTGGGAACTGTTACGGTTGCAGAGTCCGAGAATATTATTGATGCGATTACGCTATTGGTTTCCGGAGCCATAGCTCGTGTATCAAATGCACAATCAGAAGGCAAAATTAACGCCGAAGCTCACAACGTGGACAAAGCCGTCATAGAAATCGGCTCCTTAGCTGCCGATATGCCAACGACCCTGACTCTTAAATTAGAACTTGGCGATGAAATTTCAACCTCATTGGTTGAAGTTGGAACTATGACAATCAACTTCCCGGACTTCATACAGTTCGAGAAAGAGAACGGACTGAACGGACAGACCCTTACCATGACCAATGTACAAATAAGGCCCTCCGGGTTTACAAAAGAACTGAAAATCAACAAATACGTATTCGGAAGCACATACGGTGAAGGAAATAGAGTTGAAGAAAAGGAAGGTGATAGAATTCTTAAAATCGAGAACCAAAAGATAACGATAGAAATGCAAGATATATATGTAGATAATCCCCAAGGTAGCGGTTCGTTAAGTATCACCCCCACAGTCACCCTTGCAGAAATGGCTGTAAGCGAAGTTTACGGCACCATCCAGCCTGACATCGACGTGAAGCCTACCGAAGTGGAACTGAACAATCTGCCTGACTTCCTGCAAGACGATGAAATAAGACTGGACATCACCAATCCTGTTTTCTCATTCAATGCCAACAATCCACTGAATACGAATGTAGAAATGGATGGTGTCCTGACCGGATATAAGGACGGCCAAGTAACTAAGACCGTTAAAATAGGAAGCGGTAACGGTGGTGCATCCATCACATTAAAACCCAGCGGAGACAAGCAACAGACAATTTCAATAGTACGTGATGAGCAAACGGTTGTTGAGGCAAATGCAACCAAAGTTGTCGTACCCAATCTGAATGATATTATCGAAACGATACCCGACCACATCAACGTTGAGCTAAAGCCGGCCGTAAAGACAGAACAGTATTATACCGTCAATTTAGGACAGGACTACACGCTGAACAGCGCATACGACATCGACATCCCCCTGAGCTTCGGCAGCAACCTGAAAATCGTGTATGAAGAAACACTCGATAACTTCGACCTCGACCTTGAAGATGTAGACATCAAAAAAGCCGTTCTTTCCATAAATGCCGTCAACACCATTCCTTTGGCAATGGAAATCAAGAACGACAACGTAAGCGCACTGGATGCCAACGGAAACGTGATAAAAGACATCGACGTAACCGTAGAGGGAACCATCACGGAAAGCAAAGACGGCAAGACCGAAGTTTCAAGCGCGCTCAATGTCAACTTGAACGAAACGGCGGAAGGCGCCATCAGCAAGCTGGACGGCCTGAAGCTGAAGATAACAGCCGTGCCCGGACAATCCACCGATGTTCAGTTGCTAAGCACACAATGGATGCAGCTTAAAGACATGAAACTCAAAATTCCCAACGGCATCAAAGTAGATTTGAACTAAGGGAAATTATTTCATGCGATACAGACAAAAGATTCAACAATCATATATAACGAAACGAATGAAAACAAATGTTTTAGCGATTATACTGTCCGGAGCCGTAGCGACACTTGCTATCGGCGATGCGATGGCACAGACACAGAACAGCCGTTCAACCTATTTTCTGGAAGGAAGTACCTACCGTCACGAACTAAACCCCGCCTTTATGGGCGAACGCGGCTACGTCAGTTTTCCCGGCTTGGGCAATCTCACAATCGGCGCACAATCCACAGGCGGTGTAGGCGACTTTATCTTCAAGAAAGCCAACGGCGACCTCACCACCTTTATGAACGAGGAAGTGAGCAGCGCCGAATTCCTGAAAGGATTGCCCAAAAGGCTGAAAGTAGGTGTCAACGTAGACGAATCGATTCTTTCCTTAGGCTTCCACGCCTGGGGCGGTTTTAACACACTCGGCATCTCCGTAAAGTCCAATACCAACGTTTTCATGCCCGATGAACTTTTCAAGTTCATGAAAAACGGGGTAGCCAGCGAAACGGGAAGCAGCTACAACGTGAAGAACGTGAACATCGTATCTACCAACTATGCGGAAATTACTTTCGGCCATGCACGCGAAATCAACGAACGCCTCACGGTAGGCGCCAAAGTAAAAGCGCTCGTGGGACTGGCAAAAGCAACCATGCACATCGACGAACTGAACATTCTCGCCTCTCAGGACCAATGGACCATCACTCCGAAAAATGCCGAGCTTTACATGTCTGCCAAAGGCCTCATCGTGCCCACCAAAGGCGAAACCGGCAACTATCAGGAAGACGACTATATCCTGGACGCCAACGGAGACAGAACCCCGATACTGAAAGACGGAACCGACGGACAGATTTCATACGATGACATCGATTTCGATACGGACAACCTCGGCCCCACAGGTTTCGGTATGGCTATTGATTTGGGAGCGACCTACAAACTGAATGACGAATGGACATTCTCCGCCTCCTTGCTCGACCTCGGTTTCATTTCATGGAAAAACACCACCAAAGGAACAATGAGCAAAGACTTCACGTTCGACGGTTTTAGCGACATCTCCGTGAAAGACGACGGAACCAACAATAACAAGAAACTGGACACCCAAGTGGACGAATTGGTAGATGACCTGGCAGATCTGGCAAAGTTTGATAAAGCAGGGGAAGGGTTAAAGCGTACCACCGCCCTTGCAGCCACCCTGCACCTGGGCGCTCAATATACCCTGCCCGCTTACGACCGTCTGAGCTTCGGCTTCCTCTCCACCACCCGCATGCAAGGCAAGCACTCATGGACGGAAGCACGCGTTTCGGCAAATGTTGCTCCCCTCTCCTGGTTTGAAGCATCGGTAAACTACGCCTTATCCAACTTTGGCTCCGATGCCGGCATCATGCTGAATTTCCACCCGCGCGGCTTCAACTTCTTCATTGGTGCAGATGTTCCCATGTGTAAATACGAACCGGCCTACTACGCTCCTATCAGCCGTGCAGCCGTCAACGTAAATATGGGTATCAACTTTACTTTCGGACCGAAGCACAAGCGTAAATACAAAACGGTAGAAACCCAATCACTCTGAATTTATCAACCAAAACAAGAAGAATATGAAAAAGATATATTGTCTACTGTTTGCCATGCTGCCATTGGCAGCATGGGCAGGTGAGGTAAAAGTCACCAAGCCGGTACTGACTCTGGAAAACGATACGCTGACCCTGGACTTTAAGTTTAATATGGAAGCCGTAAAAGTCAACAGTACCCAGTCTTACGCCTTTACTCCGGTATTGTTTGCGGGAAAGAACTGCAAGACCTTGCCGCCTGTTGTCGTCACCGGTAAAAACAAGTTCAAGATGCGCCACAAAGACCGTAAGCTTGCCAGGAAAGGCGATTACAATGCGCCTTATACCATTATTAAAGGCAAGTCTGCCGACCGCCAAAACCTGGTGAACTATACCGTATGCCTCCCCTACGAAGAATGGATGAGCCAGGCGGATATGTGGATATTGCAGGAAGGCAGGAAAGACTGTCTGCTGGATTTACCCGAGATTCAGGTGATAGAACCGGTAGTTGTGGTAGAAGAAGAACCATTGCCGCAGAAAGGTTCCATCTGCGAACCCTGCATGAGCATGGTATCCTACCTCACCCCGACAGAAAAGCCGTTGAAAGTGCGCTCTGAACAAAACACCCTGTATATAGAATATGCAGCGGGCGGAACGGAATTCAAAGCCGATTTCAAAAACAACTCCGCTGAGCTTCAAAAGCTGAAGGAAACCCTGAACCCGCTAACCGAAGGCGACTTGGTTACTTTCAAAGCCATCAACATATGCGGCTATGCTTCACCCGACGGCTCTGCCAAGACCAACGACCGCGTAGCCACAAAACGCGCCGACTCTTTCTCCCTCTATCTCAGAGGAAGTTATCACTTCCCGGACAGCATACTGAACGTAACATCAGCCGGTGAAGACTGGGACAGCCTTGTCAAGATGCTTGAGGAAGATAAGCCCGACTATGCGAACAAAGCATTGGAAATAATCAATAAGTACACCAACCCCGATGTACGTGAAGCCAGACTGAAATCAGGACTGGGCAGCGCTTCCTACCGTGCCATGATGAATGAATATTATCCCCGCCTGCGTCGTCTGTCTATCGCCATAGATTACGAAATACGCGAAGTACGCAACTCCGAAGCCGCAACGTTAATTTACACCAATCCCAAGATGCTGAATCTGCAGGAAATGTACGGCGTAGCCAAGAACTTCCGGCCGGGTACGAAAGAATACAGGGAAGTGTACGAAATAGCCGCTACCAATTATCCCACAGATATTGTGGCAAACATTAACGCAGCCTCTGCCAACATCGTTTACGGTGACTTTGACCGCGCGCAGCAATACATAGAAAGGGTAAAAGACGATCCTCGTGCATGGAACAACCTGGGCGTGCTGGCATGGCTGTCGGGCGACAGTGAAATAGCAAAGGAATGGTTCACCAAAGCTTTGACCATAGAACCGGAAAAGGCACAGGAAAACTTGAATAAGATAAAGTAACATACGCATCTTTGCATAAAAGATGAAGGTGTGTCGTAATGCACGATGCACCTCTTTTTTGTTCATCACTATACAAATCTGTTCATTTTCTTTAAGCTGCGATAATTCGAAGATTTCTTTGATTTATGTGTCTCCAGCATCTAAATAAAGCGACAGTAAGTTCATAAAACCATCCAATCAGCCATTTCGTATCTTCTTTTGTCAGTTTTGCACACATTTTTTTTATATTGAAGGCAATGGCTAGGAAGGCAAAGTCCATGAAGACCTTGTCCTTTCCAAAATGTCGGAAACGTTTGTAGTTCATATTGTTTTTAATTTGTCCGAACACGGCCTCCGGTTCTATGCATCTCTGCCCTCTGTGTTTCAGTCCTTTCTCAGAGCAGAGCAGTTCTTTGGCTCTCCGCTTGTATTGTCTAAGCCTATGATTCAGTTCTATCGTCCTGTTTCCTTTTGCTTTAAAACAGCGGCATCGCAGGGGACAACCTTCACACCTGACAGCTCTGTACCGTGCATTTTCGCTGACATATCCGGATGCGGTTTTCACATTCCTGGTGCCTATCCTCCGCATCCTTTGCCCCATAGGGCAGATGCAGAAGTCATGTTCTTCATTGTAGTAGAAGTTTTCGGCCTTGAACGGGGCCGGTTTGAATCTCGGCCGCTGCTCCATGTGGAAATAGTTGTACTTTACGTAGGCTTCCATGCCGTTTTCGGACATGAAGCGGTAATTCTCTTCGGAGCCATAGCCGGAATCAGCAACCACCGTATGGGCCATCCGTTCATACCTGTTTGAAAAAGATTGCAGGAAAGGAATCAGGGTCAGTGTATCCGTAGGGTTCGGGAAGAGTGCAAAATCGGTGATGAACTGATTTTCGGTGCCGATTTGAAGGTTGTAACCGGGCTTCGTCTGTCCGTTGCGCATGGCAT